>DIDP01000070.1:76102-79248 GCA_002418205.1 Anaerolineales bacterium UBA5797 | reverse complement strand
GAAGGCAGGGAGGCGGGCGTATTCCAATTCAACGGCGAGCCTGCCAACAAAGCCGCGTTGATCATGTCCACGTTGCAGGGCGGGCTGCAGATGGCGCGCGCATTGGGAACGAAGAAGTTCCGGGATGTGATCGACCAGATCAGGCTGGACCTGCTCGTTTAAAATTTTTTTTATCGTCAAAACTTACCAGATAGTAAGTTATTTTATAAAGGAGAACCGAATGACAACTTTAGAGGCAAAAACAAAGTATCAAGGCATCGTCAAGAAGGCATATCAGGCGTTCTTCAGTCCGGCGCAATATGAGGTCAAGCCGAGGGACCGTGAGATTATCGAAAGCGGGAACAATTATCGGATCCCGTATGAGGTGTCCTCTAACAGGGATGCGGGCGAGATCGCGGTCACGACCTGGGGCAAAACGGATCATCCCGCTGTCCTGCTCATGCATGGTTGGGGCGGCGCACGTGCACAGATGACCGGTTTTGTGAATCCATTATTATCTGCCGGGTATCGCGTGGTCGCCTATGACCAGCCCGCGCACGGCGAGTCGGATGGCAGGCTCACGAGCATCCTTGAGATTTCCCCGACCATGAATCTGATCAATGAAAAGGAAGGCGGATTCGATGCGATCATCGCGCACTCGTTCGGGACTTTGATCACATCCTATGCGTTGGTCAAGCGGAAGTTCCCGCTTCCTTCCAGACTGGTGTATTTCGGTGCGTTCAACCGGCTTTTGGATTCACTCCCGCGTTTTCAAGCCATCGCCGGTTTGCCCGACGAGGTGATCGATGGCTTGCGGGAGATGATCTACGAAAATTTTGGACGGGACACGCTCGATGCGATTGTCAACGAGACGTTGACCCCGCAGATCAACGTCCCGGCGTTGATGTTCCATGACACGACTGATAACGTCACACCGTTGGATGACAGCCGCGCAATCGCAAAGGTGTGGAAGGCCGCGCACTTGATCGAGACATCGGGTTTGGGGCATCGGGGCGCACTGCAATCGAAAGAGGTTCACGAACGGGTCATCCGGTTTTTGACAGAGGGATGACTTTAATGTATGCCTCTCCCGGATACATGAATTTGGAGAGGCATACATGGGGGTTGGAGTTGTTATTCAACCTTTTGTATGATTCCGATTAAAATCATTCAATCGTGAATGATGTTGAACTTGCCTCGCAGGTGGCCAAAGGCGATGAACGCGCCTTCATCGCCTTGTATGACCGTTATTCCAGCCGGGTCTATACACTGCTTCTGCACATGCTGCATGACTCGATGGCGGCGGAGGAGGTCCTGCAGGAAACCTTTCTCAGGTTATGGAGTCGGGCGGAACAGTTCGACCCTGGACGCGGCGCATTCGTAGTCTGGTTATTGACGATCGCGCGCCGCACAGCTCTGGAACGACTGCGTTTTGAATCCCATCGCCCCGTCCTTGCGGACAGCGATGAGCCTTCCACGCTTTTGGAAAATATCCCCGAGCCGGAAACCACCTCGGAGGAGGCGCGCTGGCGCAGTCTCCATCTGGCGGTTCAGTCCCTGCCTGAAGAACAGAGGCAGGTGATCGAACTTGCCTATTATCAGGGCATGAGCCAGAGCGAGATCGCAGAAATGCTGGACCTGCCGCTGGGAACGGTCAAGACGCGCATCCGCGCGGGCATGTTCCGATTGCGTGAACAATGGCTGGAGGGAGAAAATGTCCAAATCCAAAAACCGCTTTAACGGCATATTAAGGATAGAGAGATGACTCAGGAAAAACATGATTCCTTTTCAGAAAACATCCCCGCCTATGTGTTGGGCGCCTTAAACCGCACTGAAGCGTTTGCCCTGCGAAGGCACCTGGAAACCTGTCCAGCCTGCCGGGCGGAGATGGCGCGCTATCAGCAGGTCGGTGATGGATTATTGACTGCGCTTCCGCTGCAGGTTCCGCCTGTTTCCGCCAAAGGGAAATTGTTGGCGCGCCTGGATGAGAAAAAGCCCCGCTCAAATTTTAAGATCGTCCGGGGATTCGGACGATTTGCCGCCGCGTTCGTGATGCTTGCATTGGTGGCCACCAACCTGTTCGCTTATAAACAGGTTGCCGATCTGCGCCGGCAGCAAACCCAACTGGCTGATCGCATCGAAAAGAATCACATGCTTCTGGGCATGTTGACCGCGGATACCGAGATCCATCCCGTCAGCGCCGAAGGCTTTACCGGGAACCTGCTTCTGGACCGGGAAAAGAATCTGTCGTACCTTCTCACATGGAATCTGCCGGATCCGCCGGCGGATCGCGTCTACCAGATCTGGCTGGTCAGCCCGAACGGTGAACGGATCGATGCGGGAACGTTCCTGCCGGAGGCGGACTGGCCCTTCACATCCACGGCTTTGGTCGCATCGCGGGATTTTGCAGAATTTGTCGGCATCGAGGTGACGGTCGAATTATTGGGGGGAAGTGAAAGCCCTACGGGCGAGCAGGTCCTCGAAGCGACCTATTGATCACAGATCCGTTTCGCGTTTTCCATCGTTTGAAATTTACTCATTCGGTTTTCATAAAAGGATAAATCCGATTCCGGTCTCCTGGGCATACGAATCAATGGAGGATGCCAACTCACAACAAAAGGAGACAGAACCATGAAGACCAAATCCCTTCTAACCACCATATTGTTATTCACCCTGGCGCTCTCTGCATGTGCGCCCAAGCCCTCCACGCCAACGAAGGCGGCGCCTACCACTGCCGTCCAGAAAACGGAACCCACTGGCACCAAAGTCCCCCCGACTGTGGAAAGCAAACCCACTGAGAAGCCGACCGAGGCGGCAACCCAGGCTGTAACAGCAACACCCGAGAACCTTTCGGTCAATGTTCTCAGCATCAATGACCAGACAGGCGCGAATGGTGATATTCTGATCAACCTGGTCACTGCGAAGAAACCCGGTTGGGTGGCAGTATTTACCGATAACAAGGGTCAGCCTGGAACCCTTTTGGGTTATGTTCCGGTCCCCGCGGGCACAAGCGAGGACGTCAAAGTTCCGGTTGATCGCGCCAAAGTGACCAGCAAGATGATCGCGGTCTTATTCGTGGATGCCGGGACCATTGGCACCTTTGAATATCCGGGCGCTGATGAGATCGCAGTGGAGAGTGGAAACAATGTGATGATGGTATTCAACAA
>DIDP01000070.1:5190-75987 GCA_002418205.1 Anaerolineales bacterium UBA5797 | reverse complement strand
GTATCGCCGACGACCTCCCAGCCGCGTTCCAACGCGACCTCCTTCAACTTCCTGTCAGGGTACACCGCCACGGGACGATCCGCGTGTTCCAGCAAGGGGATGTCCAGCACGGTATCGCCATAGGCAAAGTCCACGCGGTCCACGCCGAGACGACTCAACACCTGCTCGATCTTCCTCTCATCGGCAACCAGTTCACCGACCATCCGCACCCTTCCATCGACGATCTCCACCGGCGTGCCGATCACGTCCGCGCCGATGCGCTTCGCAAACGGAGCGATGAAGGGTTCGAAGACACTGCTCGCGATATGCACCTCCGCACCTGCCTCACGGTGTTCGAGCAATCTTCCCACCACATCCTCACGGCGCTTCTTCCATAAATCGTGCGTTACGACCCATTCGGATACCTGCTCCAATTTCTCCCCATCCGGGTCCCTGATATAAGCCAGGCTGTTGATCATCAGCTTTTGTCCCCATCTCTGCCAATCGATGATGCCTCTCTTCGCCAGAAAATATGCAGGCATGATGGATGTCATGATCAAATTTGCCTGCCATTTGCTCTGGTTGTGTCTCACCCAATCCACCACACCCAAAAACGGCGAGCCGGTGGTCAACGTGCCCATCATATCCGAAACGACGATCATGGTTTCTCCAACGATAAAATTTTTACAAGTATAGCCCATTAAAACGAAACCAGCCCTGCAGGGGCTGGTCGTATGATCATGCGCTGAAAAGAGGTTGAGTGTCATTCCGGGGACGTTTCTTCTTTTTCGCTTTCGTCCTTCTGTTCGTTCTTTTCCTCAACTTCCGGTTTCTTCTGTTCCTGTTTCCGTTTCAGTTTTTCCGCCTTCTTCTTTTGCTTTGCAATTTCCCGTTGGCGTTTTTCATATTTGTAGTTCGGCTTTGGCATCCTGCGCTCCTTTCAAAACGGTTTTCAAATCGCTTGTCCGAAATCATTATAGCATCTCCGGTGATAAAATCGTCACATGGGCACCCTCTATCTCGTCGCAACCCCCATCGGTAATCTGGAGGACATGTCGCCGCGCGCGATCCGTATTTTGAAGGAGGCGAGTCTCATCGCAGCGGAGGACACGCGTCACACCGGCAAACTGCTCAAACATTTCGAGATCGAGACCCCGCTCACCAGTTATTTCGAGCACAACAAACTCGACAAGCTGGATTTCGTCCTCGACAGGCTTTCCACGGGGGATGTGGCATTGGTTTCGGATGCGGGGACTCCCGCGATCAACGATCCCGGCTACGAACTTGTGCGCGCCGCCCTCGCCTCAGGCTTCGACGTTCTGCCAGTCCCCGGTCCCTCCGCCTCTCTCGCCGCCCTGACCGTTTCCGGCCTCCCCACGGACTCGTTCCTCTATCTCGGTTACCTGCCTCACAAGACCAGCGAACGGCATAAGTTCGTGGGACAAGTTGCCAGTTTGCCCTACACGCTCATTTTTCTTGAATCGCCGTATCGCATTGTCGAATCGCTCGAGGATCTTCTTTCCATATTTGGCGACAGGCGCATTTGTGTGGCGCGTGAAATGACCAAGATGTTCGAGGAATACTGGCGCGGCACCATCGGCGGGGCGCTGGAATATTTCAAGTCCCAGCCTGCGCGGGGGGAATTTACGCTGGTGGTGGAGGGAAAACCCGGGGATGAGGAACAGAAATGGACGGAGGAGCAATTGTCGGCGGCGATTGAAGCGGGAGTCAAGTCTGGAAAATCTGCGAAGGACCTTTCGGCGGAATTGGCGAAAGTTTCAGGCTGGAGCAAGCGGGAGATCTATTCAAGAATCAATAAAATGGGCTGAATGTTTCGTTTTGGGTGGGTCTGGAGGGAAGCATGTCAAAGATCGGTCTGGCTGAGAAGATCTACAACCGGATGGAAACCTGGATCATGAAGCTCGTGCCGCAAGAGGATGTCGGTCCGGTTTTCAAGTGGGTTTTCAAGATGCCCATATTGCAGTACAGTCTTGGGATGGGGTGGATGATCGGCAAATACGTTCTGTTGCTGACCACAACCGGGAGAAAAAGTGGGAGGCCGCGTCATACGCCGCTCGAATACGAATACGACAGGGAGAATGATCGTTATCGCATTGCTGCGGGTTGGGGCGGCAACACAGACTGGTACAGAAACCTCAAAGCCAATCCGCATGTCCACGTTCAGGTTGGGCGGCGGAAATTCGATTCGGTGGCGGAGTTCGCCTCGGATGAAGAGGTTGCACAATACATGATGAGCGTCTCGAGGCGACACCCGCGCATGGACCAGACCTGGAACCGCTGGTCGGATCAGCCGGTGGATGGCACATTCGAAAGTTATATCCATGCGGCGAAGTTCTTTCCATCGGTTTGGCTGAAGCCGATCAAATGATGATTCTTCTCTCTTGACTACAGTTGAATCCGGATATGTTTTAACCTATAATGTTCCAAACTTTAGTGACGGAGGATGCGATGCTTGCTTTAATTCCCTGGCTGGTCTTTATCCATATACTTTCGGCGTTGACGTTCTTTCTTGCGCATGGAGCGTCCATTGCGATGGCGTTCAAGATTCGCGGAGAGACGGATTTTGCCCGCATCCGGGCGATGCTCGATCTTTCGGCGTCCACCATCGGCGTGATGTTCATTTCCTTTTTGGTGATGGGGCTGACCGGTTTGGTCATGCCGTTCATCCTCAAGATCTGGAACAAGGGCTGGGTGTGGGCATCCATCATCCTGATGGTGATCGTCCTGGTTCAAATGGGTGTCATGAACGATAAGCGCTACAAGCACTTGCGGAGAATGGTCGGATTGCCGTACATGATCGGCGGGAAGAATTTTCCTGCCGAGGAGCCAGCCAGTCAGCAGGAGGTGGAAGCGCACCTCAAGAAGCTGAAAGTGGGCGAGTTGGTGGTGGTCGGTTATGTGATCCCCATGATCGTGTTGTGGCTGATGGTGTTCAAGCCGTTTTGATAAATCATCCTTCAGAACCGTGACCTGTTTTCAGGTGAAAATGTAAAATTCAGTTATCCCGGAATTTTCCGGTGAGCTGGCAGGTTTCAGGATGTCAATCCATACCATAAAATGAGGCGATCATGGCAGAAGAAAAGAAACAGGCAGAGCAAAAGAAAGAAAAGGATGAAAAACCATCACCCCAAGATCACCTTGTGGTGACCAAACACAAGGTGCGGATCGGCGGCAGGGAGATCAGGTACACGGTCACAGCGGGGACGATGGTCCTGAAAGAGGAGACAGCCGATCGTGAGAAAGAATCGGAGGGCGAGAAACCGCGCGCCCAGGTCTTCTTTGTGGCGTATACAAAAGACGGCGCGGGCGCGAGGTCGAAACGTCCGATCACATTTTCATTCAACGGCGGACCCGGTTCCTCATCCGTCTGGCTGCATCTCGGTGTGCTGGGACCGCGCCGCGTGGTGTTGACCGATGAAGGCGAACTGCCGCCGCCTCCGTTCAAGTTGACCGATAATCAATTTTCGATCCTGGATGAGACCGATCTGGTTTTCATCGATCCGGTCAGCACGGGTTACAGCCGCGCAGTGGAGGGACAGAAGCCCAGGGAGTGGCATGACTTCCGCAGGGACATCGAATCGGTTGGGGATTTCATCCGCCTGTACACCACGCGTACCAACCGCTGGCTCTCGCCCAAATTTTTGGCGGGCGAATCGTATGGCACGACGCGCGCCGCAGGGCTTTCCGGCTATTTGCAGGAACGGCACGGACTGTACCTCAACGGTCTGATGTTGATCTCGGCGGTGCTGGATTTCACCACCATCGCCTTCGATACGAACAATGAACTGCCGTTCGTTTTGTACCTGCCGGGATATGCCGCCGCGGCGTGGTATCACAAGAAGGCAGGCAGGGATCAGCCGCTGAAGAAATTCCTTAAGGAAGCGGAGGAATTCGCCAGAGGCGAATATCTGACCGCGTTGATGAAGGGGAACCTGCTCACGTCTGAGGAGCGCGGGCATATCGCCAGCGAACTGGCGCGTTTCACAGGTCTTTCGACGGAATTCATCGAACGTACGGATCTGCGCATCGTGGACCAGCATTGCTTCAAGGAATTGCTGCGCGACCGTGGTCAAACCATCGGTCGTTTGGATGCCCGTTTCCTGGGGCTTGACCGTCTCGGGGTGACGGAGATGCCCGAATACGATCCGCTGCTCACGAATGTAATGGGACCCTACACCGCCGCGTTCTATGATTACGTGCGCGCCGACCTCAAATTCGAATCAGACCTGCCCTATGAGATCCTGAGCGAGAAGGTGTGGCCCTGGTCCTATGCGGCGTTCGAGAACCGTTATCTCAACGTTGCCGAGACGATGCGCAAAGCCATGACCACGAACCCGCACTTGAAGGTCTTTGTTGCCAACGGGTATTACGATCTGGGCACGCCCTACTTCGCCACGGAATATACCTTCAACCATCTGGGTCTGCACGAGAGTTTGCAGAAGAACATCAGCATGGGATATTACGAAGCCGGGCACATGATGTACATCCACATGCCCTCGCTGAAAAAGTTGAAGACCAATCTGGCAAAGTTCATCAATAACGCGATGTAGACTCATATGTCATTGCGAGTGGCGCCCTGGTGCCGCGAAGCAATCTCCATATCACAGAGATTGCTTCGTCGCTTCGCTCCTCGCAATGACATACGTTTTTTTACGGTTCCCAGATAATTGTCACCATGCCGTAAATGTACGGCTGGTTGTTGATGTATTCGATACCGATCAACAGGGTGCGGAAATCAAAGAACTGGCTGGAGCCCGGCTTGTACAGGTTGTAATAGCGGATGTTCGGGTAGGGCCACGGCCTGGAAAGGTTGAAGACCTTTGTGAGATCATCGCAATAGGTCTCCATGTTCGGTGCGTTGAAGACCTCCAGATATTTTGGCTTCAAGACGGCATTGAACGTGCCGGTATCCGGTGTGCCGCTTGGACCGCCGCCCCAGTTATAGACCGTCCCGCTCGTATAAATATCCGCGGCGGTGGCTTGCGTAAAATTGATCCCAGGTCCGTACGCCCACAGGTGCATGTTCACGCCATGGACCGGACTCACGATCTGCCCGAGCAAACTCCCATTGGACTGGTTCATGCTTTGCTTCGCCTGCTCGATCAAAGGCAGGATGCGCGTGTCTGCGCAGAAAGCCTCGTGCGTGACGTATTCGGTCAGGAAATTGGAATTGACCCAGCCGGTCAGCCCGTCGTTCCTGCGGACTTCGACCCACACGGCTCCATCCACGCTCGTGCTTGGTCCCGTTCGCATGACATCCGTCGCGTCTGATGGATAGTACCCGATAATGTTCTGGTTGACGCCTGCGCCCGAGCGAATGTTCAGCACATCGTTCACCGCCACATTGACGACTGCGTAGGGTCCGATCAGGGTTGTGGGAGTTATAAACCCTGTCGGCGCGATGAGGACGCTGTGCCAGTACAAACTCCCATCCGCGCGTTGTGTAACGTACAGGATCACCTCTGTTTTGGTATCCGAACCCCAGCCCGAGATGAACAAACCGTAGGATTTTGCCGGGTCAAGTCCCATGATCGCATAGGGGTTCAACCCGCCCAACAGGGAATTCAGATCCTTGTTAGGGTCCGGTATCAACGTAACGGACAGACCCGTCCGCAATGACTCGATCGCCTGGTCGGCTGGGTAGGAGGTTCCCTGCGATTGCCAGTAGGCGAAGCCGAGGGATGTGTCCATCATCGCCGGCAGTGCATCGAAGTTGCGTGCGTTCAGGGTGTTCACGATCGTCTGCGCAAACGCGGCGGGGTCGGGGGTGGGCGTCGGGGTAACATGACCATACAACAGGGTCCAGGTTGAGCCGCCGTCTGTCGTCCGGTAGAGGGCAGTGTGACCGTCATCGAGCTGCAGGCGCGCCCAGCCGTTCATGGTTGAGACGAAGTCCAGTTCGCGGAAGCCATCGCCGAAGGTCACGTCCGGTGTGATGGTCGCCCAGGTGTTGCCGCCGTCATTGGTCACGTGGAAGATGTTCGCCCAATCCCAGCTGATCGTGTTGTTCATTGTAATGATCTCTGTGTGTTCTGCGCTGCGGGCGAATGCCGGGGAGGGTGTCCATGTGTTGCCGCCGTCATGGGTGACATACAGGAACAGGTCGCGCATGCCTATGCCGATCGTCATCCAGACCGGCAGGACGCCGTTACTCGCATCGAAGAATTTCGGCGCGGTCGTGGAGATGTAAGCAGATTCGTAACCGGCGGGTATTGCCAATTGAAGCCGAGACCAGGTAACGCCGCTGTCGGTTGTTTTGTAGAAGTAGAAGTATCCGTCGGTTGGGGTATCGCCGCCGACCCAGCCGGTGGTGGCAGTGCTGAATGTTATGCCAGCCTTGTGCCCGCCGAGCGGAAGCGTGTTGCTTGAGCCTGGCACGGTGGGATCGTTGTCGTAATTCTTGGTCCAGGTGGCGCCGCCATCCGTGGTCTTGTACAGGACGACGGATTGTTTTTGCATGGCAGCGCCGGTGATCTGGAACACGTACCCGGTGTTGTCATCCAGGAATTGAACGGAACCGCCGTTGAATGGGGTGGCGTATCTTGTCCACGTTGCTCCACCATCCGTTGTTCGGATGATCTCAAATGCATTGCTGATCACCCAGGCTTTGGTGCTGGAGGGGAAGTATCCACTGGGAGGATTGGATTCGAACAATACAACGTACCACGATGAACCGCCATCGTATGTGCGCAGGACGTATTGGTCGCTGAGCGCCCACCCGTTCATGGCATCGTTCATGTATAGCGACTTGATGGTGGGCGATGCAGCCGGCGGTCCAGGTGTGACCGTTGGCGGGATGGGTGTCAATGTGGGCGGAACCGGTGTGAAGGTGGGAGTGGGCGGCACGGTCAGCCATGCAAAGGTGGAAACGATCTGCCCAAACACAGCCGACTCCGCGGCTTCATCGTAGAGCGGCGGCGGCGTGGTGAAGACACCGGGGTCGGCGGCGCGCAGCACGAAGTCCAGGCTGACGCAGGCATTGCCTCGCTGTGTGGAATATGCCGTCCATTTGTTGATGTGACCCGCGGTGCCATCCTGACCGGTCTGTTTCAGGAAGGTGAGACCGTTGACGATCACAGTTTCTGTGGTTTGCAGCATGGAACTGGTCGCCAATGGGCTTTGACAGTAGCCGGGGTTGTCCGCCACGACCATCTCCAGATACTTATGATCAAGATTCGTGCCCGGAGTGATGGGCAGATCGATATAGGTAATGTTGTCCGTGCCGCCATTTTCGATCTGGCTTGCGGGCGGATATTTGAACTGGAATCCGTAACTTACGTTGGTGAACGTCAGCCAGTCGTTCATGGATGGAGTGACCGTGATCGTCGGCGGCATGGGCGTAATGGTCGGGGGGGTGGTTCCCTCCTTGCGGATGATGGTCGGCGCGCCCCACCGCACGAGGTCGCCGGTGGCGCTCCCGGTGGCGAGGATGGTCAGGATGAAGCGCACGCTTCTTCCCGCCAGAGGAGTCAGGTCAACATCCGCCGTATAATTTTTCCCGTCATTCTGCTCGCGCCATTGCCAGAAGGTGCCGATGTAACCGTTGGGATTCATATAGTCGAGGCGGAAGGTGACATAACAACTGGAGCCATATTCGCATCCAATGACCGCCCGGAAGCGGTCACCGGGCCGGACGGTGAATGTGGGATAGAAGCCCTGGATGTAGCCGTTGTATTTGTTTTGCGGCGCCATCAGCAGGCTGGGCGCGGGTCCCATCGTGCCGTCTTCCAGATGGGAGAAATTATCTGCGATGACGAATCCATTACGGTCGCCCACCGCACCCGGGCAGGGCAGTGGACCGGCTCCGCTCTTCCATTGGGCTGAGCAGGCGTTCAACCAGAAGTTGTAGCCGCCCTCCTGAGGCGCCTCGCCTGCCACATTGATCTCCACCCAGAATGGATCCGCGGCGTTCGAGCCGATGCCGAACATGCTGCCGCTGGCATTGGTCAGGATCCAGAAGCCGCGGTATTGACCGGGAGAACCCGGCGCGACCATGTTGACGGTGAGGTCGACCGTCTGCCCGTAATACACATTCCAGGGAATGTTGATCGAGGTCGGCGCGCCCATTTGCTCGCCGCTGTAATACATCAACTTATAGGCAGTCGTCCATGTGCAGGACCCGGAGTTCTTCAAACGCCAGGTCTTCGAGAACGCCGCGCCGGGTGCAAAGGTGGTGCCGTCCGGCACGTTGACGTCGGTGATGAATATGGCACGGTCACAGCCGGATGGGGCGACGGTGGGAGGCGGAGGCGTGATCGGCGTTTGAGTCGGCGTCAGTGGCGGGAGCGGAGTCAAGGTCGCAGGAGGAGCCGGTGGTTGTATCGTCCCGGCGCGCACGATGCGCGGCGAGCCCCAGATGGCGCGGTCGCCGCTTGCATAGCCGGTCGAGAGCAGCATGAACACGAAGCGGACGCGTTGTCCTGCCAGTGGACTCAGGTCGATGTTCGCGCGGTAGAACCGTTTGTCGTACGCCTCCTTGAAACTCCACAATGTCCTTTGGACGTTGTTCGGCAGGAGGTAGTCGATGCGGAACGTGACATAACAACCCGTGGCGCCGAACTCGCAGTTGACGAGCGTCTGCAGTTTATCGCCCTGCTGGATCTGGAACTCGGGATAGGTTGCCTGGATGTAACCGTTGTATTTGTTCTGCGGGACGGTCAACAAGCCCGGCAGTGAATCGAACGAGTCATCCTCAAGATGCGGCTTGTCCACCTGATACGAAAACCCGCGGCGGTCGCCGCTGGCGCCAGGGTAGGGAATCGGTCCCGCGCCGCTCTTCCATTGGGCGTAGGCGGCATTGGCAACGAAGTCGTAGATCACCGCGTCCGTTGCCACCACGTTGATATCCACCCAGAATGCTTCACCGGCAGAATCGCCGATGCCGAACTGTGTGCCCGAGGCATTGCTGAACTTGAACAGACCTTTGTAGTGACCGGCTGCATTCGGCGCGGTCAGGTTCACGGAGATATCGAGCATCTGCCCCGGCGGGACATCCACCGGCAGTTTGACCGAAGCCGGCGCGCCCAACGCGTCCCCGCCCGCCCAGACCAGGCTGTAGGATGTGGTCCACGTGCAGGTGCCGATGTTCATGAAACGCCAGGTCTTCGTGAATGCCGCGCCCGGCGCGAAAGCCGCCCCGTCTGGAGCGGTGATATCTGAAACGAATTGTGCATGGTCACAATAGGTTGCTGCCATTGCATGAGGGACGGTTTGTCCCAGCAACATTCCCGCCAGTAAAACCATGCTCAACAACTTTCCTTTGAACACGGAAGCCTCCTTGAGGTTCCCGTCATACAACCGGGAATCATAAACATTGATGTCACTTTATCATCGCGCTGGGGGACATGTCATACATTAAAAATCCCGCCCCGTAACCTGACAATTTCAATGCAAAATTCAGCCGGTTTTTGTTGTAGAATCAACGCACCTTATTTTCTGGAGTGACCATGAATCTCGACGATCTCGACCGTTTCAAACAGCTCGATACCCTCAACATGCTCGGTGAAATCGACGGCCTGCCCGACCAGCTTGGTTTTGCCTACCAACTGGGGATGAAACACTCCCTGCCCGATTGGAAGGACTTCAGCCGGGTGGTGATCGCAGGCATGGGCGGATCCGCCATCGGCGCCGACCTGCTCGCCGCATACGCCGCTTCTCTCGCCCCGCTGCCTGTTTCCGTTCATCGCGATTACAGCCTCCCCCTCTTTGCGCGTGGCGCAGAGACGCTGGTGGTCTGCTCCTCGCACTCGGGCAACACCGAGGAGACGCTCGATGCCTTCGAAGCCGCGCGCAAAGCCGGATGCCGGATCATCGCCGTGTGCACGGGCGGCGAACTGGCAAAACGCGCCGGTGAAAATGACATCCCCGTATGGACATTCGATCACACGGGACAGCCGCGCGCCGCGGTGGGATTCTCGTTCGGCCTTTTACTGGCGATGTTCCAGCGTCTGGGATTCATCCCAGACCAAAAAGAGGTGGTCGACGATGCGGTCGCCGCGATGAAACGTTCACAGCAACATTTGAAAGCCGACGTCCCCGCCGCGAAGAATCCCGCCAAGCGGTATGCCGGTCAATTGATGGGCAGGTGGGTGACGATCGTGGGTTCGGGTGTGCTCAGTGTTGTGGCGCGGCGCTTCAAGGGACAGATGAACGAAGTTGCCAAGGCGGGCGCGAACTTCGAATTCCTCCCCGAAGCGGACCACAACACGCTGGCAGGGACGATCAATCCGCAGGAGACGCTCAACGCGCACACGATGACCCTCTTCCTGCGTTCCGGGTCCGACCATCCGCGCAACCGCCTGCGCTCGGACCTCACGCGCCAGGCGTTCATGCTCGAAGGTCTGAATACGGATGTCCTCGATGCGCGCGGTGACACATCCCTCGCCCACATGTGGACGTTGATCCTCTTTGGCGATTACATGGCGTATTATCTGGCGATGGGCTACGGCGTGGACCCCACACCCATCCAGGCGCTGGTGGAGTTCAAGAAGGCAATGTCTGAGGCGAAGTAAATTTTGCCGCAAAGGTTTAAAACCCAGCCACGGATTTCACTGATTCGCACGGAAATTAATAATCTGTGTCAATTCGTGAGATCCGTGGCTGATTGTTTGCTTTCAAAGGTATTTCTATCCCGAGGAGAGGAGAGTTTTTGGGATGAATCAGGGAAGATTTTCCAGATCTGCCAGATCTTTGAGCCGCCCGGCAGCTTTTTTGTTCGTCTTGAGATGAGACAGGTCAATGATATTGACTTCAACACCATCAAGTGTGTCCACAATTCGGCTTTCATAACATTCTTCGAACTCCACTCCCGAAATGCCAGTGGAAATTTCAAGCCTCATGGGTGGATGCCCCATGCGGATGATCTTACTCTCCTGTAAAAATAAGTCAGGCTTCAGATCTGGATGGTCGAAGCCAAATTCTTTCAACACAGCAACCATCTTTTCGGCATTTTCAGGGTGAATAGCAATCCAAATATCCATATCTCCCGTAGCACGAGGGTAACCATGATACCCAACGGCATATCCCCCGATGAGAAGATATCTAACCTCGCGCTCGTTCAGTAATTTCAAAAACTCTTTGAAGTCGAGCGGTAGATTGATTTCCATAATTGATCCTTCGGAGGATTTCAACTTGCTTCAGGCGCTCTTCCGGGGTTCTCGCAAGCCAATAAGACTTTTCTCCCGAATCGTCGGTCAATGAAACGACGGAGAAGGCTTTGCGATCTATTCTTAAAGTTGATTTCAAATCCGGGCTCATGGCTTAATTATAACCTGCAAAGGTCCTAGCTCTCCAGCGTTATATATTTCCGCCGCGGCTTGATCCCCGACACACCCTCAAACACTCCCTTGATCGCCCGCATATCCGCTTCGATGTCATCGGTGGGATGAAATGGTTCCTTGAGAATGTGGACAGTTTTGTGTTTGCCGTCCACCTGCGCCATGACAATGGGAATCCCCGCGCCTTTGGCAATGTGATAAAAGCCGCGCTTCCAATCGCTCACGTAGTGACGCGTCCCTTCGGGGGCGATGGTCAGGATGAATTTATCTTCCTTTTTGATGGCATTCACCATTTGTTCCACCAATCCCGTGGACTTCTTTCGATCAACAGGATAGCCTCCGCAATACCGGAAGAACCAGCCGATGGGGAAAACGAACAACTCCGCCTTTGCCATGTAGCGCGCCTCCGCTCGCAGGTAGAAGATCAACCCGAGGAATAGCACGAAATCCCAGTTCGAGGTATGCGGCGCGCCGATCAGCACGTATTTCGGCAGGTCGGGGAGTCTCCCATCCACGCGCCAGCCGGCGAGCCACATGAAGATCCGCGCGAGGACGTGAAAGAGGAAGCTCAGAATGGGGGTGTTAAAAATGGTGGTTTTCATTGTATGCAATTATATAACCCAAAATATGAAATTATGTCACTTTGAGTGAGGCAAAGAGAAGGGACTTGCTTGTGCGTGCTGGAGATCCTTCGCCGCGCTCAGCATGACAGATTGAAGCGATTTGTGGTTAAATACCAGCATGTCATTGAAGTCATCGTTCCGCTCGATTCTATACCAGACAGAAAAACGGATGCAGCGCGTCCGTTTTGGGGCGCAGGAACTGACTGTCCTGCTGGGCATCTCCTTCCCCAAAAGCGGCACGCACCTGCTCGACCAGATCCTGCTCGGCTTTGGCAATGTCGCTCCGTACGCCAGACGCCTTCACTCTTTTTATGCCGAATACGAAGGCGAAAGCGGAGTCAAACGCCCGCCCGAACAGGCGCTTCGCTGGCTCGATTCGCTTCGCTCCGGCGATGTTGCGTCCGCGCATCTCTTTGCCCGACCCGAAGCTGTCGCCCGTGTCTGTTCGTCCAAATTCATTCCCTATTTCATCTTTCGCGACCCGCGCGATGTGGTCGTCTCGCACGTCTTTTATGTCACCGAGATGGAGGCGCGCCACGTCCATCATGCCTATTATCGCTCCCTGCCTGATTTCGATTCCCGCCTGACCGTCAGCATTTTGGGAAGACCGGATGCGGATGTGGAATTCCCGAACATTGCCGAACGCTTCGCGCCCTATATGGATTGGCTGAACCATGCCGAAGTGTTGACCATTCATTTCGAAGACCTGATCAATGACCGGGTCCGGACTCTGACGCGCATTATGGACCATCTCCTAGCCCGTGTCCCGCTTCAAGCCTCCCGACAACTGATTCTGGATTCCCTCGAATCCGCCATCAACCCGACAAAATCCCCGACCTTCCGCTCGGGGAAAACAGGGGAGTGGAAAAAACATTTCACGGAGGGGCATAGGAAGATCTTCAAGGATGTTGCGGGGGATTTGTTGGTGAAACTGGGTTACGAGAAAAATAATGATTGGTAACTGTTCCGTTGTCATCCGCGCCTATAACGAATCACGACACCTGCCGCGCTTGTTGGAAGGGATTTCACAGCAGACGATCAAGGATGTGGAGGTGATCCTGGTGGATTCCGGTTCGACGGATGCGACTGTCCGGATCGCGGAAAAGTTTGGGGTGAAGATCGTTCACATTCCGTCCGATGAGTTTACGTTTGGGCGGTCGCTCAACCTCGGCATCCGGGTTGCGACGCGTGAATTCATCGTCATCGCCAGCGCGCATGTCTATCCGGTCTATCCGGATTGGCTGGAGAGTTTGCTCCGTCCGTTCGAGGATGAAAGGGTCGCGTTGACTTATGGCAAACAGCGCGGACCCGGGAGTGCCAAATATTCCGAACAGCAGATCTACCATCAGTGGTACCCCGATGAGAGCAGCATGGATCAAGTCACGGCATTTTGCAACAATGCCAATGCCGCCATCCGCAAAAGTTTGTGGGAGAAAAATCCCTATGACGAAACGTTGACCGGTCTTGAGGACCTCGCATGGGGAAAATGGGCGAAGGAACAGGGATATGGGATCGCCTACATCGCCGAAGCGGAGGTCATCCACATTCACAATGAGACGCCGCGCGGGGTCTATAACCGTTACCGTCGCGAGGCGATGGCGCTGCGAAAGATTTACCCGGAAGCTCATTTTAACTTTTATGATTTCATCCGTTTGACGCTCACGAATATCCTGAGCGATCTATGGCACGCGGCGCGCGATCGGGTGTTGTGGAAGAATCTCGTTTCGATCCTCTGGTTCCGGTTCATGCAATTTCACGGCACGCGCATGGGACACCGCGAAACCAGTCTCGTCACGCCGCAGTTGCGCGAGACCTTTTATTATGCAAGAGAAAGAAAGCCGCAGGAAAGCCCGAATCGAGGCGTCGACCCGATTCGATATAATCAATAGGTATTCTGCGGGAAGGTTCCATAACATGGATGATAGTTCCAGTTCCAAAAGGACACGCCTGATTCGATCGGTCTCCTTCGTCGTCGCATTATCCGTTTTTTGGCTGATCCTGTTCCTGGATATTTCCGATTCATTCAGCCGGTTTTTTCATGACTATTCGTTTGGTCTTTTCCTGATCGTTCTGGTTTTATACAGCCTGGCCTCCCGCCTGCCGGATCGTCATGTAGCACCTGTCCTCCTTGCGGGTACCATGGTGTTATTTGCCCTGTCGCTTTCCTATTTATGGTCATCGGGTTTTTCAGATAATTTTATTATCGGCGGCCTGCTTCCCTACAAGGATGGAAAGAATTATTACTTCGGTGCCAACCTGATCCTGCACGGCTTGTCACCGGTAAACGCTGGCCAGTCCACGGAGCGCCCCCTGTTTCCGGGGTTTTTATCTTTCGTGCTGCTATTGACCGGTCATAACCTGAAGGTTGCCATTGCACTTATTGCACAACTGGCGGGGTTTTCACTCTATTTGTCAGTCCAGCGGATCCGAAAAATATCTGGACCTTTGACGGCAGGTCTTTTTGCCACTTTTTTATATTTTTTTATTCAGCCCTGGATCGGTTATTCGATGAGCGAAATGCTCGGGTTCACCCTCGGTTGTTTCGGTTTCACCATGCTTTGGCTTGCATCAAACAGGCGGGATCGGTCCGACCTTTTCCTTGGTCTCGTGGTTCTTATGCTGGCTGTCAGTGCCAGGGCGGGTGCCTTTTTCATCTTTCCCATGTTGGCGGTCTGGGCAGGTTGGGTATTCCGGGGGGACAGGGGTTTTTCCATAAGAACCTTTCTGCTTGCGATCTCTGTGATCGTGGCGGGATATCTGCTGGTGAATTCGGTTTACCCGCGACTCCTTGGCATACCCCCCGGGAGTTCCTTTGGTAATTTTTCCTATGCACTCTACGGACAGGTCAGGGGAGGAGCTGGCTGGCATAGCGCAATAGAGGAATTGGGTACGAGGGACCCGTCCGTTGTCTATCGCGCTGCATGGCAGTATTTTCTCGATCATCCGATCGGTTTGTTCATTGGGGTTGCCAAGGCGTACCGCGATTTCTTCCTGTTTGGCGACCAAAGCATTTTCCCTTTTGGAGAATTCGTCTGGCGGAACTGGCTGAATATTCTTCTCTGGATGGCGGCCGCGGCATTGCTCGTGTTGGGGTTGGTCCGATCCTTGAGCGAGATCCGTCAGAATGATTCGTCGTTGTTGATCGCCGGATTTGTGGGTATGGTTCTATCCATACCGTTCCTTCCGCCTGTTGACGGTGGGGCGCGGTTTTATGCGAGTACCGCGCCGTTCTTTTATATCCTGCCAGCATTGGGCATCAGGTGGTTCCAAAAAGATCAGCAGTCTGCCCGATCGTTAAACGGACTTGTACAAAATGACATCCTGGCATCCCGGTATGCTTCGATTGGGATGATCCTGTTAACATTGATTGCCCCGCCCGTGCTACATTCTCTTGCTCAGGAACCGGGCTATACATTGCCGGCTTGCCCGGCTGGACAGGCATCTTATGTCATGGAATATCATCCCGGCTCTTATGTCGATTTTGTGAAAAGCGGATCAGGATCCTGCGGTTACGTTCCGGAGGTGTGCCGGAATGATTTCGAGAACAATAATGTAGAGAAGGCGACGGATGATTTTTGTCAGTTCTTGTTTAAGACAATGGCAACTGATGGCGCCTGTGTCAGGTTGATCCCTGCCATCGATTATGTGAATGACAGGTTCCATTATTTTTACGCAGCCCGCGACAGGTTCCCGGGCGGCATCCCAACCGGGGTGGTATCGGGTTGTGCAATTGAAATTTTGACGAAAAATCAAACCATTTATCAAGTAGAATCCATGTCACTTGAGGAAAAATAAAGAAACAGACCGGATGAATAAATTCAGCCTGACCGCCCTTGTTCCCATGCGTCATCACAGCCAGCGTGTGCCCGGCAAAAATTATCGCGAACTTGCCGAGAAACCGCTCTATCAGCACATCATCGAAACGCTGCTCTCCGTCCCCGAGATCGACCAGATCGTTGTGGATACGGATTCCGAGCCCGTGATGGAGGGACTGCGGAAGGACTTCCCGCAGGTCAAACTCATCGACCGCCCCGAACATTTGCGGGCAGACGATATGCCCATGAACGAGATCCTGATCCATGATACGGAACGATACCCCGCCGACTTTTACCTGCAAACGCACAGCACCAATCCTCTTTTGAGATCTGAAACAGTTTCACGCGCGATCCAGTTGCTGATCACCAGTTACCCTGATCGCGATTCCCTCTTCTCTGTCACGCGCTGGCAGTCCCGTTTTTACGACAGGGACGGGAACGCCGTCAACCACGACCCGCGCGAACTCATCCAAACGCAGGACCTGCCTCCACTGTACGAGGAAAATTCCTGCATCTATATTTTTACCCGCGCAAATCTCATCGCCAGACGTCACCGCATCGGTGACAAGCCGTTGATGTTCGAGATACCGCGCCTCGAGGCCGTGGACATCGACGAGGAATCCGATTTTCAGATCGCAGATATCCTCATGCGCATGAGATTGGAAAACAAATAATGCCCACCGTCCTTTTCACCGCCCCTTACATGATCCCCTTTGTGGATCGCTTCAAGCCGGTCTTCGATAAATACAACATCGAACTCATCGTCCCCGATGTGCAGGAGCGCATGGAGGAGGATGACCTCCTCAAATATGCAGGTCAATTCGATGGGACGATTTGCGGGGATGACCGCTACAGCGCGCGCGTGATCGAAGCCTGTTCTCCGCGCCTGAAAATTATCTCCAAGTGGGGGACCGGCATCGATTCAATCGACGCCGAAGCCTGCTCCCGCTATGGGATCAGGATCGGACGCACCCTGAACGCCTTCACCACCCCCGTGGCGGACACGGTGCTCGGATATATGCTCGCTTTTGTCCGCCGCCAGCCGTGGATGGACAGGGAAATGAAAGCGGGCAAATGGGAAAAGATCCCCGGTAGGGCTCTCAGTGAATGCACGCTTGGCGTGGTGGGAGTGGGTAACATTGGCAAGGCAGTGACCCGTCGCGCCCGCGCCTTCGGCATGAAGGTTTATGGCAATGACATCCTGGACATCGACCACGTCTTTGTCTCTGAAACCGGCATCGAGATGACATCGCTTGAGAACCTGTTGAAGAATTCTGATTTCGTCTCGCTCAACTGTGATCTCAATCCGACTTCCCATCACCTCATGAACACTGACACATTTGCGCTGATGAAACCCACTTCTGTACTTATAAATACTGCCCGCGGACCCATTGTCGATGAGGAAAGCTTGATCGAAGCGTTGCAGGCGGAACGTCTGGGGGGAGCCGCATTGGATGTCTTCGAAGTGGAACCGCTCCCGTTGGAGAGTCCGTTAATGAAAATGGATAATGTCCTGCTCGCCCCGCACAATTCCAACTCCAGCCCGGCCGCGTGGGAGCGGGTGCATTGGAACACGATAAAAAACCTGCTGGATGGGCTGGGAATGGATGGCAAAGGATTGGATGATTTGCGCGATTTGTAGGTCACGTCTTTGACGTGACACATTTCAGCAACATATACCCTGGCGGGTTACAAACCCGCCCTACAAAATGAGGATAGATGAAAAAATCGAAGGTTGTTTTGATCACCGGGGCAGGCGGGGGGATCGGGCGCGCGTGTGTCCACCATTTTGCATCGAAGGGCTGGCGTGTCATCGGTGTTGACCGTTCGGATTTTGGCGACGATTTCCCGGCGGATGGACGTTTCATCAAAGCCGATATTTCACATCCCGATTCTGCCGGGTTGATCTTTCAGCAGGCAAAAGAATTCAGTCTCACATTGGATGTGCTCGTGAACAATGCCGCGGTGCAGGTTGCCAAGCCGCTGGTCGAAACCACCGTCGATGAATGGGATGCGGTCATGGCGTCCAATTTGCGCTCGGTGTTTTTGTTCGTGAAACTGGCGCACCCGTTGTTGAAAGCCGCGGGAGGCGGAGCGATCGTGAATGTCTCGTCTGTGCACGCGATTCAGACATCCACGAACATCGCTGCGTATGCGGCCTCGAAGGGCGGTTTGCTGGCGTTTACGCGTGCCATGGCGATCGAGTTCGCGCCCGATAATATCCGCGTCAATGCCGTCCTGCCCGGCGCGGTGGATACGCCCATGCTGCGCGCGGGCCTCGGACGCGGGCATGTCGGTCATGGCGACATGCAGGCGCGATTGGACAACCTCGCGCGCAAGACCGTCAGCGGGAAAGTCGGCACCCCTGAGGAGATCGCCCACGCCATTTACTTCCTTGCGGACAACGAACAATCTTCGTTTATGACGGGGCAGGCGCTCGTCGTGGACGGCGGCGCGACGGCAAGATTGAGCACGGAATGATTCAACCTCCCGAAGGCTTGTCCTGAAACGCGGGCGGAAGGATCGAATCCTTCGGGACGATCATGAGGTAAACAAGATGAAACTTTCAACTTTTCAATTGACACGTTACTTGTTCCTGTTCACGGTGACGGTCCTCGCCGTGTTCGGGATCGGTTCACTTTTGCGCATCGAAGCGAACCCTGACAGGACCTTCCTTTATGTATTCTATGCCGTTGCCATGTTCGGCGATGCGGCGGCGATGTTGTTGTGCGTCTGGATGTTGAACCGGCGGATGAAGTATGCCTTCCATGTCTCGGTCATTGTGCTTGCCCTCAACATTATCCCGACGATCTTCGATCAGTTCGGACTCGTGGATCTGCTTTTCGTTTTATTGAATCTGGCCACACTGATTGCACTGACGCTTGCGCGCAGGGAATTTCTCCCCGCATGAGACAGACGCTCAAGAGAGTCATTCCACAACCCATCTGGCATTTTGCGCGCGATGCCTACGATGCATTCCGCCGCCTCCCCGAACTGCCGGATGCGTACCTCCATCCGTGGCGGCGCGAAAGCATCAGGCGGCTTGCCGAATTGAAGGACATTCACAAAGGCAAACGCGCCTTCATCATCGGCAATGGACCGTCCCTCAAGCAGACCGATCTCAGCAAACTGCAGAACGAGGTCACGTTTTGCATGAACCGGTTTTATCTGGCGTTTCCTGAATTGGGATTCCCAGCCACCTATCTGTGTATCACGAACGACCTGGTTGTTGAGCAGTTTGTGGGCGATATCAATGCACTCACGCTGCCGAAGTTCATCGCCTGGCGTTCGCACCGGCATTTCGATCGGGATATGCCTCTGAAGGATATCCCGACTTTCGTGTACACGTCGTATACCGGTCCGCGCTTTGCCACCGATGTACGCGGCCGCGTCTGGGAGGGTGCCACGGTCACCAACCTTGCGCTGCAACTCGCCTATCACATGGGCATCGCCAAAGCCATCCTCATCGGCGTGGATCATAATTTCAAAGATAAAGGTGCGGCAAACAAAACGGTTGTCTCCGAGGGCGACGACCAGAATCATTTCATGCCGAATTATTTTGGCAAAGGCGTCAAATGGCAACTGCCGGACCTCGATACTTCCGAGATCGGCTACACCTTCGCGCGCGAAGCCTATCGCAAAGCCGGACGCGAGGTTGTTGACGCCACCGTCGGCGGCAAATTGACGATCTTCCCCAAAGTGGATTACAACTCGCTTTTCTAATGTCATTGCGAGGGTCTGCGTCCCGAGCGGAGTGTAGCGAAGTCGAAGGATGACCCGAAGCAATCTCATACCATCATAAGATGAACCTCGTTTCGGTCATTACGCCTTCCTTCAATCAAGCGCGATATCTCGAGCAGACGATCCAGTCTGTGCTCGGGCAGGATTATCCGCGCCTCGAATATATCGTCATCGACGGCGGTTCCACCGACGGGAGCGTTGCAGTCATCGAAAAATATGCCGATAAACTTGCCTGGTGGGTGAGCGAAAAGGATTCGGGTCAGGCGGAAGCCATCAACAAGGGACTGGCGCGCGCCGGGGGCGGGATCGTCGCCTGGCTGAATTCAGACGATTACTATCTGCCGGATGCGATCTCATCGGCGGTGAAAATGTTCGAGGCAAATCCGGATGTGGTCATGGTCTATGGCGATATGCTGGCTGTGGACGAACACGGACAGACCATCAATGCCCTGAAATATAAACAACTCTCGCTCGAAGACCTGTTGTGTTTTCAGATCATCGGTCAGCCGAGTGTGTTCTTCAGGCGGGAGGTCCTGGAGCAGACCGGCACACTTGACACCAACTTTCATTTCCTGCTCGACCAACATTTGTGGATCCGCATTGCTCAACACGGAAAAATCCTGCACGTGGATCAAATCTGGTCGGCGGCGCGCTATCATGCGCAGGCAAAGAACCGCGCCAAGGCCGCGGAGTTCGGGCGTGAAGCCTTCCGCATTTTGGATTGGGCGGGGAAACAGCCCGGTCTGGCTGAAGCAGTTTCGGGCGTGGAAAGACGCGCCCGCGCCTCCGCACATCGGGTGGATGCGCGCTATCTGCTCGATGGCGGGAAGTCCGCATCCGCGCTGGCGGCGTGGTTCCGGGCGTTGTTCATCCATCCGCCGACGGCTTTGGCGCGGTTGAACATTTTCACCTCGGCGGTATTGAATCTCGTTGGGTTGGGTGCATTGCGCGACTTCATCTTGCATCGTCGCAGGCGCGCTTTTTCAGGCGACAAGTAGAAAACTTGAATCTGATAAAATACACGGGCTTATGTCCCAATCGATATTTTCGAACCGGTTTGCGCGGATCGCCGCGCTCGTTGTTCTTTTTGGCGCGGCTTTCGGCATCCGGATGTACGACCTTACCGACCTCCCGCTCGACTTTCATCCCACGCGGCAACTACTCTCCGCCATCCGGGCGCGCGGTTTGTTTTATGAAACACAGCCCGATGGTTACCCCACATGGAAATTGGAGGCGGGCATTCAGCACATGAGATCGAAGGCGGATATCGAGCCGGTGGTATACGAACGCCTGGTCGCGTTCACATACCGCTTCACGGATGAACACGTCTGGATCGCGCGCATTTATTCCTCGGTCTTCTGGATGATCGGCGCGGTCTTTCTTTTTTTGCTCGTGCGCGATCTGGTCTCGTTCGAGGGCGCGCTCGTTGCCGCCGCATATTACCTGCTGTTCCCCTATGCCGTGATCGCCAGCCGCAGTTTTCAGCCGGACATCCCGATGATCGCGTTGACGATTTCCTTCTGGTGGATGTTGTTCCGTTGGATGCGTTCGCCATCGTGGATGAACTCGGTTCTTTCCGGACTTTTGGGCGGGTTCGCCATCTTCATCAAGTTCCCCGCCGCGTTCTTTGTGATCGGCGGCGCGTTGGGATTGTTGCTCAGTCGTTTTTCGTTTCGCGAATTACTGCGCAACGCCCGGGTGTGGCTGATCGCGGTCCTGGGCGCGCTGCCTCCGCTGGCATATGTGATTTATGGCGTGTTCGATGGAAGACTGGCAACCGAATTCGGCGGGAACTTCATCCCTGCATTGATGTTCAGCCCGTTGAACTATTTGAACTGGCTGACAAAAGCCGACACCGCGGCGGGCGGGATCTTCATCATGCTCGGCCTGCTGGGATTCTTTCTGGTGAAGAACGAACGGCTGCGCGCTTTGATGTTCGGGTTGTGGGGCGGTTATCTCTTGTTCGGCTCCTACTTTAACTATCATGCCGGTACGCACGATTACTATCATATGCCGCTGATCCCCATCGTGGCATTGTCGCTGGCGCCGCTTGGGGAGTTGGTCCTTGCCCGTTTGGCGGAATCAGCCTCAAGTCCGTGGGTGCGAAGCGGGATGTACGTCATCCTGCTCCTAGGGATGTTCTCCGTTGTCTGGAGCGTCCGCAATCAGATGAAAGCGGTGGACTATCGTCCCGAAGCCGCCATGTGGGCGGAGATCGGCGAGAAGTTGAACCACGAAACCACTGCCGTCGCATTGACCGAGGATTACGGCTCGCGTTTACAATACTTCGGCTGGACCTCCGCGGCGTATTGGCCCGCTTCGGGTGACCTGTATGCGGCGAGCCTGCGCGGGAACAATTTCGATTTCGAAAAGGAATTTTCCCGGCGCATCCAGAGCAAAGCCTATTTCCTCGTGACCGATTTCAACGACCTGAAAGCCCAGCCCGAATTGCAGGCGCGCCTGGCGACCTACCCGATCTTTGCGCAGGGCGAGGGCTATGTGATCTACGATCTGGAGAATCGATGACCGATATACTGCATCCCATCCTTGTCACCGGCGCGCACCGCAGTGGAACCTCGTGGGCTGGCAAAATGCTCGCCGCCGATTCGCAGACCGGATACATCAGCGAACCGTTGAACGTTTTGCATCGTCCCGGTGTGTTCCGCGCGAAGGTGAACCGCTGGTATCAATATATCTGCGACGAGAACGAGACCGAGTATCTGGCTCCGTTTCGGGAGACACTCCAATTCGATTATCACCTCCTGACCGAAATTCGTTCCCTGCATTCGCTCAAGGATTTTCTGCGCATGGGGCGCGATTTCGCGATCTTCTATAACGGTTTGATGCGCGGACAGCGCGCCCTGGTCAAGGATCCGTTCGCGGTGTTTTCCACGCAATGGTTCGCGCGGCGCTTGAGCTGCAGGATCGTCATCACGGTGCGCCACCCCGCGGCGTTTGCGAGCAGCCTGCAGCGGCTCGGCTGGAATTTCGATTTCAATGATCTGCTGGACCAACCTTTGCTGATGCGCGATCACCTGGAAAAATACCGGGATGAAATGCTGTCGGTGAAGAAAGATGACATCCTCGGGCAGGCATCCCTGCTGTGGAAGTTGATCTACGCTTCGGTTCACGCGACCCGCGAGTTGAATCCCGAATTCATAGTCGTCCGCCACGAAGACCTTTCGCGCGACCCCGTCACCGGATACCGGGCCTTGTACGCGACCCTGGGGCTCGATTTCAGTTCGCGCGTGGAAAGATTCATTCTCAATTCGAGCAGTTCGGATAACCCCAAGGAACTTTCGAAGAGGAAGACCTACTCCGTCAAAATGGACAGCGCCGCCAGCATCAAGAACTGGAGGAAGCGCATGTCGGACGAGGATCTCAGGCGCATCCGTGAGATCACGGAGGATGTATCCCACTTGTATTATTCCGACGAGGAATGGTAATGTCTGACCTGCCATTGGTCTCCATCGTCACGCCATCCTTCAACCACGCCCGTTTCATCGAAGCGACGATGCGATCCGTGTTGACGCAGGATTATCCGCGCATCGAATACATGGTCGTGGATGGCGGCTCGGACGATGGGACGGTGGACATCATCAGGAAGTACGCGGATCGACTGGCATGGTGGGTGAGCGAAAAGGACAAGGGGCAGACCGATGCCATCAACAAGGGGTTTGCGCGCGCCGGGGGCGATATCCTTGCATGGCTGAATTCGGACGATACCTATGAACCCGGCGCGGTATCCGCGGCGGTCGCATATTTGCAGGAACACCCCGAAGTGGGAATGGTCTACGGCGATTGCAACTTCATCAATGAACAGGGAAATGTGATCGGCAAATTCAATGCCGCGCAGACGGATTACCGCCTGCTCCGTCAGGGATACGTGCACATCCCGCAGCAGACCATGTTCTTCCGCGCCGGGTTATGGAAGCAGGTTGGCCCGCTCGACCCGTCGTTTTATTTTGCGATGGATTACGACCTGTGGACGCGTATCGCCGCGCGGACCCAAATCCAATATGTGCCGCAGACCTGGGCGAACTTTCGGATCCATACTTCAGGGAAGACCATCGTTGCCGATGATCGCTGCTGGCCCGAAATGATCCGGGTGCATTATCGCGATGGCGGCTCGTTCTTTTCGGTCATTGTGGCAAAGTATTACATCCGCAGGTTGATCGCGCCGTTCTGGAACTGGCGCAGAAGAAAAATGTTTAACATGTAGGGCAGGGTCCTCCCGCCCCCACGGAAATTGGAAATCATGAATCGATTATTTTCCCCTCCCACCCTCGATGACCTGATCCGGCTGTTCAAAGCATGGAGATACTGGTCGCTGGGTGCGGTGATCGGCGGGTTGATCGGCGCGGCGGTCTATTATGCCGCGCCGCCGCCCTATCGCGCCCATGCCGTTGTCCTTGTGGATTTTAATCTCGAGCAAGCCTGGCCCGAGGAGACTGACCGTCAGCAGTTCTATTATCTCGAACGCGAAACCCGAAAACTGGAGGAGATCGCGCTTTCAGATACGGTCATGGAATCCATCGTTGAACGGACCGGGAACATCACAACGGCGGAACTGCGCGGAATGATCTCCCTCAGCCAGCCTGCGGAGGGCGGCTGGAACTTCTATGTGAAGGATGATGATCCGCAACGGGCATCCACGCTAGCAACGCTTTGGGCGCAAAACTTCGTCGGGCAGGTCAACATCCAAAAGGCAGCGGCTGAGGGTCCGAATGCGTTCATTGAAGCCAATTTGACCCAGATCGCGCAGGTGCCGATCGAACGCAGCCTGTCCATCAGCCTGTACCTGTTTGTCGGCGCGGTGGCTTTCCTTGCTTTAGCTTCTCTGGTTGTGTTGTTTGTCTCCAAACCGAAATGAAAATTACAGCAAGGTTCGATGAATTCTTTCCAGTGTTGAGCCGCATCCTGTGGGGGGTGGTGCTGTTCACATTGCCTGTGACGAGTTTTCGTTACTTTCCTTTCATGGGCGATGGGACGCTCGTCCGCCCGCTGGCGTTCTATCCTGCTGCATTGCTTCTGCCTCTCCTGCTGATCCAGTGGATGCGCGGGAAGATCTCCCTGCCGCGCGCCGGGACGATGGTCCCGTTGATCGGGTTTGTATTGGTCGCTTTGGCGGCATCAGCCATCGGGTCCCTGCTTGACCCGCTGCCGTTGCGCGGACAGGATTATTTCGGGCGCGTCATCCGGGCCTGGGCGACGCTCGTCATTGGCATATCCTTTTTCATCACCGCCGTATGGATGAATCGCAACGGGGACGATCTGCGTTTCACGGTCAAGTGGCTGCTGGCTGGGTTCCTCGTGGATGTTCTGTGGAGCGGCGTGCAGTCGCTTGCGTTCTATACGCCCCTGCTCAAGAAGGTGACGGTGACGCACTGGCAGCGCGCTTTTTCGATGCGCGAACTCGTGCGTTCGAACCGCGTTTCGGGGATGGCATATGAACCTGCCTGGCTTGCCGGACAGATCGCGACGGTCTACCTGCCGTGGTTGTTCGCGGCGCTGTTGACGCGCGTGCGGATGACGCGCCTCAAATGGCTCGAGGTCGTCCTTCTGGGTTTTGCCGTTTTGCTTTTGCTTGCAACGTATTCACGCGGCGGATTGTTGACTGCCGTGATCGCGCTCGTCCTCACGTTCCTGTTGGTGGGGCGGGCGGAGATGCGTTCCGCATGGAGATGGTTTGTGCGGGGCTTCCAACGCGGCGGAGCCATGTTGCTGCGCCTGAGTGTGATCGCGGTTGCCGTTGGTGCGTTGGCGGGCGCGGGGATATTCCTGAGTCAAAAGGGATACATCACGCGTTTGTTCAATTCCGATGCGGAGAGTCTCGAGGAATACATCATCGAAAATTCTGCGGGTGCGCGGGCGGCTTACACCTTCGGCGCGCTGGGCGCGTATGATGAGAATCCGATCACAGGGGTGGGGCTGGGCGCGAGCGGCTTTTACATATACGACCATCTCCCCGATTGGGCGTTGACCACCGTGCCGGAGATCGCGCGTCAACTCAGCCCGGAGAACCGCCTGTACCCGAACCCGAAGAACATGTATGCGCGCCTGCTGGCAGAGACGGGCCTGATCGGTTTCTTTGTCTTCATTGCGTTTCAGTTCTCGGTGCTGGGCGATGCGTTGATCGCCTTGAAGAACAGATCATCCCTCATGCGTTTCCTTGGCATTGCAGGTCTGTTCTCGTGGATCGCCATTTCGTTCTATAACGCGACCCAGGACTCGTTTGCCATTCCAAACATCTGGATCAACTTCGGGATTCTTTCCGGTGTGACCGCCCATGCGTTAGAATCGGGGAACTCATCCCATGCTCCCAACACCGCCGGTGATGGCGGCGGGAGCAATCAGGAGACTCAATGATCGTACTTTCCGTTGGCATGCCGCGCGCAGGTTCGGGCTGGCACTACAATCTCATCCACGACCTCATGGAAACGGCAGGCTACACTGATGCGCGTCTCATCCGCGAAAAGTATCGTTTGCAGGGGATCCTGACGGAGGTCAATTGCAACATCGGAGTTTTGTCCGCGCGCAGGCTGGGGATGGTGACCCTGCCCGCGCTGGCGGGGAACGATTTCGTCATCAAAGCCCACGCGGGACCGTCCGCCTCCTCCCGCCTCCTGCAACGCCTGGGCTTGCTCCGCATCACTTACATTTACCGCGACCCGCGCGATGCCATGCTCTCCGCGTTCGATTTCGGTCAACGCGCCCTTCAAAAGGGACGCCCGAATGCCTTCTCGCACCTCACCGATTTTCAGAAGAGTCTCGATTTCATCATGGATTACGTCCGCATTTGGGAAAAGTGGATGGACGAGAAGAACGTGCTCATCGCCCGCTACGAAGACCTGCTGACGGATTACGATAATGAGGTGGATCATCTGGTGGGATTCCTCAAATTAGACGGGAACAGACCCGAGGTCCGGAAGGTGATCGCCGGGTATCGTCCCCAGGCGGCGGAGGGACAGCAGGGTCTGCATTTTTACAAGGGCAGGATCGGCAGATTCCGAGAATCCTACAATGAAGAACAACAGCAAATATTGAAGGATAAAATGGGAGCATATTTGTCCAGAATGGGGTATGAGGTGTAGTCAGTAATTTATTTGTAATGTCGCCAGCGAGGGACATCAATCGTTTTCGAGTATCATTGAAACCATGCGCAGGTTTGAGACTCCCTATGTGGCAGACTGGTTCGCAGCCTCGCTGCGCTGGTTGATGCTGGTCGTTTTTACCCTCCTGCTGGCATTGCGCGGGCAGGTGGGGGAATTGTTTTGGGTACTGGTCCTCATGGTGGGGTGGAACATCATCATGAGCATCCTGGCTGGCTTGAATATGCGCCTGCCTTATCACCGTCACATCATACTCGGTGTGGACCTCATTCTCAGCGCGCTGTTCTATTGGGTGCAGGGTGGGGCTTTTGCCTGGGTGGGACTGATCCCCATTGCAACGGGCGCGATCTACTTTGAGATGTGGGGCGCATTTATTACGGCGATCCTGTTCGTGTTCTGGCAGGTGTTTGTTCTGCGGCCTTCGTTTTCGGGTGGATTTTCCTTCTTGCCTGTAAGCGACATCCTGCTGACGCTGTTGATGGGATTGGTCGCGGGACTCATCGGCAGGTTTGGGATGAAGCGCCTGCGCGTATCACGCCAGATCCGTCTGGATGGGGAAGAACGCCGCCGCCGCGCCGAAGCCGAACGCCTGCGAGCCATCTATGAGCTGACGTCCAACCTGACGGCGACTCTCAGTTACAAACGCGTCCTAGATTCAGCCCTCGACCTTGGATACAACGCGCTGAACCCGACCCTTGACCCGGACGAACCGAAGGAGGAGAAACTCGTCAGCGCGGTGTTGTTGTTCCGCGACAACGAATTGCGCGTCGGGTCTGCGCGGCGCTTTACCAACGCGGATATGCGCGTGGTCCTGCGCGGGACCGATGGGATCCTCAAACGCGTGGTGGATGGCGGGGAGGCGGTCCTCACGCCGGACATCGGATACGACCCCGAGCTTGGGCGCATCATCGCATTGCGCACCTGCTCCTCCGCGTATTGCTTCCCTCTGCGCAGCGGATTCAACGTCTATGGCGCGATGTTGTTCGCCCATCCCGACCCGAATTATTTTACAAAAGAACGCTGCGGCCTGCTGGATATCATCGGCAGGCAGGCGGTGATCGCGGTGCAGAACGCCAGGCTGTATCAGGACCTGGTCGAGGAGAAGGAGCGCATGGTGGAGGTGCAGGAGGAGACGCGCAAGAAACTGGCGCGCGACCTGCACGATGGACCGACCCAATCCGTTGCCGCGATGGCGATGCGCATCAACATTGTCCGCCGCATGATGGGGAAGGACACCAAGGACGCAATGGACGAATTGTTCAAGATCGAGGAACTGGCTTATCGCACTACGAAGGAGATCCGGCACATGCTGTTCACACTGCGCCCGCTGATCCTTGAGTCGCAGGGCTTGAACGCCGCCCTCCAAGCGATGGCGGAAAAGATGCGCGAAACATTCGCGCAAAATGTGATCATCAACGTGGATGACATGTTGCTCGAGAACATGGAAATGGGCAAGCAGGGCGTGATCTTCTACATCATCGAGGAGGCGGTGAATAACGCCCGCAAACATGCCAACGCCCCCCACATCTGGGTGCGGCTGCGATCGTTCGAGACGGGTATTGCCTTGCTGGAGGTCGAGGATGACGGGATGGGCTTCAATCTGGAGGCGGTGAACAAATCCTACGACCAGCGCGGCAGTTTGGGCATGATCAACCTGCGCGAGCGCACGGAGCTGGTCAACGGCTTGCTCAACATCGATTCCGCGCCGGGCAAAGGGACGCGGGTGCAGGTCTATCTCCCGCTGACGGAGGAAGCTGCAGACCGCCTGCACCACCCGAAGAGATGACCGCGCGTTTTTGTTCGCCTTATATCAACCAAATTATCATCGACTCTTGAACAATTCTGTCAATACAGATTTTGCCTTCATCACCGCCTTTGCCCGATGGCTGAGGCGGTTTTTTTCTTCCATGCTGAGTTCCGCCATGGTCTTTCCCAACTCTGGCAACAAAAAAATTGGATCGTAACCAAATCCGCCGGTGCCGCGTTCTTCGGGGATGATTTCGCCCTCGCAAAACCCCTCGGTAATTTGCAATCCCTGATCTGGTGCAGCAATGACGATGGTGGCATGAAAGCGCGCGGTCCACGGGCGGGGCTGGTTCTGCAGTTTTTGAATGAGATATTTGCGTCGCTCAGCGTCGGATAATTTTTCTCCGTTGACGGAGCCAAAGCGCGCGGAGTATAAACCCGGCGCGCCGTCGAGGGCGTCCACTTCCAAGCCGGAGTCATCAGCAAGGGAGATGAGGCCACTGGCTTGTGCAAAGGCATTTGCTTTTTTGGTCGCGTTCTCGATGTAGGTCTCGCCATCTTCGATCACGTCGAGTTCGAGTCCGATCTGCGAGGGGGTGACGAGTTCGATCCCCAGATCATCAAGCAGTTCGTGCAATTCCCTGATCTTGCCCGGGTTGTTGGTGGCGATGAGAAGTTTGTGCATGTATATTTATCCATTGCGCTTCGACTGCGCTACACTCCGCTCAGCGCGAGGTGATTTTCTCGATTGCCCATTTTGCGTGTTCACGAATCATGGACTCTTCATCATTGAGCGCGTTTTGCAGGACGGGCAGGGCGTGCATGTCAGCGGTGTTGCCCAACGCGACGGCAACGTTGCGCAGATAGCCGCGTCGCTTGGCGCGCTTGATGGGAGTCCGCTTGAAGCGTTGGTTGAAGGTTTGGGATGTCAGAGTCAGTTCCCCGGTCAGGTTGTGAGGCGGGTGGTTGTCATCAAAAGCAGGATCGCCTTCAGCCGCGAATCGATTCCACGGGCAGACCATCTGGCAGATGTCGCATCCGAAAATCCAGTCTCCCATTTTGCCGCGTAGTTCGACCGGGATATCATCCTTGAGTTCGATGGTGAGGTACGAGATGCAGCGCGCCGCGTCAATGGTGCGGTTGGGGAGAATGCAATCCGTTGGGCAGGCTTGGATGCAGCGCGTGCAGGTGCCGCAGTGATCGGTGGCGAAGGGCGGATCGGGTTCGAGTTCGAGATCGAGAAGAATTTCAGAGATTAAAAAATAGGAACCCTGTTTCGGATGGATGAGGCAGGTATTTTTGCCGATCCAGCCAAGTCCAGCGCGTTGGGCGAGATCACGCTCAAGGATGGGACCGGTATCGGTGTACCAGCGGTTCTTCACCGGACCTCCGACCTGCGCCTCGATAAATTGAACGAGTTCCTTCATCCGATCAGGGAGGATATCGTGATAGTCCGCGCCGCGGGCGTAGGCGGCGATTTTGCCCTCAGCATGTTCAGCCGCTTCGACTTCGTGGCGCGTCCTTTGTCTGCGTTTCACTCCGCTCAGGGCGGCGTCACTCCGCTCAGCGCGAGAGGGGGGAGGGTATGGCGTTGCCAAGACCAGAATGGATTTGCATTCAGGGAGGATTTGCCTGGGGTCGGCACGGCGCGTGCGTGAACGTTCACTGGCAAGATACTCCATCGTGCCGTGATGTCCCTGTGCGAGCCAGTTTTCGAATGTGGAATAATGGGGAGGCGGTTCAGGAGTGGTCACGCCAGCCAGGATGAATCCCAACTGGCGTGACTTGTCCTTGATGATCTGTTTCAGGTCTTGTGTCACAACCCTATTGTACGATGATCTTGACGAAGACGATCTCAGGGAAGGTGACGCCCTGCGGATTCCGCATTGTCCATGCGCTCAGGTATTCGCCCGGTTGATTGGGGGCCGTGAACTGTACGGAAACTTCCACTTCCTGCCCGGGTTGGATGACCTCTTCCAGTGCGATGAACTGACCGGACATTTGATTCGAGTATCCGGCATAAGCGAGGACGTAGCCTGCGCCCCAGGGACACGCGCCGGTATTCTTCACACGCCAGGTCTTGATGAAATCCTGTCCGGGCGACATGATGGTGCCATCGGGTACGTTCACATCCACCGTGGCGAGGTCATATCCCAGGCTGTCGCAGAGTTCGACGGGAGTCCCTGCCTCGTTGGTGATGACAGCCACTGCAGGTTGTGTGGCGGTGGCTGTCGCCTCCTCGACCGGGGCCTCGGTTTCCGTTGAAGGCGGCTGTTGGGTGGGGGTGAACGCCGCGGCGGTGAGCGTGAACCTCGCTTCCACCGTGCTGGCGGCGGAGGTGCGCACCGCAGCGACATCCGGCGTTGGTTCTGTTGCAGTGGGGGCTCCGCCGCAGGCTGAGAGGATAATTACCAAAACGCCTGCCGCAAGGAGCGGAAATGTTTTATTTTTCATGATCTAATATCTCCCTAGCCACAACCACCGGTTTTTCCTTTAACTTCGATGTACAACGATAGAATGGTCCCGAAATAGTAACCAGCATCATTTTGCATACGCCAATGTGCCTCATACTTGCCGGCAGCACAAGGCGCATTTAATCCCACGGTCAGGTTGATCGCTTCTCCACCGGCAACTTGATCCTTGCCCTGAAATTCATAAGCTTGTGATTTGAAGTTGTCATTGGGAATGTTGCCGCCAATGTGAACAAGTTTAAACCCTTCATCCCATGTGCACGTGCCCGTATTTCGGATTTTCCATGTTTTCGATAGGGTCTCCCCGCCTTTCACAACCGTGCCATCCGGAATGGTGACGTCTTCTTCAAATACGGAATTGAAGCACGAATCGCCAAGCGCCTGGGTCGCGCCGACCGGCGCGGGGGAGGCAAGTTGTGTGAAACCCGGCAGAGGGGTCACGTCAAAGGATACGGTCGGAGGCGTCCCCGCATTGGTTGTGGGCAGTGCAAACGTGGGCAGGGATTGGGGTGTGTCCGTGGGGGCGGGTGTGTTGGTGGGTGGAATGGCAAGCGCGGTCTGTGTAAATTGGGCGGAGAATTGTGCCACGGTCGTTCCGACGATCGCGGTGTTGATCGCGTTGACATCCAGTGTGGGAGAGGGGGCAGCGCCCACATTACAGGCTGTCAGGATCAAGGCGGCAGCCAGCAGGATTAACATCGTCTGCCTTGGGAATTTTCTTAACAACATGAGGGTACCTCCATCAAGTAATGTTCAAAGTCTATTGGAAACGCACAACCTGCCTGCGCGTTTCCAATATCATTATACTGCAAGGCGGATTTGAAGGATTCATCCCCCAGGGTCGGTCGATGACGTTGCAGTGGGCGTCTGCGTGGGTGTTTCTGTGGGTGTCTCTGTTGCCGTGGGCGTCAGGGTCTGTGTGGCGGTGGCGGTTGCAGTGGCGGTTAGAGTCTGTGTGGCGGTGGCAGTGACCGTTGGGGAGGGAGTCGGGGTGAACGTCGCAGTGGGCGGTTTGGAACTTTGCCGGGTGATGCGCGGGTTGACCCACAAGGCATAGTCTTCATGCGCGGAGCCATTGGCGAACACCGTCAAAATGAACCGGACGTTTTGCCCGCTCAGGAAACTGAGGTCGATATCGATCGGAAAATATTCGCCTTCATAGATTTCGTGCCATTGCCCGAGCGATCTGATCTGATTGTCGCCGATCTGATAATCGAGCTTGAAGATCATGTTGCAGTCGTTGGCTTTGTATAAACAGCCGATGAGCGCCCGGAAGTGATCTCCCTGCTGGATGGTGATGGGGGCATACTTGCCGATGATCAAACCGTCCCTTACCTGTTGCGGATGGGTGAGCAAGCCGATGCCTCTCACATCGCCATCCTCCATCCTGGGTTTGTCCATTACGATGGCAAAGCCATCCTTGTCACCATCCGTGCCCGGGCAGGGCAGTTTCTTATCCGCGTTCCGCCAGTTGGCATCGCACAGATTCGCGGCAAGGTCATAGCCGGTGACCGTATAACCGCTGACATTCACATCCACGTAGATCTTTGCATCGCCAGATGTGCCAAACCCGAACACAACGCCGGATGCATTGCGCAGTTGCCAGAACCCTCGATAGCGACCGTCCTGGTTTGGCGCGGTCAACTGGACGGACAGGTCAACGGTCTTTCCGGGCTCGACGCTGGTCTGCAGCGAGACGGCGTTCTTTGCCCCGAACTTTTCTCCGCTAACGAACACGAGAGCATAGGAGTTCGTCCACGTGCATGTGCCTGTGTTCTTGATGCGCCAGGTCTTTGTAAAGGTGTTCCCCCGGCTGACGACCGTTCCATCGGGATAGGTCACATCCGAGACAAACGAAGCCGCGTCACACCTGACGACAGGCTGCAGCGGAGGCACGGGCGTGAAAGTCTCGAACGCGAGCGGGGTGGGCGTGGAGATGGAGAGCGTGGCGGTGGGTGAGGGTTGTGTCGCCGCGCCCTGGGTGGACATGGCATTCAAGGTCTCTGCCGCAGCTGTGTATAGCGAGTTCAAGGTTGCCGCGGGCTGGGGTGTGACGGCGCTGAACGGTCCACATGCCAGAGTGACTCCAAGTGCCACCAGTGGGATTAGCAGTTTTTTTACACGGTTAAATGACATGTGAACATCTCCATTTTTGTCAGAGGTTAGGACGTTCCAAGTGACCCCGGGGTTCCAATAAAAAATGCCGAAGTTTCAGGCTTCGGCATTTTGCTCCTTTCAGGGGCAATTGTTCAGGATCGTTACCTTGTCGTATTCCTGATACTCCGGTCCGGTAACGATGAGCTGTATCCAGCGCGGGTTGGGGCTGTCGCCCTTGCCGATCATCCACTCGCGGTTGAGGGTGACGCTCCCGGCTTCCTTCAATGTGATGGTCTTTACGCTGCTTTCGTTCCCGTCGCTTTGATCCCAGTAATAATCGAACGCGAAGGGACCATTGGTCGTGATCGTGGCATAGACAGTGTATCTCACGTTGGTCGGGCAGCCCGTCAAGGGGTCGCGGACCAGGTTATAGCTCACGTTTGTGATTCCATACTCCTGTTGGGTCGAGACGTTGACCTGCACGTAAAAGGACGCGTCCCCCGAGCCGACTCCGAAGTTCGTACCCCACGGGGTTTGGATGCGCCAGTATCCGGTGGCGGTCCCTTCCACCTCGGGAGCTTTCAAATAGATGGAAATATCCTTGGTCTCGTTGGGAGCCACCGGTTCGGGCAACGGATAAGACGTCAGCCCGCCCATCAGATCACCGTCCCAGAACACCAGGTTGTAGGAGGTGTTCCAGGTGCATGTGCCGGTGTTCTGTAATGTCCAGGTCTTCCAGAAGAGTTCGCCGGGCTTGACCAACACATTGTCCGGCGGGTTCTCCCCGATCAGACTTGCAGAGACCGTACAGCCCGGATTCCCAATGGGAGCGGAAGTTGCTGTCTGAGCATTTTCAGGCGTGGATGAAACTTCAACCGTGGGCGGTTTTGGCGTTTGTGTGGGTACGTTTGCTATCTTTGTCAGGGAGTTCTGCGCCTGAACGGTTTGCGCCACAGCAGTGGAAATCTCCGCTTCGGTTTGCGGGGATGTGCCGCACGAAGCAAATATCAATGTAAGCCCCACAAACAAAAGAAGTAATTTGTATTTACGAACGAACATTCAAATTCCTTTCTTGGCGGTTCTAGAGCAAATCATTATACCGTTTTCAAAAAAATGTGCCCGGTTCAAAACCGGGCACATTAGAGATTACTAAGGAATTGCAATTTGTGGTTTGACCCACACCGCCCAATCCTGTCCAGCTGAACCGTTAGCCAGAACCGCCAGGACGAATTCGACGGTCTTTCCGGCCAGGCTGCTCAAATCCAGATCGATAGTGTTCATGTTCCCGTCGCAGGTTTCCGTCCATTCCTTGAAGGGTTTGAGCGTGCCGCCCTCCCGGTAATTCAATTGGAATTTTGCATTGCCTGTGCCGCAGGTTCCATCAGAGAGGGCAAGGAAACCGATCCTGGCAGTGAAGTGCTCTCCTGAAACCACGGTGTAGGCAGGATAACGTCCCGTGATCACTCCATCGTTGACCCACTGGGGATGAGTCTCCAGAATTTTTACAGGGGATGTGCCATCTTCGAGTTTCTTCCCGTCCCTGTACATCACGAATCCGTTTGCATCTGTATCGGGTCCGCCAAAGGTCAGGTTACCGGCACCGCTAATCCAGGCGGCAGAAGGGGCTTTGGTGTAAAAGTCATAACCGGAACTTGAGACACCGACCTGGATCTCCACGAAGAACGATTTACCCTCGTTTCCACCTGCCACTGGCAGTAAAACACCGGATGGATTGCGGATGCGCCAATAACTGCGATAGGTATCGTTCGTTGTCGGCGCGGTGAAAGTCACGGATACATCCACCTCCTGCCCCGGGGCAACCGTCGGGATCGGGTCGATCACAGGAGACATTGCCTCTCCCTTGTCGAAGACAAGGGTATAGCCCGACCACGTGCATGTGCCGGTGTTCCTCAGCCTCCAGGTCTTCTTGAACGAAGTGCCCGGCGCGATCAGGGTGCCATCTGGAATTGTCACATCTTTTACGAATTGTGCCTGATCGCAGATCGGAGTGGCGGATAAGACCGGAGTGTTCGTTGCAACTGCCACAGTCGCGGTTGGCAGGATCACTGCCGTATTTGTGGCAGGGGGCGGCGGCAGGGTGGGGGTATTGAACGGCACCGACTGTGTCAACTGCGCCTGGACCGTCAACGCGGCTTGTGTGAATACAACATTCGGATCCTCGGTTGCAGGTGTTCTGGAAGGCAGGTTGCAGGCAGAGAGGATCAATACGACGACGATGCTCAAAAGAAAAACGTTGCGAATGAACCTGGACATTTTCTTCTCCTCTTATACAATAATTATTTTACACCAACGAAGACGAAACCACATTCCCCTTTGTTCCTACAGAATCAAAACGGGAGCCGGATGACGACTCCCGTTGCATACTTGATGATGACCTAAACCCGGTTCAGGCCGGACTTGAGGCTGTTTCGTGTGCCCCAGCCATCCACAATCCCAATTGTTCGCGGGTGGCATCCTTGCGGTCCACGGTGGCGACGATCTCGCCGCGATACATCACCGCGATCCGGTCCGATAACGACATGATCTCGTCCAGTTCGGCTGAGATGAGCAGGACCGCCACGCCGCGGTCGCGCATGGCAATGATCTGTTTGTGGATATATTCGATCGAACCGACATCCAGCCCGCGGGTCGGTTGCGAGGCGATCACCAGTTTTACGGGGCGGCTGAGTTCGCGCGCCACGATCACCTTCTGCTGATTCCCGCCGGAAAGTTTCCCCGCTGAAACAAAAGCCGAGGGCGTGCGGACATCATACTCCTTGATCAGCTTTTGCGCGTTGGCATCCACCTGGTTTTGCTGGATGACGATGCCCCTGGAAAAACGCGGCTGATAATAATCGCACAGCACCATGTTATCCGCCACGCTGTAGGAAAGGACCAGTCCATGCCGCTGGCGGTCTTCGGGGATATGCGCCAGGCCCGTTTCAGTGATCGGACGCGGCGGTCTGCCAGTCAGGTCTCTGCCTGATAGTGTGAAATGCCCGCTTTCAATGTGGCGCAGTCCGGTGAGCGCTTCCGCCAGTTCGGTCTGCCCATTCCCCTGAACGCCTGCAATCCCAAGCACCTCGCCTGCGCGCACCTCGAAGGAGACACCGCGCACCGATTCAAGACCGCGCACATCCTTCACCCGCAGATCATTCACCTCCAAAACCACATCGGTGGGTTGGGCGGGTTTCTTTTGCACGGTCAGGATGACCTCGCGCCCCACCATCATTTCTGCGAGACTTTGCTCGGTGCTTTCCTTCGGGGTTGCGGTTCCCACCACGCGTCCTGCCCGCATGACGGTGATCCGATCTGCGACCTTCAACACTTCCTTGAGCTTGTGCGTGATGAAGATGATCGAAACGCCCTTGTCGGTCAGTTCGTGCATGATGCGGAAGAGGTCCTCCGCCTCCTGGGGTGTCAGCACCGCCGTCGGCTCATCGAGGATGAGAATCTTTGCGTTGCGGTAGAGCGCTTTGACGATCTCGACGCGTTGTTGAAGACCCACGGGCAGGTTGCCGACGGTTGCCTCGGGATCAACATCCAGTCCGTATTGATGCGAGAGGGCGGCAACTTTTTGCGCGACCTCTTTGCGGTCCAGTTTGACGAGCGGCATCTCGTTCGGCTTTGCACGGTGATCCGTCTCTGCGCCGAGCATGATGTTCTCCGTCACTGTGAAGACCGGGATGAGCATGAAGTGCTGGTGTACCATGCCAACGCCGTGATGGATCGCATCGCGCGGCGAATCGAGCTGCATCAGGTTCCCCTCGACCTTTACCTCCCCTGAATCCGGTTTATAAAGCCCGTAGAGAACGTTCATCAATGTGGATTTGCCCGCACCGTTCTCACCGAGCAGGGCATGGATCTCGCCCCTGTACAGATCGAAATCCACCTCGTCGTTCGCCAGAACGCCCGGGAATTTTTTGGTGATGCCTTTTGCTTCAAGGACAATTTCTTTGTTTGCCATGTTATTTCTCGTAAGGCACGCCGTCTGCCGCGGGTGGGGTCGTCTTGCCGATGATACCGGTCAGGATGATCATGGTCAGGATATATGGAACCAGACCGACAACGTAGGACTGTTGCAGGAACGCCAGTTGGGGCGGGATGACATCCCGGAAGAGTTGCAGGTTGATGTTCAGCGCCTGTGACGCGCCGAAGACCAGCGCCGCCGTCCATGCGCCGATGGGAGTCCAGTTTCCGAAGATCAGGGCGGCAAGCGAAATGAAACCGCGCCCGTTCGTAAGCAACGGTTCGAAGGATGGCACTGACTCGATCGTGAAATATGCGCCTGCAAGTCCTGCCAGCGCGCCGCCGATCGTGACGCTCAAATAGCGCATCTTAATGACATTGATGCCCACGGTATCCGCGGCTTTCGGATGCTCACCCACGGCGCGTGTCCGCAGACCCCAGCGGGTATAGAAGATCACATAGTGGGCGATGAATACAAGCAGGATGGCGCTGATGGCGATCGGCTTTTGGTCGAAGACCTTGTTGATCGAGGTCACAACCTGAAGACAGTCAGCCGATGACCCGCAGAGCGGCGAAAAGATCTCTGTTATGGGAACATGAATGGTGGGGAGCACGCCGGGAGAGTTTGGAACATGACCACCGAACACGCTCCCACGCCCGAAGAATAATTGACGGTTCAGAAAGCCGGTCAGTCCCACCGCGAGGATATTGATCACCGTCCCGCCGATGATCTGATCCACCTTGTATGTGATGGATAGCACCGCCAGCAGGAGTCCCATCAACATGCCGGAAAGCATGGCAAAGAACACGCCCGACCAGACACTGACACCGATGGGAAACCCGAACACGTGATACATGTAGATCGCGCCCAGCCAGCCGAAGAAAGCCGAGGATAGCATCATCCCTTCGATGCCGATATTGACCACGCCCGAACGTTCGCAGAACAGACCAGCCAGCGCACCGAGGGAGAGCGGCGTAGCCACTGCGATCGTCGTAGCCAGCATGCTGGTGATGATCACAATGGGGGCGACCTTCACCTCTCCGATATAGACCACAACCCCAAAAAGAACGATGATGACCAGAAGGATAAAACCGAAACGTCTCAGATCCATGGATACTCCTTATCCTCCCCAACCGCGGGTCAACACGACGCGTTCACCCTTCGATTTGATGCGATAGATATATCGAATGATGGCATCCGCCGCGACGAATAGAAGGATGAGAGCCTGAAGCACGGAAATCAAATCAACAGGTAATTGGGTCAGGAACTGCATACGCGTGGCGCCATTGCGCATTGCCGCAAACAGGATGGATGCCAGCACCACACCCAGGGGATGCGACTTGCCAAGCAGGGCAATGGCAATCGCATCGAACCCGTAGCCGATCGAAAAGCCGAGTTCGTGCCGGAAGTTCAATCCGGTCACCTCCAGCGCGCCTGCCATGCCAGCCAGCATGCCGGAAAGCGTCATGGTAATGATGATCGTGCGTTTTACATTGATGCCCGCGTACTTTGCCGCATCGGGGTTGGAGCCCACAGTCCGGATTTCAAAGCCGAGAGTCGTCTTGTTGAGGATCCACCAGACAAGGAGAGCAATGAGCAGCGCAAGGACAAATCCCCAATGGATGCGAAATCCCTCGAAAATGGCTGGCATGCGCGCGCTGTCTGCGATAAGCGGCGTCCGCGCGATCACATTGTTGGGATCCCTGTCCTTCATGGGACCGTTGAGGAGGTAGGAGATTGTGTTCAAGGCAATGTAGTTCATCATGATCGTATTGATGACTTCGTGCCCGCCTGTATATGCCTTGAGAAATCCAACGATCGCAGCCCAAAATGCGCCTGCCGCCATTCCGATGATGATTGTCAGGGGGAGGTGAATGATCAAGGGGATATCCCTCCCCAGCCATTCCGGCAGGGCATATCCGATCAATGCGGAAAATACCGCTCCAAGAGCCAACTGTCCCTCTGCGCCAATATTGAACAGCCCTCCCTTAAAGGCAAGTGCCACCGCGAGCCCTGCAAAAATATAGGGCGTTGCCCAGACCGCCGTCTCGCTCAGTGCTTTTGCAGAGCCGAACGATCCCTGGATTAAGCCGTAATATGCCAGAAAGGGATTGCCTCTTACAACGGCGATGATAATTCCACCCAAAATGACTGCGGTCAGGATCGCCAGAAAGGGAATGAGTATGGCATCGAGCGCTGATCGCAGAATACCCTGCGAGGGTGATTTTGAGGTTGTGTCTACCTGCATGAGGTCTCCGGTCGAGCCATGATGATTGAGAATTATATCACTTGCAGTAATGGTTCGGTTGATTCTCCCATTCGATTTTAACTATCAAAAAAGGGAAAGAGGCGGAACCTCTTTCCCTTTCACAAACCATACCCTGCTGACTTATTCGGGTTTAACCGGAGGAACGTTGGTCTTGATCGAGCCGTCGAGCAGACCGGCATTGATCTTTTCCATTTCCGCTTTCACTTCAGCGGGGACTTCGCTGTCGAGATCATGGAAGGGAGCATAACCGGCAGCGCCGAAATAGTTACCGACCGGGAAGTTGCCTTCCTTGGCGAGTTTGATCAGATCGAAGACGCCCGGAGTGATGAGCTTCATCGCGCTGGAGAGCATGCGAGGTGCAGCCTCGGGCAGGGTCAGATACTGGTCGGTGTCCACGCCAATGGCGTACTTGCCAGCCTGGGCGGCGGCGGTGATCGCACCGTTGCCGGTGATACCACCACAACCGAAGATCGCGTCCGCGCCCTGGTCCATCATGGACTTGGCGGTCGCAGCGCCCCATTCGGGATCGGTAAAGGTCTTGTCGAAACCGACATCACTGTGATACACAACAAAGACCTCGGTGGTGGAGCCCATCATGCCATCAGCATAGGCGGCGCCGGCTTTGTAACCTTCACCAAAGCGCCAGACCGGAGGAACGGCATCGGTACCGCACACGGCGCCGATCTTGTGACTTTCGCTCATCATTGAAGCGAGTGCGCCAACGAGGAAGCCGGCGTTGTCCTCAGGGAAGTTCAAACCGACAACACCCGGGGTCTCAGCAGCCTGGAACTGGTCCACGCCGATGAACTTGACATTCGGATAAAGCCCGGCGGCTTTGACGGTCGCTTCACCCATGCCGAAACCGACGGTTACGATCACGTCATAGTTCTCGTCTGCGAAGGTGGCGATGTTCTTGTCATAATCCTTCGAGTCAGCGGTCTCGATGTACTGGACCTTTGCGCCCAATTCCTTCTCAGCGCGCTGGACGCCTTCCCAGGCGGACTGGTTGAAGGACTTGTCGTTGATCTTGCCGACGTCCGTCACCAGACCCACGCAGAACACGTCTTCGCTGGAGCAGTCTGCTTCCGCCGGGGCGCAGGCTGGCAGAAGCATGGCGGCCACCAAAAGCACCGCAAGCAAAGTGTACAACTTCTTCATACGTTCTTCTCCTTTTGATGTAAAGATGTTGACTTTTCTAGGGCTCATACAAACCCTTTTCGACTTTAGTATACATTTAGTTCAATCTTCCGGCAAGCCACGCGTTAAGAATCATGACAAACGACCTTCCCTGCCATGACATGAATCGGAACATGACGAAACGCCTCCTTCCACGCCGATGCCGGATCCCGTTTTCAAGCGGTTGCCTCCCCCCGGCGGACGCCCAGCATCGTCATAAAGGCGATGGCCATGAAAACCGTTGCAAATATCCATAACCAACGATATTGATCTCCAAGGGTATCAACCACGATCCCCAACAAAGTGGGGCCAAGAACCGATGCAAGCTGCGACGAAAAATAATAGAGGCCAGTATATGCACCGATCTGCTTTTCATCACCATGGTCGAAGACAAGAGGCAGGCTGTTCACGTTGATCATTGCCCAGAAGGCGCCTGCAAATAGCAAAATAATAATAAATGTGACCGATCCATTGATAAAGAAAAAACCGAGCAGGCTGATGACTACAAGTCCGATTAAACCTGTACGGATTGTTCTTTCACGTCCCCAACGCGTGCCGATAAATCCCGCAGGCACGGCGAAAAGCAAAAAGAAAATGGTCATTGTTCCAGCGTAAATGGATGCAGTTCCTGCTTTGAGTCCCAATGTAAAGACAGCAAATGAGGAAAGCCCGGCATCGTAAGCACTAAATCCCATGAACCAAAATAAAATGCTCAACAGAACATATAAGGCGCTTTTATCGGGATTTGAGAAGATCAACTTTATATTATCCATAATGTTCGTATTGGCGTCTTCCTCTACTGGTGCCTTGGGAGGATATTCTTTGACGAATAACAAAAGGATAAGCAAACCAACTGCCGTGGCGACCGACCCGGCAATGAATGGGGCATTGCGTCCAAATTGGTTGAAGAGTATTCCGCCTCCAAAGTATGCCAATAAGGCGCCAATTCCACCCATGAGGTTGATCACGCCATTGGCTTTGCTTCGATCGTCAGCTTCAAAGAAGTCGCCCAGCCAGGCGATGGTGGGTGAACGAAAAAGAGCCATGCCAAAGTTCGTAATGAATATGTAAATGGCAATCGCCAGTGCCGATTGAGCGACCGGTACGAATACAAATGCCAGCAGCGCAATGGGAGCACCCAGTAAAATGTAGGGCTTACGCCTGCCGAAGCGATTCCATGTTCGATCGCTTTTGGCGCCTATCCATGGCGATATGAACATATTCAGGATGTTATCCCATGTCATGATGAACAATGCCAGGCTGGGTGCCAGCGCGAAGCCCGCGATGTGGGGAATCTCGCGCCCTTGTGCCAGTAGCTGTCGCTCAAATTCCGGGTTGCCAGCTTGTAGGAAAATTGGAATGTATTGATTGAATATGGGCCAAATAATGCTCATCCCAAAAAAGCCAAGACCAAGCAGGAAGGTTTTGCCATAACTGAATTTCATGTTGCCTCCAAAATGTGAAGTGACAGTCACTATTCAAAGTGACTGTCACTTTTTAAACCTTCGATGAATTTTTTATCTGCTTCGCTCAATTCCGCTTTTTCGAGCATATCAGGCCGCTTGTGGAAAGTCCGTGTGAGTGCCTGTTCCCTGCGCCATTTTTCTATCTTGCCGTGATCTCCAGAGACCAGCACATCGGGTACCTTCCAGCCGCGGAATTCGGGCGGCTTGGTGTAATGCGGATATTCCAGCAAGCCCATCGAGTGCGAGTCGTCCTCCGCGCCGGTGGGATCGCCCAACACGCCGGGGATGAGGCGCGTGACCGCGTCGATGATCATCAGCGCGGGAAGTTCGCCGCCGGTGAGCACGTAATCGCCGATCGAGATCTCGTCGGTGACAAGGTGTTCGCACACGCGTTCGTCCACGCCCTCATAGCGTCCACAGAGCAGGGCGATCCTTTCATAGCGGGATAATTCCTCCGCCACGCGTTGGTCGAAGACGCGTCCCTGCGGGGTTAATAAGAGAACGGGAACAGGCGGCGGCTGAGTCTGAATCGTTTCGAGTCCCAAAACGGATTCGACCGCCTCGAAGACCGGTTCGGGTTTCATCACCATCCCGCCTCCGCCTCCGTAGGGAGTATCGTCTGTGGTGTGGTGTTTGTCGTGTGTGTAATCGCGAATGTTGTGTACACGAACATCGACCAATCCCCGCTGGGCGGCGCGCTTGAGGATGCTTGATTCAAGATAGGGAGGGAAGACTTCAGGCAAAAGGGTGAAGACTTCGAATTGCATAGGCGGATTGTAGCATAAGAGACGGGTTAGAGTAGGCGGCGTTTTCTTGACGCTGATTCGGCGGGAATGGTAATATGAAATCATGTATTTGCCGAGAAGCAGTAAATGGAGCATGACCCGCCGAAAGAGGCGTCCGAACTTTTTCAGCCTGTTGATTTTGGCGCTGGTGCTGCTCTTTGGATATTATTTCGATCAGGTGTATCTGCCCACCCAGCCGAACCCGTTCCTGCCCACGCCCACGCCAACCCGTTCGCCCGAGTCGCTTGTGACGGAAGCACAAGCGCTTTTTAATGATGGGAAGTTGTTCCCGGCGATTGAGGCGTATCAGGCTGCGGTGAGCGCCGCGCCCCAGGATTCGACCTATTATGTCGCGCTGGCGCGGGTGCAGGTGTTCGCCGGTCAATATGAAGAGGCGCAGTCGAACGCGGAAAATGCGTTGTTATTGAACCCGAACAACGCGATGGCGCATGCGGTGCGCGCCTGGGCGCTCAACTTTCAGGAGGATAAGAACGCGGAGGCATTGAGTTCGATCAATCAGGCATTGCAACTGGATCCGAACAATGCCATCGCGCATGCCTACAATGTGGAGATCCTGATCAATTCCGGTTTTGACAGCTATACCAAAGCGATCGATGAATCGCGGGTGGCGCTGGCGCTCGACCCGGACCTGCTCGAGACCCGCCGGGCGCGGGCGTTGATCCTTGAAGCCACCGGAAACTACGAAGAGGCAGTCGCCGAGTTCCAAGCCGCCATCAACATCAACCCGAACATCCCGGCGCTGTATATCGAAATGGGACTCAATTATCGCGTCCTGCAGGTGTACGATAAAGCCATTGAGGCGTTCACGCGTGCAAATGCCTTGAACCCCGCCGACCCGTTGCCGGACCTGTACATCTCGCGCACGTACGCCACGATCGGCGAATACGCAAAGTCTCTGCAATATGCGGAGACCGCCGTGCAGGACCGACCCGACAGCGCCAGCCTGCGCGGGAACCTTGGCGTGATCTATTACCGTAATCTGTTCTGGCCCGAAGCCATCGAGCAGCTTGGGTACACGATCTATGGCGGGAAGACGGAAGACGGCGTGGAGATCACCGGTATTCCATTGGTCAACGATCCGCTGGTGGCGGAATATTATTTCACCTACGGGCTGGCGCTTGCGCGCACCAATCAATGCGGCGAAGCGTTGCAGATCGCCCAGATGCTGCAGACCAGAGTCCCTGCCGATGAGAACGCGACCTTTGCCGCCAGCGAGATCAACCGCATTTGCGAGGAGAATCTCAACGGATCGTCCTCATGAACATGTATCCCCGCCGCCCGTTATTTAATCGCAGGCCGCAGTCGAACATCTATCGCATGTTCCTGTGGGTGGTCATGATCCTGGGTCTGCTCTGGATGTTGCAGCAGATGAACAAGGGTGAGATCCAGCCGTTGTTCCTTCCGTCCCCGACGCCCACCCGCGCGGCAGAATCCTACGCGTTGGAGGGCGATGCCAACTTTACCGCCGGCAAACTGGACGCGGCGATTCTCGCCTACCAGGAAGCTGTGCGCGTGGACCCGAACAACGCCCAAATCTGGAGCAAGCTGGCGCGCATCCAGACTTATTCCTCGGCCTTTCTGATCACCAACCCTGAGAAAAAGGCGCGTTTGCTCGAGGCGCTTGAGTCCGCGCGTAGAGCTGTCGAACTCGCGCCGGACGACAGCACGGCACATGCCATCCTCGCCTTCACGCTCGATTGGAATGCGAACTCCAACATCTATAGCGACGATCCGCAGCAGGTGGAAAAGTTCCTGCTGGAAGCCGAACAGGAGGCGGTGCGCGCCCTGCAATTGGACAGTGCGAACACGCTTGCGCTGGCTTTTTACGCCGAGGTCCTGCTCGATCAGCAGAAATGGAACCAGGCGGAGCAGTACATCAATCAGGCCCTGCAGCGCGCGGATGCCGACCAGATCATGGACGTACACCGCGTCAACGCCTATCTGCTCGAGACGCTGGGTCAATACAACCTGGCGATCTCTGAATATGACAAGGCGATCGTCCTGGAACCGAACTTTACATTTCTTTATCTGCGCGCCGGGGCGAATTACCGCCGCCTTGCGTTCGAGATCCCAAACCCGGAATCGGCGCGCGAGGTTTATGAAAAGTCGTTGGAATATTTTGCCAAGGCGGCGCGCATCAATGAGACCATTGGAGTAAAGGATCCGACCCCGAATCTTTCGATCGCCCGCACCTATTCGCAACTGGGTGAATTCTTTATCGCGGCGCGCAATGTGCAGACCGCGCTGGAATATGAACCCACCAACCCCGATATTTACGGACAGTTGGGCGTTATTTACTTCCGCTCACGGAATTACGAGGGTTCGATCTTTTCCCTGAAGTGCGCCACTTACGGCTGTTCGGGGGAGGATTCCTGCAAAGGGCGCGGTCTCGAGCGATGTTTTCCCGATCTGGGTGAGAATCCTGTTGATGTTCCGGGCCTGGAAATTTCCCCGAACACGATCGTCTATTACTATACTTATGGTTCGGTGCTGGCTGCGTTGAGCCGCCCGCGGGATAACAAGTGTGGGGAGGCGATGCAGGTGTTGGGGCAGGTAAGGACGGAGCTCACTTCCAAACCGGAACTCTATGCGGATGGCTACCAGACGATCCTGAGCATCGTTCAGGCGGGTGAGTCCATCTGCCAGTCTTTGGCTGAAGATGGCGTGGCAGCCACCTCGGTCCCGGTTGAGGCGGGGGCTGAAATGACGGGCGATGTCACCGTCACGCCGACCCCATAAGGCGAATCCGTATCAGAGATTTATAAGAGTTTTAACAACCCTCTTGACTTGACCTTTCGAAATAGGTAAGATTGGATTTAGCACTCTGGAAGCTCGAGTGCTAATTTCGTGAATATGCAGAATCTGCAAAAAAACAATCCAATCAGGAGGTCTAGCAATGGCAAGTAAGTTGAAACTTAAGCCCCTTGGCGGACGCGTGATCGTGGAGCCGATCGAGCAGGAGGAAATGACTGCCGGTGGCATCATCCTTCCGGAAACCGCCAAAGAGAAACCGCAGGAAGGCAAGATCCTGGCGGCGGGTCCCGGTGACCGTGATGATGAAGGCAAGCGCGTCCCCATGGATGTGAAAGTCGGCGACCGCGTGCTGTATGCCAAGTATTCCGGCACCGAAGTGAAAGTGGATGGCAAGAAACTGCTCATCCTGCGTGAAAGCGATATTCTAGCCATCTTGGAAGGCTAATTCTGGAGGATTTATAAAATGGCTGCTAAACAACTTGTATTTTCTGAAGACGCCCGCCGCAAACTCAAGAACGGCATGAACATGGTTGCAAACGCGGTGAGCGCAACCCTTGGTCCCAAGGGACGCAACGTGGCAGTGGACCGCAAGTTCGGTTCACCCACCATCACGCACGACGGCGTTTCGGTCGCAAAGGAGATCGAACTCGAAGACCCGTTTGAGAACATGGGTGCGCAGTTGCTCAAGGAAGCCGCATCCAAGACCAATGACATTGCCGGTGACGGCACCACCACATCCACCGTTCTGGCACATGCCATCGTGAACGAAGGTCTCAAGGCTCTCGAAGCCGGTTACAACCCGATGCTCCTCAAGCACGGCATCATGCAGGCAACCGAAACGGTCGTGGAAGAACTCCGCAAGATGTCCGTCAAGATCGATACCAAGGAGGAGATCGCCTCGGTCGCGACCAACTCCGCCGCTGACGAAGAGATCGGCGGTTTGATCGCCGATGTCATGGACAAGGTCGGCAAGGACGGCGTCATCACCGTTGAAGAATCCAAATCCCTGCAGTTCGAGACCGAATACGTGGAAGGCATGCAGTTCGACCGCGGCTATCTTTCACCCTATTTCATCACCAGCACCGATAAGATGGAATCGGTGATCAGCGAGCCGTATATCCTCATCAACGAGAAGAAGATCTCCGCGGCTCAGGATATCGTCCCCATTCTCGAGAAACTCGTTCAGATCGGCAAGCGCGAACTTGTCATCATTGCGGAAGATATCGACGGTGAAGCTCTCGCCACGCTCGTGCTCAACAAACTGCGCGGCATGTTGAATGTGCTCGCCGTCAAAGCCCCGGGCTTCGGTGACCGCCGCAAAGCCATGCTGCAGGATATCGCCATCCTCACCGGCGGAACCGTGATCGCTGAAGAAACGGGCCGCAAACTCGAGACCGCCACATTGCAGGACCTCGGCAAAGCCGAGAAGGTCGTCTCCGACAAGGAAAATACCACCATCGTCGGTGGCAAGGGCAAGAAGGGCGATATCGAAGGTCGCATCAAGGAAATCCGCGCGGAGATCGACAAGAGCACCAGCGATTACGACAAGGAAAAACTTCAGGAACGCCTTGCCAAACTCAGCGGTGGCGTTGCCATCATCCGTGTGGGCGCGGCGACCGAGACCGAGATGAAGGAAAAGAAGCACCGTGTCGAGGACGCCCTCTCCGCAGCCCGCGCGGCTGTAGAGGAAGGCATCGTCCCCGGCGGTGAGATCTCCCTCATCAACGCCGGTGTCAAGCTCGATAAACTGCTGAAGAGCGACGACCACGAGAACGAAGAGACCCGCATGGGCATCAGCATCGTCAAGAAGGCGCTCGAAGCCCCGATCCGCAAGCTCGCTTCGAACGCCGGTCAGGATGGTTCGGTGATCATCGATACCGTCCGCCGCACAGCTGCCGAGAAGAAGAACAAGAACATCGGCTACAACGTGCTGACGGCTGAGTACACCGACATGATCTCCGCCGGTGTCATCGACCCGGTCAAGGTGGTGCGCGGCGCTCTCGAAAATGCCGCCTCCATCGCTGCGATGATCCTCACCACCGATGTGCTCATCACGGACATCCCTGAAAAGGAAAAACCCGCTCCAATGCCTCCTGGTGGAATGGATTACTAAAATTCCCCGCAGGGGCAGGTCTGAGGACCTGCCCCTGTTTTTTAATTTATAATTCGTGCGATGTTTCGACACGGCAAAAAAATCATTGGGATATCCCTGACCCTTCTGACCGCACTCGGACTTTCCGCGTGCGCTTCTCTTTCCACCCCTGAGCCTGTTTCAACACCCCAGCCCACCTTTACCCCCGTGCCGCCCACCGCCACCTCCGAGCCCATGGCGTTGACCGTCAATGGCGAGGGCATTACGGTTGTCGAGTTCGACGCGGAAGTGAACCGATATGTCACCGCGCAGGCTGCACTGGGGAATACGGTTTCCCCGGCGGACGCGGCGAATGCAGTCATTCAGGATTTCGTTGCACAATTACTGCTTGCACAGGCTGCGCATGCAAATGGATACACCCTTGACGATGCCGCGTTGCAGGCAAGGATCGACGCGCTGGCCTCCCAGGTCGGTGGGGCGGAGGGACTCTCAAAGTGGCAATCAGAGCATGGGTACAACGACCAGGCTTTTCGGTCCGCTTTGAGGCGTGCGGCTGAGGCGGCCTGGATGCGTGACAGGATTATTTCAAATGTCCCCAGTACTGCCGAACAGGTACACGTCCAGCAAATTCTGCTCTATAATCTGGAGACGGCTCAGAGCTTTCTCACACAGTTGAACGGCGGCGCTGACTTCGATGAACTGGCTTCGCGGGCTGACCCGCTCACCCGCGGTGATCTTGGATGGGTGCCGCGCGGTTACCTGCTCAATGCCCAGATCGAGGAAGCCGCGTTCCGGCTGGAGGTCGGTCAGTTCAGCGATGTGATCACAACCGACGTCGGATATCACATTGTGAGGATCCTTGCCCGCGACCCGAACCGACCGCTTTCACCGGATGCATATCTGGCCTTACAGGAACTGGCGCTGAAGAACTGGGTCGAGGAACAAAAACAACTGGCAGATGTGGTGCTTGCGCCGCAGTAGCCCGATCATGGAGCAACTTCAATGAGTAAATTCGATTTCAGCGGAAACCGGTCCAGACCATCCATGGAACTCTGGGACATCCTTTCGATCCTTGTGCTGGTCGTTACAGTTTGTATTGCCGGATTCTTTCTGGTGATCCTCATCAATCCCAATTCATCCCTGAACCCGTTGCCGCCGGGGAGCAGTCTCTTTGGACCGAATGCGCCCACTGCCACCGCTGCGCCTTTTACCCTGGTGCCAACCTGGACCGCCAGCCCCACCCTTGAGTTGACCGCAACCAACACCCCGCGCCCTACCTTTACCCCGATCTTTACCGATACGCCGTTCTCGCTCGTGCCGCCCACCCGGACACCGAAGCCGAGTAACACGCCTCGCGCCCCGTTCACCTCGATCTCGGTAACGCAAGTGGAAAGCACGTTGATCCACCCCGAGCTGGCTTGCAACTGGGCGGGCATCGGTGGGACGGTTGTGGATAACAACAACAGCCCGGTGATCGGAACGGTGGTCGTCCTGCGCGGCTTTTTGGATGGGAACTCCGTTGACCTCACCACGGTTAGCGGCATCAACAAGGAATACGGTCCGTCGGGTTTCGAGTTCGTGCTGGGCAGTTCCCCGGTTGCCTCGAACAAAACGTTATATGTTCAATTGCTGGACTTGAATAACATTCCGCTTTCAGACAAGGTGGAGGTCACGACCTCGGCTGATTGCGCGAAGAACCTGGTGATCGTCCGCTTCAAGAAGAACCGATAAACAGGACCAAAAAACAAAAGTGACCGCCGTTTTCGCCGGTCACTTTTTGATTCCTGGTTGTCTCGTTTCTGGCGGGAAGATTAGCGGGTCAATGATTTTTAGTCAAGAATTTCACGGATTTTCACTGATCCTTTGGAAAAATCCGTGCGAATCAGTGAAATCTGTGGCTGAGGTTTCAGGCTTTCCCGTTAAAAACTGTAGAGCCTGATTCCACTAAACTGCCAGATTCCAGTGTTCGTACTTCCTGTTCCTGCCGCGCAGGACATCCTCATACATGTCGCGCAGTCTGGTTGTGATGGGACCCATCACCCCCGCGCCGATGGGGCGGTGGTCCACCCGCGTAACCGCGGTGATCTGCGCCGCGGTGCCTGTCATGAACATCTCTTCGCAGATGAGCACCTCCGTGCGGTCGATGGAACGCTCTACAACGGCAAGTCCCAGTTCATTGCGCGCCAGTTCGATCACTGATCTGCGCGTGATCCCTTCGAGGATGTTATCCGTGATCGGCGGTGTGACCAGGATCCCGTCGCGCAGCATGAAGATGTTCATCGCCGAGCCCTCCGAGAGATGCCCGTTGTTATCCAGCACGAGCGCCTCGTCGAAACCGGCGCGGTTCGCATCGGTCTTGATCAACGCCGAGTTGACGTATGCGCCCGCCACCTTGCCGCGTGCCGGGATCACGTTGTCGTCGATGCGCCGCCACGAGGAAACGGTCACGTGCGCGTTCGTATCGTTCTTGACATACTTCTCGTATGCCATCACGAACATGCAGAACTCATCCTTGAGATCGTGCAGCTTCACGCCGATGCCCAGGTTTGCCTTGTAAAAGGTGGGGCGCATGTAAATATCCTGCTGCCAGTTATCGGTGCGGAGCAGATCGAGCATCAACTGGATCAGGCTCTCCTCATCATAGTCCGTTTGCACTGCCAGCATCCGGGCGGAATGCAGCAGACGACGAAAATGGTCATAGGGGCGAAAAACGAAGAGATGTTTCTTCTCTTCGTTCCAGTAACCTCGCATGCCACCGAATACGGCTGTGCCATATAAGAAACCGTGTGTGGCTATATTAATGTTTGCGTCCGCAAGCGGGACAATTTTTCCCTCAAAGAAAGCGTGCTTCGAGAGATCCACAAGAACACCTCCAAAGTTTGGAATTGGACCAGCTCTTACACGGGAATTATACCTGATGCGTCATCTTGTTTATAGATCTGGAGCAATATGATGAATTTAATCTTAAAACAAAGATTGATAGTTGTGTTCGACATACCAGGGTGCTATAATTTTTTTTGGAGGGATAAAGCCAGTGTTTGTTGAATTTCAACGAAAAATGCAATGTGTTCATGAATCTGGCATTTAGGTTTTCGGTATTTGGGAAAAAAGGAGACAAACATGGCTACGTTAACACCTGATCAGGTTTATAAGCTTGCAAAAACGGCTGAGAGCAAATTCACAATACCAACAAACACACAAGTAATAACAGTTGGGACTTTTGATGCAACGAAGAAAACATTCTCGGGGAAAACGACAACTGTCAGGAGGGAAGGACTTGAACCTGGGGATCCTAGGGCGAAAGGCGGAGTCAGATATGTTGGAGACACGCTAGTAAGGTGGCATGCTGATGGAAATACCTTGATTACAGAGAGAATCCCATCGCCTATAATTGATGCTGTTACCCCAACTCTAAAGTATAAATTTGTTAATCATGTTGGGAAAAAGATTCTAGTCAAAGTGAATAATAGTAGTTTCTGGTTGCCTACAGGCAAAAGTGAATTAATAATACCCCTTAACCATGTTGAATGGATTCATTGGTCTATCCATTTAACGAGTGCAAACTCAACCCCAGTTGTTGAAGACGATTTGGATATTCGTTATGAACATAAATATGTGGCGGTGGGGGCATTTATCATCCCTGCTATTCCGCTCATACTACTTTACGAACCACCATGTGACCGTCAGCGAGGAAGTCGAGCTTCTTTTTCGACAACTATGGCATTCAGTACAGCGGTGGGACTCGAATTTTCTACCGAATCGAGCAGGACGAAACCAGTGAAACCGAACGGTTATAAAAACACACAAACTGCCAAATCCACACTAAACACGCTCTCTTCCGTCATGGAAAAACTTCCATACCTCAAAGACGCTGCTCCATTTGTTAAAAGTCTGGCAGATGGACTTGGAAGAATTGAGGCTGTTGAAACTGTGGGAAATATTGAAGCACATGAGACCATTTTAACAACGACAATCAAAGAAGGTAAGACATACTACACAGGACAGAATGATGGTGGACCTGGGGTTGGTGACCAGATTGCATATTTGGAAGATATAAAAATGATTTGGGTAGCTGAAGATGGCGAATTAAAGCTTTTGACACCAATTGGTTGGAAATTTGCCCAGCACTCGCTAAATTGGATTCGCAAAAATGAGGATATAGAAGTAGCACAGGCGCTTCTATCAATAGACCCCTTTTCTGATGCTGGAGCAAATGCTCAACTTCCCAAAGATCGTTTTTTACAGGTGGAACCTCCAATGGACTTATCTGGAATGGGCGCTAACCCTGGCTTGTCGATAATACTGGAACATCAGGTCAAGTCTGAGGATCAGACAAAATCCACATCATATAAAATTCATATTGAAGATTATATTCCTGGCTGGTTAAGCATGTTTGGGCTTGGCGTAACACAAAGGGAAACAATTAAATCAACAGTCACCCAGAGTAATTCAGTAAAATCTACCTCGGAAAGAGTGGATCGCGCAACAATAGATTTTAGTAGCGACGTAGATGAAGGTTACAAAGTTGAGCTTTATTATGATCGTGTGTATGGCACTTTTGCATGTAGGAGCGTGAATTAATAACGAGACCATTAAATCCATACGTGCTCGGTGAAGTCCCCGTGCTTCACCGAGTTTTTTTGTCTCTTGACAAATCCAATTCTGGATTTAAAATATAAATAGATAGTTATCAAATTAATTAGAAGAGAATCGAAATGGAAACACAACCCGAAGTCCTGAATTTTGTCAAAGCCATGGCGTCAGCCGAGCGCTTACGCGTGATCGGCGCCCTCGTGCGCGGGCGCGCGGCGCAATCTGAAATTGCCGCGCAGTTACACCTCCCCGTAAAGGACGTGTTCAATCATCTGTCATTTCTGGTGCAGGCTGATCTTGTCACCGAAGCGGATGGCGTGTACGAGTTGAACGAAAAGGCAATCGAAGCCCTCGCCCGCGGACAGTTCGAAGGCAAACGCCCGGTATACGAGGCAACCGGTGCAAAGCAGGAGGATGTCCGCAAGGTCTTGAAGAACTTCCTCAATGCGGACGGCACCCTCAAGCAGATCCCCCCGCAGGGCAACAAACTGTCCATCATCCTGAACTTCATCGTGGACGCTTTTGCCTTCGACACGAATTACACCGAGAAGGAGGTCAACACCCTCCTGCGCCGCTTCCATGTGGATACGGCTGCATTGCGCCGTTATCTGGTGGATCAAAAATTGATGGCGCGCGAGAGTGATGGGACAAAATATTGGAGAGTAAAAAATGGAGAATAAAGTGAAATCGCGAAAGGATATTCACAGAGAGTACAAGGAGCGGACCAAACCGGCAGGCGTCTTTCAGGTCAAGAATATGGTGAATGGCAGGGTTTTGCTTGGAAGCAGTCTGAACCTCGAGGGACCGTTGAACCGGCATCGGTTCATGCTCAAGATTGGGAGCCATACCAATAAGGTATTACAGCAGGACTGGAATGAATTTGGTCCTGAGAGTTTTATCTTTGAAATCCTTGAGGAAGTGAAGGTGCAGGACCACCCGAACTTTAACCTGCAAGATGAACTGACTTTGCTGGAACAGATCTGGCTCGAGAAACTCCAGCCCTTTGGCGAGCGCGGATATAACCTGAACGGCAGAATCCGCGAAGCCTGATGAGGAAGACCTCTGGAGAAACCAAATGAGCGAAGAACTGGTCACCTTTTTCAAGGCGCTCGCGGAGTCCAACCGGCTCAAGATCGTTGGCCTGCTTGCCGAAAAAGCCTACAGCGTGGAGGAATTGGCTGCACTGTTGCAGCTCAAACCGCCGACGGTTTCGCATCACCTTGCCCGTTTAACGGAGGCAGGCCTGGTCACGTCCAGAGCCGAAAGTTATTACACCGTCTATCAACTGGATCGAAAGGTGCTGGAGGAAAAGTCCCGGAGCATCTTTTCACAGGACGAACTCACCTCCGTCGTTGCCGAAGTGGACGTGGATGCTTACGATCAAAAAGTGATCAAGGACTTTACGCGGCGCGACGGAAGTTTGAAGACCATCCCGGCGCAGCAGAAAAAGCTCGAAGCGGTGCTGCGTTATATCGTCAAAGCGTTCGAGATGAACAAGCGCTACAGCGAGAAACGCGTGAACGAGATCCTGTCTCGCTTCCACGCGGATACGGCCACATTGCGCCGCGAACTGGTCGGTTATGGGTTGATGAAACGTGAAGGTGGTGGGGGAGACTATTGGCGGGTTTGATAAAAAAACCGAGCGGAGGCGAAAGCCTCCGCTCGGTCGTTCAGGCTTTACCGACCTGTTCCCGGTTCACGATTCCCCTCTGCCAGGCGTAGACTGCCGCCTGGGTGCGGTCTGCAAGATGCAGTTTGCTCAGGATGTTGCTCACGTGCCCCTTGACGGTATTCTCGCTGATGACCAGTTTCTCCGCGATCTGGCTGTTCGTCATGCCGTTGGCGATCAAGCGCAAGACATCCAGTTCGCGTTCGGTGAGTTCCGTGAAGAGTGCATCCTCCTCGTTGCCATCGCCGCGGATATTTTGAAGCACGCGTTCCGCCACCAGCGGATGCAGGGTCACTTCATGCCTGACCGCGCGCTGCAGGGCATCCACCAGTTTTTCCATTTTCATATCCTTGAGGATGTAGGAGATCGCCCCCGCCTTCAATGCCGGGAAGATATGGATATCCTCATGATACGATGTCAGCACCACCACCTGTGTGCGCGGGCTGATCTTCTTGATCTGACGCGTGGTTTCCACGCCGTCCATGCCCGGCATGATCAGATCCAACAACACAACATCCGGGATCAACTCCGAAACCATTTTCAACGCGGCTTCACCTGAATCCGCCTCCCCGACCACATCGAAATCCTTGATCGTTTCGAGATACGAACGGATGCCGTTACGCACCACTTCGTGATCATCCACGATCAATATGCTGATGGTATTCATTTTCGCCATGTTCGCCTCCGACTCAACCTTTCGTTGGTACCTGCACTAGAATCCTTGTGCCCTGCCCCGGCGCGCTCTGGATCTGCACCGTGCCATGGACACTGCTTACGCGCTCACGGATGGAACGCAATCCCAGACCGCGTCCCTTTTTGTCCACATCGAACCCACACCCGTCATCAGACAGGGATAATTGCACCGAATCGCCGTTATACATCAATGAGATGTCCACCCGTTTGGCGCGGCTGTGGCGGGCGACATTCGCCAGCGATTCCTGCGTCACCCGATAGATCGCCTGCTCGATCCCAAGCGGCAGGCGCTTGTCATTATGCATCGACAGATTGACGGCGATCTCGTTCCGGTTTTCCCATTCGAACGTGTATTCCTTCAGGACGGTCGCCAGTCCCTTTTCCTGCAGGGCGATCGGGTAGATCTCCTGTACGAGGAATGTCAGTTCCTGGATGACATCTGAAACCAGGTTCTCCGCTTCATTGAGATGCATCGTCGCGGAGTTTCCGTTCCCGTTAAGGATGCCGCGCACCGTGCCAAGCTGCGCGAGCGCCGCGAATGCCTTTTGTTTGGCGCTGTCATGCAGGTCCCGCGCGAGGCGGTTGCGTTCCTCCATCACAGCCAGGTCCTTGGTCTGCTCGAAGAGTTCCATGTTGGCGATCGAGATCGAGGCGCGGTTGGTCAGCGCGGAGAACAGGCGCGTCGTGTCGTCGCCGATCAGGTTCGGTTTGGTGAAACCGACGTTGAACACGCCAACGATCCGATGGTCCACGATGACGGGCAGATGCACGAAGGAACGGATGCCCTCGGCAATGAGCGCCTCGCGGATGTCCGGGCGGAAGTCATCCAGCTCGATCTGCCGCACGATGGCGGCTTCGCCTGTTTCCAGCACTCTGCCGATGACGCCCTCGCCTTTGGCGAACTCAAGGACCTTGAGCGTTTCGGGTTTGAAACCCCGGCTGATGCGCGGCAGGACCTTCGTTTGCTTGTCATCCCAGGCGAAGACCACGCTGCGGTCTGCGTTGAGGGTGTCCACTGCCACATCCACGAGGGTCTGGAATACCTGATTCAAACTGACATTGCGCAGGATGCGTTCGTCCGCCTGATACAACGCCTGGATCTCCTGATTGCGTTTTTCGAGGGCGCTCGTGCGCTCACGGACGAGGCGCTCCAGTTCGCGGTTGCGTTCCTGCACTGACCGGGTACGGACGCGAATGCCCACTGCAACCGCGGCGACCGCGACCACCCCAAGCAGGATCCGGAACCATAATGTCTGCCAGAAAGGCGGGATCACGGTCACGGCGATTCGCAGGGGAGTTTCGTTCCATACCCCGTCGCTGTTTGCGGCTTTCAACAGGAGTGTGTATTCGCCGCCGGGCAGGTTGGTGTAACGTCCGTCGCGTTTTGTCCCGATGTAATGCCAGTTCGTATCGAAATCTTCCAGGATGTAGGCATACCTGTTTTTATTGGGCTGGTTGTAGCTCAGTGCGGCGAACTCGAATTCGATGGAATTCTGGGGCCACTTCAGAACAACCTGTTTGGCGGTCTCGACGCTCCTGTCGGTGACGACGGGAGTATCGTCCTCCGTGATGGATGTCAACGTGACCTGCGGCAGATAGGAATTTTCCACAATGGCTGAAGGGTGGAAAACGGTCAACCCGTTGATGCCGCCGAAATACAGTTCACCATTCCTGCCTTTTGCGAAGGCGCCGGAGTTGAATTCATTGCTCTGCAGACCGTCGTTTGCATCGAAGTTCCTGAAGGTGCGCGTCTCGGGATCGAACCGGGAAATGCCGTAGTTCGTGCTCAACCACAAATATCCCTGGTCGTCCTCAAGGATGCCGTAGACCACCCCGTTGGGAAGCCCATCCTTTTCGAGCAAATAGGTAAAGGTCTCGGTTTTGGGATCGTACAGGTTTAAGCCGCCTCCGAACGTACCGACCCATAACCGTCCTTTTTGATCCTGGTGGATGGAAAGGACCGTGTCATTGCTCAGGGAGAGGGTGTCCTTCGGGTTGGAACGATATTGGGTGAACGTTTCGGTTTCCGGGTCGAAGCGATTCAATCCGCTGTCTGCAGTGCCGATCCACAGGTTGCCGTCGCTGTCCTCGCGGATGACATCCACGACGGAGCCGCTCAAACTGTTGGGGTTGCCCACCTGGGGAGAATAATGTTTGAAGGTCCTTGTGTCGCGGTCAAAGAGATCCAAACCGGAGGCAGTCCCGACCCAGACATTGTTCCTGCTGTCTACAAACACTTCATAGACCGCATTGGCGCTCAGGCTTTCCGGTTTTGACGAATCGCGCTGGAAATGCGTAATCCGCCCCGTTTGCCGGTCCATCCTGTCAAGCCCGTTCCATGTTCCGATCCAGAGAAAGCCGTCCTGATCTTCATCCAATGAATAAACCACATCGGAAATCAGAGTGTTGGTTTTCTCTTCGTTATGTTTATAGTGGATCACCTGCTGGGTGGATGGAGTGAAACGGTTCAGCCCGCTTCCGAACGTGCCAATCCAGGCGTAGCCATCCGAATCGACATAGATCGAATAGATGAAGTTCCCGCTCAGTGTGTTCGGGTTGTCGGGGATGTGGCGGTAGTAGGCAAAGCGGTCCCGCTGGCGGTCGTATTTGTTCACGCCGCCACCATAGGTCCCGAACCAAAGCACACCACCGCGGTCCTCCAGAATCGAGAGGATGTAATTGTTGCTCAGGCTTTGAGAGAAGGATGGGTCGTTGTAATAATGGATGAACCTGCTCCCGATCGGTATCCAGCGATCCAGTCCTTCGGTCGTCCCAACCCACAGGTTGCCAGTGCCGTCAATGAGCAGGGAGGTGACCATGTCACTCGAAATGGTTTGCTTATCCACATTCGAATGCGTAAACCGCTGGAACTTTCCGGTCTCGGGCTCGAAGCGGTTTAAACCGCCCCGCGTTCCGATCCAGAGCGTGGAGTTCAAGCTCTCAGCGATGGCAGTAACATAGTCGTTGCTGATCGAATTTTCATCATCGGGATTATGTTGATAGGGTACGAACGTCCTGCTTTGCGGATCGAACCGGTTAAGCCCTCCGGCTGTGGTGCCGATCCAATACCGCCCGCGGCTGTCCTGGTAGATGACGGTGATGTTCTTTCCGGTCAGGCTCTCAGGCTTTGTTGGATTATAGGAAAAATGAGTGAAGTGCGCGCCCGTCCGATCATACAGATCAAGTCCCTTTGGGGTTCCCACCCACAGGTTGTCATCCCGGTCGAGGTACAGAACATTGACATGATCGTCCACCAGGCTGGTCGGGTCTGAATCAATGTTGCGGAATTGGGTGAAACTCTCACTGCGCGGATCGTAACGGTTCAAGCCGCCGTGCCGTGTGCCGATCCAAAGATAACCGTCCCGGTCCTCCACAATGGAAGTGATCCAGCGGTCGCTCAGGCTGTTGCTGGAGTCGGGATCGGGTTTGTATGTTTTGAAGGAATAACCGTCATAACGGTTGAGTCCATCCTCCGTGCCAAACCACAGGAACCCGATGCTATCCTGAAAGATGATGCGCACGGAACTTTGGGACAGTCCCTGCTCGATGCCGATATGGTCGAAGCGCAGGATGCAATTGCACACATCCGGAATGGATGCGGACGATACCCGGCTCGGGGCGGGGGGAAGGCTGGTCGGCGCGGAATCAGCCTCGGGCGTCGCTGGAAGCGTGTTCCCGGTCCCACATGCAGCCAGCATGAGCACGAGAATCAGCCCGATCGTGCGCGAAACAGTCAATTGGTTCCATCCGATCATGCTTAGAGTATAGTACATAACTCTCTGATTCCATTGTCTATTTAAATGGATTTAATACCCCTCCGCGGAGGGGTTTTTGTATGCGCAGCATGACATGAAAAGTGTGGGTATGCCATTCTGCGCGAGGGAGGCAGAATCATAAAATCGGGTGATGACAAATACACATGGGGGCGGATGTCCGATTCATTCCCTGAACGTATGATGTGAGCAGATAAGTATGGCTGATCGATTTGCTTTCGGAACAAATTCTCCTCACAGAAAGCAAAGCAATTGGAGGTGAGGCGGTGTCTGGGGCTACGCAACCCGGGCTCCGCCTCCCTCCATATTCGCAAAGGAGGTGGTTCTTATTGACGAAATGTCGAATGCTTCAATCAAAATCCGATACCAATATCAAGGAGAGAAGAAAATGAAATTTAAACAACTTTACCCAATCCTCAGTCTTCTGGTGGCGTTGAGCCTGGCGCTTGCGGCGTGCGCGCCGCAGCAGGCGGCTCCCACCGATGAAGCGCCCTCGGCTGAGACGCAGGAACCCTCTTCAGCCATGACCGAGGAACCCGCGATGACCGAGGAGCCGGCAGCCATGCCGAAGACCGACCGCCACGGCGGCTGGCTCGATGAGATCGATGTTTCGGTTGTGGCGGGCGACTCCGCGATTTCACAACTCCAGGCTGGCGCGATCGACCTGTATTCGTACGGTCTTGCCTCGGATGTTTACCCCGCGATCAAGGAAGCCGGGTTGCAATACTCGCAATCCTATGGCGGCAGTTATTCCATCATGTTCAACCCTGCCGTTTTTGAGGATGCCTCCCGGTTGAACCCGTTCTCGAACCGCAAGATCCGCGAGGCGATGAACTGGCTGGTTGACCGCGATTATTTGAACCAGGAGATCTATGCCGGTGGGTCGCTGGCGAAGTTCTTCGCGATCACCACCCAACTGGTGGAATATACGGACCTGATCGACACAGTCCGCGCGCTGGAAAGCAAATATGCCTACAACCCTGAGAAGGCGAAGGAGGCCATCTCTGCCGAGATGACAGCCATGGGCGCCGAACTGGGCGCGGATGGCAAGTGGCAGTACAACGGCGCGCCGGTCACATTGATCTTCCTGATCCGCCCCGATGGTGATGGCACCCGCAAGCCGATGGGCGATTATATTGCGAACCAGCTGGAAAGCATCGGCTTCACAGTGGACCGCCAGTACAAGACCTCCTCGGAAGCGGCTCCGATCTGGCGCGGTTCGAAGGCATCCGAGGGTCTGTGGAACATGTACACGGGCGGCTGGCTGCCCTCCGGTTTGACGCGCGATGAACGTTCACAGATCCAGCAAATGTATCTGAACACCAGCGTCCAGGCTGTCGATCCCTTCATCTCCAATGTGTCGGATCCCGAGTTCCAGAAACTGGGAGACGATCTGGCGCAGGGCAACTTCTCCACACCCGAAGAACGCAGGTCAATGATGGAGAGGGCGCTTGAACTTTCACTTCAGGATTCCCTGCAGGTCTTCCTGATCGAACAGGTGCAATACTCGCCGTTCAACGACAACGTGGCAGTGACCTATGACCTTGCCTCCGGTGTGGAAGGCGCGTATGTGGGACCCTATAACCTGCGCTTCAAGGACCAGGAAGGCGGGGTGCTCAAAGTCGGTACAACCGATCTCTTCACCGAACCGTGGAATACCGTCTCAGGCAGCAACTGGGTCTGGGATTCGAACATCATGCGCTCCACGACCATGGGCACGGGCAACATCACCGGGACAGCCGGATTGATGGGCGATCCATATACCGGTTTGGCCTGGCCCCAGCGCATCGAGAGCGCCGAGTTGACCTACCGGAAAGGCCTGCCGATCAAACAGAACCTCGATTGGTTGACGGTCGAGGCGGTGGACCAGATCGATGTCCCGGAGGATGCATGGGTGGATTGGGACGCCACGGAACAGCGGTTCATCACCGCCGCGGAGAAATTCCCCGAAGGTACGACCGCGAACATCAAGAGCGTGGTCACATATCCCGCTGACCTGTTCGAGACGGTCAGGTGGCACGATGGCAGCCCCGTTTCGGTGGGCGACTTCGTCATGTCCATGATCATGGGATTCGACCCCGCCAAACCTGAAAGCGCCACCTACGACGAATCGCTCGTGCCGGGACTCGAAGCTGTGCTGGCTTCCTTCAAGGGCTACCGCATCGTTTCGACCGACCCGCTGACCATCGAAGCCTATAACGATGCCTATAACGCCGACGCGGAATTGAACATCCTGCCGTTGTGGCCCCTCTCGCCGTTCGGTCTTTCGGGCGAGAACAGCTGGCAGATCTTTGCCATCTCGAATCTGGCTGAGGCGAATCAGGAACTGGCTTACACCTCCAACAAGGCGGATACGCTCGAGGTCGAGCAGACCAGCTGGGTCGGTGGACCGAGCCTTGAGATCCTCTCAAAGTATCTTGATCAAGCCGCGGGCGAATCCTATATCCCGTACGAACCGACGCTTGGTCAGTACATTTCGAAAGAGGAAGCCGACCTGCGCTACAGCAACTTCAAGAAATGGTTCGATGAGCACGGTCACTTCTGGGTTGGCACGGGACCCTATTACCTCGACCGCGTCTTCACAACGGAGAAATCCCTCGTCCTGAAGCAGAATGCCGATTTCGTTGACCTGGCAGATCGCTGGGCGGCATTCAGCGAGCCGAAACTCGCCAGTGTCCTGCTCGATGGACCGGGTCAGCTCAAGGTCGGGGAGGAGGCGGTGTTCGATGCCTCGGTCTTCTTCAAGGATGAGCCGTATTCACAGTCCGATATTCAAGGCGTGAAATACATCCTGTACGATGCAACCGGCGCGGTGGTCCAGATCGGTGATGCCTCCTTCATGAGCGAGGGGCAATACCAGGTGACCCTTGGCGCAGACGTGACCTCGAAATTACCCACAGGTTCCGCAAGACTGGAAGTCGCAGTCGTGCCTCTGCCTGTTGCCGTCCCCGCCTTTACGTCTCTCGATTTCGTCGCCGTTCCATAAACGCAAGTCCCTAGAACAGACAGGGGTGAGGCATCCTTGCCCCTGTCTGTAATCATTGTGAGGTCGCTCATGGCAGTCGTAACCCGAACACCATCGGAAGGTGTTGTCCTGAAAAAATCCACAAGTTCCAGCACGTTTACGCGCGTCTCCCGTTATGTGGTCGTGCGTCTGCTCACACTGTTCGCCACCGTCGTGATCGGCGTCTATCTGACCATCATGATCGCGAACATGGGCGGGTACGTGGACCAGATCATGAGGAATGAGGTCGCGGACCGCATCACGCAGTCCATTGCGGCGAACCCGGCCATGCAGCAATTGGACCCGAACGCCCGCAAAAAACTGATCCAGGATCGGATCGCCGCGGAGGAACAGCGGCTCGGTCTCGATGTGCCGATCGCCATCCGGAACTTCCGTTACCTCTCGAACGCGTTGACCCTGCGACTCGGCCGCGCCATCAACATGACCAGCGACAGCGGATCGAAACAGGTCCGCCTCATCATCCTCGAACGATTGCCTGCCACGCTGTTGTTGATGGGCATCTCTCAATTGTTCCTGTTCTTTTCGAGCGTCTTCCTTGCGCTCAACCTCTCGCGCCGCTATGGTAACTTCTGGGACAAACTGGTCGTCGCGCTTTCGCCGACCTCCGCAGTGCCAGCCTGGTTCTACGGCATCTTTCTGATCCTGATCTTTGCGGCTGTCCTCAAGGTGCTGCCGTTTGGCGGCATGGTCGATTCGCCGCCGCCCTCGAACTCGTTCGATTACGCATTGAACCTGCTCAAGCACTTGACCCTTCCGGCATTATCCCTCGTGCTCAGTTCATTCTTCCTGAGCATCTATAACTACCGCACGTTTTTCCTGATCTATTCGAGCGAAGATTACGTGGAAATGGCAAAAGCCAAGGGACTCGCCTCCCGCGATGTGGAACGCCGTTACATCCTGCGTCCCACCCTGCCAAATATCATCACGAACTTTGCCTTCCTCATCATCACCCTGTGGACCGGTGCGACGATCACCGAAACCGTGTTCCTGTGGCCCGGTCTCGGACGGACGCTGTACCACGCCATCGGTCTGTACGATATTCCGATCATCGTTGGCTCGACCATCATTTATGCATACCTCCTGGCGATCACCGTCTTCATGCTGGATTTTGTCTATGCCCTGGTCGATCCCCGGGTAAAAGTTGGCGGCAGGTGACCATGAACGCGTTGAAAACTTCCTTCCGAAAAATTCTCTACTATCCGTCTGCCATTGTGGGGTTGCTGGTCGTTTTCCTGCTGGTCGCCACGGCTGTGTATGCGATGGTCAGCATCCCATACGATGAAGCGATCCGTTTGTGGCGCGGCGGGGAGGAGGTCTGGTATCAAAACCCGAAGTTCGCGCCTCCTTCCTGGATCAATTTCTTCTCCAGCAAAAAATACGCCGAATCGTTTTCCGTGCGGACAACCGACGGCAGCCTCGTCAAGGAAGTCACTCCCGGCGCGGAAGGCACGGCAACGCTATCCGCTTCCTACGCGTTCAACTTCACCTATGATTATTACCCGCAGGATCTGATCCTCTATTTCACCTCGAACTTTGTGGAGAAGCAGCCCTTCGTCTCGGTGGAGTGGCTGACCCCGGATGGACGCAAGATCAGGTTGACGAACCTGGCGCTCACACAAAAGCAGGCGTATCGCTTCTCGCAGGATGACAAACTCAAGAACCGGCTGAGGACCGAAGACATCATCCCGTTTCTCTTTTCGGACCCGGAAACTGGCGCGCCGGTAAAAGGGCAGTATCAATTGCTGATAACGGGAGCCACCTTCGAGCCCGATTCGAACGTCGATATCGAATTCGTCTTCCATGGCCAGGTCTACGGTCTGGCAGGGACCGACCAGTCCCGCCGCGATCTGGTCATCCCGTTGTTGTGGGGCGCGCCGGTCGCACTGGCATTCGGGCTCATCGCCTCCCTCGGCACCTCCGTGCTCACGATGATCATCGCCGCACTGGGAACCTGGTATGGCGGCTGGATCGATGAACTGATCCAACGCATCACCGAGATCAACCTCGTGCTGCCTTTCCTCTCCATCCTGATCATGATCGGCACGTTCTACTCGCGCAGCATCTGGGTGATCCTGGGCGCGACGATCCTGCTCAGCATCTTTACCGGAGCCATCAAGAGTTATCGCTCGATCTTCATCCAGGTGAAAGAGTCGATGTATATCGAAGCAGCGCGCGCCTATGGCGCCAGCAGTCCGCGCATCATCTTCCTGTATCTGATCCCGCGCATGATCCCATTGCTGATCCCGGGGCTGGTCTCGGCTGTACCCGCCTTTGTCTTTCTGGAGGCATCCCTTGCCGTGCTCGGACTCGGCGATCCCGTATTACCAACCTGGGGCAAGATCATTCAGGATGCAAATTCCAACGGCGCGTTATATCGCGGCTATTACTATTGGATCCTCGAACCCGCCACCCTGCTCATGATCACCGGGCTTGGTTTTGCCATGCTTGGCTTTGCGCTGGACCGCATCTTCAACCCGAAATTGAGGGACATATGATGAACACGATACCCCACAAGCTCCTGCAGATCGAGAACCTTGTTCTGCATTTCAAGACCCGCTCCGGCACGGTCCAGGCGGTGGATGGCGTTGACTTCGAACTGGATGCCAATCGCGCCGTCGTCATCCTGGGTGAATCGGGTTGCGGAAAGAGTTCGCTCGCCAAGGCCATGCTGAGACTCCTGCCACGCAACGTGGAAAAATACGACGGTCAGGTTTTCCTGCAGGGCACGGACGTGATGGAATATGAAGACGAGGAGTTCCGGCAGAACGTGCGCTGGGTGGGCATCTCGCTGGTCCCGCAGGCGGCGATGAACTCGCTCAATCCGGTCATTCGGGTTGGCGATCAGGTTGCCGAACCCGCCATCACGCATCTTGGCTTGAGCAAGGCCGAAGCGTTCGGGCTGGTCCGCAAGATGTTCCAGCATGTGGGCGTGCCGCTCGATTTTGTGGACCGTTATCCGTTCGAGTTGAGCGGCGGGATGCGCCAGCGCGTGGCACTGGCGATGGCGCTCGTGACAAGCCCAAGCCTGATCATCCTCGATGAGCCGACCTCCGCCCTCGACCTGCTCACCCAGGCCAACATCATGAACGTGCTCAAGCGCATCAAGCATGAACTGGGCACGTCCTACATCCTCATCACGCACGATATCGCCACCTCCAGCGAACTGGCGGACGAAGTGGCGGTGATGTACGCCGGTCAGATCGTGGAAGTGGGGCAGGCGCGCGAGTTCTTCCCCGCGCCGCTTCATCCGTACGCGAAAATGCTGATGGCAAGCGTCCCGCGCCTGCGCAGTGACTCGGACCCGATGTTCATCACCGGCCAGCCGCCGAGCCTGATCGATCTTCCGAAAGGCTGTCGTTTCGCGGCGCGCTGTCCGTATCGGTTTGAGAAGTGTGATGAGGAACCACCCACTTTGCATAAGAACGGACGCCAGGTGAAGTGCTGGTTGCACGCATAATCCGTCGTTGCGAGGAGTGTTCGTTGTGACGAAGCAATCTCCGAATTGGCTTGTGATTGTTTCACCGTTCGTTTTGCCGGTTTTGTAATGACAGGATACACAGGAGACTTTCCAATGCTGGATGAAATCAAAGAGGTTCGGATGACAACCAAGACAAAGGAACATATGAAAGAGAACGAGCCTCAGCCCCTGCTGACGATCGAGGATCTGCACGTCTGGTATGAGTTGCGCCGGTTTGGATTCGGTCACGCAGGGTTCGTCAAGGCGGTGGACGGTGTCAGCTTTGAACTGCAGGAAGGGGAAACGGTGGCAGTTGTCGGGGAGTCGGGATGCGGCAAGTCCAGCCTGATGAAGACCATCCTTGGGCTGAACATCCCCACCAGCGGCGAGGTCACTTTCGATAACGAGAACCTGTCCGGGTTGAACGCGGAGGGTCTGCGTCATTACCGTTTCAAGATCGGGTACGTCCAGCAGGACCCGTACGGCGCGCTGCCGCCGTTCATGACCGTGCAAAAGATCCTGGAGGAGCCGTTGATCATCAGCGGCATGAAGAGCGGGGAGGAACGGCTGGCGCGCATTCACAAGGTGTTGTCTGAGGTGAAGCTGCACCCGGTGGAGGATTTTCTGCCGAAGTTCCCGCACATGTTGAGCGGCGGTCAGCAACAGCGGATCGTGATCGCGCGGGCGATGCTGCGCGAACCGCGCCTGATCGTTGCCGATGAACCTGTTTCGATGCTCGATGCATCTGTCCGTGTGGAGATCCTGAAACTCATGCATGCTTTGCAGGAATCGCATGGGCTTTCGGTGATCTACATCACGCACGATCTTTCGACGGTGAAATATTTTTCGCGGCGCATCTTTGTGATGTATGCCGGGAACCTCATCGAAAAGGCTGAAACGCGCCGATTGCTGGAGAACCCGCTGCATCCGTACACGCTGGCTTTGCTCGCGGCGACCTCCGATCCCGATGCGCGCAATGCGGACACCTTCAAGGAGGTGCCGCCCGGCGAGCCGCCCAGCCTGGTCAACCCGCCGAAGGGCTGCCGCTTCCACCCGCGTTGTGCGCGCGCCATTGCGGGTTTGTGCGACGAAAAGGAGCCGCGGGATTTTGAACCCGAGCCCGGTCATTTTGTGGCGTGTTGGTTGTATCAGCCATGATAAAGAATCCCCGCTTCCTGCTTGTCTTTGGCTTGTTCCTGATGCTATTGGGTATTGTCCTGCCCTTTTTGATGGTCATTCAAGTTTTGGAGTCCACGTTCTTTTTGAACTTTTTCTCGTGGGGCGCCTCGGTGGCGGGACTCTCCCTGGGCACGGTCGGCTTTGCGATGTATGCGAGGATCAGGAAGGACTGATCGCCGCCTCGTGCCAGCCTGAAGAAATATTTGTCATCAGGAGAATAAAAGGGCGCCGCTTTGTAAAGCAGCGCCCTTTTGTATGTTATTTCAATGTGCGAACGAATGCTATGACCTGCCAGATCTGTTCCTCGGTCAGGATGCCCTTCCAGCCGACCATGGATGTTCCGGGCTTGCCTTCGGAGATCCGCCAGAACAGATAGTCGTCGCTTGCGACGGTCTGCAGTCCGGCGAGATTCTTTGGCTTGGGATCGAGCGCCTGTCCCACCGGACCATCGCCGTGTCCCTGCGGACCGTGGCAGGTTTCGCAGTTGGTCTGGAAGACCTTTGCGCCGTTTGTGGAAGCGTCCGAGCCGAGCGGGTTGGTCCTGCCGGCATATTCGGCGGGAACGGATTCCAACGTGCCGATGGCTTGCGAGGCGCTGTCATTGCTGGCTGGGCTTCCGCAGGCGGATAATACCAGCACGCCCAAAACGACGAATATGAACATAGTCCTCTTCATTGATGATCTGCCTCCAATGATGTGAATTGTTTTTGTCATGCCGCTGCCCTTGCATCCAATGCCCTGAACCGGTGGATGAAATAGACCGCCAATCCGAACAGGACGATGGCGTTGGCTTGATGGAGCAGCGCGATCACGATGTTGACGTACGAAAGAATGGTGAGCACGCCGAGTGTGATCTGCAACGCGACCACACCGATCAGCCACATCAACCCTTTTTGAATCTCGGGCGGATAGTTCTGCTTCTTCACGACCCGGAACACCAACGGCACGGCAAGCAGTCCGATCCACGCGAACCAGCGATGGATGAAGACGATGGTTTGCGGGGTTTCGAAAATGTTGATGAACGAGTTGAACAGGTTGGGTGGGATTAATTTCCCGAACATCAGGGGCCAGGTGTCTGAAACGTGACCCGCCTTCAAGCCTGCCGTAAAGCCGCCATAGGTGATCTGGATGATGAGGATGCCGAAGGATATCAATGCCAGTTTCGAGGGCAATGACCATTTCGCTTTTTTATCAGGGTCGGGGAAACCGAATTTATGTCCGAGGGCGGTCCATAAGGCGAGACCGAAGAGGGTGAGCGCCAGAAGCAGATGGATCGTCAGGTTGAAGTGGCTGACGGACGGACGGTCCACCAGTCCGCTGGCGACCATGACCCAGCCTGCAACCGCCTGTGAGATGAACAGGATTCCCATGAGGAAATACATCCCAAATTCCCTCCAGGGGATTGCTTTTTTGAAGAGGAAATAAAAGACCGGAATGGCATAGATCAGCCCCGCGAAACGGGCGATGTTGCGGTGGAGCCATTCGATGTAGAAGATGTATTTATATTCATCGAGGGTCATGGTCGAGTTGACCTTGATGTATTCCGGCGTCTGCTGGTATTTTGCAAATTCCTCCTGCCAGGCTCGTTCACCGATGGGCGGCATGGATCCGCTGATGGGATTCCACTCCACGATGGACAGACCGGAACGGGTGAGTCGCACAAATCCGCCGAAGACGACGAGGAACGCCACAACAGATGCAAACAGGAAGAGCCAGTTCATCATGGCTCGATTTTTGGTTTGAGGCATGTATGCCCTCCCGGGACATTTTGGTTTGGAACCAACCGCATGATGCAAGGTTCCAAGAGTCGATTATAGCATCGGGGTGTGAGAGGCTGATTAAGCGGTGACAGTTTCAGGCTGTGGCTGAAGCGTAAAAAATCCCGCCACTGGTTGTGACGGGACGGAAGTCATTTTCCTTGCAGTTGTACCAGCAGTTGCCGGTATTGCTCCGCATTGGGCGGGTTCATCAAAAGGATCTGGTTGATGATCGCCAGCGCCTCTTCCCTCCTGTCCACATCGAGCAGGGACTCGGCGATGGCATCGAGTTCCCTGACGGCATCCTCGAGGCGGCCCGCCTGTTGGTAAGCCTGTGCGAGCGCGCGGCGCAGGATGGGATCGTCGGGTCTTTCGTTGAGCATTTCCTCGACGAATGGGATAGCGCGCGCCTTGTTGTTCGTGGATTGCAGGTAGGAGAGGTAGCTTTCGAGTTCTGCGGAGGCTTGCGCGGGCTGACCGAGTTTCAAGCTGAGTTCGATCAGATTCCGGCGTGTGCCTTCGTCATCGGGGCGCAGGGTGCGGATCTGTTCATAGACCCGGATGGCTTGTTTCCAGTCCAGTCTTTGCATGTCGATATCCGCCATGCGTTGGAGGATGTGGACGTTCCATTGACGGTCGGCGTTGGCCTGCTGCACAACGCGCAGCGCTGTGGTGTAGGTCTTGCGCGCCATATCGAGTTCAGCAAGCCGGTAATAGATGTCTGCCAGTTCTGTGTATTCGCGGATGGCATCGTCCACCTGTCCGCGGGCAACGAGCTGGTCGATCAATTTTGTGCGCGCCTTCATGTCCATGGGTGCAAGCTGGATGACACGCTTTAATATTTTTGTCGCCTGGGCGGTTTCTCCGCGGACGCTGTATGCCTGCGCAACGGCGCTGAATTTTGCAATGGCTTCCGGGATGTGGTTTTCCCTCACGAGCAGGTCGCCCATCAGGGAGTGAAGCGGGAGATAACTTGGGGCATATGTGAGCGCCTGGAACGACTCTTCCATGGCGGTGCGGAACTGCCCTTCGCGCGCCAGTTGGTGGACGTGGTTGATCGCTTCGAGCACCTGGCTCGATTGCGCCTGCAGGATGACATCCGCGAGCGGCATGGGCATGTCGCTTTTCGGCATCTGTTCGCGGGCTCTGCGCAGGTGTTCGCGCCAGTTCTTGCGCATGAGCAGACCTTCTATGTTGTCGCAGATACGCTTGAGCGCCACCTCATCCGTCTGGGTTGCCTGCGCCTCGATGAGCGGTTCATACATCTGACGGATCTCATCCGATTGTTCGGCAGGGACTATTGCCGCGTCGGCGAGTTTCAGCGCTTCGAGATATTCGATGGAGCCTGGTTGGAGACGCCCGAGTTTGCAGTTGATCTGTCCCATCAATAAACGCGCTGCGAGGTTGAAATCTTCGTGCTTGACCGCGTGCACGAGATGGCGCAGGGCTGATTCGAGCCGGTCACCTGTGGAGCGGAGCAAGCCGAGGTCGAAGTAAAGCGCGGGATGATTGAAGCCCGCCTCGAGCGCGTTCTCTAGTTCTTCGGCGGCTTGTGTATCCTTGCCCTTGCTCTGCGCATCGATGGCTTGACCGAGGTGCAGGACAACCTTTGCCTGTTCGTTCTGTTGCAGGGATAGCTGTCCCGTGCCGCGCATGAGCGCCTGCAGGCCGCGCCGCGTCTGCGCGGTGGGACCGTCGTCGGTGGAGTAATCGAAGAGGATCTCTGCCAGGCGTGTGAGGGCTTTTTGGCGCGCCTCAGCAACCGGGTCCAGACCTGAATCGGTGGGTTGCTTGGGTCGATCCAATTGCTTGACCTGTGCCATCGCAATGGGTCCCGTCCCGCCTTTGGGCCGCAATGGTTTGGGGAGCAGTTGTCCGGCGCGCAGGAGCGTCTGCGCCTGCTTGACCTCGGCGCTTTCGGGCATGATCTTCATTGCCTTGCCCACGAGTTCCGCGGTCTTTTGCATGTTGCCGGTGCGCTGCACGAGGCTGGCAACCGCCAGGTATTCGGTGACCGCCTGCGGCTTGTGACCGAGGCGTTCATGGGCGAGGGCAAGTCGCGAGTGGGAGAGGACGTGGTCGGGATCGAGGGTTGTCACGCGCACCCAGTTCTCGATGGCTTTGTCCACATCGCGCTGGTTGAGGAAAAGCTCGGCGGCTTTGAACGCCGCGTCGATGGCTTCCTTGAGATGCCCGGTGCGCTCGAGGAGCTGGGCGAGTTTTTCCATGGGGACCGGGTCCTGTGGTGAGACGAGCGCCACGCGTTTGTAGATCTGCAGGGCTTCCTCGAATTCGCCCTGTTGGAATAATGAAAGCCCAAGGCTGATAAGCGCCTTGGGGTGATCGGGCATTTCCTGCAATGCCTTGCGGTAGGCTGCCGCGGCTTTGCCCCATTCCTGGTCCCACGCGGCGGAATGACCCTCGTTCATGGCTTTCTGGAAAATGTCTTCTCGTCCGGGCATGGAGGCAATTATACCGTAGGGGCAGGAATACCCCGCCCCTACATTCGGATGATTTTTATATCACCTTCATCTCACCCCAGTTCCTTCCGTAACGCGCTTCGGTGGAGAGCGGGATGCTCAACGGATAGGCATTCGCCATCGTCTCTTTGACGACTTCGGCGGTTTTTTCCAATTCGTCCTTCGGGCATTCCAGCACGAGTTCGTCATGCACCTGCAAAAGCATCTTTGCCTTCAAGCCGGCTTTTTCGAGCGCGGGCGGGATCTTCAACATGGCGATCTTCATGATGTCCGCGGCGGTGCCCTGGATGGGCGCGTTGATGGCTTCGCGTTCCTCCCGGTTCTTCATCTGGACGTTCTGCTTGCCCTGCAATGCCGGGAAATATCTCCTGCGCCCCAGCAGCGTTTCGACGTATCCCTGGCTCGCGGCTTGCCTTCGGATTCCATCCAGATATTTTTTGATGCCGGGGAATTTCTCGAAATAGGTCTTGACGAAATTCTCCGCCTCCGCCAGCGTCAGATCCGTGGAGCGCGTGAGACCGAACGCGGACATGCCATAGATGAGTCCGAAGTTGATCGCCTTGGCATGACGGCGCATTTCCTTCGTCACCGCTTCGGGGCCTACGCCGTAGATTGCTCCCGCGGTAGTGGCATGGATATCCTCCCCGGCGCGGAATGCCGCCAGCATTCCCTCATCCTGCGCCATGTGCGCCACGATGCGCAGTTCGATCTGCGAGTAATCCACCGAGAGTAATACATTGCCCCTGCCTGCAATGAA
>DIDP01000070.1:0-5116 GCA_002418205.1 Anaerolineales bacterium UBA5797 | reverse complement strand
GAGGAGAGTCGTCCCGTCACCGCGCCGATCTGGCTGTAGGAGGTGTGCACGCGTCCTGTGTTTGGGTCCACCGCCGCGGGGAGCGCGTCCACGTAAGTGGATTTCAATTTGGAGAGTTCGCGGTGTTCGAGGATCATATCCACGACGGGATGTTTGCCGCTCAATTCATCCAAAACTCCCGCCGCGGTGGAGTAATGTCCGCTGGCTGTTTTTCTGCCTCTATCGGGCGGTTCCAATCCAAGGCGGTTGAACAACACTTCGGAAAGTTGCTGTGTCGAATTGACATTGAACGTCTTGCCGACGGAATCGAAGATCTGCTTCTCGATCTCCGCCAGGCGCTTGGTCAACTCAATGGACATCTCTTTGAAGAAGGGCAGGTCGAGCAGGACCCCTTCCATCTCCATCTCCGCCAGGACGGGCGTAAGCGGCAGATCGATCTCATGCAAAAGTTTTTCGCCATTCGCGCGTTTGAGTTCATCCACCTGAAGTTTCATCAATCGCAGCGGGATCTCCGCATCTGCGACCGCGTACGGCGCGACGGACTCGATGGCAACTTCCGCCATGCTGAGCTGCTTTTTGCCCTTGCCGATCAACTCTTCGATGTGGGTCATCTCTTCGCCGAGTTTGACGAAGGCAAGGTTCTTCAAGCCAAGATTACGTGAAGCAGGATCGATGATGAACTCTGCCAGCATGGTGTCGAACGTAAGCGGCGAGACGACCAGTCCATGTTTGGCGAGGACGATGTAATCGTATTTTGCGTTATGTGCGATCTTGCCGATCTTCGGGTTCGTGAGCGGTTCCTTGAGTGCCGATAAGACTTTCTTGAGCGGAAGATTTGTCCCCGCGTTGTGACCGACCGGGATGTAATATCCCTCGCCTTCCCTGACCGCCAATGAAATGCCGACGATGTCCGCCTGCATTTCCTCGGTTGAGGTGGTCTCGGTGTCGAACGATATGATCCTGGCTCTGTTCAAAACTTTGACGAGTTCCGCCAGTTTATCTTCCGTATCGACGATGTTGACTGCGATGCCCAAATCCGCTTTGGGCGTCGCGATGACCTTCGGCTCGTTCGCGAACAGGGAGAGCTGTCCGCCAGCCCCGGGCGTGGACTCGGCCGAATCAGCGGAGGCAGACCCCCCGGTCAATTTTTCGAGCGCTTTGAGAAGCGAGCGAAATTCCAACTCCTTGAAAAAAGCTTCGATGGCAGGGATGTCCAATTCGTACGCTTTGGCGTGATCCAGATCCAGTTTGATGTCCAGGTCGGTTTTGATCTGCGCCAGATCGCGACTGAGATGGGCGTTCGCCTTGTTCTCTTCGAGTTTCGTCTTCCAGCGTTTTTCCACCTCATCGATGTTTTTGTAGATGTTGTCGAGCGTGCCGTATTTTTCGAGCAGGGCAATGGCGGTCTTTTCACCAACGCCCGCCACGCCGGGGATGTTATCGGACTTGTCGCCGACGATGGCTTTGTAATCCACGACCTGCGAGGGCAACACGCCAAGTTTTTTGAGGACATCCTCATCCTTGATGTAATTCTGGTCATCGCCCGCGAGATACACGACCGTACGCTTGTTGACAAGTTGCAGCAGATCGCGGTCGCCGGTGATGATCTTGACGCCGAGTCCCTGTTCGTTGGCGATGTGCGCCACAGAGCCGAGCACATCATCTGCCTCGAAGCCTTCCATTTCGAGGCGTGGAATATTGAACGCATCCACCATCTCACGGATTCGTTCGATCTGCGGGCGCAAGTCGTCGGGCATTTTTTCGCGGGTGGCTTTATATTCCGGGAAAAGTTCGTCGCGGAAGGTCTTGCCGACATCGAACGCCACCGCGAGGTATTCCGGCTTTTCCTGCTCGAGGATGCGGAGCAGTTCGCGCGCAAAGCCATAAATTCCCGCTGTGGGTTCGCCTTTTGAAGTCTGCCAGCGCTGACTGCCGCCTCCGCCCGCGGTGAGGGCGAAGTACATGCGGTAGGCAAGCGCGTGTCCGTCAATGAGATAAAGTGTAGGGGGCATGTCAAATTCCAGTTATTGATGATCGGTGACCGGTTAAAAACGAAGTGCAGAGTTATTATACTCTGCACCGATAATTTGTTCTATTATTGGAAACTGGCGGGAGCTATCTCCTCGGTTGCGAATATCCCTGCCGTTCGCGGGTCTGCTTGATGTAATCCTTCACCAGCTTCGGCGGATGCGGCTGTGTGCCGCCCATGATCAAATATCCCGGCGCCCAGAAATCGCCCGAGGGATTTTCCTTCTTCATGCGCGGGAATTCCGCAAAGATCTTTTCCGAAGTCTGCTGGCGCACAATGCGCATCAGATACCCCGGCGATGTGGCGGGCGGGACGTTGACCACCCATTGCACATACTCCGGTCGCACCGCGAGGTATTCCAGCCGCCAGCCGAAAGCGATGCAGATCTGCGGCAGCCATTCGGCAAGACGGTCCGAGATGTCGCCGGTCAGGTAATGCGAGGAGAAGCGCGGCACCAACAGGCAGGCATAGGTCAGGTTATATAATCCCGGCGAGATCGGTTCGAGCATCACGCGCCCGGCAACTTCCGTGATCGAGTGCGGGCGGGTCTCATCCAGTTCGCCGGGCATCGGGCGGCGTATCGGTGTTTCAGGTCGCCGCTTTGATTTCGATGGCATGGTTGCATCGAAATCCTCCACCACATGCTCCACCGTCTGATCGGTATTCTGGTTCATCAACAGATCGTCCACATGGACAGCCGGCGAACTTTCCCTGCTGTAGTGATCGGACTGGGCGGGCGTGGAAGGACGCGTACCGAACTCCTCCTCTCCCGCCAGCGGGATCATTCCTGGTATCGGGGTGGGAGGCGGGACATCCCGCAGGATCCCGGAGATGTCGGGGATGTCGAGGTCTTCAGAATCGGAATCATCATATTCCGTCGGCGCATCATACGAAGCCGGGAGCGGCTTCCGTTGTTCGGCAGGTTCCACCGCCTCAGTTGTCCCCGGCGATGACAGCCGGTTGACCAGTTGTCCCGCCTGCACGCGGATCGTGCTGAAGGGAGTCTCGGCATCGAAGACCACAGCCAGCACCACGTCATCCGCGAGACGCGTGGCGTACAGCATGTGCTCGGCTCTGGTGGATTCGAGGCGCACGAAGCGGAGCAGGTCGCTCCCCTTTTGCCCATCCCAATGACGGGTGACCGTCATCGCGAGTTCATTCGCCGCGCTTTGCGATAACTGACCCGCATATGCCCAAAGATTGTTCTGGCGCGTGATCAACGCCGCCTGCGCCGAGGATTCAAGCGTGATACGGGTAAGATGTTGAGCAGCCCTGTTCGCATCCTGCATCCAGGCAGGTTCGTGATTGCCGTTCAATCGGACTGCGGGCGATTCATTCATGGCGCGGTTGGACTTTTGGGAGGGGGATTTGTCGTTTAGCATATTCAATAATTCCGGCGAACAGAGCGGTTTTCAAATCGCTCTGACCGATCTGCAGTGGAGTTTCACTGCCATTTTTATAAAGTGTATCACGGTGAATGTCTGGAATCAAGCGAACGGCTGTTTCGCCTGCTTACGAAAATGCGAATTTGCCCAAAATATGTATACTCAACTTGATTTTCATCCCCATTTGTGCTAATAATGGAAAAAAACAAAACGAGGGTTTTTCCGAATGCATCGTGAACGTGTTTCTGAAAATGTATATTGGTTTCAAAGCGAGGTGTATGCCCAGGTGACAGCGGGGGTGGTTGCCGGGCCGCAGTGGGCGGTTGTGATCGATACTCTGGCTCTGCCGGATGAGACGCTCACGATCCGCGAATTCATCGAACATGAATTGAGCGTCCCTGTACGGTATGTGATCAACACCCATTATCACGCAGACCACGCCTGGGGAAACTGTTTCTTCCCGGGTGCGACGGTGGTTGCGCACGCGCGCTGCCGTGAACTGTTGGAGGAGCGCGGTGTCCCTTCATTGGAAGCTGCCAGGAAACAGAATCCGGCACTGCGGCACGTCAAGATCGTTCCGCCGCACCTGACATTCCTGGACGGCGATATGACCCTGCGCGTGGGCAAGAAGAATTTGATCATCTCGCCTGCGTTCGGTCACAGCAATGACGGCATCTCCGTCCTTGTTGAGGAGGATCGGATCCTGTTCGCAGGAGACTCCTTCATGCCAGTCCCGCACATTGTGGATGGTAGCGTGGACGATAACATCGCCTCGATCAAGCACATCGCCAAAATGGGGCTTGAGAATATCGTGCAGGGACATGGAGACATCATCCTGCGAGGCGAGATCGATGCGGCTGTCAAGGAAAACATCAATTACCTGACCTCGGTCAAAAAATCGGTCAAGGCGATCTCGCGCCGAAAGAACGCCGCGGAACTTTTGGAGGATATAAAAATCGAGGATTGCGGCAAGAGCAGGGTGTATCTCGGCGGTCTGGCAGAAGCGTTGCATCAGAGCAATCTGAACGCGCTGCTGCAACAAATGACAAAGTAAAACGAACCGAATCAAAAACGTCCCCGGCACACGGGGACGTTTGCTTGTGCGCCCAGCATGGGCGTTGACTAGAGAGTGAAAGACTCTTATGGAGGTTGATTGCACCAACCATTAGCGAACGGCAAGGGCATTGTCGTGAGGCAAGGTCTAGAGGAAGCCGGGAGCAAACCTACGGCTTGAGGAACACGAAGCGCGTGAGAGGCTGTCCAAGTTGGGCGAGTTAGCAAGCAGTAACGAAGCCCCATGCAATCAAGGGCTTGGGCAGTAAACGCGACAAGCGTGTAGGGAAAGTCAACGAACTTACCTGGGGAGACCTGTCACTCGGCTACCAAGTAACTCTGACAGTGATGTCAGATTGAAGTGGCAGGAGTCAGCCGAGGCCAAAGTACTGGATGTTTTTTCCAGGAAGGGCTGAACATTGAGAGGACGAGTACGACGAGCAGTTCGAGGGATGAACACAGAAGGCTGCCTGCCTCGGAAAGAGGAACTACTGTGCAAACGAAATGGGTGAAGCCCATGGGAGTTGTGCAGAGAGCCGAGCATCCCCGGTACGAGACGAAGGAAAATCCAGCGCAAGAAGATCTGCGCCATTCTTGATGAACCGCCGTATGCGGACCCGCATGTACGGTGGTGTGTGTATTGTTTACC
>DIDP01000060.1 GCA_002418205.1 Anaerolineales bacterium UBA5797 | reverse complement strand
CCGTCCGGCTTCGTAGCAACTCAGCACATCTGCATCCTCCGACAATCCAAATCGCACCTGGGCTTGTTCGATCTCACGCTTCAACCCTTCCAGACTTCGTGCCTTGATCGCCCTCAAGCGCGCTGCCTGTCCCAGTCCGATCGTGAAACCCAGCTTCCATTCGCTCTCGCTTAATTCGAATGCCAGATACAACTTCCTCAAAACAGGTGTATCATTCCTCGTGCGGGTCGTTTTTGGAACCATACGTTCCTCCTTTCTTTCTCAATCGGAGCGTACCACATTCGCTGTGTCCTTCGGGAGAAACGACCCGCTTGCTTTTCTCGCCCATATTATCTATACTGTTTATAACCAAATCACGGAGGAGACCCCATGCAATTCGATATCAACAGCATCTCGGCAGTTCTTGGTGTGTTGGGCGCGTATTTCGCGATCCTGCTCGTGTTGTCGGTCAGCGTTGAGACTATTCTCGAACCGTTCACTTTTTTCAGGGGCTTGCAGAAACAAGCCAACCCGGACGATGTGGTGAGGGCGGTGCAGGAATGGCTGCCGGAAGGGTCAGGCGAAGCGGCAAAAGTGGTTGCCATTCAGACCTATGCTGAAAAGGCGCGGGTCGATCTGGAGGAACTGGACCGTGTTGCAAAAGCGCAAGCCGCCAGCGCCGAGGAGACGTTGAAAAAGCTGGGGCTCGAAGAGCAGGTGGATACGGTCAAGAAAGAGATCGCCATCAAGCTTTCGACATTGCGCGAAAGATATGCCGCCAGCCAGAGACAGCGCATCACCCTCCTGCGCACACTTTCGGCGGTCATCGGCATCATCCTCGCATTTGCCCTGCAGATCGATACGTTTACCATCCTCGGTTCATTTTTCTCGGCGAATGTTCTGGAGATGCTGAATACGCAATGGGGGCATATCGGAGGCATCATCCTCACGGGGCTTGCGGCAAGCGCCGGCAGTTCCTTCTGGCACGATATGCTCGGACGTGTCCGAAATATCAAGGATACGGTCAAGCAGGTGGAAAAAGTGGTCTCAAAGGAAGGATGACAAAAAACCGCCCTTCGGAAGAAGGGCGGTTTTTTGTCAACAAGCGAGCATGTGACGGTCACTTTAAAAGTGACCGTCAACTCGTTAATCCTCATCACCCGAATCTGCGCTTCCCAGATCGGGGATGGATTTCTCGATCTCCTCGGGACTTTGACCTGATTCGAGTCGATCAACCACTTCATTGAATTCAGACGGCAGGTCTTCGCCCATTTCCTTCCCCATTTTGCGCATCATCCTGCCCATCGCTTTGGGATCATCCTCCAGGCCTTCGAATCCGCTGAAATCATCCGCCATCGACTCCATGCGGCTCTCCTCCGATTTGGCAACGCGTACCTTCGTCATCCGCCTGCGGACGTTTTTGCTCCCACAGTGCTCACATTTAACGGCTTTCTTGCCGTATTCAGCGAAAGTCAGGAACACGTCGAAACGCTGGTTGCAGTTGTTGCAGATAAAGTCATAGGTTGGCATGGATTTATTTTAACGGAAATTTTCTTTGCGTGGAGAACCCGGCTGGTGGCAGCTATAAAACAAAGCGCTTGGCATGCTTTGCGTTTGAGAATCTTTGTGTACCTTCGTGCCCTTTGTGGTGAAATAAATTCGGTTATACTTCCCCCCGCAAATGACCGACCATATCCGTAACTTCTGCATTATCGCCCATGTGGACCACGGCAAATCCACTCTGGCAGACCGCCTGCTGCAACTCACCGGCGCTATCTCCGAACGCGAGATGACCGAGCAGGTGCTCGACAGCATGGACCTCGAACGCGAAAAAGGTGTCACCATCAAAGCCTCCGCGGTCCGCATGTATTACTCTGCCAACGACGGCAACAAATATGAGATCAACCTCATTGACACGCCCGGTCACGTGGACTTCGGCTACGAAGTATCGCGCGCGCTCAAGGCCTGCGAAGGCGCTGTCCTTGTGGTGGATGCCACACAGGGCATCGAAGCGCAGACCCTTGCCAACCTCTACCAGGCGCTCGATGCCGACCTCACGATCATCCCCGTCATCAACAAGATCGACCTGCCCTCCGCCCGACCCGATGAAGTGGCGGAGGATGTCGGCTCGTTGCTCGGCATCGACCCGCTCGATGTCATCCAGATCTCGGCGAAGGAAGGTCTCAACGTCGAACAGATCCTCGAAGCCATCGTCACGCGCGTCCCGCCGCCCAAGGATGAGGATGACTCGCCTCTGCGCGCCCTCATCTTCGATTCGCATTACGATTCCTACAAGGGCGTCATTGCCTACGTCCGCGTGTTCGAAGGCAAGATCCAACATAACGACATCCTGCGCATGTTTGCCACCCGCTCCGATATGCGTCCCGTGGAGATCGGCATCTTCGCCCCCGGCATGAAACCCGTTCAAAGTTTGGGCTCAGGCGAAGTGGGTTACATTGCCACCGGATTCAAGACCGTGCACGAGTGCCGCGTCGGAGATACGATCACGCGCGCGTCGGCTCCCGCCTCGGACCCTCTGCCTGGGTACCGTCATCCAAAGCCGATGGTCTTCGCCGGTATCTATCCCGTTGAAGCGGACGATTATTCCGATCTGCGCGAAGCCCTCGAAAAACTTCAGCTCAACGATGCCTCACTGACCTACCAACCCGAAACATCACAAGCCTTGGGCTTTGGCTTCCGCGCCGGTTTCCTCGGTCTCTTTCATATGGAGATCATCCAGGAGCGCATCGAGCGCGAATACGACCTGGATGTTTTGTTCACCGCGCCTTCGGTGGAATACCAGGTCCTGATGATCGATGACGAGGTCATCCCGGTCGATTCGCCTGCCGAACTGCCCGACGAATCGAAGATCGTCGAGATCCGCGAACCGTGGATGACCATCGAGATCATCACACCCACCGATTATTACGGTCCCATCATGGAACTGGTCACCAAACGCCGCGGGGTATTCAAGCAACAGGAATATCCCGCGCCGCACCGTGTGCAACTCGATTTCGAGATCCCTCTCTCCGAGATCATCGTTGATTTCTTCGATGATTTGAAATCGCGCACCAAGGGGTATGCCTCGCTCGATTACCAGTTCCTCGAGTACCGCCCCGACGAATTGCAGAAGCTCGAGATCCTCGTCAATGGCGAACCGGTCGATGCGCTGGCAACAATCGTCCACAAGAAGGATGCGTACCACAAGGGACAGCGACTCATCACGAAGTTGAAGGAATTGATCCCGCGTCAACTGTTCGATGTCGCCATCCAGGCTTCCGCGGGCGGACGCGTCATCTCGCGCGCCAACGTCAAAGCCACGCGCAAGGACGTGCTGGCGAAATGCTACGGCGGCGACATCACGCGCAAGAAGAAACTGCTCGAGAAACAAAAGAAGGGCAAGAAACGTCTCAAGATGGTCGGCAACGTGGAGATCCCGCAGGATGCGTTCATGGCGGTCTTGAAACTGGACGAGGAATAAAATGTAGGGAATGGCAGCTGCCGTTCCCTGCACGGAGGATTTATGAAAGATTGGAAACGCTGGCTGCCCGGCGCGGTCATCAGCATTGGCTTGATCGCCGTCTTCCTCTATTTCGTCGACCTCGGCGAAATGGTGGATGCCGTCCGCAATGCAAATTATCTCTTCCTCGGCATTGCCATGGTCGTCGGCTTTATCTGGATCGCCATCCGTGCCCAGGTCTGGCGGACGCTGCTGCGGGACCGCCCCTCCTACAGCGCTGTCTTTTGGACGGTGGGGGAGGGCTACATCCTGAACAACTTCCTGCCATTCCGCCTGGGTGAGATCGGGCGCGCCTTTCTGCTCAGCCGCAAATCGGACATGAAGTTCATGGAGATCCTGCCCACCATCGTCATCGAACGCGCCATGGACCTGGGATATTCCGCCATCATCCTGCTTGCCGCCATACCATTCGTGGTTGGCGCCGAGGGGGCGGGACGCATCGGTGTGATCGTGGGTATTGTCATTTTGCTGGGTTTCATCCTGCTCTACATTCTTGCGCGCAGCAACAAATGGGCGCTGGATATTTTCCACAAACTCAGCGCGCGCTGGCCTGTTTTGCAGCGCGTGGGCGGCAGTTTCCTCGAGTCCTTCTTCTCCGGTCTAAGCGTCCTGACCGACGGTTGGCTCTTCCTGCGCTTCATCTTCTGGATGACGCTCAACTGGGCGACCGCCATCGTTTCGTATTACTTCATCATCCGCGCCTTCTTCCCTGAGACGCAGGTTACCTGGGCGATGTTCGGTCTGGGCGCGGCGGCGTTCGGCGGCGCGATCCCCTCCCTGCCCGGCGCGGTCGGCACGTTCGAGGGAGCGTTCGGCGGCGCGTTGGTCCTGTTGACCGGCAACGAGTCTGCATCGTTCGCGGCGGCATTGACCGGACGCCTGTACAACTACATCAACAGCGGTGTGATCGGCGGCATCGGTCTGGCGCGCGAGGGACAGACGCTTTCGGGCATCTACGAGCAGTTGAAGAACCTGAGAGCCAGGCAGAGCACAGAGGTCGAATAGCAGTTCATGTTCCCGCTTTACGATACGGTCCGCTCGCGCAGGTTTCCGCTCGTCAATTGGATGTTGATCGTTGCAAACGCGCTGGCGTTTCTGTACGAACTTCAGATGGGGTCAAATGCGCTCGAGCAATTCATCTTCGCACATGGATTGGTGCCTGCCCGCTTGATGGGCGACCCGACCAGTAACTGGAGTACGATCTATTCGTCCATGTTCCTGCATGGCGGCTGGTTCCACATCATCAACAACATGTGGGTGCTGTTCATCTTCGGTGATAATGTGGAAGCGCGCATGGGACGGATCAGGTATCTGATCTTTTACCTGCTCAGCGGCACCGCGGCGGGACTTTTGCAAACCTATGTCCTGCCAGCCAGCCAGGTTCCGATGATCGGTGCGAGCGGCGCGATCGCCGGTGTGCTGGGCGCCTACCTCGTTCTCTTCCCGCACTCGCGCGTTGCCAGTCTTGTGCCCATCTTTTTTATCTTTACAGTCATCGAGATCCCCGCGTTCATCTACCTGATCTTTTGGTTCGTGTCGCAGTTATATTCGGGCTGGCTGTCCTTTCAGGGCGTGGGCGGGAGCGGCATCGCCTGGTGGGCGCACATTGGCGGGTTTTTATTCGGCTTGTTCATGTCCTTTGTTTTTGCGAGGAGAAGGACAACCACTTATTACGGAAGTTACTAAAGTCACGTCATTGTGACCTGCGAGAAGCAATCCCCTGATCAAAGTTGCAGATTGCTTCGCCTTTGGCTCGCAATGACAGTAGAGGAGAAAATGACTCGACATTATCTTGTGACCGGGGGCGCGGGATTTATCGGTTCGAACTACGTCCACAGGCTGATTCAGCGAAACGAACATGTGACCATCTTTGACAATTTGTCCCGGGCGGGCGCTCAGCGGAACATTGACTGGCTGAAGAGTCAGTTCGGGGACGACGCGTTCAGGCTCATCGTCGGGGATGTGCGAAGCGCTGACGATATAACGGAAGCGGCCAAAGACGTGGACATCATCGTCCATTTGGCGGGACAGGTCGCAGTGACGACATCCGTAACGAACCCCAGGGACGATTTCGAAGCGAACGCCTTGGGCACGTTCAACACGCTCGAAGCCGCGCGGACTTCGGAACGCGACCCGATCTTTATCTACGCTTCGACCAACAAGGTGTACGGCGGCATGGAGGATGTGAAACTGGTCGAAGAGGCGACCCGCTGGCTGTACGCGGATTTGGAGCACGGCTGCCCCGAAACCCAGCCGCTCGATTTCCATTCGCCGTATGGCGTGAGCAAGGGCGCGGGCGATCAATACGTGCGTGATTACGCGCGGATCTATGGCTTGCGTTCTGTGGTCTTTCGTCAAAGCTGCATTTACGGACCGCGTCAATTCGGCATCGAAGATCAGGGCTGGCTGGCGTGGATGACCATCGCGGCGGTGACGGGACGCCGCATCACGATCTACGGCGACGGCAAGCAGGTGCGCGATGTTTTGCACGCGGAGGATTTGTTGAACGCCTACGATGCCGCCATCGAAAAGATCGATGTGGCAAAGGGACAGATCTACAACATGGGCGGCGGCACGCGTAATGTGATGGCGATCTGGGCGGAGTTCGGTCCCATCCTTGAGAAATTGCTTGGGAAGAAGATCGAGGTTGACCGCGCCGACTGGCGTCCCGGCGACCAGAAGGTGTTCTACGCCGACTTCCGCAAAGCCCAGCGCGAACTCGCCTGGGAACCAAAGATCGACCTGGAAGAGGGGATCGAGAAGTTGTTCCATTGGGTGAAGGAGAATCGGGAGTTGTTCTAAGGTAAAAGTTGGTATTATGAGTCGGCGACAAATCCAGCAAAACTTAGGAAATATGCATTATGCCGCCATATAAATGGCAATTTGATGCTATCTCCTTCATACAGCAATTCGAGACTCGACATAGCAATCCTGCTTGCTGGTGCTCTCTTTGCTTGGGCGATTTCTACAGTTGATAGTCTTTACTACCTTGATGGTCTTGATAGAGATTTTGATACCTCTGGTATCCCAATTGCGGGACATCGACCAGATATAGTAGATGTCACTCACGCTCGATGGGCAACGAGTACAGCTATCACGTCTTTAGACCTGTGTGCCGCAGGACTTGGCCGTACGTTTTGTGGTCATACGGGGCCACATGAGCTTGACATTCAAGATATTAATGTAACCCGAAAAGCTCAACTTCCACCTGATGCCCAACGATGGATTGACAGTGTTCGTGCAGATTCGCAATATAATGATGTTAAATCTGCACGAGATTGGCTTATTCACTCACGCTTGAAACGTCACTTCTTTCTGTAAGCAGTTCATCACAACGCATTACTCTCGAATCTAATTCCTTTCGATTACCAGTTCGAGACCTTATTGAACTTGCGCGAGAAATTGCCACGCGACACGTTGGTGCTTTTATCAGCATCTTACCAAATCTTTAGTTAGGAATTTACTTCCTCCCACACAACAAACTCATAACCAGCGCATCCGAAATCCCCAAAAAACAAAATCCATGATCGTATCTTCCAAACAAAGACCTCCGAGTTCTCGAAGAACTCGGAGGCTGCTCTTTAGATTAAATCTCAAAATCCCCGATCCAGATCGCCCAGTCAATGGCATTTGCCATCAGAGCGTCTGCGGTGATGAGGGGCAATCCCAGTTTTTGCGCGAGCACAGCGTAACAGGCATCGTAGGCGGTCAGGTTCTTCTCCTTTGCCAGTTGCAAGGCATCTTCGATTAATTCACTGGTCGATGTGACTTTCAGATCGAGGCTGGTCAAATCCCTGACGTCTGCGAGTGAGTCTTCCAACGGGCGGTCAAAGCGGCGCGTGTACTTCAACAGGATGTTCGCACATTCGATGTAGAACAAGCCGGGCACATGGATTTCTGTCTGCGGGTGTTCGGCAAGTCTGGCAAACAGCCGCTGAACTTTATCTGAAAACTCCTCTTCGACGAATAATTTGATTCCCACGCTGGCATCCAAGACGCACTGCAAAACGACCTCGGTCATCGTCCACGATCCTCACGCAGAAGTTCCAAAGAATCGGGTGTGTCTTTAGGAGCCTTGAAACGTCTGCGCTGGATGGAGTTTAGGACTTTTTTCTGCTCCACACGGCGTTCCTCCGCATCCACTGCTTGCTCCAACAAGGTGATAACCTGGGCGCTTAGGGAGCGGTTTTTGATGTTTGCGAGTGAGCGAATACGCTTGTATAAACTGTCAGGCACACTACGAACGTGAAGGGTGTTCATTTTGCTTTCCTTTTCGGATGAATTTTAGCACGCTTGGTTGCATTGTGCAACCAACGCCTTTTCACGAACCCATCAATTTTTATCTCTTCCGCCACAACACTATTACCCCCGAAATCCCCAAAAACAAAATCCATGATCGTATCTTCCAGTCTGTGCACAACTGGTGCCGAGAAAACCGGTCTGTTAAATTTACGTAAAATCATCAAAAGACCACCATGGTTCCAGTTCGACATTGTCTCCTTTGCGATAAAACAGACTAAAATAAGCGGGTAGGAATTGAATGGAGAACATGAAACGTCAAGCCACCCGCAGGGATTTCCTCAAAGTGACCGGCGCGCTGCCCGCCGGTCTTGCAGCCTCCCATCTGTTGAAAAAAATGGGATTGGATCCGTTGTATCAGCAGGAACGCAGGAACGTCATCGTGATCGTGTTCGATGCCTTCTCCGCCTACAACATTTCCATTCACGGTTACAGCCGGGAAACGACCCCCAATATCGCACGGATTGCCAAACGCGCGATCGTTTATCACAATCATTTTGCGGGCGGCAACTTTACCACGCCCGGCACGGCGTCCCTGCTCACGGGTGTCCTGCCCTGGACGCACCGGGCATTCCAGCCGAAGGGAGAGGTGGCGGAACCTTTTGTCACCCGGAATCTCTTTGGCGCATTCCCGGACCATTATTCGATGGCTTATACACACAACGGCTGGGCTGGGATCTTGCTGAATCAGTTCGCAGACCTTTTGGACGAATACATCCCAAGGGAAAAACTCCTGCTCGGTTCGGACGATATCATCCATGCCCTGTTTAGAAAGGATGACGATACCGCCTCGTTAAGCTGGCTGCGAAACAGCAACGTGAACGAGCAGGGATATGCGTATTCGCTTCTCCTGTCTCATTTTTATCAGGAGTACCAGGAAAAAAAGATCCAGAATCTCAAACCGCTTTTTCCGCGCGGACTTCCCACCGCGGGCTCCCTCGGCTCGGACAACATCTTCATGCTTGAACCGGCGGTGGACTACCTCACAAAACGGCTCATGTCCGCCCCCCGGCCTTTCATCGGTTATTTCCACTTCCTTCCCCCGCACGATCCATATCGCACCTCCTCCGAGTTCTACGATTATTTCCGCGGCGACGGGTTCAATCCGCCCGAAAAGCCGTTCGATATCTTTGCCACACGAGTCCACAAGGACCTGTTGAGGAAGCGCACGGAGTATGACGAGTTCATCCTGTATTGCGACAAGGAATTCGGCAGGCTGTACGATCAATTGGAATCGTCGGGTCTGCTGGAGGATACCTGGTTGATCCTGACCTCCGATCACGGGGAAATGAACGAGCGCGGCATCAGCGGGCACAGCACGAATGCCCTTTACCAGCCTGTGATCCGGATCCCGCTCATGATATTTGAACCCGGCCGTGAGGTTGGGGTGGATATTCACGAAAACACCAGCGCCATTGACTTGCTGCCAACCCTTGCATACCTGACGGGTCAAAAAATCCCGGACTGGACGGAAGGCGTGCTACTACCCCCATTTGCATCAAGCGGCGCTCGCCCTGATCGAAGTATTTATGTTGTACGGGCGAACGATAATGCCCAATATGCCCCCCTCACGCAGGCTTCCACCATGCTGGTCAGGGAGAATTACAAGCTTCTGTATTATTTTGGATACCCGGAAGTTTCAAATGGGGGGCTGGTAAAACTCTTTGATATTCGCGCGGATCCCGAGGAATTGAACGATCTGTTTTCTTCACAAAAGGGCATCGCGGGCGAACTTCTCAATGAATTAAAAACGAAACTGGCGGAAGTCAACGAACCCTATCTTTAGCGGGTCCTTCACCGCCGTCTGTAGAACAACGATAGGACCAGCGCGCCTGACAGCCCCAGCAACAGATCCATGATGGTATCTTCCAGTCCGCGCACCATGTGGAACCCGAAGAAACGGTCCATGATATTTTCGTAGAACTCCCAAAGGACCGCGGTCGTCCCGGTGCAGGTGAAGGCGAAGAGGATCCGGATCGGAAGCGGAATGTCCCCCACGATCGGTTGTGAATTGCGGATGAGGGAGCGGTAGAAATATGTGATCATGAAACCGCCCATGAAATGGGTGGGGATGTCCATGTTGGGGAAGTTGTCGAACAGATCGATCGCCAGCCCGAACAAATAAAATCCGAACACGCTTAACGGCGCCCAGGCTGACTCGCGCAGGGTGAAAAGAATCCAGGCGGTGATTTTATTTTCAGTGAGCTTGTTGTTTATTGTTGACATGCGTCTTCCATTGGAGTGAATTCCTTGAAAATAATGATCCCGTCAAAAAGCTGGCTGGCGGGAATATCCATAAGATCTGGCGACAATCGTATTGTCGAGTTCTCTTCGGCTTGCAGGTCAGTATAAACGATGTTTGGAGCGGTGTACGAGGCAAACAATGAAATGAGGGATGTGCCATCAACCAACTTGAAATCCTTCAAAAAATCTTCATCGTTAGGGAGAGTCCTTTCATGCCAGAAACTTTCTCCAGCAGCGCCGAAGATGGCAAGGGAATAAACTGCTGTATTTTCATCGACAAGCCGCTCTGCCCATGATTTAAACCCCTTGACAGGAAACGTGGGATCGGCCATTACCTTCATCCCATGGAAGAGTCCAAAGAACGCCAGGACAGGTTTGCCATCCGATTGCGTCAAAACATAATCGATGTTCTTTGTGATTACATCCTCCCGAATGGGGGCAAATTTTTCGCGCGTGCCTCTTGGCCAGCCGATCTCCAATCGATTTCCCAGGAAATACCATTCAAGCGAAAGACTGACAGTATCCAGCCCATTGAGAACGTCCGGTTGATCTGTTGAGATGCTGCGCACTTCATCGATCAACACACGCATCTTTTTCCCGTTCCAGCCTCGAAACTCGGACAGGTCTGGGAACAAAATGGATTCACTCTTATCCCCAAGTTGTTGATAAAGTTCCGCCAAATGTTTATGGATGGTCGGTAGAGGCGAATCCACATCCACCAGATGGACGGTCACTTTCTCAGCGTCCGGAAGACCTCCATTGAATTCGCGCAGGATCCCAAGGACATCTGCCCGCAGGCACAAGGCGCCGGGTAATTCATCGCTCGACCCGTGGACGTATGCATTCGCCTCGGTTTCATATGCCTGGTCTTCCTCAAGGATCACATCGCGAAGTCCTGTTTCTGTGGATAACTTTTTCAGGTATGTCTTAAAGATGGTTTTGGTTTCGCGGTTTCCATGCGATTCACCAACGAAATAAACTGTGTATCCTGAAGTTGGAAATGGGAAATCAGCAGGGTCACTGCTCATATACACCCCGGGACGAACCTCACCGCCCGAAAACGTTTCCTTCCCGGCGCAGCTCCCAAGCAAAATGGTGATCAGCAAAACAGATTCCAGCACCTTTATTTTCATTGGTCCCTCCGAACGCCGTACTTACTTAAGAAGTATACGGAAAATCCATATACCAGTGTTGAAGGGAAGTCATGAGTTTTCCATGAATTTCATCCCTTGGGCTTCCAATCCGTTGTTATAATCCTCCCGCCTCATGAAAATCCTGACCGTACTCACCTATTATCGCCCGCATACCTCGGGCCTCACCATCTATGCGGAGCGTCTCGCCAAAGCCTTTGCCAGACGCGGACACCAGGTTACCGTGATGACCACGCAGTACGACCCATCCCTGCCGCGCGAAGAGATGATGGATGGGGTCAAGGTTATCCGCGTGCCTGTTGCGTTTCGCATCAGCAAGGGCGTCATCGCCCCCACGTTCGGTTTCGTTGCAACGAAACTTGTCTGGCAGCACGATTTCGTGCAGATGCATTTGCCTCAATTCGACGCGCCCGGCGTCGCCCTGCGCGGTCGTCTCTTTGGCAAGCCTGCCATCCTCACCTATCACTGTGACCTGCAACTCCCCACCGGATTTTTTAACCGCCTCGTCAATACCGTTGTGGATTTCCAGAACAACATGGCGGGACTGCTCGCGAACCACATCGTGACCTACACTCGGGACTACGCCGACCATTCCCCCTATCTCTCGCGCTACGCCTCCAAACTGACCCCGATCCTGCCGCCGGTCGAAATGCCGGATCCACGCCCTGGCGCGGTCGAGGCATTCGCGCAGGAACATCGCACCCGCGAGCAGCGTCCTGTCATCGGCATGGTCACGCGCTTCGCTTCTGAGAAAGGCGTGGAAGTCCTGTTGGATGCCCTGCCGATCATCCTGAAGAAGTATCCGAACGCGCAGGTTTTATATGCCGGTCAGCATCTCAATGTGATGGGAGAGCAGGCATACTTCGACCGCCTGTATCCAAAGATACGCGAGTATGAGCAATCCGGCCATTGGACATTTCTCGGCAACCTCTCACCTGTCGAACTGTCGGCGGTGTACCCCAACCTCGATGTTTTGACCGTGCCTTCGCTCAACTCCACCGAAGCGTTCGGTCTCGTGCAGATCGAGGCGATGATGAACGGCGTGCCGTGCGTACCGTCCGCTTTGCCGGGGGTGCGGCAGCCGGTGTCCATGCACGGGATGGGGCGCGTCGCCAAAATCGGCGATCCGGTCAGTTTGGCGGAATCCATCCTCGAGGTCCTGGGCGAACCGCAGAAGTTCAAGGGCGATATCGAGTCGATCCGAAAATCCTACGATCCCGATTCCATCGCTCAGGAATATGAAAAATTGTTTGAAAGGTTAAAGGGAAAATCCGCTGGTTGAGTAGGCGTAGCCGTATCGAAACCAGCAATTACAGGAATAAATGAAATAGGTGATTTCGATACATCCTGCGACATTCACGCAGGACTACTCAACCACCAAGTTATTTATGAAAGATTTTTTGCTCTTACAATTGCGCGACCTGCCCTACTTCCGCGCCTTTTTGCGGGCGGTTGAATCATCCTACTATCAAGACCTGCCCCTGCCTGCGCCCGTCTACGACGTGGGCTGTGGAGATGGTCATTTCGCCTCGTTGACCTTCGACCGGAAGATCGACGTGGGACTCGACCCCTGGCACGGACCGATCCACGAGGCGAGGAAATTCGGCGCGTATAACTCCCTCGTCGAAGCGGACGGCTCCCGCGCCCCGTTCCCTGATTCGTACTTCTCGAGCGGATTCAGCAACTCGGTCCTCGAACACATCCCGCACATCGACGATGTCCTGAAGGAAACCGCCCGCGTGCTGAAGAAGGACGCGCCATTCTATTTCTGCGTGCCAAACACGAGGTATTTTTCCGAGTTATCCATCTCGAAGGTGTTGGGGAAGCCTTATGAAAACTGGTTTCGCAAAATCTCCCGTGTCCATCACGCGGACGAGCCGGATGTCTGGCAGAAGCGTCTCGAACGTGCAGGGTTCGAGCTGGAACGCTGGTGGCATTACTTCTCACCCGCATCCATGCGCGTGTTAGAATGGGGACATTATTTCGGCGTTCCATCGGTGTTCGCGCGCATCCTGACAGGCAAATGGATTCTCTCGCGGACAGGATGGAATTTGTTTTTCACGAGAAAATTTGTGGAGCGATATGCTTCGCCTGAACCCATTGAGAACGGGACTTTTACTTTTTATGTGGCTCGCAAACGACAATAGACCATTGACCATAGACCATGCTTTGCTGGTCATTGTCCATCGTCCATTGTCCATGGTCTGAAAATGTCCTTCGACGAAAATTATTTTTCCTCCCACACCTACGCCAATATCACCTTCGCCAAATACAGTATGTATTGGTGGTCGAACCGATTCCATGCCATGCTGGCGCGCAGATACGGCAGACGCGGATCGCGCTTTCTGGAGGTGGGATCAGGCATGGGGCATCTCACGGGTCAACTCGAAGATTGGTTTGAGACGTTCGGCTGTGACATCAATCACTGGGCGGTGAAGCAATCCAAAGAGGTCGTGAGGGAGTCCCAGTTGCAGACCGCCAGCGCGCAGGAACTTCCGTTCAGGGACGACTCATTTAACGTCGTTATCATCAAGCACATTGTGGAGCATTTACCCGATCCGCAAAAAGCGATCGAAGAGATCGCACGCGTGACCGAACCGGGCGGCACGCTCATCCTCGCCACGCCGAACCTCGATTCCCTGCTCAAACCGTGGAAGGGCGACAAGTGGATCGGCTACCAGGACCCGACGCACATTTCCCTGAAGCCACCCGCCGAATGGATTTCCCATATCGAAGGCGCAGGCTTTACAATTATGCGCGTCTTTGCCGATGGCTTCTGGGACGTGCCGTACATCCGCTTTGTGCCCAACCAGATCCAGAAATTGTTCTTCGGTTCGCTCGGCGGGTTGCAAGCCATCACCGGATTCGTCTTCCTTCCCATGCGTTGGGGGGAAAGCATTATTGTGATCGCACGGAAACGGTAAATCAGTAAACAGTTGATTAAATCATGAGCGACGAACCACAACGACCCGAACAACAGGAACCCAGCGTCCTTGATTATGTCAAGTCATTATTCCGCTTCGGCGGTGAACGGATTCGATTGCCTGATAGCAGTCAGCAATTAGCGGTCAGCGATGAGCGTTCGGCAGTTATCAGTCAACCGGAAGAATTGCAATCCACAGTCGAATCTGAAACTTTCCAACCTTCAAACCTTCAACCTGTAACTCAATTTCCCTGGCGCTCGCTCCTCGCCCTGCTCTTCGCCCTGATCGGGCAGAGCACCTTCGAACCGCCTCCCACCACCTCGCCGCTGGGATATGCATTTTATATCGCGGCATTCGCCTTGTTGGGTTGGTCGATCCAGCGCGGTGAATGGACTCTCGCGCCGCTCAAGCCGACCTCCCCGGCTGTCGATCCGCTTACCTATCGGCGGCTCGCCCTGCTCCTCAGCATACCGCTCGCATTTTGGGCATTCCTCCTTTTCAAGGATAACCTTTTTACGGCAGCCAACGTCACGATCTGGTATTTTGCGGTTGTCCTGTTCCTGTTTGCCTTTTGGATCAGGGGCGGAAACGGTCGAGCCTCGTTCAGGGATTTTTTCAAATTCAATTCATGGACTCTCCTACTGATCGCCGCGACCGCGCTCGTCTTCTTCTTCCGCTTCTATCAGACGGCGAGTGTCCCGCCGGAGCCGTTCAGCGATCATGCCGAAAAGATCCTCGATGTGTATGATGTGTCCGTGGGGCAGACGCATATCTTCTTCCCTCGCAACACGGGGCGCGAAGCCATCCAGATGTATTGGACGCTCCTTATCGCGAAGGTCTTCGGCACGGGGCTTTCCTACCTCAGCCTCAAGCTTGGCACAGCCATCCTCGGTTTCCTGACACTGCCGTTCGTTTATCTGCTCGGCAGGGAGATCGGCGGGAAACGCGTGGGACTTATTGCTTTCATCATGATCGGGATCGGCTACTGGCCCAACGTCATCAGCCGCGTTGGACTGCGCTTCCCGCTGTATCCCCTCTTCGTTGCGCCGACGCTTCTTTTCCTCATCCGCGGCCTGCGGACGCGTAACCGGAACGATTTCCTGCTCTCGGGCCTTTTTCTCGGACTCGGCTTGCACGGGTACAGTCCCATGCGGATCGTGCCTTTCGTGGTCATTGCCGCGTTCGTGTTGTACTGGCTCCATTCGCAATCCAAAGGTGTGCGCAAGGACCTGCCCCTCTGGCTGGTGATGCTCGGGCTGACCGCATTGGTCGTGTTCCTGCCGTTATTGCGATATTGGATCGATCACCCGACCGAGTTTGGCTTCCGCGCCATGTCGCGCTTGAGCGGCATCGAGAATCCGATCACCGCGCCGTTGTTGAATATCTTCTCCTCGAATGTGTGGAAGGCGCTGAAGATGTTCAACTTCGATGATGGCGAGATCTGGGTGAACTCTGTTCCCCACCGCCCCGCGTTGGATGTGATCTCTGCGGCGTTGTTCGCGCTCGGCGTGGTACTGCTTCTCGTCCGTTACATCCGTAATCGTCACTGGCTCGACTTGTTCCTGCTGGTGTCAATTCCCTTGTTGCAATTGCCGTCCACGCTGTCGCTGGCGTTCCCGGGTGAGAACCCCGCCTTGAACCGGGCGGGCGCGGCGTATATCCCGGCGTTCGTGATCGGGGCGCTGGCGCTCGATGGTCTCCTCACCAGCTTTGGGCGTGGAAGGATGCGCAGCGTCCTGCTATGGGGATTGGCGGGACTCCTGTTGTTCGTATCGGCGCGTCAGAATTACGATCTGGTCTTCGATGAGTATTACACGTCCTTCCGGCAGGGCTCATGGAACACGTCCGACATGGGCAGGGTGATCCTGGAGTTCGAGCAGAACTACGGCAGGACCGATACGGTCTGGGTGGTGCCGTTCCCATATTGGGTGGACACGCGTCTGCCGGCGGTGTGGGCGGGCATCCCGAACCGCGACATGGCGGTGTGGCGGGATAACCTGGCGACTACGTTAGAATTGACGGGACCGAAGTTGTTCATGGTGAAGGCGAACCTGGAGGATCCGAACGGGAACGACACGGAAACGCTGGACGCCCTGAAATCGTTGTACCCGAACGGTCAACTGCGCCTGTTCGACTCGGATGTGCCGGGTCACGATTTTTGGATTTATTTTGTGCCTGAGAATTAAATAACCACCAAGCACGCCAAGGGCGCGAAGATTCTTTTTTCTTCTTTGCGATCTTCGCGTACTTTGCGGTAAAACGAGATTTATGAATCGCGATAAACATTCCTGGGTTTATGACGTTCTTTTCCTGCTTGTCCTCCTGCTGGCGGGTTATCTGCGTTTGACGGGCGTGAACTGGGGCGAGGGACAGCACCAGCACCCGGACGAAAATTTCCTGACGGGTGTGCTGGGAAGTCTGCGCGCGCATGAGTGTGCCGATGAAAGCATCACTTATGAAGCCTGCCCTCCCGATCAAGTCAAATGGATCGGCATCGGGGATTATTTCGACAGCAGCACCTCGCCGCTCAATCCGTACAACCGCGGGTACACCTTCTTTGTCTACGGCAACCTGCCGATGACCATGGTGCGCGTGGCGGCGGACGCCATGGATCAGGTTGACGTAAAAACACTGGGGCGGCAGTTCTCCGCATTGGCAGACCTGTTCACGATCCTGTTCCTATACCTGCTCGTCTCGCGCATGTACGGTCAAAAGGTGGGACTCCTCGCCTCGCTCTTCTCTGCCTTGACCGTGATGCAGATCCAGCAATCGCATTTTTTCACGACCGACCTGTTCGTCAATGCGTTTGCGTTCCTGGCGATCTACTTTGCAGTGATGATTCTGGATGTTCGACCTTCCAACTACCAATCACCAATTACCGATTACGCATCACTGCTTAAACATCCCCTCTTCCTCCTCAGCCTCGGCTTCGGCATCGCTTTCGGCATGGCAATGGCTTCCAAGGTCAACATCTATCCCCTGGCCATTCTATTACCCGGCGCGTTTGCACTCCGATATTTCATGGCGGATCGTCATGCCCTGACCGTGAGTGTTGAATCACAAACCGAAGAACCGAATGAAGAGACAACCGATCACCAACCATCAGCCATCCACCGTTCATCGTCCAATGAGTACTGGTTAAGGATCCTCGTCTTCCTCGTCGCTGGCGGACTGGCGGCATTCATCTCCTTCCGTATCTTCCAACCGTATGCGTTCGATGGCATTCTTCCCAGCCAGCAATGGATCGCCAACATCCAGGAACAACGCCTCCAGGCAAAAGGCGACGCCGATCTCCCGTGGAACCTGCAATGGGCGCGCCGTTCGCATCTGTACTCATTTGAAAACCTGACCACCTGGGGTCTCGGACTTCCGCTCGGCATCCTTGCATGGATCGGCTTCCTCTATATGGGCTGGCGCATCCTCAAAGGCGAATGGCGTCACGCATTGCTCTGGGGCTGGACCGCGGCTTACTTCCTCTGGCAGTCGCTCCAGTTCAACCCGACCATGCGCTATCAACTGCCGATCTATCCATTGCTTGCAATGATGGCCGCATGGTTCGCATTCGAACAATTACCATTTGCCAATAACAGATTACGCAACACCGCGAAGATCGCCCGTTCGGTCCTCGCCATCGTCGTCATCGCTCTCACCGCCGTCTGGGCATTCGCCTTCCACAGCATTTATCTGCGTGACGAACCGCGCATCGCCGCCTCGCGTTGGATCTTCCAGAACGTGCCGGGTCCCATCAACATCGAATACCGGACGAATGCCTCCACATACAGCCAGCCTCTGCCATTCCCCTCCGGCGGATATATCCAGGCGGGACAACCTTACGACGCGACCTTCATCACGCAGACAGATGGAGTCATCGAAGGCATCACATTGGGACATGCGACCAACACACTCGTCTCCTCCTCGACCCTCAACTTGGTCCTCTCCAAAACGCCTGATCCAGCGCCCGAACAGATCCTTGCCACCGCCTCGCTGACGGCGGATTTCCCGATCAATAACGACCTGCGCGGCAATTCCTATACGCTCGAACTCGATAAGCCGGTCACCGTGACAAAGGGCGAGCAATACTACCTGCACTTTGAATTGAACGCCGGTTCGCTCATCATTTCCGGCGCATCTGTAGCCAATGAGACAGATTACGACTACGGCCTGCCCTTCCGCGTGGACGGTTATGACGCGTTCGGCGGCATCTATCGCGGGGATTTGAACCTCCAGGTTTATTGGGATGACAACGAAGAGAAACTCAACCGCTTCGTATCGACGCTCGATCAAGCCGACTACATCTTCATTCCCACCAATCACCAATATGCGCAGATCACGCGTCTGCCGGAACGCTATCCGCTTACCACGTTGTATTACCGCGAACTGATGGGCTGTCCCATCGGCTCTGATATCATCTCCTGCTACCACGAAGCCAGACCGGGAGACCATCAAGGCAGGCTGGGGTTCGACCTCGTCGCCGTCTTCGAGACCTTCCCAAAACTCGACATCCCACTCCTGGGCCCGATCGAGATCAATGACCAGTACGCCGAGGAAGCCTTTACGTTCTACGATCACCCGAAGGTCTTCATCTTTCAAAAGAATGCGGACTTCGACCGCGATCAGGTCCGCTCCACGCTCAGCGCCGTTGACCTGACGAAAGTCGTTCGACTCACGCCGCGTCAATTCAGCGACTACTCCAATTTGTTGCTGCCCGCCGATAAACTCGCAAGTCAACGCGCAGGCGGCACATGGTCTGACCTGTTCGATTACGAATGGCTGCAGAACAAATATCCCGGCGTTGGACTGATCGTTTGGTACATCTTCATCTTCATCCTCGGACTGGCTGTCTATCCGGTGATCCGTCTTGCCATGCCCGGGCTTGCGGATAAGGGCTACCCACTCAGCCGGGCGCTGGGATTGGTCATCTTCGGTTATTTCTCATGGCTTGGTGGCTCGATCGGCATCCCTTACACGCGCATGACGATCGCGGTCGTGTTTTTCCTGATCCTCCTCTTTGGTGCCGTGCTTGCCTACCATCAACGCGATGAACTGCGCGAGGAGTGGAAGACAAAACGCAAATACTTCCTGATGGTCGAGGGTCTCTTCCTTGCCTTCTTCCTCATCGACCTCTTCATCCGCCTGGGCAACCCGGATATGTGGCACCCCGCCAAAGGCGGCGAGCGCCCAATGGACTTTTCGTATTTCAACGCGATCCTCAAGAGTACCTCCTTCCCGCCATACGATCCATGGTTCGCGGGCGGGTATATCAACTATTACTATTATGGCTTTGTGCTGGTGGGCACGCCGGTCAAGCTGCTGGGCATCGTCCCGTCCATTGCCTACAACTTCATCCTCCCAACCCTCTTCGCCATCGTCGGTGTCTCTGCTTTCTCGATTGGCTGGAATCTCCTTGCAAATAACCAATTACCAATTACCGAAGACTCTTCATCCCTTCAACAAACTCACGACGCCGCCTTCACAATCCAGCCTTTATCCCTGCTAAGCGGTCTCGCCGCCTCCTGCCTGACCATTCTGCTTGGCAACCTCGGGACGATCCAGCTCATCTATCAACGGCTTCAACAATTGGGCGCGCTGGGAGGACCGATCACGGACGCGTCCATCTTCCAACGCTGGGCCTGGGCGGTGCAGGGACTCCTGCTCACCTTCAAGGGCAATGCGCTTCCCATCGGACCCGGTGACTGGTACTGGTTCCCGAGCCGCGTCGTCCCCCCAACAGGCGGCAACGAGATCACAGAGTTTCCGTTGTTCACGTTCCTCTACAGCGACCTGCACGCCCATATGATGGCGATGCCGCTTGCCCTGCTCGCGTTGGGTTGGGCATTGGCTGTCGTGGCGGGGCGCTTCAAATGGCGGAATCAATTGTCGGCCTGGTTGGGATTCGCCGTTGGCGGGCTTGTCATCGGCGCGTTGTATCCTGCCAACCTGTCCGATATCTACACCTATCTCCCGATCGGTCTCGCAGGGATCGGGTATGCGATCTGGCGTTATGTGGATGTGTCGTCGGTCTCGAAAAAGATCCTGCTTGTCGTCGGCGCGGTGTTCGCGTTGACCGTGCTGTCGTTTGTTCTGTATGCACCCTATCGCGCCTCCTATGTGCAGGCGTACGGCGCTCTCGATCCGTGGAAGGGACCGTTCACGCCGATCTGGTCATACCTCACGCACTGGACGGTGTTCCTGTTCATCGTCGTCTCGTGGATGACGTGGGAGACGCGCGAGTGGATGGCTGCGACGCCGCTTTCCGCATTGAAGAAACTCAAACCATATCAGTTGTTGATCGAGGGCGCACTGGTGGCTCTCGTGGTGGCGCTGCTGGCGTTGCAGTTCGTTGGGACCAGCGTTGGCTGGGTTGCGCTGCCGCTCGCGGCGTGGGCGGGCGTGCTGTTGCTGAACCCGCGCATGACCGATGCCAAACGGTTCGTGTTGTTCCTGATCGGCACGGCATTGCTCATCACCATTGTGGTCGAGATCGTTGTCGTGCGCGGTGACATCGGCAGGCAGAACACGATCTTCAAGTTCTACATGCAGTCGTGGCTGCTGCTGGCGGTCAGCGGCGGCGCGGCGCTGGCATGGACTCTCCCCGCGTTCTTCAAATGGCTTCCGGGCTGGCGCATCTTCTGGCAGACCGCGATGGTCCTGCTGGTTTCGGGTGCGGCGTTGTTTACCGTCACCGGGGCATCCGGCAAGATCCGCGACCGCTGGATCATGGAAGCGCCGCGCACCCTCGATGCGATGACCTTCATGAAGTATGCGCACTACGATGACTTCGGTCGGCGACTCGATCTGAGCGAAGATTACCGCGCCATCCGCTGGATGCAGGATAACGTCCAGGGTTCGCCGGTCATTGTCGAGGCGAATTGTCCCGAGTATCGCTGGTGCACGCGCTTCACCATCTACACGGGTCTGCCCGGCGTTGTGGGCTGGAACTGGCATCAACGCCAGCAGCGCGTGTTCACCGCCACCTGGGTGCAGGACCGCGTCAACGGGGTCGGCGATTTCTATAACGGCATCGACATTGAATTCACCCTCAACTTCCTCAAAAAGTACGATGTGAAATACATCGTCGTCGGGCAGCTCGAACGCGCTGCCTATGACGCCGAAGGCATCGCCAAGTTCGAAAAGTTCAACGGGAAATATTGGCGCGAGGTGTACCGCGATGGAAGTACAGTCATCTACGAGGTAATCCCATGATCTTTCACATAACCTCCCGCAAGGATTGGGAAACCGCGCAATCGAAGGGCGAATACCGCGCGGAAAGTTTGCAAACCGAGGGCTTCATCCATTGTTCGACTCTCGCCCAGGTATTGCCGGTCGCCGAAAAATTCTACAAGGGACAAAGCGGATTGGTCCTGCTCGTAATCGAACCCACGCTTCTTTCCTCGACCTTGAAATGGGAGCCGCCATCAGGCGGAGCGCCGCCTCCCGGCGTCCCCGAAGGAGACCCGTTCCCGCATGTGTATGGTCCCATCGATCTGGACGCGGTCGTGAATGTCGTTGACTTCATCTTTGATTCGAACGGCACCTTCCAGATGCCGGAATTCTAGATCGCCGGGCGAAAAACTCACATGTCCGCGTTCATCTCCTGGTACATTCTCATCATCCTGCTCGGCTGGCTGACCTTTCCCCTGGCGTTCCGTCTCTTCCCTGCGCTGGCTGATCGCGGGTATGTGCTCGCGCGCGCCCTGGGATTGTTCCTGTGGGGATATATCTTTTGGCTGTTCGCTTCGCTTGGCATGGCACAAAATAATTTGGGTGGATTATTGCTGGGACTGGTGGTGTTGGGCGGATTGAGCATCTGGGCATTCGTAAATCGTAAATCCGAAATACCCTTCGGGCACGATATCGTAAACTGGGTTGGCGAGAATCGCCGTCTCATCCTTACGACCGAACTGCTCTTCCTCGCCGCGTTCGGATTCATGACCCTGGTCCGCGCAGCGAACCCGGATATTGTGGGCACCGAAAAGCCGATGGAATTGATGATGATCCAGGGCGTCATGAATTCCCCCATCTTCCCGTCGCGTGACCTGTGGCTTTCGGGATACGCGATCTCCTACTATCACTTCGGCTATGTGATGACAGCCATGCTCGCCACCTTTACAGGCGTCCCTGCGACGATGGCGTTCAACCTGATGATCGCGCTGGTCTTCGGCTTGGGCGCGGTCGGCGCGTACGGGATCTTGTATAACCTGCTTTCTCATCACCAATCACAGACGACCAGCGACGAATCAAAAGTGACTGATCGATCAGCGGTTCGCAGTTCCCTGCTTGCCCCGCTTTTCCTGCTCCTGGTCTCCAACGCGGAAGGTTTCCTCGAAGTATTGCACCGCAGGGGCATCTTCTGGCAATTCAACGCGGATGGCACCACCATATCCACGTTTTGGAAGTGGCTCGATATTCTCGAATTGAGGGATGCTCCCCTGCAGCCGCTGGCATGGATCCCTGACCGTTATCTATGGTGGTGGCGCGCCTCGCGCGTGATCATGGACTATGACCTGCAGAATGTCTGGAAGGGGGATGTGATCAATGAATTCCCTGCCTTCTCGTTCATCCTGAGCGACCTGCACCCGCATGTGCTTGCAATTCCCTTCATGCTGCTGGCGATCTCTTTTGCCCTGAACCTTTTCCTTGGCGGCTGGCGCGGCAGGATCGATCTGTATCTCGGTCAATTGCACGTCAGCAAAACGGGATTCTTCCTCATGGCGTTGATGCTCGGCGGGCTGGCTTTCCTCAATACGTGGGATATCCTGCCCGGCGCAGCGTTGATCGTTTTCAGCTACGCGCTGGTACGGGTCCGGGAGGCAGGCTGGGGTCGGGAAAGAATCGAGGATGTTGTCCTGCTGGGAGTCCCGTTGGTGTTGGCGGCGTATGTGCTGTATCTCCCGTTCTTTGCCGGTTTTTCTTCGCAGGCCGGCGGGATCATCCCAAGCCTGATGTTCCCGACGCGCGGCGCGCAGTTGTGGGTGATGTGGGGCACGCTGTTCATCCCGATCTTTGCGTATCTGATCCATTCGATATTTTCGAAGACTCCTGCCGCATGGGGCAAAGGCATTGGGGCGGCGCTTGGCGTGGTGCTCCTGCTGTTCGCGTTGATGGTCGGGATCGGTTTCCTTGCGTACAAACTGCGACCGGAGATCGTTCAGCCCTTGTTGCAATCGCAGGGGCGCGACGGCAGCACATTCCTTGTCGACAGCATGATCCGCAGGCTGAAATATATCGGCGGCTTGTTCACGCTGCTCGCGCTTCTGATCCCGTCATTGTCGTTTCTGTTCGCCGGTCGCAAGACTTCAACAGAAGATCGGCCGCTGCCTCGCTCTTCAGCGTTCATCCTTTTGTTGATCGTCCTGGGCGTTTTGCTCATCCTCGGTCCTGACTTTCTGTATTTGCAGGATAACTTTGGATATCGCATCAACACCATCTTCAAATTCTATTATCAAGCCTGGATCCTGCTGAGCATCGCCTCTGCCTACGGGACGGCTGTTCTGCTCCGCCGTTTGCGCGGCGCGGCGAGGGGCATTTTCAGCGTTATCTTTGCGATCATCCTGGTCGTCGGTCTGACCTATCCCGTTTTGGGGTTCCTCACCCGCACGAACAGATTCAACCCGCCGTTCGGATTCAGCCTCGATGATTTTGTCCGCGTGCAGCGCGACACTCCTGATGAAGCCGCGGCGATGCTCTGGCTGAGGTCCGCGCCCGATGGCGTCATCATGGAGGCGACGGGCGATCCGTATTCCGTTTACGGGCGCATGTCCATTTACAGCGGACATCCCACCGTGCTGGGATGGGGGAACCACGAGGGTCAATGGCGTGATGCAACCTTCCAGGGAATGCTCAATGAACGCAGGCAGGATGTCGAGACGTTCTATTCCACGCCCAACTGGGACATTGCCCAGGCCATCATCGACCGCTACAACGTCCGCTACGTTGTGGTGGGGAATCTCGAACGCGCCTCCTACGGCGTGCGCGAGGAGAAATTCAACACCTTCCTGAAGCCGGTCTTCCAGCAGGGCAACGTCACGATCTATGAAGTGCCTTGATATTGCAAGGCTTCCGGGAATTGGCTGTGGAGAGGAAGAGTGGAAAAGGACGCAGGGTTTACCATCCCCCTGAGAACACATTCATACATCTACTTGATCTTGATGCTTATCAGCAAAACTTACTCGATGAAGGATAATACGGCATCCAGCACTTGTGAAATGTCCATCGGATGATTTGCTCTGACCTTTTTCCCAACATGGACATGGTCTGGATGTGACTCGATCTTGGGATGATGCGGCGAGTTGTCCGAACGAACAACCATCTGACCATTGGACTTTTGAAAGTGAAAACGATACTTAAGCCTCTTGAATTCCGGCTCTGTTACCACATATTCAGCAATGTAAAGTTCATATCCGTTATTAAAAGTGATTTCCCCTTTGACGTAACACTCCTCTTCCGAGATTTCATCGAAGGAGATGCGTGTTTGAATGACATGCGGCGCGGCAAGGATCGCCTTCTGCACGCCGGCATAGTACTCTCGGGATTTCAAACAGAAACTCCCGAGAGAATTTCATACCGCTCGCGCCATAACATGGATCCGCGCACGGCGGCATACCAGTCGAAGAATTCCTGCTCGTCGCCGAGTTTGCCGGACTCGAATTGCTCCATGAATTTCGCCGATGACATCTTGTATTTCTTTTCGAACCGTTTGCATATGCTGTCGTAATGTGCCAGGCGCTGACGTGCGTTTGACGCGGCGCTGTTCAATGCAAAAGACACCGCATTGCGGATGCTTCCCTTTTCATATCGAGACGATTTCGTCCTTACTGAAAGATTCATAAGACACCTCAATCGAAATAAATTTTAGCACAAATCGCCTTCTGCTTTTCGCCCACTGTCTTCTTCGTCTCATCTAATCGCAATAACAGGTAAAATTACCTCCATGAATTCTCCCCGACCCAAAAATGAAGGCTGGCTATACTGGCTGGCATTTCTCATTGCACTCGGTTTCCGTCTCATCCAACTGGGGGCGGCGCCGCTGACCGATTCTGAAGCCGGTCTCGCTTTGCAGGCTCTGCATATCGCCCAGGGAAAGGCGGTACTCCTCGGTCCGCAACCCGCTTACATCCTCTTGACCTCCATCCTGTTCCTCATCACGGAGGCGACGAATTTCACAGCCCGTTTCCTCCCGGCGGTCATCGGCGGTTCGCTGGTCTTCGTCCCATATTTCTTTCGCGAAAAACTCAAGCCGCGTATAGCAATTGTCCTGGCTTTCCTCATTGCCTTCGACCCGGGAATGGTTGCGCTTTCGCGCCAAGCCGGCGGGACGATCCTTGCCGTCACCTTCCTTTTATTTGCCTGGGCAATGTGGAGGGATGGACGCGCCCTTCCCGCCGGGATCTTCGCCGGGCTTGCGCTTCTCTCCGGACCTTCGATCTGGTCCGGTTTACTGGTGCTCGGACTCACCTGGCTCTTCTTCCGCGGCATGGGGGACACGCCGCGAAACAATGCATCGATTGACCTGCGCAGCGCGCTGGTCTCACTTTTCCTCACACTGCTTCTTGGAGGGACTCTCCTGTTTACAGTCCCAAATGGGCTGAGCGCCTGGTTGTCATCCCTCCCTGCCTACCTAAGCGGTTGGATTTCTCCTTCCGCCTTTACTTCGGGACGCGTGCTTTTCGCTTTGCTTGCCTATGAACCTCTGGGGATATTCCTTGCGACCCTTGCACTGCTCCGCGGCTTCCGCCTCAAAAGCAGACGCGCGATCCGTCTAGGTCTCTGGCTGGCGGTGGCGTTATTGCTTGCAGTCTTCTACCATCAGACAAGCGAGCTTGCCTGGGTCATCATCCCAATGTTGATCCTCGCCGCGCAGGAACTTGCACGCAGTTTCGATATCCATCCCGATGAACGCGTGGAGATCGGTGTGGTTGCCGGTGCCATCATGATCCTGCTCGTTTACATCTGGTTCAATGTTGCCAACATTGCCCTCAATCCCTATGAACAGATCACCTCCACAACCATGCCCATCTTTGGCAGGATGATGGCTTTGCCCGCCAGTCCGCGGTATGTGATCCTGTTCGGCGCGGCGTTGATCCTCGTGGTGTGCGTCAGTCTGGTGGCGTTTGGCTGGTCGCCGCGCACGGCGCGGCTTGGCACTACCTGGTCTTTTTCCCTCTTCCTCGGCGTATACGCGCTTGCCTCAGCCTGGGGCACAAGCGGAGCGCGCACACCGAACGGTGTCGAACTTTGGACCCCGGATCAGCCTCCGATCCAATCGAAATTATTCATGTCCAGTGTGGATGACATCTCCCTTTTCAGCACCGGTCATATCCAATCCCAGCCTGTCACGGTGGTGGGGAACGATTCGCCTGCCCTCGAATGGGCATTGCGAAATTATGAAGTGAACCTCGTCCCGGTGCTCGATCCGCAAAACGCGCCGCCGATCCTCGTCACACCGCTGATGGGTGACCCGGGTCTGCCTGCCGCCTATCGCGGACAGGACTTCACGTGGAGACAACCGCCCTCCTGGGAGACCATTCAGACTCCGGACTGGCTGCGCTGGCTGGTCTATCGCCAGTTGCCGGGGAACCCGGAAACCATCATCCTTTGGGCGCGCGACGATCTCTTCCCCGACGCGCGTCAGAACGGGCAGCCATGACACCCAGCCGACCTTCCATCATTGCCATTGACGGACCCGCCGCATCGGGCAAATCCACGCTTGGGTTGAGGCTTGCCAACGCCCTCAACTATCTCTTCTTCGATACCGGCGTGATGTACCGCGCCGTCACCTGGATCGCGCTTGACCACGATATTGACGTGAACGATGAAGCCGCGGTCACAGCTTTGGCGGAGAATACGCCGATCGAGGTCGCGCCAGCCTCAAAGTCCGATGGACGCGCCTGCGATGTCATTATTGCCGGCAGGGACATCACCTGGGAGACGCGTCTCCCCGAGGTGGACGCCAACGTGTCGCTTATCTCCGCTTATCGCGGTGTGCGCGCCGCGTTGAGCCAGCAACAGCGTCGCATCGGGCAGCGCGGTCATATCGTCATGGTTGGGCGCGATATCGGGACCGTTGTCCTGCCGGATGCAGACCTGAAGATCTATCTGGACGCGACCGCCGAAATGCGCGCCAAAAGACGTTATGTTGAGATGACCGCCCGCGGCGCCAGGGTGGATTACGATGAGATCCTGGCGAAGGTGCTCGAACGCGACCGCATCGATTCGACCCGCGACGTGGCTCCGTTAAAGGCGGCACAGGATGCCATCGTGCTCGATTCCAATGACCTGAGCGCGGATGAAGTCTTCGAGCGGGTATTGGAACTTGTCGATTCCAAATGAACGATCCGTATCGTGTCCCGCTTCGGTTTCGATTATCAAGACCTGTTTTGAAATTCGTCTTTCGCAATATCTTTCGTGTGCTGGGGCGTGTAACGGTCACCGGAAAAGAGAACATCCCCTACGGCAAACCTTACGTGGTTGCCATGAACCATGTTTCGATCTATGACCCGCCTTTCGCGGCGGCGTTCTGGCCCGAGCACCTTGAGATCATCGGCGCCGCGGACGTGTTCGAGAAACCTGGGCAGGGACAGTTGTTGCGGGCTTACGGCGTGATCCCCGTGCATCGCGGCAATTATGACCGCGCCCTGTTCGCCAGGATCTTTGCCGCGCTGGATGCCGGGTATCCAATGTTGATGGCGCCCGAAGGCGGACGCTCGCACGTCCCTGCGATGCGGCGTGCATTGCCCGGAGTGGCTTACATCATCGAGCGGACGAAAGTGCCGGTGGTGCCCGCGGCGATCGTTGGCACAACGGAGGATTTCTGGCAGCGCGCAAAGCGCGGGGAAAAACCACCGCTTGCGTTGCGCATCGGCAAAGCCATCACGCTCCCTGGGAATACCGCCAAAGGCGCGGAGAAACATGCGGCGCGCCAGGACAATGCCGATCTGGTCATGCGTCATCTTGCCGGATTGCTGCCGGAGGAATATCGCGGCGTATATGCGGAATCAGCCATCCTCCCCTCCTAAACCCGTCACCGAATGGTGGCGGCCCGACCTGGTCATGTTGCCGGAATTGACCTTCGCAAGAAGGTCGTTTCGTGTCTTTGCGCGCGGGCTGGCAAAACTGATCACCTTCTTTACGATGAAAGCCACGGTCAGCGGGATGGAAAATTTTCCGCAGCACGGACCGGCTTTGGTGGTCATCAACCATCTCGGGGATGCGGACGCGGTCTTGCTCGCCGCTTCGCTGCCTGTGACCATCGATGGGATGGGCAAGATCGAGTTGAACGGACACTGGCTGGTTGGACCCGTGTTCCGCGCCTATGGGGTCATCTGGGTGCACCGCGGCAGACCGGACCGTAAGGCGATCCGCGCCGCGCTGGATGGGCTGGCTCAGGGACGGATCGTTGGGCTTGCGCCGGAGGGCAGGCAATCGTTGATTCATGGCTTGGAGGAGGGGAATGAAGGCGCGGCGTTCCTTGCGCTGAAATCGGGCGCGCTTATCGTCCCGGTGGCAATGACCGGGACAGAGAATGAAAATGTCTATGGTCATTTGCGGAGGTGGAGACGCGCCCGGGTCACGCTATCGGTGGGGAAACCGTTTCATCTGGAGGAACAGGCCGATCGTCAGAAAATGATGTGGGAGGGGACGCGTCAGATCATGGAGTCGCTGGCGAGTCTGCTTCCGGAATCCTATCAGGGAAGTTACAAAGTGAAGTGAGTCTGCAGGAGCGGCGATAAAATGAGGCTATAATCTCCTCATGCAATTCCTTGCAACGTTGCTGACCAGGCTTGCATACGTGAATCCCATTCCATTGGCTGGGTGGCTGGTCTGGCTTGGTCTGGCGGGGTTGCTTGGGGTGGCACTTTCCAACTGGCGAAAGTATCAGACAGGCTGGGATGCGCGCACCCGGGGGACGTTCGGCATTTTGTTCATTGCCACATTGATCGGCGCGCTGTTCATCGGCTTTGAATTTTCAACTGTTTCGACGATGCCCGTTCCGGGACTGCCGGAGGAACCGCCCGGCTCGATCGTTATGATCTTCTCTGCCGTGCCGTGGATATTGGCAGGCGGATTTCTGGGTCCTGTGCCGGCGGCTGTATTGGGCATGGTGAGCGGGGCGTTGCGCGGGGTTTGGGATACGCACAGTCTCTTTACAGTTCTCGACTTCGGGTTGATGGGTGCATTCTTTGCCGTGTTCATGCGCCAGCGTTATCGCACGGTGATCTATCGCCTGCTGCGACAGCCTCTGATCGGCGCGCTCAGCCTGGTCCTCTTTCATGCGGTGCTGTTCGTGTTGGGTGCGTTCTTTACGGTTTCAACATCCGCCACTGTGACCGAACGACTGGATTACGCGTTGAGCAACCTCGGCGGGGCCAGCCTGGCATTTGGCGTGGAGTTGCTTGTCGCCGGGTTGGCGGCACAGGTGTTCGCCCTTGCCTCTCCTGTAACCTGGGGCGGGCTGGATTCGCTCAAGCCCTCGCCCGCTGAAAGAAGCATCGAAACGCGCTTCGCTTCGGGCACCGGGACGATCATTTCCATCTTGCTGATTACCCTGCTGGTCGGTGACTGGGTCATTGCCGGACGCGCGGCGCGCAACCTGTTGCAGAAACAGCTTGAGAGCGTTGCCGAGGTGGGCGCGCAGAGCGTCCCGTTCTTTTTGGAGACCGGACAAAACCTTGCCTCACAGATCGCCTCAGACCTTCAACTGAACGATGCTTCCACAACCGAATTTTCCGTATCGCTTGGGCGGCAGATACAAGCCGTACCGTACTTCAACCAGTTGATCCTGTTCGATTCGCAGACCAATACCAGCCTTGCGAATTATCCGCCGGGTTCGCCCTCCCAATTGACTCCGCAGGAGGAGGCGGGGATCCTGGTTTCACAAAATGTGCCGAATCAGATGTACGCGATTCCGCCAGACACGCCCGGCGGCTCGGCGCGCATATCCTTTCTGGCCGTTGTTCCCAACTCCTCGCGCATCCTCATCGCCCGCACGGACCTGCAAACGAATCCATACATGCGTTCGCTCATCAATAATTTGGACAGCCTTCAGAGCGTGAACGGCGCGGGGTTGTTGATCGACGAACGCGGCACCATTCTCTATCATCCGCAACCCGCGCAGATCATGACCCAGTACGGAGGCGGACGCCGCGACCAGCCAGACTTTTTCCCCGAGACCGCCTCGAACGGGACCCGGCAACTGGTCTATTATCAACCGGTCCCCGGCAACCCGTGGGCGATCATCCTGACGGTCCCGGCGCGCGAGACCCAGCAGGTTGCCATCGATATTGCCCTGCCGATCTCCATCATGATCATCCTGCTGGGTTTGATCGCCCTGCTTTCCCTGCGGTTGAGTCTGCGCACGGTCACCGGTTCGCTGCAAAGCCTGGCAACGGAGGCAAAACATATCGCCGCGGGAAAGCTGGATCGTCCACTTCAAACGGAAGGAGCGGACGAGGTCGGTGAACTGCGCCGGGCGTTCGAGCAAATGCGCGTCAGCCTGCAGGGACGTCTGGAGGAACTCAACCGCCTGCTGGTGGTCAGCCAGAAGGTTGCCTCCACGCTCCATCTGGAGGAGGCGTTGGATGCCATCCTCAAGGCGCTTGTGGAGAGTGGCGCGAGTTCGGCGCGGATCGTATTGGTGCGCGAAATGCTCCCCGGGCTTGCCGAAATCCCCTACCGTTATGCAAGCGGACCTGAAAAAGACGCCTACATGCACCTGGACCAGCAGATCCTGGCGTTAACTGAAAAACAGGAACGGCTCGTGATGGCGGCTCTTTCGCGGACCCGCGGTCTGGAACTCGACCCAAGCCTCCCGCAACCCGAATCATTATCCGCGATCGCGTTGCGGCATGAGAACCGTTACTTCGGTGTGATGTGGGTGGCATATAAAAAACAAAAGGTCTTCACTGAAGCGGATATCCGTTTCATCACCACGCTGGCGAGTCAGGCGGCGCTGGCTGTTGCGAACATCCGTCTGTTTTTGGCGGTCGAAGCGAGTCGCCGTCAGCTTGAAGCGGTGCTTAACTCGACGCCAGACCCGGTCCTGGTGACTGACGCGTCCAATCGGCTCATCATGGCGAACCCGGCAGCGGGTCAGCTTCTGGGCGTTTCGATCCGGCGCGGTGAGCGTCCCGATCTCGAACGGACGATCCAGGTCAAATCGCTGTATGATCTGCTGCTCGCCTCCTCGGATGAAGGCCGCACCTCCGAAGTAAAGATGCCGGATGGGAAGACCTATCTTGCCACTGCCTCCGCAATGACCGCGGAAGGCAGGATGGTCGGGCGGGTGTGCATCATGCGGGATGTGAGCCAGTTGAAAGAGATCGATACGTTGAAATCGGATTTTGTCTCCACGGTCAGCCACGATCTGCGCTCGCCATTGACCCTGATGCGCGGTTACGCCACGATGCTCGAAATGGCGGGCGACCTGAACGAACAACAGAAGAGTTATGCAAAGATGATCGTGCAGGGTGTGGATAATATGGCAAAACTCGTCAATAACCTGCTCGATCTGGGGCGCATCGATTTCGGCGTGGGCTTGCAGGTGGAAAACATCCCCGTGCTCGATATTCTCGAGCGCGTGACCAGCGGTCTCCAATTGCAGGCGAAGCAAAAGAACATTTCGCTCGGCGTGGAGATCCCCAGGGACATGCCGCATGCCATTGAGGCGGACCAGGCTTTGTTGCATCAGGCGTTTTACAACCTGGTGGAGAATGCCATCAAATACACGCCTGAAGGCGGCGAGGTGACCGTCCACGTGCAGACCTCGCCGTCGACATTGACCTTTGCCATACAGGACAGCGGCATTGGCATCCCAAAAGAAGATATGAAGCGCCTGTTCGAGAAGTTCTATCGCGGGTCCAATCGTGAAGCGCTTGCCCAACGCGGCACAGGACTTGGACTTGCGATCGTAAGGTCCATTGCCGAACGTCACGGGGGCAGGGTGTGGGTGGAAAGCGAATTGGGCAAGGGCAGCACCTTTTATCTGCAGGTTCCCCTGACGCAGTCCAAAGGGTCGAATAACGTGCAGGTTCGATAAATTAGCGTATAATACGGCATCCCCGCCAGGGCGGGGATGCCATCCAAGCAAACATGATCAACCCTGAAGATAATCAAGATACTTCCCTCATCCACCGTACTGCTGATCACAAGCCCGCGCGCACCCTTAGTCATTATTTGATCGGACGCCCGCTTCAAACTGCGGACGCGCCTCATGAGACCATCGGCAAGGCTGTTGGTCTGGCGGTGTTCGCCTCCGACGCGTTATCGTCGAATGCGTACGCCACCCAGGAGATTCTCGTCATCCTTGCCGCGGCGGGCACGGTTGCCTATGGGTATGTCTTCCCGATCTCCATCGTGATCGTCGCATTGCTTGCGATTGTGGTGATCTCCTATGAACAGATCATCCATGCCTATCCGGATGGTGGCGGCGCGTATATCGTTGCCTACGATAATCTGGGTCAGTTCCCCGCGTTGCTTGCCGCGGCGGCGCTGTTGACCGATTACATCCTGACGGTCTCGGTATCCATTTCATCGGGTGTCGCACAGATCGTTTCGGCATATCCACAGCTGTTCGAATACCGTGTATTGATCTGTGTGGTCTGTGTGGGATTGATCACTCTGATCAATTTGCGCGGGGTACGGGAATCCGGCGCGGCGTTTGCGGTTCCCAGTTATTTCTTCATCGTCATCATGATCCTGACCATCGGTACGGGATTGCTCCGTCTGGTTACCGGTTCATTGGGCACCGTGGTGGATCCGCCAGAGATCGAACATTTTGGTGAGGCAATCTCCGGCGTGACGGCTTTTCTGCTTTTGCATGCATTTTCGAGCGGCACCGCCGCCCTGACCGGGGTGGAAGCGATCTCGAACGGCATCACTGCCTTTAAGGAGCCGCGCAGCCGCAACGCCGGCATCACGTTGATCTGGATGGCGTTCATCCTCGCTTTCCTGTTCCTGGGGATCTCTTTCCTCACGCGGGCTGTCGGGGCAGTGCCTTCCGAGATGGAAACGGTCATCTCGCAATTGGCGCGTACGGTCTTCAACGGACAGGGAGTGCTCTATCTGTTTGTCATCGTCGGCACCACGGTGATCCTGATCCTTGCGGCGAATACCGCCTATGCAGGTTTCCCGCGGTTGGGCGCCATGCTTGCCAACGACGGTTTTCTGCCGCGCCAGTTGACCTTCCGTGGCAGCCGCCTCGTTTATTCGTATGGGATCGTGTCGCTTGGCGCGCTGGCATCCATTCTCATCATTGTGTTTCAGGCGAGTGTTTCACGTCTGATTCCCTTGTATGCGATTGGCGTGTTCCTGTCGTTTACACTGGCGCAGTTTGGCATGGCGCGGCGCTGGCGGCGGGCGGGTACCCTCAAGGATGAAAATATCCCCACAGGATCATCGCATGAATTGAAATACGACAAGCGCTGGTCGCTTAAGATGATCAGTAATGGGTTCGGCGCGATCTGCACCGGCGTTGTCATGTGCGTGTTCGCGATCACAAAGTTCCGTGATGGGGCATGGATCGTTTTGATCCTCACGCCCACCCTGATCGGAGTTTTCCTCTGGATCAAACGTCACTATTCGAATCTTGCAGGGAGCCTCTCTTTGGAAAATTATGGCGAGCCGCCGCCCTATAACGTCCGCCACCGCGTGCTTGTCCCCATCAGCAATGTCCATCAGGGAACCCTCGCCGCGCTCCGGTATGCACGCATGTTGTCGGACGATGTGACCGCCGTCCACATCTCGATGGAGCCGGAGGATACGGAAAAGGTCCGCAGGAAATGGGAGACGTGGGGGCGCGGCACCCGTCTCGTGATCGTGGATTCACCCTACCGCCTCTTTCTGGAACCGTTGCTGAACTACATCGATGAGATTTTAGCCAACCGACAGTCCAACGAAGCCATTACGATCGTTGTGCCTCATTTCGTTCCGGAGAAAAAGGTCCACAATGCCCTTCACATGCAGACCGCGGAAATGCTCCGCCGCGAACTGCTTTCAACGCCCGGTGTTGTCATCACCGAGGTGCCTTATCAGATTCCTTAGGCGTATACCGTTTTGCATGATTTGGGCTATAATCCTTGTTGCTCCCCGCCCTTCGCGGGAGTGTCTTTTTTGTAAACAGTAAGAGAAGAAATGTTAACCCCTGAAAACAATCAAACTGAGATCATGCGGCGGCAGAGCGATTACAAGCCGCCGCGCTCTTTGAGTCACTGGCTCATTGGGCGCCCCCTTTCCACAGCCGATGCCCCTCATCAGACCATAGGCAAAGCCATCGGGCTGGCTGTCTTTGCTTCGGATGCGTTGTCGTCCACCGCGTATGCCACGCAGGAAATCATGGTCATCCTTGCCGTTGCGGGGACGATGGCGTTCGGTTACGTATTCCCCATCTCGATCGCGATCGTTTTGCTGATGACGATTGTCACCATATCCTATGAACAGACCGTCCATGCGTACCCCGGGGGCGGCGGCGCGTATATTGTTGCGCGTGATAACCTTGGCGAACTGCCCGCCCAGATCGCCGGCGCGGCATTATTGACGGATTACATCCTCACGGTGGCTGTATCCATTTCGGCGGGTGTGGCGCAGATCGTTTCCGCGTATCCGGAGGTATTCCCGTATCGGGTGTGGATGGCGGTGGGCGCAGTATTTCTGATCATGTTGATCAACCTGCGGGGAGTCAAGGAATCGGGGATCGCGTTCTCCATCCCAACCTACTTTTTTGTTGTGATGATGTTCATCACTGTAGGGACTGGACTGGTACGTCATTTCACCGGAACATTGGGCGTGGTCATTGACCCGCCTCACCTGGAGATGGATGGGGTTGTTTCCGCACTGACGCCTTTCATCATCCTGCATGCCTTTTCGAGCGGCACCGCCGCCCTGACAGGTATCGAAGCCATATCGAATGGGATCACAGCCTTCAAGGAACCTCGCAGCCGCAATGCGGGAATTACCCTCATCTGGATGGCGATGATCCTGGCAACGCTGTTCCTGAGCATTTCGTTCCTCGCCAATCACATTGAGGCGATCCCTTCCGAAACCGAGACCGTGATCTCCCAACTGGGACGGACTGTTTTTGAAGGGCGCGGCATCCTCTATCTCATGGTCATATCGGCAACAACGGTCATTCTCATCATGGCGGCAAATACCGCCTTTGCCGATTTTCCCCGCCTGAGCGCGCTCGTCTCGAAAGATGGATTCCTGCCGCGCCAATTGACCTTCCGGGGAAGCCGTCTTGTGTATTCGAACGGCATCGTTACGCTCTCTGTCATTGCATCAGCCCTGATCATTATTTTTAAAGCGAGCGTGACCCTGTTGATCCCGCTTTATGCAATAGGCGTGTTTCTCTCCTTTACGCTTTCACAGACAGGCATGGCGCTTCGCTGGAGGAAGATCGGTCGTCTCAAGGGTGACGAGGAGATTGTCGAACCGGGGTCGGTTCTGCGTTATGATAAAAGCTGGCGCTTCAAGATGCTCATCAATGGGTTTGGTGCATTGTGCACCGCCATTGTCATGCTCATATTCGCCATAACCAAATTCAGCGAGGGCGCCTGGATCGTCCTGATCATCATCCCATTTCTTGTGCGGATCTTCTTCACCATCCATCATCACTATAAGGATCTTGCGGGGCATCTCACGCTGGACCACTTCCGCGGGCTGCCCGCCCGTCATACCCGCCATCGCGTGATCATGCCGGTCAGCGGAGTCCATCAGGGGACGCTGGATGCCCTGCGGTATGCAAAACTTCTGTCGGACGATGTGACCGCTGTGCACGTCTCGATCGATGAGGATGAATCCGAAAAGGTGCAGAAGAAATGGAAGATGTGGGGCGAGGGGACGCGTCTCATCGTCCTCGATTCCCCTTTCCGACTCTTTGTTGAGCCTTTGCTTGCATATATCGAGGATATCATCGACCATCGCCAGCCGAATGAGACCATAACAATCGTGGTCCCACAGTTCATACCGTCAAAACGCTGGCATACTGCGTTGCATATGCGGACCGCCGATGTTCTGCGGCAGGAGTTGTTATCGAAGCATGGGGTCGTTGTGACGGATGTGCCCTATCATGTCCATGAAGAGAAGGAGTAAGACCATGAATTTTATTATTGTCGGATGCGGCCGCGTGGGGGCGGAACTCTCGTATCACCTGTTCAAGAGCGGACACCAGGTGGTCGTTGTGGATGTAAACAGGCAGGCGTTCAACCGCCTGCACCCCGATTTCCGCGGGCGCACGCTGGAGGGGGAGGGGCTGGCCGAGAACGTGCTCGAACGCGCCGGTGTCCGTGAAGCAGACGGGCTTGCGGCGGTCACGAATTCTGATTCGCTCAATGCGGTTGTTTCTCATGCGGCGCGTGAATTCTATAATGTTCCTGTTGTCATTGCGCGCAATTATGATCCAAACCTGCGCGGCGTGATCGAAGCCTTTGGCTTGCAGGCGGTCGGCTCCACCATTTGGGGCGCCCAGCGCGTGGAGGAGTTGCTGGTGAACCCGAAGGAAAAGGTGGTGTATTCCGCAGGGAACGGCGAAGTGGAGATCTACGAGATACGCGTCCCTGATGCGTGGAACGACCGTACTTTGGGCGAATTGATGGATGCGCTCAAGGGCTGCCGCCCGGTCGCTTTAACGAGGGCAGGCCGATCGTCCCTGCCGGAAGCGGATGTCAAACTGCAGACCGATGATCTGCTCAACGTCAGTTCCACGTTTGAAGGGATCGGGGCGCTGACTGCGCGATTATCCGGAAAGAGGAAGGCATAACATGTTCGTATTAATTGCCGGTGGTGGGCGTACAGGCGCGCGTCTCGCCAACCTGCTGATCAACCAGGATTACAAGGTGCGCCTGATCGAGAATCGCCGTGAACTCCTCGGGCATCTGCACCAGGAACTGCCCACTGAGGTGATCTACGAGGGTCACCCGGTGGACCCAAGCGTGCTCGAAGCCGCTGGCGCGCGGGAGGCCCATGTAATTGCCGCGGTGACGAGCAACGACCCGATCAATCTGGCGTTGTGTTATCTTGCCAAGACCATGTTCGAAGTGCCGCGCACGATCGCGCGTGTGAACAACCCGAACAACGCCTGGCTTTTCGGCGACAAGTTCAAGGTGGATGTTGCCCTCAATTCCGCAGATGTGCTTGCCCACCTGATCCAGGAGGAGATGTCGCTGGGCGATATGATGACCCTGTTCAAGATCAGGCGCGGACGTTACTCGGTCGTGGAGGAAAAGGTGCCGGCAGGGGCAAGGGGGATCGGCGTTCAACTCAAGGATATGGATCTGGCTGAGCATTGTGTGATCGCCGCGATCATCCGGGACGGGGAGATGACCCTGCCGCGTGGTGACAGCACTCTGCAAGCCGACGACGAGATCATCGCGGTTGCCAGTACGGAAGGCGTGAAAAAACTTGCTGATCTGCTCGCCTTTCCCGTCTATCCCGTCAGGAACGGAAAAAAGGAATAATCGGGTGAATTTCGGGGTTTTCGGCAGCCGGAACTTTCCCACCGGAAATCCGGGAATCGAAATTGACCGAATCGAAATCCCTACGGTATAATGTTGTGCCTGTTATTCGATGACAGGCACAACAGCAGCAATTATTTTTGAAACGAGGAACGAAGAATGCCAAAAAGAACGTATCAACCGAAAATTCGCCGCCGTGTGCGCGTGCATGGTTTCCGCAAGCGCATGTCCACGGCTGATGGGCGCGCGGTGCTCAAGCGACGTCGCCTGCGCGGCCGCCATAAATTGACCGTCACAGCCAACGAACACGTCAAAAAGGTTCGCTGGTAGACAGCGCATAAGAGTAAGAGTCTCGGGTGCAGAGAAGGTTTCGTCTGACCCGGTCTGAAGATTTCAAGCGGGTGCGGCGTTCCGGTAAGTCCTATGCCCACCCGCTTGTTGTGTTGATTGCTCTGAAAAGCGAGAAAAGCGACCAGCCGCGCGTACGGGTGGGGGTTGCGGCAGGCAGGACAGTCGGCACAGCGGTGACGCGCAATCGGACCAAGCGACTCCTGCGCGAAGCGATGCGGACTCTGATCCTGGATATCGCTTCAGGTTTTGACTTGATCCTGATCGCCCGCCCCGGACTTGCCTCTGCCTCTCTGGAGGAAACCCGTCAGGCAGTACTCCAACTTCTCCAGCGCGCAAAGATCCTGAACCCGGTCCATGAATCCTGAATTTCACCTGCACGATTATTCCAATGAGCCGCGCCTGCGCGATATGCCGCGCACGATCGGTAATTGGCCGCGTATCCTGGTGCTGGCGTTGATCCGTCTTTATCAAATGACGATCTCGAAGGGATTGCCGCCGAACACCTGCCGTTTTTATCCATCGTGTTCGCATTATGGGTATCAGGCGGTCTATAGGCATGGTGCGCTCAGAGGTTCGTTGATGGCAGGTTGGCGGGTTTTGCGATGCAATCCGTTCAATCCGGGGGGGTACGACCCTGTTCCATAGGAGTATGAGATTTTCAATGAGAAAGAAACTATTGTTTATCAGCATGATTCTGCTCGGCACGGTGCTGTTGAGCGCGTGCGCGGGAGGGGCGGTGCGCGGTACCAGTTGGGCTGGCTTGACTGCCACGGAGGATGTGGCATATCTGGCTGATGGTGCATTTGTATATGCCGTCAATTTGAGCGACGGACAGGAATTGTGGCACTATCCGGAAAAAGCCGATTCCAAAAAGGTCTTTTACGCCCCGCCTTTGATCACCTCCGATGGACTCGTGATCGTGGGCAGCGCGGGAAATAACCACAGCCTGGTCGCGATCAACCCGGCGGATATCAACCCGGAGACCAATGTCCCCATCGAGGCATGGACGTTCACGGAAGCGAAGGACCACTGGGTCGCGTCTCCGCTGATCGTTGGCGAAAAACTCTTCGCTCCCAATGCCGATGGGAACCTGTATGTATTGGACCTGGCGGATGGTCAATCCTCCAAACAGGCGCTGAAGGTCATCGAACTGGAAGGGCGCTTGTGGGCACAGCCTGTGACGGATGGCAAACGCGTATTCGTCACATCGCTCGACCACAGCATCTTTGCCATTGATGTCGAAACCTACAACGTTGTCTGGCATCAGGACATCGGCGGCGCGATCCCCGGCTCACCCGTGATCGGATCGGACGGCATGTTATACGTTGGTTCGCTGGCGGCACAGCTCGAAAGATTCGATCCGGCAACCGGCGAGCATCAATCTGTGCTGAATACCCAGAACTGGGTCTGGAGCACGCCTGTGGCGGATGGGGATACGCTATACTTTGGCGATCTGGACGGGAACTTCTATTCCTTCAATACCACCACGGGTGGGTTGAATTGGAACGCCGTCAAGCCGGACGGGCCCATCACCGCCAGCGCCATCCTTCAAAACGATCACATCCTGCTTGCCACCGAGTCGGGCAACATTTATGCCATCGGCAAGGACGGCAAAACGCTCTGGTTCGAAACGGTCGGTGGCAAGATCTATACCACGCCTGCTGCAGTCGGTGACCTGATCCTGGTCGCCCCGCTGGAGACCGATTTCTACCTCACCGCATTGGATTCCAACGGACGCCAGGTCTGGACCTTCGCTCCGCAGAAATAGAGGAAATATGTGGGATCTTTTCATCTCATTGTTCATAAACGTATTGTTATGGATCTACGATGTCATCGGGAATAACTTTGGCATCGCGATCATCCTGTTCACCATCCTGATCCGTGTTGTGACGTGGCCCCTCAACGCCCAGCAGATGAAGGGCGCCAAAGCCATGCAGGATCTGCAGAACGACAAGGAATGGCAGGCCATTCAAAAGAAATATGCCAAGGACCGCGAAAAACTGGCGCAGGAACAGATGCGCGTCTATCGCGAAAAAGGCATCAACCCCTTCGGCTCCTGCCTGCCGACATTGATCCAGTTCCCGATCATCATTGCCCTGTATCAGAGCATCATCCGCGCCCTGGCGGCAACTCCGCTCGACCTGCTCAAACTTTCGAGGAGCATCAACACAGACTTCCTCGATGTCTCGCAGCTCATCCCCCTTAACAGCAAGTTCCTGTGGATGAATCTCGGTCAGCCGGAACCGTATTACATCCTGGCGATCGTGGTTGCGGTGACCACCTACATCCAGTCCAAGCTGACACTGCCGCCCTCCACCAATCCCAACGATCAGAGCGCGGCAATGGGACAGTCCATGGCGATCACCATGCCCCTCATGCTGGGCTGGCTGGCGCTGACCTTCCCGTCCGGTTTGGCGGTTTATTTTGTTACGAGTAATGTGCTGGGTATCGTGCAATATGCGGCGCAGGGCAAAGCCAACTGGCGTAATTTATTACCAAAGGGTATGAGAAAATAAACGAAGGAGGCGGGCATGAACGAGAAAACCACGCTGGAGATCATCGCTCCCACAGTTGAAGAGGCCATTGCGCAGGGACTGGAGCAGTTGGGGCTTACAGCAGATGCGGTCAGCGTCGAGGTGCTGGACGCCGGCAACAAGGGTTTGTTCGGATTGGGAAAGGCGCAGGTGCGCGTCCGTTTGACGGTAAGTCCATCCGGCGGGGCGGAGGTTGTCGAGACGGAACCAGCCGTCTCTGAGTCCGAGCCGGAAGTTGCTCCCGTTAAAGAGACAATATCCCGGCCCCTCGACAAATCCCAGGACAAGCCCGAGCATGACATCCTGCTCGACCACACGGAATCGGTCGTATCGAAATTGCTCCACATGATGGGGTTGGAGGCGCAGGTCTCCGCGCATTACGGCGAAACGGACCGCGATGGACGGCGTTACATTCTTGTGGATGTGCGCGGCAATGACCTGAGCGTGCTGATCGGGCGGCGCTCCGAGACCCTGAACGCCCTGCAATATGTGGCTTCGCTGATCATCGGCAAGGAGACGGAGCAGTTCGTGCAGTTGACCGTGGATGTGGAGGGTTATCGCGAACGCCGCGAGAAACAATTGATCCAGATGGCAAAGCGCATGGCAGACCAGGTCGCCAAGAACGGGCGGCGTCAGGCGCTGGAGCCGATGCCCGCCGCGGAGCGCCGCATCATTCACATCGCGCTGCGCGATCATCCCGCAGTGACGACCGAAAGTACCGGCGAGGAACCCTATCGCAAGGTGACCATCGTTCCCAAGGAAGATTAGTCATCCCACGATCCCGGAATCCTTTCCTCTTTCTTCTTTCCGTCTGTGCGAAAGTCGAAAGAGGAAAGGCTTTTTAACAAGCCTGTAAATCGTCTCACGGTATAATTCGCTCATGTCTGAATTGATGCCGTTCGAACCTGTGGATTATCTCGTGATCGGTCATGTGGCGCATGACCTTACTCCGGAGGGTCCGCGTTTGGGCGGGACGGCGGCATACTCGGCATTGACAGCGCGTGCCTTTGGATTGCGTGTGGGGATCGTGACCGCATCCGGCATGGAAACCTCCCTCGAACCCTTGAACAGCGTTCGCATCGTTTCGATCGATTCTCCAAACAGCACAACCTACGAGAATATTTATACAAGCCATGGACGCGTGCAATCTCTGCGCGCCCGGGCTTCAAACATCAATCTCCAACGCGTTCCGCAAAACTGGCGTGACGCCCCGCTCATCCATCTGGGTCCGATTGCGGATGAGATGGAGTCGGATCTGCCGGATGGTTTTTCGCCCTCCCTGCTTGGGATCACTCCGCAGGGTTGGATGCGCCAATGGGATTCGGAAGGACGTGTGTCTGCGCGTGAATGGAAGGATCCGGAAATTGCCTTGTCGCGGGCGGATGCGGTTGTGCTCAGCCGTGAGGACGTCAATGGTGATGACATCCTCGTGGAGCATCTGGCGCAGCAGACGAAGATATTGGTGCTGACCGAGGGCGCGGCAGGCGCAGTCCTGTACTGGCATGGCGACCGCCGCCGCTTCCGCGCGCCCGATGTCCCTGAGGTGGACGCGACCGGCGCGGGCGACATCTTTGCGACGGCGTTTTTTATCCGCCTGTGGAAAACGCGCGACCCGTGGGAGGCAACGCGGTTTGCGACCCTCCTTGCCTCGCGTTCCGTTCTGCGCGTCGGGCTGGAAGGAATACCGACACCGCAGGAGATCGAGGAATGCAAGATGGAAGTTTTGCAATAATAATTTTGTTTGAGAAGTTGCAACATAAATCCTGCATATTGAGACCAACCACGACAAATCCGAAATCATGAATCGTCAATCGTAAATCATATGACTCGCATCTACACCCTCGTCAACCAGAAGGGCGGAGTGGGCAAGACCACAACCGCCATCAACCTCGCCGCCTATCTCGCGAAGCTGGGGCAGAAAGTGCTGGTTGTGGATATCGATCCGCAAGCCAACGCCACCTCCAGCCTCGGCGTGGACAAACACAACGTCCAGGGCAGCACCTATGAAGCCCTGTTGAACGGCGATACCCCGGCTTCGTTCGTCCTCTATAACGAGCGCCTTCAACTCTCGCTCCTGCCGTCCTCCCCTTCGCTGGCGGGCGCCGAGATCGAACTGGTGGACGAGCTGGGCCGCGAATTCCGCCTCAAAAAAGCGCTGGAACCGTTCGACAAAAAATATGATTACATCCTGATCGATTGCCCGCCCTCGCTGGGACTCCTGACGGTCAATGGGCTGGTCGCCGCAAGGGATGGCGTATTGGTCCCCGTGCAATGCGAGTATCTCGCGCTGGAGGGACTCGGGCAATTGACGCAGACGATCCAACGCGTCCGCTCGGCTCTTTTCCCGGACCTGCGCGTGCGCGGCGTTGTTTTGACCATGTACGACCCGCGCACGAATCTCGCCCACGATGTGGTGAACGAGGTCAACAATCATTTTCCGGGGCAGGTCTTCAAAAGCATTGTGCCGCGCAGCATCCGCCTTGCGGAAGCGCCTTCCTATGGACTTCCCATCTCTTCCTATTCGCCCGCATCCGTCGGCGCGAAGGCGTATGAAACACTCGCGAAGGAATTGCTGAAAGGCGATGGAGTAAAGATCAATTAACACAAAGGACGTGCAGGACACAACGTTTATTGTCAAACCGTTGTGACTTGCGTGTTTGAAAAGGAGAACTTATGCCCAAACGTTCCGGTCTAGGCAAAGGACTCGATGCCCTCATCCCCGCCGGTCAAACCAAGCCAGGCGGTGAGGGCGGCATTACGCAAATTGCCGTTGACCTCATCCAGCGCAACCCGCGCCAGCCGCGCGAAAAATTCGATATCGAGGAACTGGAGAACCTTGCCGCCTCCATCCGCGAGCATGGGATCATCCAGCCGCTGATCGTGTCGCCCGGCAAGAACGGGATCTATATCCTCATCGCGGGGGAACGCCGTTTGCAGGCGGCGCGCAAGGCGGGTTTGCGGACGGTACCGGTGGTCATCCGTCATGCCACCGACCAGCAATTGCTCGAACTGGCGCTGATCGAGAACGTCCAGCGCGCGGACTTGAATCCCATCGAAGAGGCGGAGGCGTACCAGCACCTTGCGAAGGAATTCAAGATGTCGCATGAGACGATCGCGGAACGCGTCGGCAAAAGCCGCGTCGCGGTGACGAATACCCTGCGTCTGCTGGATGCCTCGGTCGCGGTCAAGCAGGCGCTGGTGGATGGACGCATCACCGAAGGTCACGCGCGCGCCATGCTGGCATTGAACTCCGCCAAGGCGCAGGACGTTCTGTTGAACCAGGTCGTCAACCTCGATCTGAGTGTCCGTCAAACAGAGGCGTTGGCAAGAAAATATTCGGGGCAGAAACCGGCGTCGAAAAGGCGGACAGCCAGGAGCGCGGACGCGAACGATGTGGAACGTCGTCTGCGTTCGAGCCTGGGGACCAAGGTCGCTTTCAAGCATGGCAAAAAGGGCGGCACGATCACCATCTACTATTATTCCGACGAAGAGTTGGATTCGCTTTTGGAAAAATTGACATGAGTCGTGGGGCGACCGGCTGGTTGCCTTGGATGGGATCAAAATGAAACTTCTCCAAAACGCAAAGATTTACACCCTGCACGAGTCACAGCCGATCGCGTCCACCATCGTCATCGATCGCGAATGGATCCTCGCGGTTGGCGATGTGGATGATTTATCATCGCGATATCCCAATGCCGAAAGACAGGATATGGGCGGACGCGTGATTTTGCCGGGGCTGACCGATGCGCATTTGCATTTCAAGGCGTATTCATTGGGCTTGCAAAAGGTCGAATGCGAAACGGATACCAGGGAGGAATGTCTGCGCCGCGTGGCGGAACGCGTAAAGACCTCCAGACCCGGCGAGTGGATTCTCGGTCACGGTTGGAATCAGAACACATGGGGTGCCTGGCTTGTTGCTGCCGAACTCGATGTGGTCGCGCCGAACAATCCCGTCTATCTCACGGCGAAGTCATTGCATGCCGGGCTGGTCAATACCGCCGCCATGAAACTTGCGGGCATCACTTCGCAGACCCCCGATCCGCAAAACGGGCAACTCCAGCGCGATGTAGATGGAAATGTCACAGGTGTATTACTGGAAACCGCGATGGCATTGGTGGCACACGTCATTCCCGACCCCACCGAATATGAGATCGCGAACGCAATGGAAAAAGCCCAACCCATTCTCTGGAGGATGGGCTTGACGGGCATCCATGATTTCGACCGGCGGGATTCTTTCATGGCGATGCAAAGACTCCACGCGGAGAGAAAACTCAAATTGCGCGTGCTGAAGAACATCCCGGTCGAACTGCTCGATCAGGCGTATGAGCTTGGTCTGCGCGGCGGATTCGGCGGTGACCTGCTCCGTATTGGCAACGTCAAGGTGTTCATGGACGGCGCGCTGGGTCCGCATACTGCCGCAATGTTCCAGCCCTATATCGGTGAGGAAAACAACCGCGGCATCCTCAATATGGATGGCGAGGAGCTCTTCGAGCATGGCCGCAAAGCCGCGCAGGTTGGCTTGGGCATGACCGTCCATGCCATCGGCGACCGCGCCAACCACGAGGTCTTGAACGCCTACGAACAACTTCGTAATTATGAAAAGGCGGGCAGACTCCCGCATCTGCGTCACCGCATCGAACACGTGCAGGTGCTGCATCCCGATGATGTGGACCGTCTCGGCAAAATGAACATCGTCGCCTCCATGCAGCCGATCCATGCCATCTCCGATATGCGCATGGCGGACGAATACTGGGGCGAACGCGCAAGACTCTCCTACGCCTGGCGGGCGCAATTGGATCACGGCGCGCGGCTCGCCTTCGGATCGGACGCGCCCGTGGACTCGCCGAATCCGTTTTGGGGTCTGCATGCCTGCATCACCCGCCGCCGCGCCGACGGTTCCCCCTCCGCCGACGGCTGGTACCCCGAACAAAAATTGACCCTGGCTGAAGCCCTCGCGGGCTACGCCCTCGGTCCCGCGTATGCTGCGTACATGGAAGACCGCCTCGGCAGGCTTGCCCCGAATCATCTGGCAGACCTGATCGTGCTGGAAAAAGATCCCTTCACCTGCGACCCGGATGAATTGCTTGTCATGCAATCCTCGGCTACAATGGTGGCTGGAGAATGGGTCTATCAATCGTAATGACTGAAATCTCTTGACGGATTATGTCACAGCCTTCGCCAAAACTCTCTCCTGAAATGCTGGTCCCTCGCATGGGGGAATACCTGATTCACAAGGGGCTGATCACGAATGAAGATCTGCAAAGCGCCCTCGAATATCAACTGCGGGAGGCCGAAAAAGGGAATTCGATCCTGCTTGGACAGGCGCTCATCGACCTGAACTTCATCAATCGCTCGGACCTCGACCAGGCGGTCACGGAACAGATCCTGCAATTGCGCAACGCCCTGCAAGCCGCCAACCGCACCCTCGAGCGCCGTGTGGAGGAACGTACGGCGGAACTGCAAAAAGCCCTCGAGCGTGTTTCCGAACTCAGCCAGTTGAAAGCCAACTTCATTGCCAACATTTCGCACGAACTGCGGACTCCCCTCACACACATCAAAGGCTACATCGAACTGCTCGTCACCGAATCGCTGGGACCCGTGACCGGTGAGCAGAAACACGCGCTCCAGGTCAGCCAGGGATCCGCGAACAAGCTCGAGACCCTGATCGAAGACCTCATCATGGTATCGCTGGCATCGCGCGGCGAGATGAGCATCAAGCAGGAGAGCATGGATATCCGCCGCATCGCGAACCTGGCGGTCAAATCGTACCTTGGCAGGGCGCAGGATCGCGGCGTGAACCTGCGGGCGGAGATCGATGAAAGCGTTCCCTTCGTGCAGGCGGATTCGCAGAAGATTGGCTGGGTGTTGAGTCAACTCATCGATAACGGGATCAAGTTCACGTCCTCGGGGGGAAGCGTGGTGGTGAGCGTCAAGCGCGAGGGCGAGAACCTCGTGCTCGTCTCCATCACCGATACGGGCATCGGCATCGCGCCCAGCCGCCTGAATGAGATCTTCGAACCCTTCCACCAGTTGGACGGTTCCACCACGCGGCATTATGGCGGCACAGGGCTGGGACTTTCGCTCGTCAGGCAGATTATCGAGGCGCATGGTTCGATGATCGATGTGCAGTCGGCGGAGGGACACGGCACCACCTTCAAGTTCCCACTGCTGGCTGTGGTCGGTGCAAAATAAACGATGGACACCAATACGTTCGCCTACGTTAACGAGTTGATGAGGATCACCAGCGAGCCGGGTGATGCGCGGACGGTCATTGAAAAATTTCTCGCCCTGCTTCGCCATGAGTTTGTCTTCGATAATGTCGCCGTCTACCTGCAGGACAGCGAAACAGGGACGCTTGAGGTCGTGTATGCGCGTGCCATTGGGCGGGCGAAGGACGCGGAAGCCGACGCAGCCTGGGGAGAGACCTTTGCGAGCCAGGTTCTTGCCAGGCGGAACCTGCTTGTGCAGGAACCGGAACCGAATGCAGCAACGGCAGATCGCGTCAAACAAGCCTATTTGCTGGGACTGCCCCTGCGTGCTGATGGCCTGATCAATGGGGCGCTGGTCTTTGTGCGGTTCGGTGGACCTGTGTATGAGGACGATCATCTTGTGATTGCCTCGCTCGCAGTTGAACTGCTTTCCGGCTGGTTTGAACGCAACAACTGGAAACAAATGCACGAGGAACTTAAGAAGCTCAAACGCCAGATGCAATTGCAGGAGGACTTTGTCAGCACGATCTCACACGAACTGCGCACCCCGCTGGGATTCATCAAGGGGTACAGCACCAGCCTCCTGCGCGAGGATACGTCCTGGGATAAGGAGACCGAGAAGGAATTCCTGACGATCATCGACGAAGAGGCGGACCGTCTCTCCTCATTGATCGAGAACGTGCTCGAATCGGCGCGCCTGCAAAGCAAGACCCTGCCGCTTCGTTTCCAACCCCTGCGGCTGGATGCCGTTATCCGGGATGCCGCCGCCCGCATCCGCTCCCGTTATAAGGAATTGGACGTGAGCATGGACCTCCAATCCCAGACCACCATCCACGGCGACGGTGTGCGGATCGCACAGGTCTTCGAGAACCTGTTTACGAATGCCGTTAAATACGCACCCAACGCGCCGATCTTCGTTGGTCTGCAGGAGGTCGGGCGGTCTTTGGTGGTCTCTTTCATGGACCGCGGTCCCGGCATCCCGCCAGAGTCCCTGCCACTGATCTTCGATAGGTTCTACCGGGCGCGCAGCGAAAAAGCCACCGGCACCGGGCTGGGACTTTACATTTGCAAGCAGATTATTGAGGCACATCGTGGTAAGATTTGGGCAGAATCGACTCCGGGCCAGGGAACCACGTTTTTCATCGAACTGCCCATTACTTAAGCATCATGACGTGAAGGAGGCTGTATGGCAAAACGCATTCTCATTGTGGACGACGAGCCCCGTTATTTGCGTTTGCTCGAAGCGAACCTGAGGACGGAAGGGTACGAGGTCGTCACTGCGGCGGACGGCGCGCAGGCTGTGGATGTCTTTTCCAACCAACCGATCGACCTGGTGTTGATGGATGTGATGATGCCAAAACTGGACGGTTTCGGGGCAACGCAACGCATTCGTGAGTTCTCCAGCACTCCCATCATCATACTGACCGCAAAAGGCGACGAACAGGACCGCGTCCGTGGTCTGGACCTGGGCGCGGATGATTACCTCGTCAAGCCGTTCTCAGCCACCGAACTGCTGGCGCGCGTCCGTGCCGTATTGCGCCGGGCACAACCTCCCAGCGAGATCGGCGGGCAGTCCCGTTTCTTTACACACGGAAATCTAAAGATCGATTTTGCCCGCGCCGAGGTGTGGAGAGGCGAAACCGCCGTTTCGCTTTCCGCGACGGAATACCGCCTGTTATTGCAATTTGCCCATCATGTCGGCAAGATCATGTCCTCCGAGGAATTGCTCACCAGCGTGTGGGGTCCCGAATACAAGACCGACAAGGAGATCCTGTGGGTGAGCATTGCCCGCCTGCGCCAAAAACTGGAGGACGACGCGCACAGCCCGAAGCATATCGTCACGCGTTCCGGTCTCGGTTACCTGATGCCTCCCAACGAGGAATGATCGAATTGCGAGGAGAAATTTGTGGTCGGTAAAACGATCCTGGTCGTGGATGAAAACCAGACCAGCCGTGCCTATCTCCTGAACGTTTTGCGTGAAAAGAAATTTCAGGTGCTCGAGGCTGATTCCGGCAAGGAGGGGTTGATCACTGCCTGGCGCGATAATCCCGATCTTATCCTGTTCGATCCCATATTCTCGGACATCCAGGACGTTGAGTTCATTCACAAACTGCGCAATAACGCGCGCACCAATAAAACGTCCCTGATCGCCCTTTCCAATGATTCGGGAGAGATGCGCCGGGAGGCTTGCCTGGAGGCGGGTGTGAATGAGTACCTGGTCAAGTCCGCGGATGCCATGCGCGAACTGGACCGGATCCTTGGTCTTGTTTTTGAGGGAGGAAAAGCCGAGGTGCCAACGTCTGCGCCGGTCCGCGCGGAGAAACGGGAACCGGGCTTATTGATCGTCTTCCTGAGCGCCAAGGGAGGTACCGGCACTTCATCGCTTTGTGCGAATCTTGCGATGAACATCAAGGGACACCAGCCGGATGCGGGCGTCGTCGTTGCGGATCTGGTCCTGCCGATCGGGTCCATTTCGCAGATCGTCGGCTATCAGGGGAATCTGAATCTGGTAACGGTGGCAGACCTCCCATCCGGGCAGACGAACGGGGAATACTTCCACAAGAATCTGCCCGAGCCGGAGTTGTGGAAATTCCAATTGCTGGCTGGCTCCCCCGATCCACAGCACGGGAATAATCTCAAGGGTGACCGCATCGGAGAGATCGTGGACGTGCTGCGCGCCTCGTATGATTTCATCATTCTGGACCTGGGACGTTCGCTCTCACGCATCAGCCTGCCTCTGATCCAACAGGCCGATCTCATCCCGCTGATCCTGTCCACCGATCTGAGCACCATCAAACTGACCAAGACCGTTTGGGAATATCTGCGGTCGCAGGGGATCGATGAGCAGGTGATCTATGCCATCCTGAACCGGGCGGTGGGGCTGGAGGGCTTGACCAAGTCGGAGGCGGAGGAGATCATCGGTTTCCCGATCCGGACGACCATGCCGTACATGGGGAGCAACTTTGCGCTGGCGAACAACCTGAACCAGCCCATTACGACGAAATATCCCAAGGACACTGCCTCGATCATATTCAGGGAAATGGCGGGGGAAATGATCAAACTGGCCCGGCATCTGCGCGCCCGACAACCTTAATTAAAGTGCAAAGTCATTTCTGACTTATTTCGACTACACTTCGTCGTAATAATTGTCAATGGAGGGCAATGTCTTTCTGTTGGCGATGTTCTTTTCATGAAGTTGTTCAATGTCCGATTCGCGAAAAGGACCGTTTTCGTTAGAAAGTGAGGTGTTATGATGACCATTGAATACGATGAAAAAGGCAAGATATACACAGACATCATCTCGAAAGTTTCCATATCTGTCACTGTTCAGACCACCACGCATATGCTGCGCGGACAGATGCATGTGCGCCGGGATCAGCGCGTGAAGGATGAACTTGATCTGGATGAAAACTTCCTGGCGTTGACCGATGTGCACGTGTTGGGACCCGATGGGCAAACGTTATTCCAGTCCCCGTTCCTGGCTGTCCGCCGCACCCATATCGTCTGGGTCATGCCGGAACAGAAACCGGGTGAAGAGGATCGTTCTTAATGGCAACCCCAATCTCGTCCAATTTTACGCGGCTTACCTCCGCGGATCTGGTCAAGTTCAAACGATACCTTGTCGATCATGTCGGCCGCATGATGGAAGGCGAGCCGCTCCAGTTGGGTGACCGTACAGAAACGATCAGGAAAAATCTGCGCGAAGCCTACCAGCAAACGAAGGTAAACCTGCCCGAGGACATCCGCAAGCACATCTTCGATGAGATCCTCGATGAGATGACCGGCTTCGGTCCCATCCAGCCCTTGCTCGATGACCCGGAGATCAGCGAAGTGATGGTCAACGGACCGAAAAAAGTGTTCATCGAAAAGAACGGCAAACTGACGAAGAGCGGCGTAACCTTTGACGATGACGACCATGTGGTGCGGGTCATCGAACGCATCATCCTGCCGCTTGGCCGCCGCGTGGATGCGGACAGTCCTGCTGTCGATGCGCGTCTGCCGGACGGCTCCCGCGTCAACGCGGTGATCCGGCCTGTTTCCATTGACGGACCCTGTATCACCATCCGAAAATTCAAAAAGGACAAACTCTCGGTCCAGCAATTGATCGAATTTGGTTCGTTGACGAACAACATGGCGGAGTTCATTCGTGCCTGTGTGCTTGCCCATCTGAACATCGTCATTTCGGGCGGGACCGGCTCGGGCAAGACCACGCTGCTTAACGTGCTCTCCGGTTTCATCGGTGAGGATGAACGCATCGTCACCATCGAGGACGCGGCTGAACTGCAACTCCAGCAGGACCATGTCCTGAGGCTGGAAACGAAGGTGGCGAACACCGACGGCACCGGCTCGGTGACGATCCGCGACCTGGTGCGGAATTCCCTGCGCATGCGCCCTGACCGGATCGTTGTGGGGGAATGCCGCGGCGGCGAGGCATTGGATATGCTGCAAGCCATGAACACCGGCCATGACGGTTCGCTGACCACGCTGCACGCCAACTCCCCGCGTGATGCGATCTCACGCATGGAGACAATGGTGCTCATGGCAGGCATGGACCTGCCGCTCAAGGTGGTGCGCCAGCAGATCTCCTCGGCGGTTGACCTCATTATTCAGCAGACCCGCCTGAAGGATGGTTCCCGCAAAGTGACAGCCATCACCGAAGTGGTCGGCATGGAAGGGGACACGGTTGTGCTGACCGATATCTTCAAGTTCGAGCAGACCGGCATTGACAAGGACAATAGAATTATCGGCGAATTGAAACCCACCGGCATTCGTCCGCTCTTTTCACCGCGGCTGGAGGCGGCAGGCTTCAAACTCAGCGCCGATATTTTCATGCCCTCCGGCGGAATGGGTCCACGGCGATAGCGGTCCAAGCCTCTGCTATAATCAGGCCATTGAGGTACCATGGATATCAAGACCCAGATCACCATCCGCTCGAAAAAATTAGGCGTTTTGATCCGCGATGCCCGCATTGCATCCCGCAGGAGCATCAAGGAATGTGCCGAAGCCATCGGCTTGAAAAGCGGCGCCTTCCGTGCTTATGAGGAGGGACGAAAATCCCCCTCGCTTCCCGAATTGGAGACGCTGGTCTATTACCTCGACCTGCCGATCGATCACTTCTGGAGCAGGGAGATCAAGTCCAATGCGCCGCTGCCCATCGAGACCCTCGATTTGTCGAAGCTTCTTTCTGTGCGCCAGCGCAAGATCGGTGCGTTGCTGCGTCAGGAACGGATGAATGCCAGCATTTCGATCCGCAACCTCGCGCTTCAGACCGGAATCTCGGGCGCGCGCATCAAGGCATATGAATTGGGGGAGCGTCCCATCCCATTGCCTGAGTTGGAGGCGTTGGTTTCCGTATTGGGCGGCAGGATCGAAACCTTCTTTGACCGCAGCGGTCCCATCGGGCAGTGGCTGATGAACGAAGAAGCCATCCAGCACTTCCTTGAACTGCCCTCGGAACTGCGCGAATTCGTGGCATTGCCGGTCAACCGTCCGTATTTGGAGCTGGCGATGAAATTGAGCAGCATGTCCCGGGACAAGCTGCGCTCGGTGGCTGAAGACCTTTTGGATATAACCTTTTAGACATTATGGTGGAAACTCCCGATCCCGTTGCACTTGCCGAACATGGCAAACAGGAATATGGAAATGGAAAATTTGCCGCCGCGGCGGAACTCTTCCAGCAGGCGGCGGAAGCCTATCGAGCCGCGCAGGATGATTTGAACGCGGCGGAGATGAAGAATAACCAGAGCGTGGCGCTCCTGCAGGCTGGGAAGGCAAAGGAAGCCCTGCAAGCCACGGATGGCACGGAGGCTGTCTTCCAAAAAGCGGGTGATCTGAAGCGACAGGGCGTTGCAGTGGGCAACCGCGCCGCGGCGCTGGAAAGCATGAAAAAGTTCGACGAGGCCCTGGCGGAATATGAGCGCGCCGCATCCCTGCTCGAGGAGGCGGGTGAAGGCGACATGCATTCGGTCGTCCGCAAGGCAGCCGCGAACCTGAACCTCAAACGCGGACGCATCAATGCCGCCCAGATGGATGTCTATGATTCCCTGCGGCTGGTCGAAAAGCCGAATTTTACCCAGCGCATCATGAAATTCCTCAAGCGGATTGGATTCATTCGATAGTGATCACCACACAGGTTCGTCCGGCGGAGCCCAAGGATCATAAAAGGCTTTCCGACCTGATCTTCCTAGAGACCCGCTCCCACCGTCATCTGGATTGGCGCTCGCCATTGGAATGGTTGGGCAGTGAATTCTTCTGGATGGTGGAAGAAGGCACACGGATCACAGCCGCACTGGCATGTCCCACAGAGACCGACGGGATCGCCTGGGTGCGGCTTTTTGTTCATTCGGGGTACTGGTCCGCGCAGGATGCGTGGAATGTGTTATGGGACACAGCGAAGGACGAGATCGCGCATGCGGGCGGAGCAAAGGTCGCCGCCATCGTGCAGCAGTCATGGTTCGAGAAGGTTCTGGCGGCGAGCGGTTTTGAAACGCGTCAGCGGATTGTGATGCTTGAGTGGCAGGGACAATACCAACCGTGGGCTGCGCCTGAAGCGGACGGCTTCCACATCCGCAAAATGACGGAGACGGATCTCCCGGCAGTCGAAATCCTGGATCTGGAGTCCTTCGGTCCGTTGTGGCATAACTCGCTGGATACGTTGAAACGGGCTTTTGCTCAATCCCTGTTCGCGACGGTCGCGGAAAACGAGGATGGCATTGTCGGCTATCAGATGACCACCGGTTTTGCGGCGCGTGCGCATCTTGCGCGTCTGGCTGTGCGGACCTCCATGCAGGGACGCGGGATCGGCCGCGCATTGCTCGGCGACCTGTTCGCAATGTTGAAGAAGGACGGTTTTCTAAAGCTGACCGTCAATACGCAGAGCGACAACGAAAACTCGCTGAGCCTGTATCGCAAGACGGGGTTCATCCGCACGGGCGAGGAATATCCCGTGTATACTTTCGATGTGCCCGCAGTTCCAAACTAAGGAGGCAATATGACCGCCAGAGACGATGCCGTCATCATCAATTCGCTCGTGCGACAGGCGCTCACCTCGATGCAGGAGGTGATGGGGGATAACGGCTTGCATGCCGTTCTGCGTTCATGCGGACTGGAAAGGTTCATTGATAGCTTCCCGCCGAACGATCTCGAACCGTCCATCAAAGCCTCGCAATATGCCCAGTTGAACCAGGCGATCGAGGACTTTTACGGACGCGGCGGCAGGGGCATGCTACGGCGCATTGGCAAAGCCTCCTTTCAATACGGCGTGCGCGAACAGGCGGCATTGCTGGGGATCGCGGGTGTTGCCCTTAAACTTCTGCCCGAACAGCAGCGCATCAAATTCATTCTAAATGGCATGGCGAACGCATTGAAGAAGAGCAATCCTCAGGTGGATGCCTGGGTGGATGAAAGCGGCGGCAGGCTCGCTTATGTCGAATCCACCTGCGCCATTTGCAATGGTCGTCACAGTGACAGGCCCATTTGCCATCTGTACGTTGGCTCGGTCTCCGAGGCGGTCCAATGGGCAACGGGCAGGGAATACGAAGTGACCGAAACGCATTGCATCGCGAAAGGCGATGAATACTGCCGTTTTGAAGTGGGGGAAGCAAAGGCGTGAGCGATGTAAAATTTTCCAGCCGCATCCTGCGCAGGTTCGCCGAAACCATTGCGGCCGAGTTGGGCGCGGATCAATTCAGCGCCATCCTTGCCCTCTCGAAACTTCCCGCCGAATGGGCGAAGCCCGAGACTCTCCTCAAATTGGATCAAGCCGAGTCGGCGAAGACCTATGCCTCCCTGCAGGCTGCGATGCGCACCTACTACGGACGCGGCGCGCGCGGCATTCTCATCCGTGTGGGGCAGCGTCTCTGGGATCACATTCTGGACGATGCCGCCCTCGGCGGCAAGGCGCAAGCCGCGCTCATCAAACGACTCCCGCTTGCCGCGCGTCGCAAACCGGCCTTGGAACTTTTTGCCAGATCAATCGGGACTCAGGCGGACGACATCACGGTTCACACCCTGGACCTTGACCTGCTGGTTGCGGACCATACCTCTCCCACCACTCACGGCTATTCCGCCTCTTCCCCGATCTGTTATGTGACCCAGGGTCTGGTCCGCGAAAGCCTGCTCTGGGCAACGGGACAGAACTACGATGTGGAGGAGACCTCCTGCAAGGCGACCGGGGAGAACGCCTGCGAATTCAAGATCACCATAGGAAAATGACATGAAAACATTCGAAACAAAGTTTGATGGCGGGGATGGACTTGCATTTTTCGTGCGCGGCTGGGAACCGGAGGGCAACCCCAAAGCCGTGATTGCCCTCGTGCATGGACTCGGCGAGCATACCGGTCGTTATGCTCACGTCGCCGAAGCCATGACCGAGGCAGGCTATGCCATGGTCGGCTTCGACCTGCGCGGTCACGGCAAATCCGGCGGCGCGCGCGGAAACATACCCTCACTGGATGTCGCAATGCAGGATATCCGCAGGTTCTTTCGGCTCCTGACGGAGCGGTATCCTGCATTGCCGCAGTTCCTTTACGGACACAGCCTGGGAGGCATGTTGTCGCTGGCGTATGCCATCCAGCATGGCAAGGGATTAAAAGGTGTCATTGTCACTGGCGCGGGATTTCGTTCTCCCCTGCAGAAACAAAAGGCAAAAGTGGCGATTGCAGGGATTCTTGGATCGCTTACCCCATCATTGATACTTTCAAGCGGATTGGACCCTGCAACAATCTCGCGCGATCAGGATGTCGTACAAAAGTATGTTAACGATCCGCTGGTGCATGACAAGATCAGTGCCGGGCTTGGCAAAACGATGTTAACGGGCATTGATTTCTGCTTCGCACACGTAAAGGAATTTTCCCTGCCTTTGCTTATCATGCATGGCAGGGATGATCGGTTGGTCTATCCCAGCGGGAGCGAAGACTTCGCAAAGCTCGCGGGTGAAACGAACAAGGATGTCACTTTGAAACTATGGGAGGGGATGTATCACGAAATTCACAACGAACCCGAACAAGCCGAAGTGTTCAAGGTAATGATCGACTGGCTGGATGGACACTTGTAGGTTTGCTTGAAAATGAATTGAAAAGGTGACCGTCAGTTCTAAGCCGACGGTCACCTTTGATTTACGCGGACGTTCTAATCGTCAGCCGCGTGCGGCACGCTGAAATAGCCAGGCGGATCCGGCAAACATGACGATAAAGAACCCGTTCAGCGCGATCAACTCCAACGGTCCGCTCCACGGAAGTCCCAACTTCCCGATCAACGCGACCGCGGCAACCAACGCCTGAATGAGCGCCATCGCAACCAGCGTGCGTGACATTCCAACAGGGCGCAGCCGCGCAAGGACCGCACCGATGAGTCCGACCGCGATCACCCCGAAATACATGATGTTGGCGGGATCACCGTCCCGGCCGATGATGCCAACGCCCAGACTGAGCCAGACGAGCATAAGCGAAGCCGCGAGCGCAATTCCGATGGCGGAACGGTACGCGGTTTTGCCTGTAAGTGTTTGCATGAGTGTGCCTCCAGTGTGATGATGTTCTTTGGCTTGCCATGGAAACGTGAAGCAGGCATGGATTCACCCGTTTCAATTTCATGAAAAGCCAAAGTTGTTGCGAGCCGAAGTTTCGCTGATGCATCCCGCCAAATCCTATCAGAAATTCTCGAAATCTCTCTTTGATGAAGCAGTTTGTACCACGAACCCTATAACGAACCCGAACAGGCACCTTTATTTTGTCTAGCTCAAGACTTTCTTCGTTGGGTTTTTCCCTCTACCCTCGCGACATATCGTACTCGCAGAGTGAGCGCCCCTTTGGGGTTCACACTGCTGTTAATCGGTCGGCGGCATGATTATTTGTAAAGTGTACTCTCCTTGCTTTCATGGCGTAGGAACCGCATTGCTCTCTAGCCATTGGAATTTCACGGCATCTACATACCACGACTGTATGCTTTGCGTTGGTGGTATCGGCGTACCGAGGGAATCAAATCCTCCACATCCAATCGGACCATCATACAACCGCCACCAACCCCACACAACTGCCTGTTTTTCTAAGCCATACTGACTCATTGGCTCAAGCGCCAAACCATTGAAGCTGTTCTTTATTTCGATTGTTGGTGGTTCATATCCTGCTTCGCCGCCTGGATAATGGATATATGGTCCTGCACTCAATACCCAGTCGATTGGTGGTCTAAAGTAAGGCGAACAAGCAGGTATTCCTAAACCACCCTCATTAAAGCCATGAACTTCGATGAACTGGTCGGCGTATTTTTGAGGCTGCATTACTAAATCCTCAATGGAAACT
>DIDP01000011.1 GCA_002418205.1 Anaerolineales bacterium UBA5797 | reverse complement strand
CAATTCTGTGATTTACTGAAATTCGGGGTGTGTCTTGCTGGTCATCCCAAATAATCCCGCAATTGACGGCTCCGCGAGGGATGCCGCAGTTTTCTCAACGCCTTTGCTTCGATCTGTCGGATGCGTTCGCGCGTCACATCGAAGTAGCGGCTCACCTCCTCAAGGGTGTGGTCCTTTCCATCCACGAGACCGAAGCGCAATTCCAGCACTTCGCGCTCGCGCTCGGAAAGCGAGGTGAGGGCATTCTGGATCTGCTCGCGCAACATCTGCCGCGAAGCGGCGTCCAACGGGGAAAGCGCGTCTTCGTCCTCGATGAAATCGGCAAGCGAACTGGAATCCTCGTCCCCCACCGGTCCATCGATGGAAACGGGTTCCTCTGCCGTGCGGAGCACGCGGTCGATCTTTTGGGTGGCGGTGTCGAGCCTGCGCTGCAGTTCAGGGGAAAGCTGTTTCTCCTCGGCATGAGCGCGCAGGATCGCCTGCACATCCGAGGCAGCCAGATAACCAATCTCCATTGCCAGTTCCTCGGTCGTCGGGTCGCGTCCCAGTTCCTGGGTCAAATTGCGCTGCGCCTTGAGGATCCGTGAAATGGACTCGAACAGATGCACGGGGATGCGGATCGTGCGCGCCTGCTCCGCGATCGAACGATTGATGGACTGTCGTATCCACCAGGTGGCATAGGTGCTGAATTTGAACCCGCGTCGCGGATCGAACTTGTTGACCGCCCGCAGCAGACCGATGTTCCCCTCCTGGATCAAATCAAGGAAGGAGATGCCACGCCCGAGATAACGCTTTGCAACGCTGACAACGAGCCGCAGATTGGCGCTGATCAGCGAGTGGTTCGCGTCCACCGCCCGCGTCTGGACTCCGTTCATCACACGGATAAGGATCTCCTCAGACGGGAGATTATGGTGAAGTGTCTTCCGGTTCGGGAGTTTATGGGACTGATTGATATGCTTCAACAACCATTCCGCGTACCGCAAAGGGAGCAGGTAAAAACACAGGAAGACGCTGTACGCTGTGCGGGCAAACCCGTCCCACAGTTTATCGTTTCCCCACATTCCATTATCCAGAAATGCACGCAGATAGGACGGGGCATCCGACTCCCAGCCAGTGTGCAAAACCTGCGCTTCGGAGAGCATCAAACCCGGGTCTGGCGGTTCGTGATGCAGACGTTCAGCATCTTCGAGCAGACGCTGGTACGCGGTGGCCATTTCGGCTAGGATAAAATGATAGATGGCGGTGACAGGCGTAAGTCCCTTGCGGATCGGGCGGCGGCGGAACGCGTTCATCAGCCGGTTCGCCTCGATCAACGTTGCAAGCCGGAACTCGCTGTCCGAATCCAGCAGTTTGACCTTGCCGATCTCGCGCAGATACAACCGCACCGGGTCCTCGGATAATTCCGCGGCAACCTCGGGGAGGTTCAGATTGATCTCCTCGCCAAGTTCCTCTTCCTCCTGCACAAGCACGCCGGCATCCGGATCGCCCATATCCTCCCCCATTAGATCCACGCCGTTCAAATCGCCGCTCTCCGTGTCCAGGGTCTCGCTGACATCCTCCAGACGAGGCTCCTTCAAGGGCGGCAACTTGGCGCGCGATACGCGAATTTTCTTCCGGGTGGTCCTTGTTTTTTGGGGTGCAGATGTTTTTTTCTTGACTGCCATAAGCCCTTCAGTTACCAGACGATAACCTTTTGCAATGGTTACGCCCTTATTCCAAACGCTTCAGCGACATTTTGCGGTGAGCCTGATCCAGATCACGCAGCAACCTCGTCTGCTTTAACACCAACTCCTGGTAGGAAGCCGCGCGTACATCGCCTTTTTGATAGGCTTCCTCCTGCAAAAACCGCAACTGGTTCAGGTTTTCTCCTGCCGCCACCCGGCGCAGTTTGATCACGCCGCGCAGCAGTTCCTCGAGCAGCTTCTCCTCCATGCGCTCGATGTCGCCGGTCTCTCCCACCAGTTCCTGCGAACGCACCTGCAGGGAGTCAGGCAGCGCCTCCACCACGAATGCGTGATGTTCGGTCTTGTATTGCTCCACCGATTCGCGGATCAGCCCGAACAACAATTTGTGGTCAGTATAGTCAAAGTCCTGCGCATCCAGCGCGACCAGACCGTTCTCCTGCAACAACCGGTCGAGACGATACAACAACTCGGGTTTTTTGAACAACATGCCGATGATGTATTCCTCGACCTTCTTGCTGGAGGTAACCGCCACGGTGACGCCGGACTTTTCAGCGACCGGTCTTTGTGCGCCACTTCTTGGTCGCCTCACGCGCGGACCCTGAGCCTGCGTGCCGATCAACGCGCGTTCATCTACCCGCAACATGCGCGCCAGCGCCTGACGGTAGGTATCGCGCTCCAATGGATTTGGCAGGTCCTCAATCAACGGGAGGATCTGCGCGGCAATTTGATTCTTCACCTTCGGGTCGTTGAGGTTCTGCCCGGCAGCGAGGGTCTCCATCACATGCGTGACGATCGGCTTCGCATTTTCGATCAAGCGCGCCCATTCCTCTTGATCGCGCGCCACGATCTCATCCGGGTCGAGTTCATCGGGGATGGACGCCACGCGCAGGTCTGCCTGCAGGCGCGCTTCGTTCTTCAAATAGCCGCGCGCGTCGAAACGCAGTTCGCCCTCTTTGTCCATGGCGGAGCGCGCCGCGTCGAGACCGCGCAGCACAGCTTTTTGTCCCGCCGCGTCCGGGTCCAGCGCAAGGACGATGCGCCGCGTGAAACGTTTGAGCAAACGCAACTGGTCTTCAGTTAATGCCGTGCCCATCGGCGAGACCACGTTCTCGTAACCCGCCTGGTGCAAGGCAATGACATCCATGTAGCCTTCGACGATCACAGCCTGGTCGGCAGTGCGGATCGGCTTGCGCGCCCGGTCCAAGCCATACAGCAGGCGTCCTTTGGAGAAGATCACGGTTTCAGGGGAATTCAAAAATTTGGGGATGTCGTTCGGGTCAACGATGCGGGCGCCGAAGCCTGCCATGCGTCCGTTCTCGTCGCGGATGGGGATCATGATGCGGTTGCGGAAACGATCGTAGTATCCGCCGCTCTCGCGTTCGGAGAGCAGACCTGCATCGAACAGATCCTGCTCTGAGTAGCCGCGCCCGGTGAAATGGGTCAGGGCGGAGTCCCAGGCGTCCGGAGCATAGCCCAGCCCGAAGGTCTCGATGGAGGCGTCCGTCAGTCCGCGTTTTTCGTGCAGATAGTGGAGGACCTCCGCGTTGGCAAGCAGGTGACTGCGATAAAAGATGACCGCGTCATCCAGCAGTTTGCGCAGATGTTCGTAGGCTTCCTTTTGTTCGGGAGTCTGCCTGGTGTACGTGGGGACTTCCACACCCGCCCGCGCGGCAAGTTTGTTGAGCGCTTCCTTGAAATCGAGGTTCTCGCGCTTCATCACGAACTTGAAGATGTCGCCGCCCTCGTTGCATTGACCGAAACAGCGCCACGTACCGGATTCGGGCCAGACCACGAACGCGGGTGTGTTCTTGTTATCGTGGAACGGACAGAAGCCGGTATAGTTCCGCCCCGCCTTGCGCAGTTTGACGCCCGCCTCGGACACGAGGTCGACGATATCGATGCGGGATTTGATCTCATCAATCGTGGACATGGGTGAATGAATTATAGCGCGCTTGAATGGTTTGGCAATGAACAGCCTTAAAACAAAATCGGGACAGCGGTTGGCTGTCCCGAGAGGGGATGGAAGTTCGAGGGGTTACTTCCAAAAGTTGAAGTTTAGGTTGAAGCCCGTGCTGGCATCGCCGCCAGGGTCGAGGAAGAAGCCGTCACCCGATCCCGCGCCGACGGCGACATCCATCTGTGTATCCACCGTGATCCCTGCCTGCGCATCATTGGACGTGTTGCCAAACGAAACATCCGAATTGGATTCAGCGCCGGCTTTCACATTCGCATCGATCCGGGATGTCAAGTCACCGGCGGTATCGGCAACGTACCCAACCGCCTGATGGACGGTCGCCTTCGCTTCCTGCCAGACCTGTTTCACTTCACTGCGCGCGTTCGAATTCACGCCCACGATCACACCCAGGCTGACGAACAGCGAGAGCAGCCCCTGAAGAATCAGTTTGGACATTCGTGCACCTCCGTATCAAGTTGGTCTTGCCTCGCGAGGTCTTCAACCTGCATAACGGGGATGCGCCCGATCTGTTATGAAAAACAGGGACAGCATCACTGCTGTCCCTGAACGTTATTTCTTTGGCACATTCCTATCGTATCGGCGGCGGAATCTCGATGGTGGGAATGACCTTCGGCTTTGACTTTGTCGGCTGGACTTTCGGAGGAGCAGGCAACGGGACCGAGGTCGATTCAGGATGGGGCGTTATTGTGATGTCCACTATCGGCGTGGGGATCACCGACGTGGGCTTTTTCTCGGGTCCCGGTTCGATCTCGATCTTCGGCAGGATCCGTTCCAACGTCTCCGCATCCACCTCGGACTTCAGCCTGTCCACCACTTCATGATAACCTTCCAATGCCTCAGCCTTGCGGACCGGGTCGTCCGAGACAGCGTTCATCTCATCGATGCGGCGATTGGCGATGATGAGGTCCACGTTTGCGGGGCTCGATGACACCGCGCGCCACGCATATTCGCTGGTGCGCTTCCAGCCATAGAACGGATCGCCCGGCAGCGCGCCCTGCGCATATGCCGTGCCTGTGGCCAGCAATGCCAGCATCACCACCGCGAACGCCGCCGCCAGCCGCCAGAACGGAAAACCGGCGCGTCCCTTCGCACGCGGATGTTCCTGCATGTGCATGGTCAACTTGGCGCGGGCGCGTGCCTTGAACGCCGCGGAGGGTTTGACCTCGCGCCCGCGTCCGAGTTGGACCGCGGCACTCAGAAGCGGCTCGAGCTGCGCGGCTTGTTCGGGATGACGGATCAGGCATTCGTCCAGGGTGAAGGCGCCGCTTGCGAGGTCATCCAGGCATGTTTCCAAGATCAGATCAAAATCGGTCATATCATTTCCTTCTCTTTCATTCGCTTTGAAAGAGATTGCAGGGCACGCATTTGCAGGGCGCGGATGGCGCCTTCGCGTTTGTTCATCATCCGGGCAATATCCCTGTTCGGCAGTCCGGCGATGAACTTCAACGTCAGCACCTGCTGCTGTTCATCCGTCAACGACCGAAGCGCAGCGCGCATGGATCGCAGTTCGGAACGGAGATCGGACTCTTCACCGGGCGTCCGCTCTTCGGAGGCTCGAGGAGTGATCTCGTCCAGCGGGACGGATTCCTTTCGGGAACGGTAATGGTCGATCACCAGGTTTCGTGCGGTCGTATAAAGCCAGGCAAGGTAGGGGGAATTGCCGGGCTGGTAACGATGCAGGTTCTCCCAGGCTTTCAGGAACACCTGCGAAGTGAGGTCCTCGGTGGTGGCTTCATCCGAAACCCGGAAGTAGATGTAGCGATAGACGCGTTCAACGTAGGCGTCATACAGTTGTGCAAACGCCTCCGCATCGCCGGATTTGGCTTGCCGGATCAGGCGCGCCTCATCGGGCAGAGATGGCTCGGGGTGTGCCGTTGATGTACTTTTCACTTCCACTACTATAAACGATGTTCGGAAGAATTTGTTATGAAAACTCGGTGGAGATCATCAGACCGTCATGAAGCGCAAAAAGCCTTGAGCGTCTCGATGACTTCCCGACCGTTGATCTGATAGATCGCCGCGCCGAACCCCTCCCAACGATCCATCTCGACGACCACTTCCAGATTCCCGTCCTGGTTCAGGTCAATGAAGTTCGCCAGCGAGTATGTGACGGGGAAGGTCATCTCCGGTTCGCTCGAGCGATACACGTCGTTGACGATGCCGAGCGTTGCCACGTCACTCCCTGCAACCTTGCGCATGAGGATGATGGAATAGTCGCCCGCCTCCGTCATATGACCGGATTCGTCCGCGAAATGATGCGCGCTGAGGAAGACCTCGTCCACGCCGTCGCCTTCGATGTCCACGCGCAGGATGCGGAGATCCTCAACAACGGGATTTGCGACTCCCTCTTCCACCAGCCAATCCTCGACAGACTGTTGATAGATCGGGTTGTCCACTGAAAGTTCGGTCACGTCACGCTTCGCGACCTTCCAGCCTTCCAGAGTGGCAACAAAGCCCGCTTCTTCCAGACCCGCGTCGATGCCCACAAAATAAGTTTTGCAGGTCGGGGAGAGTTCCGGCGCCCTGCCCCACAGGAAATATTTATCCGCGTATTCCATGTTGTGAAGAGCGTAGGTCGCCTCCCCGGAAAAACGCGTAACACTCGTTTCGGGCGCGAGCCACACGTCCGCGCTCACACCGCCAAGCAGGAGGAAGGACGTTGTATCAAAGAGTTTTCCCCCGTATAAGACAGGCGAGAATTCAGCAGGTTCAGCCGTCGCTGTCGGAATGAATGAGGAGGTCGAAGCAGGAAGCGGCGTAAACGTCAATGAAGATACAGGCTCCGGTGTGGACGTCATTCCCTCCATGGTCGATACGGAGGACGGCGCGCCGCAGGCGCTGAGAATCACTACGCACACAAACAACGGGAAATAAACATTTTTCATATTGCCTCCTGCCTTATAACGGGGAAACATCTCGTCCTGTTCCCGCATCCTCCGGCATTAAAACAAAAACGGGCAGTCCGTAATCTGGACTGCCCACATTCTCATCTGGTATATCAATCGTCAGGATGGACCTTCAATTCCGATTCACAGCCGTGACCTCTTCCACTGGAGGGCGCGTAATAGGATTCAATCTGCGCCTGATATTCCGCCTTCTCCGCAACGCTGAACCGGTCATGGTTAAAGTTGACCATCGCGCCGCTGACAAGATGCGTCCCCAATTTGCCATCCACAGCGTTCGACGACGCGCCCTGCACGCTCGTGAATATCGCAAAGATGATCCCCAAACTGATCAACACCGAAAGGACTACCCGGGTAGTTAACTTGGACATGATCTTCTCCTTGTTAAGCTGTTTCGCTCTGACGAAAAGTGCGATGCACGAATTGACAGGCATTCGCTTCCCCGCTCTCGGACAGTGGGTAAATTATACCCAATCGCATCCGAATTGGCAAAGAAACTTATTCCCCCTTAAGATAAGGGCGACTCACAGGAGCCGCCGATTTGTTTAGAAGCCTTCGAGTTTGCCCAGGTCTGCCACGCCATTCGAGAGCGAGGCGATCTTTTGCAGCAAGCCCAGCCTGTTCTCTCTGACCTTCGCGTCCTCCGCCATCACCAACACCTTGTCGAAGAAAAGGTTGATGGATGGGATGAGTTTGACGACAACGTTCAGAAACTCATCCACAGACGATGGCCGATCGACGATGGAAGATTGAACGGCGGCATACAAATCCCGTTCGCCTTGTTCGACGAATGCCTTATCGTCAATGGTCAATGGTCCATCGTCAAGTTCCGCGGAGCGGATGATGCGGACGCACCTCGCAAAGCCCGGCAGGACCTCATGCCAGTCCTCCCGTTCGACCCACGCCTGAAGCTGCTTCACCGCCCGCGCCGAACCGGCGGGATTATTTGATTGTTCCGCAAGGACTGCATCCACTACATCATACTTGTAGCCCATGTCCTTCAAGACAACCGACAACCGTCCCGTGAGGAATTCCAGGATCTTCGTTTGTATTTCAGCGTTCACTTCCATCGGTTGTGTCGCTGACGATCTTTTCACAGCTTCCGCCAGATCAAAGTCCGCATCATGTTCGATCAACGGCTGGACAACGCCAATGGCGGCACGACGCAGACCGAACGGATCCTTCGCGCCGGTGGGAGCCAGCCCCGCCGCGAAGAGACCGACCAATGAGTCAATGCGGTCAGTGAGCGCAACCGCCATGCCGATCTTGCTCTGTGGCACGGTCTGATATTGCTCAGCGATCGCCTGCGCCACCTCAGGGTCTTCACCGCTTCGCAGGGCATACTCACCGCCGATGATTCCCTGCAGTGACGTCATCTCAGTGACCATCTGAGTTACTAAATCTGCTTTAGCCAGATAAACCGCGCGCCCCAACGGCTTGATGGTTTCCAAACCTTTGAAGCCAAGCAATTGCCCCACTTCCGCACCGAGTTTCAACATCCGGTCCGATTTATCGAGCATGGAACCGAGCTTGGTGTGGAAGGTCAGAGAGGCAAGTTTCGGGCGATATTCTTCGAGTTTGAGCTTGAGGTCTTCACGCACAAAGAAGTTCGCATCCGCAAAGCGCGCGCCGAGGACGTGTTCATTTCCCTGACGGACAATGTCAATGTGGATGTCGTCGCCGTTACGAATGGCGATGAAATGCGCTAACAGTTTTCCATTTTTCTGCACAGGGAAGTAACGCTGATGTTTCTTCATCACCGAGATGAGCACATCGCGCGGCAACGTCAAATATTCTTTGTCGAATCCGCCCATGACGGCGGTGGGCATTTCGATGAGATTCGCCACCTCGTTGAGCAGACCATCTTCGATGATGGCTTCCCCGCCAACAAGTGATGCAGCTTGATTGACTTGTTCCACAATCGAGGCCTTGCGTTCTTCTTTATCCAACACGATTCCCGATTCCCGAATCACATCAAAGTATTTATCTGCTGAGGAGATCTTGATCTCAGGTGAGTCGTACGGGCGAAGTCCACGAGAAACATTTCCGCTTACAACGCCAGCATATTCGAACGGGATGACCATGTCACCAAGCAGTGCCACGTACCAACGGATGGGACGTGAGAACGCCACGCCTGATTCATTCCAGCGCATGGACTTCTCGAACTTGATGCTCTCGACCAGTTTGGGCAGGGCTTCGGTAAGGACTTCAGGAGTCGGGCGCCCCTTTTGTTTGACAACAGCGAAGACGTACTTGCCTCCGCCTTCTTCGCGGACTTGGAGGTCTTCAACTTTGATGCCGTTCTTCTTCGCAAAACCTTCCGCCGCCTTGGTGTAGGTCACGCTTGCAGCGTGACTTTCTTTGCCAGCGGAGTCTGTCACGTCATCCCCTGCACTACGTTTCGGGGATGCTTCGCGAGAGACGTTACCTACGATTGCTTTATCGGCGGGTGGACCTTTGACGAGGTCTTCGCGGTCCGGTTGATTCGGGGAGAGAGAGTCGATTGAAACGACGAGCCGCCGCGGGGTCGTGAAGACGCGGACGTCACCGTGCTCAAGATACAGTTCTTTGAGGAGAGTCGGCACACGGGAGGATAAGGCTTCGTAGGCAACATCCACATCAGAGGCTGGGAGTTCTTCGACACCGATTTCCAAAACAAATGTTGCAGGTTGAAGGTTTAAGGTTGAAGGAAGGGCTTGACCTGTAACCTTTGACCTTGAACCTTCCTTGAGTAGGGGATATTCAAGTTCTTTCCTCTGTTCCTCATATCCCTCGGCAACACGGCGGGCGAGTTCGCGCATGCGGCGGAAGAAGGCTTGACGTTCGGCAACGCTGATCGCGCCGCGGGCATCGAGGATGTTGAAGGTGTGCGAGGACTTGAGGACGTAATCATGCGCGGGGACGAGCAGACCCTGTTCGAGACAGGCATCGGCTTCGGCGGAGAAGAGATCGTACATCTGGCGGGCGCGCTCGATATCGGCGACCTCATAATAATATTTGGAATGCTCGAACTCCTCGCGGCGGAAGATCTCGCCGTAGGTGACACCCGCGCCGTAGTCTTCGTCCCAGATGGCTTTGGCGTTGTTGAGCGCGATCAGGATGCGTTCGAGCCCGTAGGTGATCTCGACCGAGACCGGGTCGAGCGCCACGCCGCCCATCTGCTGGAAGTAGGTGAACTGCGTGATCTCCTGCCCGTCAAGCCAGACCTCCCAACCGAGACCCCAGGCAGAGATGGCGGGCTGTTCCCAGTTGTCCTCCACAAAGCGGATGTCGTGCTGGCGCGGATCGATGCCGAGCGCTTTGAGCGAGTCGAGGTAGAGTTCCTGCGGGTCCCCCGGGTCGGGCTTAAGGATGACCTGATACTGGGTGTGCTTCTGGAAGCGGTTGGGATTCTCGCCGTAGCGCCCGTCATCGGGGCGGACGGACGGCTCCACATACCCGACGTTCCACGGTTCGGGTCCGAGCACGCGCAGGAAGGTGGCAGGGTTCATCGTCCCTGCACCAACCTGGGTGTAGTAGGGCTGGGTGATCAGGCATCCGTGCGCTGCCCAGAAATCTTGAAGTTTGAGGATAATTTCTTGGAAGGATGATTTTGGCATTTTCGATTTCCGATTTACGAGGTGATATTGCACGGGAGATTATAACTTATAGAAAAAATAGAAACATCCCTTACCCTCCCGCTGCAAAATTTAGAAATCAGTTTTGCAGGATTAAGTGGGGCGGACACAACGAAATCTAATGACTTTGTAGATGTAGTCGGGGCTGTTGAAGTCGCGAGCAGAAGCACGCAGGTGATTTTCAACGTACCCCCACGTGCCACCACGCAGCACTCGGTATAACCCTGAATTAGGGCCTAAAGGATTCTTAGAAGGTGAGTTCTGATAATAGGTTTCCGAATACCAATCTGCCGTCCACTCCCACACATTGCCAGCCATATCATAAATTCCATAGGGACTCTTACCGGTTGGATAAACACCAACCTCAGTAGTATCTCCAACGCAATTACCATAATTCGCTTTAGCACAGTCAATGACTTCCCCCCATGGATATGTTCTGCCATCAATACCACGTGCTGCCTTTTCACATTGAGCTTCAGTTAGCAATTGTGCACCACGCCATTCACAATAAGTCTTAGCTTGATTCCAATCCACGTAAATCACAGGATAGTCGTCAAATTCCGAATTGTCATAATAACTCGACTGGGTGTTGGAACCTGCACTTTTCGGTGGGGCACAATCATCTGACTGTACACAGGCTTTTTAGGCAACGTTGGTCACCTCGTAGATGTCTATGTTACCGCGTAACCACCAAAAAGGATTTTTTTGCCCTTGATGTTCCCAAGGTAAACCAATATGTAAGGGTTTGAGCAATAAAATTTCCAAACGATCCACAGCCTCTTTATTTTCAAACCTTCCAACGCTACGCAATCCAGGGAATGCATCGGACATTCTTGTATTGAAAATTTGTGATGATTCGGCATCCATCCAGTTTAGGCCGTCAACAACTGGCGTTGTCTCATCAGACGATAAAGTCTCTCCAGAATTGGGTAAGTCATTGTTTGTTATGCCAATCTTTTCTGCCTGCACACGCAAAGCGGACATGAGTCTCTCATATCCATCATCTTCGAATAAATTAACCTCATGCCATTTTCTCAGGCTCTCGAGCGTGTCACATTCCTCCAACCGCGCAGGGATGATGAAAATCTCGCCTTCGGGCTGTTCCATTGCGGTATCAAGGGCAAGGCGCACTTCCTTTTGCCGAAACCCCGCCTGATTGAATTGTTTTGAAAGGCAAATCACCACCACACCCGCTTTACGCACGGCTTTGCGAATCTCCAGTTCCCAATCCTGCCCAGGGAGGAGTTTCTCTTTGTCCAGCCATGCGTCCACGCCGTCTTTGGTCAAGCGGGTGTAGAGTGCCATCACGGCGTCGCGGTCCGCGTGGGCGTGGCAGAGGAAGACTTTGAGAGGGCGTTTGGGCGAGGTCATATCCGTCCGGTTACGATAATTCTACAATGTGATCTCTCAATCAGTTCGTGAAAGAATGACGGTCAACATTCCCAGATGAAACGCCAAGAATAATTTCCTCCTGTTCGTCAACACGTGCAGAAATCTCATATCCATTGAGGATCAGAAATGTTTCCATCGCGGCATGACCAATCCGTTTGTTGCCATCAACGAAGGGGTGATTTTGGATCAGTGAAAAACCAAGCGCGGATGCCTTTTCTACAATCGTTGGATACAACTCTTTACCATTAAAGGTCATGCGCGGCTGGGCAACTGCCGATTCCAACCCGCCAAGATCACGATTTCCCACCCCACCGCCAGATTGTTCCATCACGCGGCTGTAAAGTTTAAGTATCTCTCCCACCGTCAGGTAACGCATGTTACGCCAGTCGTTTATAAAGTTCGGCGTTCTTTCTCAGGACGCGTTCAAGAGCCTGCTGGAAATCGTCCAAAGGCCGCGTCAATAAGTCCTCAAGGCTCACGCGCACCAATTCCTCGGGGGGATACGAAAACGCTCCGCCAGTTCTTGAAGTTGCTTCACGCGTTCGTCGGGTAAAGTAATGGTAAAAGTAGTCATAAATCGCCTGCTCTCTCTTATGGACAAATTATACCTTGTCCAACCCTTTACCGACCTGCAGGGCATATCCGTCCCGTTTTGGTGGTGATAAAAAGATTATACAGCCAAACGAAAATTATATTCCCTCCTTGCCCCGCAGCGGCACGAACGCCACCGGCAGCAGGGTCTCATGCGAGAACGTCCCGCCCCTGCGCTTCCACAGTTCCAGGTCCTGAACTCCGATCTCACCGACCGGCAGGATCATGCGTCCCTGGTCCGCGAGCTGCTCCAGCAGGCTCTTCGGCACGCGCGGTCCCGCGGCGGCAACGATAATGGCATCGTACGGCGCGGCTTCGCTCCAGCCCTGCGAGCCATCGCCCACGTGAACAAACACATTCCTGATCTCAAGGTCGGTGAGGATCTTGGCGGCGCGCTCCGCCAGGGCGGGGATCAACTCCACGGTGTGCACTTTAGCCGCAAGGTGAGAGAGGATCGCCGCCTGATAGCCCGACCCCGTCCCCACTTCGAGCATCCGTTCGGCGCCGGTCAACTCCAGAGCTTGCGTCATGTATGCAACGATGAACGGCTGTGAGATGGTCTGCTTGAAACCGATCGGGAGCGGCGAATCGCCGTACGCCGACCTCCAATACTCCTCCGGGACGAACAGATGGCGCGGGATGGATTCGAACGCCTCGAGCACACGCCGGTCACTGATCCCGCGTGAACGGAGTTGGTGCGCCACCATGCGTTTTCTCTCTTCGAAATAATCCTGTTGACTCATGCCCATCCCGATCCCTTCGACGAATCAATTATATGTCAATCGGGATGTGCAGCCTGGGCTATTTCATTGCAGTAAGTTTCCGCAGGGCGCGCAGCAGTTTTTTATAGCCGCCCTCCTCGAACAGGTCCACGCGGTGCAGGTGACCCAGCGAGTCCGGCATGTCACACGCCTCGAGCCGGACGGGGATGATGAAGACCTCATCGTCGGGCAACAGCTTCGATTTTTCGAGGGCGAGTTTCAATTCCTCATGGCGGTATCCCTTTTTCGCATCGAACTGCTTCGTGAGGCAGACGATGACCACGTCACTTTTGAGGAGCGCGTTGCGGATCTCATTCTGCCAGTCCTGACCCGGTTGGAGGTCCTCCACATCGAGCCAGACGTGCATCCCATCCCTGAGCAGGCGCTGGTACAGTTTGTGGACGGAGTCCCGGTCTTGATGCGCGTGGATCAGAAAGATGTCTGCCGGAAGTTTTGAGCGTTTCATTCACCATAACCAGTTCCTGAACCTGCAGGATATACAGGACCAGTCAAGCCCACAAGCGGAGTGTGGGGAGGAAAAACAGGATGGCTATTTTATTAGAACATGTGTTCTAGGTCAAGTGGTCTATCTTTCCCCCGTCGTTTTCCCCTGCGAGCGCAGCACGTCCAGCGGATTCTCCCCGCGCAGGATCATGCGTCCGTGCAGGAACAAGCCGAATTGCGAAAGACCGAACCAGAGGAGGAAGACCGTAAGGATGACCGAAGCGCGGTCGATCCATGCGGGCAAATTTTGGATCAGGTCGGCAACCTGCGCGCGCCAGCCTGTCACCTTTTGTTGGTAGTCTTCGATCGCCGCCAGAAAATTTTCAAGGCTGGTCCTGGTCTCGGTCAGGTCGCCGCCCAGCAAATAGGAGGTATCGCTCACGAACGTGGAAGCCTGCTTCGCGACCTCCTGGGCGTTGGCGATCTCAGAATCCAGCGAATCAGCGGACTGGATCAGGTCGGTGAGCATTTTATCGGGTGCGCTGAGGTCCAGCCCTGGCACAAAGTTCCTGAGACCAGTGAGCAGTGACTGCAAATTCTCCAGCGAATCGCGCGCCGCGCCGATCCGCTCGCGGGTCCGTTTTAGTTCGGGGAGCAGTTTATCGTCCAGCGAGCTTTGAATGCCATCGAGCAGACTCTCGGCGCTCGTGGATTGTTCGGTAAGTTTTTCGAGGGCGGTCTGGGCGGCATCCACGATGCGCAGGGCGCGTTCCAGTTCGAGCCGCGAGGTTTCCAGCGTCGCCTGCGCCTGTGCCAGTTCGTTGTCGATGTCGTTCAATTGACGGGTGGCTTCGCGCGTCAACGGTTCGTTGTAGAACCAGGCTGCGCCAATGCCGATAATGCCCCCCAGCAACAATAGGGAACTTGTGATGATCAACATCCATGCCAGGGTTTTGCGCAGCATATTGCCTCCTGTCAGTCGTTTTTCCGGTTCATCGAATCATGGAAGATTGCACGGTTTTACGGGTTGGCGTTACGCGCACAGCGGAAGCCGAGATCGTTTCCATGAACGGCGAACAGGTCCGGGTCCAGGCTGATGCGGGAGTAGGTCAACAACTCTTCAGGCGCGGAAGCCCATGAACCTCCACGCACGACCCGCGGTCCCGATCCGTCCGCGTCTTCGCGTCCATCCAACGGATCATAAGGATAGGGCAGGTACAGACTGCTCACCCACTCCGAGACGTTGCCCGCCATGTTGAACGCTCCGTAGGGGCTTGCCCCGATCACATAACGGCTCACGACCGTGGTATCGCCGCTGCATTGTTCGTAGTTCGCGAACAGACATTCCAGCGCATCCCCCCAGGGATAGCGGAGGGCGCCGCTGCCGCGTGCGGCTTTTTCCCATTCGGCTTCCGTGGGCAGGTGCGCGCCGCGCCACCCGCAATACGCGCGCGCCATGCGCCAATCCACATTGATGACCGGGTAATTTGCGAATGCCGAGGAGCCGTAATAATTCTGGCGAGTTTGTGAATCCGTCTGGCGCGGCGGTTGACATGCCCCGGAGTCCACACATACTTTGTATTGGGCATTGGTCACTTCATATTGATCGATGTAATAGGTAGCCAGCGTGACCGCCTGCGCTTCGACAGAATAATCGCCAATGTAAAAACTGCCGCCCGGCACAAGTACCATGGATACATCGTTGGCATCCGTAATCTGCGTCGGCAGCCCGACGGATGTCAACGTGATCGTGGGGGTGATCAGCGCCTGCAGGGCGGTGGCGGTCTGTGCCGCGGGTTCGGTCGCGGTCAGGAAGACCGCGGTCTGCGTGCGCGGTTCGCTATACCCGCGGACGAACGCCGTCTCGGACGCAGCGACGCTCGTCAGTTTATCCAGCACGTTCTGTGTGGCTTTTTCCGCCAGTTCGTCCACCTGGACATTTGCCCCGCTGACCGGGATCATCGCTGCCCTTCGAGACAGAACCACAAAGCCCAGGATGAACAGCACAGCCAGGGCAATGATCCCAATCGTCGACAAGGGATTGCGCGGTTGAGGTTCCTCCGTCTCATCAGGTTCGTACTCGAAAAAGTTGAGACGCCATTTGTCATCCAGTTGCAGGGTTGCATTGATCTTGTCGGCGCGCAACTTCAGGGCTTGCATGAGTTTCTCGAACCCGCGGTCGGCGAACAGATCCACCGGCTGCCAGCGCTTCAACTTCTCGGGAATTTTACATTCCTGCAAACGGACGGGCAGGATGGCAATATCCCCGCGCCGCTTTTCCATGATGGTTTCCAGAATGAGCTGGTCTTCCCTGCGAATTCCCGCCCCGCGGTCGAACGTCCGGGAGAGACAGAACAACACCACATCGCTGTTCTGCACCGCCCTTTGAACATCGAGTTCATCATACTGGTCCGGAAGCAGATCCTCCTCCAGTTCCGATTCCTCCCAGACGGTCGGAGCCTGCCCGGGCAGGACCACCTCCACACCACTGAAGACCAGCCTGTCATGGAGGACTTTAACGATCTCCCAATCGTTCTGCACGTAATGGAGATAGACCTTGAGTTTGCGGCTGGATGTGAGCATGATGGATGGGGAGATTATACATGCACACACTGTCATTCGGGCTATAATGGAAATCAACCGGATCGACTCCAAAAAGGAGAGTGTCATGCTAGTCATTATCAGCGATCTTCACCTCGGGGACGGCACAACCGCCAAGTCCATTCCAGCCAGCGCATTCTATCTGTTCGCCAAGCGCCTGCGGCAGGATGCCCACTTCGCCTCCATGCGCTATGGCAAATACCGCCCGATCGAGGAATTGGATGTGATCCTCATGGGGGATATCATCGACCCGCTTCATTCGACGAAATGGCTGTTCCCGCCCGAGGGGCAGGAGGAATACGTCCAGATCGAAGGGCAGGACCACATCCGCATCACCGAACCGGGTGAGAAGAACTACGTCCGCCCGTGGAGCGACCCCAGCCATCCCCTGTTCGCACCGAAGCTCATGGAGGTCACGCGCGTCATCATCGAAAAGAATGGCGAGGCGCTGGGCGTCATGCGCAAACTGGCGAACGGCGAGTTCATCGAATTCGACGCGGTCAATGGAGGCGGGAACCGCAAACCGGACAGCCCGGAAAAGCACCCGCTCAAGGTGCGCTTCCATTACATGGTCGGCAACCATGACTGGTATTACCATCTCAAGGGCGAGGCTTTCGACCGGATCCGGCAGGAACTGATCGATGCTATGGGGCTGAGCAATCCCCCGACTCCGTTCCCGTACGACCTCCGCAAACTGAGACCCGACATGCCCTGGCAGGTGGACGAAGCCCCGGAGATCGAAAGACTCTTCCATGAGTACAAGGTCTTCTGCCGTCATGGAGATGTCTACGATTCCTTCAACTTCAATGCGGAGACGGGGCGCGACCAGGCGACCCTCGGCGACGCCTTCACCATGGAGGTCTGCAACCGCTACCCGGAGGAACTAAAACGCAGACCCAACCTCAATATCGAGATCGTAGACAACCTGCGCCACATCACCAACGTCCGACCGGCGCTGGCAACCCCGCTGTGGATCAGCGGACAGATCAAACGTCTTGCCGAGGAAAACGTGTTGAAGGAGTCCAGCGAACGCGACATCAAACGCATCTGGGATGACCTCGCAGACAACTTCCTCGAACTGGATTTCGTCAAGTCACAGGATAAAGCCTTCAAGTTCGACGTGGTGGACAAGATGCAGGCAGCGGTAAAGATCTCAAAGGTCATTTCCCTCGAGACCCTCGACAACCTGATCTATAGATTTCAGAACAAAAGAATGTTCGAAAGCGGCGGACAATCCTTTGCCGAATATGCCTTGCAGGAACCGGCATTCGTGGACAACTCCGCGCGCTACATCGTTTACGGGCACACACACCATCACGAAACCATCCCGCTCGATTACGACGAGAACGGCGGCAACCAGATCTACTTCAATTCGGGCACCTGGCACACCTATTTCGATCTGGCGCGCAAGGACCCGAAGGAGAAAAAGTTCGTCCCCTATCGTGCGCTCACCTACATCACCTTCTACAAGGAACACGAACACGACGAGCGGCACTTCGAGACCTGGTCGGGAGCCTACGCCTGATCTGCAAATATGGATCGTGACATCCTGATCATCGGCGGCGGACCCGGCGGACTCTCCACCGCGCTGCACCTAGACCGGATCGCTCCGCATCTGACGCCCCGCATCCTGATCCTCGAGAAAGCACAGTATCCACGCCTCAAACTTTGCGCCGGCGGCCTCACCGTGGACGCGGAATTCCTGCTCCAGCAACTCGGACTCGATGTGAGCGAAATCCCGCACGTGGACGCGGACACGATCCACTTCGATTTCGAAGCGAAGGGATTGAATATCCGCATGCGGGACCAACACGCCCTGCGCGTCATCCGCCGCGACGAATTCGACCACTGGCTGGCAATCAAGACCCGCGAGGCGGGGATCGAAATCCGCGAGGGGATCACCGTAAAAAACATCGTCCCAAAATCGAATGAGGTCATTGTCGAAACAGATCATGAGACATTCCACGCGCAGATCGTCGTCGGCGCGGATGGCTCGAACGGCGTCACGCGGCGCTGCATCTTCCCGGACGAACCCGTGTACACCGCGCGGGTGCTGGAAGTGATCACCCCCACCAGGGGCGGGCGGGAAGGGGCATTCTTCGATTTCTTCCCCGTTCCCGAGAACATCGCCGGGTACGTATGGGACTTCCCCACACAGATCAAAGGGGAGGCGATGCGCTGCTGGGGAATCTACGATACAAATCTTCTCGCCAGCGAGACCCGCCCCCAATTGAAGGAGCCGCTCGCACAGGAAATGAAACGACGCGGCTTCGAGTTGAACGATTACGAGATCAAGGGACATCCCATCCGCTGGTTCAGCCCGGGGAACAGGATGTCTGTGCCGAGGGTGCTGCTGGTGGGTGACACGGTCGGCGCAGACCCGATCTTCGGCGAAGGCATCAGCATCGCGCTGGGATATGGCAGCCTGGCAGCGCGCGAGATCAGCGAGTCGCTTCGGCGCGGCGAATTTTCATTTAAAGGATACAGGCGTCGGGTATTGCAAAGCGCACTCGGTCAAACGTTGATCGCACGCTGGTTCATTACGAACATTGTCTATCCGCTCAAATGGAAGTGGTTCCAGATCCTGCTGTGGCGGATCATGAAACCGGTCGTGATCGTAATCGCATGGCTGTTTGTGTTGAATTGGGGGAAAAGAATGCGCGCCCCTACTCCCTGATCTTTTTCAGGAAACCGGGTGTGTGCAGTTCGCGTTCGAGCAGATAGGTGAAATAGCCCTGCATCAAGGTTTCGGCTTCCCATTGCACATCGGGGTCGGGACGCGCCCGCGATGCATCGGCAAAGCTCGAACGCTGGAAGTGGCGGAGGTAGCGAAGTGTATCCACGGAGATGGAATGCAGGTTCGGCAATCCCTGCCCGCAGCGCGGACAGATGACGCCGCCCGCGCTGAACGAGAAGAACTGGTCTTCGGGTTTGATCTCGCGTCCGCAATTGGCGCATTCGAACAGCTGCGGACGAAATCCCAGGTGATCGAGCAGGCGCATTTCATAATAGCGGATGACCAACCACGTTGCGCTGAGCGGAGACGAAGCGTCCGTGATCGAGGCAAGGCGGGCGAGGGTTTCCGTCAACAGCCGGAAGAGAGCCGGGTTTTCGGTTTCGTCTTCGTACGAAAAACGGTCCAATAATTCGACCACATACGAGGCATGACTCGTGAGAATAAGATCATCCCGCAATGGCAGATAGGCATCCACCGTATCGGCCTGTGTGAGGATGAACATGTCGCGCCCTTTGGAAAGCTGCAGTTTGACATGCGTGAACGGCTCGATGTGTCCCGCTTTGCGCGAGGCGATCTTGCGGGCGCCTTTCGCAATGGCGCGTGTTTTTCCAAGTTGACGCGTGTAGAGGGTCAATAGGCGGTCGGCTTCGCCATACTCGCTGTGACGCAGCACGACGGCATCCACACGAAAGGAACGGAATTTGGGATCGGGCATGGGGCTCTTGCTACGGTTTCAACTTCTCCGGTGTGAACGCCTCCGGTAACAACTCCCGTACCGTGGTCTCTTTGACAAGTTTCCCGTTTCCGTTCGCCAGCAGGACGATGGTATCCAGACCGAACTCCGCCATCACCTGACGGCATCCGCCGCACGGCGAACCGCCGTTATCGGTGACGACCGTGATCACTTCGAATTCCGTCTCGCCTTCCGAGACGGCTTTGAAGATCGCCACGCGTTCGGCGCACATGGTCTGCGGGTAGGCTGCATTCTCCACGTTGACGCCGGTGTAGAGTTTGCCGTTCTTTGTGCGCAGGGAGGCGCCGACGGGATAGTTCGAATACGGCACATAGGCGCGTACGCGCGCGGCATTTGCCAGGTCGATGAGGGATTGTTTATCCTGTTTGGTGATGTTCATGGAAGTCATTCCTTCCTCTTTTTTCTTTCCAGTTTTCTGATCGCGCGCGCCGGCATGCCGACCACCAGCGTATCATCGGGGACATCCTTTGTAACGATGGCGCCCGCGCCGGTGCGCGCGCCGTCGCCGAGTTTCAACGGCGCGACCAGCATGGTGTCCGAACCGATGAAGGCATCCTCGCCGACCACCGTGGGATGTTTCCTTTCGCCGTCGTAATTGGCGGTGATCGTCCCCGCGCCGATGTTGGTGTGCGCGCCGATGTCCGCGTTGCCGATGTAGGAGAAGTGTCCCATCTTCACACCTTCGTGGAGGGTGGAATCCTTGACCTCACCGAAGTTCCCCATATGGACGTGACTCTTCAAGTGTGCGCCTTTCCGCAGTCTTGCGAACGGACCCATATCCACATCATCCTCGAGGACCGCGCCTTCCATCACGGAGGCGAGGATTTTACAGCCATTCCCGATCGTCGTATCGCGGATGACCGTGTTGGGACCGATCACATTCCCTTCGCCGATCACGGTATCGCCGTGAATGTATGTGTTCGGCAGGATGGTCGTATCCCTGCCGATCTTCACACCGGTCTCGATATAGGTCGCCTCGGGATTCATCATGCTCACGCCGTTCAGCATGTGGGCGCGGTTGATGCGCATCCGCAGGGCGGCTTCCGCTTCGCTGAGATGTACGCGCGTGTTGATGCCGATCGTCTCGATGAAATCGTCGTGCACCACCGCCTGCACAGGCAGGTTATCGCTGACGGCGATCTCGACGATGTCCGTCAGATAATATTCGCCCTTCTTCGGATTCTTTTGGATGCGGTGCAGGGCGTCCCACAGCCAGTCCGCCTTGAAGCAATACGCGCCGACGTTCAACTCCCTGATCTGCTGCTGTTCGGGCGTGGCAACATATTCCTCCACGATGGCTTCCACCGTCCCATCGGGTTTGCGGACGATCCTGCCGAAGCCGCGCGGATCTTCTGCGATAACGGTCAACAGGCTCATCGGTCCGGGGTTGAGGCGTTGCGTCTCCACGAGCCGCTTGAAGGTTTCGCCGCGTAACAGGGGCATATCCGCATACGTCACGATAACATAATCCGTTTTGCCTTTGAGCAAAGGTTCGGCTTGCATGGCGGCATGTCCCGTGCCGAGCTGAGGATCCTGCAAAACGGTCTGCGCGGAATCGCCAAGATGATCCGTCACCTGTTCCGCGCCGTGCCCCACAACGACAACCGGCTTTTCGGTGGCCGCATCCTTCAAGGCTTCGAGCACATGCCAGATCATGGGCCTGCCGCACAAGGGATGCAAAACTTTTGGCAGATCGGATTTCATGCGTGTCCCCTGACCGGCGGCTAACAAGACTGCGGTGACCTTCATAATAAACTCCTGAACAAAAAACAGGCTGCCGCAACGTGCGAAGCCTGTTTAGAAATAAAGCCCCGCAAAAGCGGGAAATGGCTGGGGCACCTGGATTCGAACCAAGATCCACGGCTCCAAAGGCCGGTGTGCTGCCATTGCACCATGCCCCAGTGCGGACGCTATTGTATCACAAGATATTCGGCTCACTTCTTCTTCAACGAGCCTGTCCCGCGCAACGGACCTGTCGCCTTGATCGGCGCTTCGCCGGGTTTCAAACCAAGTTTCTTGGCTTCCTCGAACGTGATCACATCCGGGTTCAACGGGATGTTGCCGGTCTTTTCGACAGCCTCATCCCAGAAGGCGTCCACATCCTTGACCTTCGATTTTTTCCTCGCGGTTGCAAGCAGGGCATCGACATCCACCTCGGGTTCGGGTTCAGGCTCATCCAATGGGACAAACACCGACTCGCTCTCCTCCTGCGGGACGGCTGATTCCGTTTTCTCAACCCCGGACGCCACCCCAAGCGACTGCAACACATTCTCCACATCGCCGCGCACGAACAACATGCCTTCCACCGTTTGCAGGATGCGGTCCGGGTTGGCAAGGTCACTACCCGCCAGCAGCAGGGCATGTGACGCATCGATCGGGATCAACAGCAGGTCATTGTCCCCGCCGCGGAAAACGTGATAATTATCCAGACTGTCCTGGCGGATGATGCGCGAGACCTTCAAGCCTGCGGCATAGATGCCCATCAACGCCGAGAGCAGGGACACCTCCATGCTGCTGTCATACAGGTCCCCGGCGCGCGCCAGGACGCGTCCACGGTCGCTGATCAAAAAGACCGCATCCGCCTTTACCTTTTGACGGAAACCGATCAGCAGTTCGGAAAGTGTCTTGCGCTTTTCCTCGGCATCCCTGGTCGATTCGGGAGGAAAGATCGTGCGCACCAAACCCAAACCGCGTTCCACCGCGTCCAGAAAATCGGCAAGCGGGATGGGCTTATCGAACACGGCAATGGCGCCTGCCCCGAGCATTTCATTGCGCGCTTTGCGTTCCGTTATCCCCGTGATGAAGATCACCTTCATTTCGGGATTGCGCACCCTGACCTTGCGCATCAATTCAACACCGGAAATGCCCGGCAACAGATAATCCGCGACCAATAAGTCCACCTTGCGGCGTGAGGCTTCCAACAATGCCTCCTCCCCCGAGGGTGCATCGACAATCTCCAACGGATGTCCCAATGTTTGCAGGCTCGAATGGAGCAAACGGACAATATCGCGCTGATCGTCAACAAGTAAAACGCACGGCGTTGTCATAAAAGGTCCGGTTACACGTTCCCTTCGGCAACCCAGCAAGCCACCCAGTGATCCGCTGAAAGTTCCTTGAACCGGGGTTCCTCCTGCGAGCATTTTGCCACCGCCGCAGGGCAGCGCGGATGGAAGCGGCATCCCTTTGGCGGGTTCAGCGGGCTCGGCACGTCACCCTTCAGGATGACCCGGTTCCTTTTCAAGCGCGGATTCGGAACCGGGATCGCAGACATCAGCGCCTGGGTGTACGGGTGCAACGGGTTGCGGAACAGTTCCTCGCGCGTGGTCAACTCGACCATCTTGCCGAGATACATCACTGCAACACGGTCTGATACATGTTCGACCACCGAGAGATTGTGCGCAATAAAAAGATAAGTAAGACCGAACTCGCCCTGCAGGTCCTTGAGGATGTTCAGGACCTGCGACTGGATGGACACATCCAGCGCGGAGACCGGTTCATCACAAACGATGAAACTGGGGCGCAATGCCAGGGCACGTGCAATGCCAATGCGCTGACGCTGACCGCCCGAAAACTCATGCGGGTAACGGCGGGCATGATAATCCTCAAGACCCACCTTTTTGAGGGTCTCAAGCATGATCTCAATCCGCTCTTTCGGGGTGCCGATCCTGTGGATGTGCAAGCCTTCCATGACCGATTCACCGATGGGAACGCGCGGATCGAGCGAAGCATAGGGATCCTGAAAGATGATCTGCATGTCGCGGCGAACGATCTTGAGGTCACGCGGCGGCAGGCTGAAGACATCCTTGCCACCAAAGGTCACAGATCCGGAGGTCGGTTCGATCAGGCGCAACATGGTACGCCCCACGGTTGTCTTGCCGCAACCCGACTCCCCCACCAAACCCAGGGTCTCGCCCTTCCTTACAAAAAAACTGACATCATCCACAGCCTTGACATGATTCACAACCCGCTGAAGCAACCCCGCGCGGACGGGAAAATACTTGACCAGGTTGTTGACTTCGACAAGGGTTTCCCCTTTATGGTTGGTATCTCTTTGCATTTTCCATTGCTCCATGAGGGGATGGCTAACTGACCTTCAGAGGCGGGGTATGTCCCTCTGCGCTTTGGTACAGCCAGCAACGCACCTTGTGCCCCATTTTGACTTCTTCCAGTTCGGGGTCCTGTTCCGTGCAAATGGTGAGGTTGTGTTGTATGCGCGCCTGGCAACGCGGCGCGAACCTGCAGCCGGGAGGCAGGTCCACCAGGTTGGGCACGGAACCCGGGATGACATCCAGCCTGTCCTTGATCTCGCCGAGGATCGGGATCGAGCCGATCAAGCCCTGGGTGTAGGGATGCAAAGGCTGGTCGAACAGCGTGTTGACATCCGTCTGTTCGACGATCTCGCCGGCATACATGACCGCCACGCGTTCCGCCATTTCAGCCACAACACCAAGGTCGTGGGTGATGAGGATGACCGACGTGCCCATCTCCCTGCGCATGGAACGCATCAGGTCCAGGATCTGCGCCTGAATGGTGACATCCAGGGCGGTGGTCGGTTCATCCGCGATCAACAGTTCAGGGACGCACGCCAGAGCCATCGCGATCATGACGCGTTGTGCCATGCCGCCCGACAGTTCATGCGGATATGCATCCACGCGGCGTTCGGGGTCCGGCACGCCAACCATTCTGAGCAATTCGATGGCGCGCTTCCAACCTGCATCCTTCCCCAGATCCTGATGCACGTTCAACACCTCTGCGAGTTGATCGCCAACCTTGAAAACGGGATTCAACGCGGTCTGCGGCTGCTGGAAGATCATGGAGATGCGGTTGCCGCGCACCTTGATCATTTCGTCCTCCGGGAACTGCAGGAGGTTCTCGCCATCCAACAGGATCTCCCCTTCCAATACCCTGCCCGGTTTGGAGATCAGGCGCATGATCGAAAGCGATGTCACACTTTTGCCGCACCCTGACTCACCGACCAGTCCCAGCACCTCTCCCGGGTAGACTTCAAAGTCAACACCATCGACAGCGCGGACAATGCCATCGTCCGTATAGAAATAGGTCTTGAGTCCCTTGACTTCCAAAAGAGGTCTGCTGTTGTTCATCAGTGAATACTCCGATTTTAAATGGATTATAGCAAAGATTCGATGCAAGGATTGGCGGAATCAAATCTTCGGAGAGGCATATGCTTTCATAACGGCATCAACCTCCGGCGCGGACATGAGGCGTCCAGGTTCAGGGTCCGCAACTGGTCCCGTAGTCGAAGGATTCCAGATCCGCCAGGGCATAGGAGGAGGTCGGGTCAAGGGTGAATCCGCAGAAATCATTCCGGGTGGCAGCTACCTTGAGGCGCAGATACAGCGGAATGGACGGAAGTTCGGACGCAAAGGTTGCCTGCGCCTGTTGGTGAAGCGCATATTCAGGATCGTCCGGCAGGGACTGGAGCGCCTGTTCGCAGGCTGAATCGAATTCGGGATTGGAATACCCGCTGATGTTGGTTCCAATCCAGTTATTGTCCGCGGTTGGGATCTGCGCGGTTGTGAACCAGCCGCATTGCGGTTCGATGGTGTCAACGCCAATGGCATATTCCGCGAGATCGAACTGGCGACCGAAGAGCGGTCCGGCGGGTCCCTGGGCGTAAAAGTCGGCGGCTGTGTAATAGACCGGGTTCAAGCCGATGCCGCAATCTGCCAGCGATTGCGTGAAGATCTCGACCACCTGACGGCGCTGGGTGGCGGAGGTTGTGTAGTAATTCAATACAAGCGGCGTGCCGACCGGGATGCCGGTAACGCCAAACGCCTGGCGCGGCGTGGACGGGTCCTTGTCATGGTCGAGCCAGCCGACCTGTTCAAGGATCTGGTTGCCCCGGGCAGGATCGAACGCATAGGTCTGGATGTTGCCGTTGTGCAGAGGATGATCGGGCGGCAGGTAACTATCGGGCACCTGGGAGAGTCCGAAGAGCACCGTATCCACCACCTTCTGGCGGTCGAGGCAGGCGGCAATCGCCTGACGGGTGCGCACATCTCCAAAGTAATCCGGACGGTCGGGGTTGAAGCCGGTGGAGTTGTAACCATCGTCATAGGAAACGTGGGCAATGCCGATCCCCAGCCATTCCATGGTGTTGGTCGGCGCGGTGAGCAGTTGCGCCTGACCATCAGCCTGCATCTGCTGCAACAGAGCCACCTGCCCATCCAACCGGACAGAGGGATCGAGCACATCACAGGTGCCATCCACGAGCGCGGTCAGGGCGGCATTGGCATCTGTCACAAAATGGAAGTTCAATTCGTCGAATTTGGGCAGGTCACTATCCGCCCGGAAGTAATTCAGGTTTTTGACAAGATGAATGCCCTCGCCGGGCGTCCATTCATCCATAACATAAGCGCCCCAGCCAAGCGGCGCGCGTGTGGAAACGTCCACCTGCAACAGGTCGGCGGCGGAAAATTCGTCCCAGACATGCTGCGGCAGAGGCATCCAGAAATTGGTCTGGTAATCGGTATCGATGAAGCCGGGCACGCCCCACCATTGAACGGTGATATCGTCCGCGGCTTCGTAGGTCTCGGTGCGGTCCACCAGATATTTGCTGACGGGCGTATCGTCATTGGAGGCGAGGTTGAACGAATAGACCGAATCACCGGCAGTCAGCGGTTCGCCATCGGACCACATCAAACCTTCGAGCATGGTGAAGGTGACCACCATCTGGTCCATCTGAATACTGCTCGAGCCGTCATACGTGATCGCACAGGCGTCACTGCGACAACCGCCGGGGCGGACCCTGACACCCGTGGCAAGCGAGACCACCGCGCCCGTCGAATCGACCACAAGGTCACCGGCGCTCACTGCAACCGGATTGACCTGCGCATCGCCATCTGCGATATCCGGGACCTTCTCGAGGATGACCGCTTCGTATCCATACCCAACCATATCGATCGGTCCGTCATAGATCGCGGAGAGCACGCTGCGCGCCGCGGAACTTAAACCGCCATACGGATACAGCGTGGTCGGTTCCTCGCCAAGGCAAATGTTCAGGGAACGCGAAACAGGCGTCGGCGTGGGGAGAGGCGCCGGCGTTTCCGTGGGGACATCCGGCAGGATCGGAGTCTCATTCCCCTGCGGGGCACAGGCAGAGAGGGTCAAAACCAGTAAAACGAAAACATGGACGATGCGCATTTTCATGAAGCCTCCCTCTAGATTGTAGCCTTGTTTTGGATTTTTTTGAGGAAGAAGAATAGAACCAGCAGGATGATTAATACGATGGGGATCAACAGCCACGGACTCATCCCGCCTCCCTCCCGGACCGGTACCTGCTCCGGCGTCACAAGCGGAGTCGGCGTCCCAGGCGCGATCCTGACCCCGCCCGCATTCGATGGATTCAACTCCTGCGAGTCATCCCATAGACCGTTATCGCGCAAGAGGAACGCGGTCACGCGCCAGTATTCGTCCTCGGTCAGACTGCCCGGCTTCCAATACGGCATCGCGGCGCGGATATAGGCATGGAGTTGCGCGGCGTCGGTGAACTTGCCGATGGCGCCGGGGCCGATCACAGCCGGAATGGCTGTGGGGAGGGTAAATCCATTTTCGTAGGGGCGCTTGCCATGACAACCCGATTGCCAGCAATCGACCTCACCCGGAGGATAGGTCTCTCGAAATTCTTCGGTCAACCCCTGACCGCGGTCGCCGTGACAGGGCAGGCAATACAACCAGTAATCCTGCGCGCCCAGGTCTGCCTGGGAGGGTTCGGCGGGCAATGTCGGTTTGGCAAGCCGGTCGAATGGCGAAAGGGTCGGGGTCGGCGTGGCAAGCTGATTCGAGGAGGAGGCGGTCCCACCCTCGAAAAATAGCCCTGCCATAAGCAGGGCTATTCCTAGAGCGATCGAACCGGTTCTAAAAAGAAATCTGGCAAACACAGGTTATGTCTTGCCTCGCATGCGGGGATCGAGCACGTCGCGCAGGGCATCGCCGAGCAGGTTCCAGCCCATCACGAACATCACCAGTGTCAGACCGGGCCAGACCACGATATACCAGTACTGGTTCAGACTGATGATCCAGTTACGGGCAAAGGACAGCACCTGCCCCCAGTCTGCGTAGCCGATCTCGGTGCCGATCCCCAGGAAGGATAGTGCGGCAAAGGACAGCACCACATCACCGATCGCGAGGGAGGCCAGCACCATGGTCGGGAAGATGGCATTGGGCAGGATGTGACGGAAGAGGATGCGGCTGTCCTTCACACCGATCACCCGCGCCGCCATGACGTAGTCACGTTCCTTGGTGGAGAGGATGTCGCCGCGGATGATGCGGGCGTATCCCATCCACCCGAACGTGATCAAGGCAAGGATGGAGGGAACCAGACTCCTTCCTATCTTTGGCGTGAGCACGGCAGCCATGATCAACGCGGCAAGGATGAACGGCAGTGTCAGGAATATATCCACGATGCGCATGATGATATTGTCCACCATGCCGCCATAATAGGCCGATACGGAACCAACCACGATACCGATCAGGAAGGTCGAGATCACCACGATCATGCCGGTCTTGAACGCGGTCCGGGTTCCCCAGATGACCCCATAATAGACATCATACTGACCCTGGGAGGTTCCCAGGATATGGACCCATTCATCCGTTTTCATGATGGACTTCCACCAGGACGGCAGGGGCGGCACATTGCGATTCCACGGTGACATCATTGGCTGGGGGTCAGCCTTGAAGCCATCGCGCGGGATCTTATAGGGATCATTGGGGTTCAATGGCGGAGCGAGAAGCGGTGCTGCAAGGGCAACGATGATGAAAAGCACGATCAACGAAAACCCAAGGATCGCGGCGGGCGTCTTGAACATCCCTGTCACGATACGGTAGTTTTCGGGACCCAGGAAACGTTCCAGCCGCCCGATCTTGCGCATCGATATGGTTTCGCCCAATAAAGTGTTATCACCTGTTGGTGTATGTGCGGTCATATTGAACTCCTAGGATAAACGCACGCGCGGATCGACAACAGCATACAGGATGTCAACCACCACGTTGGCAACGATCAGGATAAAACCGTTGAACAATGCAAAGCCCAGCACCGTCACCACGTCCAGTTGACTGGCTGCTTCAGCCGCCGCCTTGCCGATCCCCGGATAGTCGAAGACCGTTTCGGTGATCACCACGCCGCCCATCAAACCGACCACGGTGAAACCAGCCAGGGTGACAACCGAGATCATCGCATTGGGGCGGGCATGCTTGAAGATCACATCACGCTCGGGCAGACCCTTGGCGCGCGCCGTAGTGACATATTCCTGGCGCAGTGTTTCGAGCATCGAGGAACGCGTCACACGCAGGAAGGTTGCCCAACTGAGATACGAAAGGGTCAGGATCGGCAGGATCATGTGCTTCAACGCGTCGATGAACACATCGAAACGCCCATTGAGCAGGCTGTCGACCGTCAGGAGCGAAGTGTAGGATTTGAAGCTTTCCGCGGAGACCACCGCCTGCATGGGCGTCGAGAGGCGCCCGGGCGGGAACCATTGCAGGTTGGCATAGAAGATCATCAACATCAGCAGGCCGAACACGAAGGTCGGGAAGGATGTGCCAACGATGCTGAAGATACGACCCGCCTGATCGATGAAACCGTTGTGGTGCACAGCCGCCTGGATCCCCAGCCAGATGCCGACCAAAATAACGGGACCAACCGCCCACAAAGTGAGATCGAGCGTGTTCGGGAATCGGGCTGAGATAAGGGCGGATACAGGTTGCGAACCGGTGCGGGACCAGCCAAAGTCGCCGAAAACGATGCCGCCAACCCGTTCACCGTTCACGGGATCGATCGCCCCGGTCAGCCAGCGCCAGTATTGAACATAGATGGGTTTATCCAGGCCATACTTGAGGATGATCCCATCAATTTGTCGTTCCGTCTTGGGGATATCTCTTACGTATAAGGCGGAGCGCTCCACCGGTGTGAGGAACTGCAACATGCCGAAGATCAGGATCGTCACCCCAAAGAGCAAAACCGGCACAAGCAGCAAACGCCGAATAATATAATTGACCATTTTGCCTTCTCCTTTTGATTATGTCATTCGGAAAACGGCGAAAATGTCGTTCGTCGCATTCCGCAGAACAAAATCAACGTTTTGGAAAGTATGGGGAGTGACGCTGAACGCCACTCCCCATTTTAGTTTCCTACAGAAACGTCCTATTCCTTATACATCGGGTAGTAGTAGAGGTTGCTGTAGTTCTGGTTGTACTGAACGCCCTTGACGTAACGGGCCATGAAACCGTGGCTGGTCGCCAACACGCCGATGATGCCGGGCGCATTGTCATAGACCAACTGGTTCAGTTCCGTGTAGATCTCGGCGCGCTTCGCAGGATCGCTCTCGAGCACACCGGCGTTGATCAACGGGACGAATTGATCCTGGATCTCGGCGGGGATGCTCTGGCGGCTGGCGTAGAAGGTCACCAGGTAAGGCACGTACCAGTTGTGCGGGTCGTGGATGTCCTCATGCCAACCAACGTAGAAGAGCGGGGCAAGGCGGGCATTGATGGAGCGCAGGTAGGCAGGCCACGGCAGACCAACGACTTCGACGATGAACTTATCGTTGACCGCGTTGACGTTCTGGGACACCATTTCGGCGAGGGTCTGGCGGGTGGTGTTGCCCTGGTTGTAGGTGCTGGAGAAGCGGAAACCGGTCGTCCAGATGTCACCTTCAGGATCCTCACCAGCAGGGATGCCGTCCTTGTCGACGTCAGCGAGTTTGAACTCTTCTTCGCATTTCGCCGGGTCGTAGCTATAGACGGGATCGTCCGCGTTCCAACCGGGCATGTCTTCGATCACCAGGCTTGTGGACTGAATGGCTTCGCCATTGAAAATGTCCTGGATGTAGAGGTCCCAGTCGAAGCAGTAGTTGAAGGCCTTGCGGATATGGACATCGCCGAAGAAGTCAGCGGGGATGCCATTGCCATCCAACTTGCCGGAACCAAGGTAGGTGTTGCTGCCATCCGGATTACCAACTTTGAAGTTGAAGAAGATGTCCGAACGGGTGTTGCTGGAACGACCAAGGGTCACGCGGAAGGGCTTGCTCTCATCGGTGACTTCGCAGTCATAGTCAACAGCTTCAACGTTCCAGTTACAGACTTCACCGACCAGGGCGTCCATCTGGGAGCGGTTCTCGGGCGGGACAGCGCCGGCGTCGGCGTCACCAGCCTGCAGCATGGCGAAGCGGGTGCTCCACTCATCCACCTGCTGGATGACAACGCGCTCGAGCTTGGCGGGTTCGCGCCAGTAATTGTCATTGCGGACCATGACGAGTTCTTCGCCGGGGGTCCAGTGATCGAGGATGAACGGACCGGTACCATTGGTCTTGTCGTAGATCGGGTCGTTCTCAGGCTGCATGGCATAGAAATCCTGCCAGGTATCGCAGGAGCCATCCCAGCCACCCTGTGCGGCAACCCAATCCTGATCCATGGCGGAGCTCCAGTAGCCAGCGATGGTGGAGATGAAGGGTGCCCAGGGCAGAGCCAGTTTCATATCGATCGTGCCAGCGGCATCATCGACGGTGAAGCGGGAATAGAGATCTTCACAAACGCCCTTGAGGATCTCGGGATCGACAGCCTTCATGGCTTCGACATCGTCATAGAGAGCGTACGGAAGCCCTCCCATTTCCTCGGTGGAGACGCCGTCTTTGATCGCGTCGAGTCCGTAGGTCTGGGCTGCTTCAACAACCTCGGAGATATCGGTCATGCCGACGCCGTAGAACGGTTCGATGATCAGGAATTGGGGCGAGGAGCCGCCACCCTGCAACATACCACGGACGAACGAGTACGCCACATCCGAAGCGGTCATATCGGCGCCATCATGGAACTTGACACCCTGATGAAGCTTGAAGGAATAGGTCGTCCCATCATCAGAGAGGGTCCAGGATTCAGCCAAAAGGGGCTCGAACTCAGAGAGCGAGTTGCCCTTGTAGGTCACCAGCGTCTCATAGACGTTCTGGAGGATCTCACCGCCGGCGGTTTCGTAGTCGAGCGCCGGATCGAGCAGGTCGGGCTCACCAAAGGTCACGTAGACAAAGGTCGTCGGATCCTTGGCTTTGGGTCCCATCGCCGCGGGTTCTTCCGGTGCGGCCTGGGTCGGCTCCGGAGCAGAGGGCTGCTCAGGGGCGGGCGCTGCAGGTTCTGTTGCGGGGGCGGCGCCACCGCAGGCTGCCAATACCATGCTGGCAACGACCAACAGGCCCAGTAAAGCAAATAGTTTACGCATATTCTTCTCCTCACAAATATTGAAAGGTTTTGTTCGACACTTGCAAACACACGATCTTGTTGCTTATCTTATATTAACCGGACAACCACCTCCTTTCCATTTTCTGACATTACCTTCTCGTCCTATAAAAATCTTTCAGCAAAGAAACAGGCAACAAAATGACCTGGTTTTATCTCACGGAATTCCGGCCGTGACTCTGCGCAACGCGCCTCGGCAATCGGGCATCGGGTGCGGAAGCGGCAGCCCGAAGGCGGGTTGGCTGGCGAGGGGACATCACCGGTCAGGATGGTCCGCTGCCTCTTCGCATCCGCAACCGGGTCCGGGACGGGCACAGCCGATAACAATGCCTGGGTGTACGGATGAAGCGGATTCGAATACAGGGTTTCGCGATCAGCCAGTTCCACAAAAACGCCCAGATACATGACAACCACACGGTCGCTGATATGCCGCACCATGGAGAGGTCATGCGCAATGAACAAATAGGTCAAATTGAACTGTTCCTGCAGTTCCTCCAGAAGGTTGACCACCTGCGCCTGGATCGAAACGTCCAGGGCCGAGATCGGTTCATCGCAGATGATAAAGGACGGTTGCAGAGCCAGTGCGCGTGCCACACCGATGCGCTGTCGTTGACCGCCGGAGAACTCGTGCGGATAACGACTCGCAAACGAAGGGTTAAGGTTCACCAACTCAAGCAGGTGCTGGACGCGTTCAACGATCTCCTTGCCGGTCCCAACGTTATGGACCATGAGCGGCTCACCCACGATATCGGCAACGGTCATGCGGGGATTCAAGCTGGCGTATGGATCCTGAAAGATCATTTGCATCTTGCGCCGCATCTTGCGAAGCTCTTCCCCCTTCAAATTCACCAGGTCGGTGCCTTCAAAATGGACAGCTCCAGCCGTTGGGCGATAGAGTTGCAAAATGGTGCGCCCGGTGGTGGATTTTCCGCACCCAGACTCACCCACCAGACCAAGTGTCTCACCACGATGGATGTCAAAGGTGACCCCATCCACCGCGCGTACCGCGCCAACCTGGCGCTGGAACACACCCCGATAGATCGGGAAATGCATCATCAGGTCTTCGACCTTGAGGAGTACTTCGTTGTTGTTGTTGTTGTTGTCTGTAGTGCTCATGATCGCGGTCTCCCGGTTTTGGTATCCACCCAGCAGGCAACACGATGTTCTGGCGACACCGGTTCAAGAACAGGGTTTTCATTCCAGCAACGATCGATCGCCCACTTACAGCGCGGGGCAAACGGACAGGCATTCGGTTTTTGATACAGCACAGGGGGCAGCCCATCGATCGAATACAGTTTGGAATGCACCTTTGCATCGACGCGCGGCAGGCTTCCCAGCAGACCGATCGTGTATGGATGCGAAGGGTTTGCATACAGGTCCTTGACGGGCGCCTCTTCAATGATCAGCCCGCCGTACATGACAAGCACGCGGTCAGCGAGCCCGGCCACCACACCGAGGTCGTGTGTGATCCAGATGACCGCCATACCCAGTTCACTGCGCAACCGCTTCACCAGGTCCGTGATCTGCGCCTGAATGGTCACATCCAGGGCGGTGGTCGGTTCGTCTGCGATCAGGATCTGGGGACTGCACGAAAGCGCCATGGCGATCATCACGCGTTGTCGCATACCGCCGGAATACTGGTGGGGGTAATCGCCCAGGCGATCTTTTGCATTGGGAATACCCACCATGGACAATAGTTCAGCAGCGCGTTCGCTCGCCTGCTTTTTCGTCATGCCGATATGCAGCATGAGCGGCTCTTCCAATTGACGACCGATCGTCAACACCGGGTTGAGGGAGGTCATCGGGTCCTGGAAGATCATGCTGATCTGTCCGCCGCGCACGTGCCGAATTTCCTCATTTGACATTTTGAGAAGATCTTGTCCGGAAAATACCGCCTTCCCCGCTATCACCTTTCCGGGAGGGTTTGGGATCAAACCCAACACTGAGAGCATGGTTACGCTTTTGCCGCATCCGCTTTCACCCACCACACCAAGTGTTTCGCCCTCCTTCAATCCAAATGAAACGCCATTAACCGCGTGCACTGTTCCATCCGGTGTTTTAAAAGTTGTTTCAAGCCCTTGCACATCAAGAATGAAGTCGGGCATCAGTAATCTTCCTTTACTACAGTGGAGTATTAGAACGCATGGTTCTGGAATGCCAAGCAGGGCAAATTATACCTAATTCTCAAAGTGCGTCAACAGTAGCGCATCCGTAGGGTATTCGTATACTGCCAAAATGGAGAAAAACCATTCTGGAGTATTCCGCAAAGCAATACTCCAGTAGGGTGTCAAAATCGGATGCACACACCCGGATTCCGTCACCGACCGCGCAGACGCCGTTCGTTGACATCCCCATATGCAAGCGGTAGAATGACCTCGATCGCAAATCTTCCCCTGGAGGCGTTCCATGTTAAAGGAATTCAAGGATTTCGCCATGCGCGGCAACGTGATGGACCTGGCGATTGCAGTGATCATCGGCGGCGCGTTTGGAAAGATCATCGCTTCGCTCGTCAACGATGTGCTGATGCCGTTGATCGGGCTTCTTCTCGGCGGGGTCAGTTTCAGCAATCTCTCGTTCACGGTCCGCGATGCGGTCATCGCCTATGGCTCGTTCATTCAAGCCATCGTGGACTTCGTCATTGTCGCCTTCGTCATCTTCATGCTCGTCCGCACGATGAACAACATGAAGAAAAAGGAACCCGCCCCCGCCGCGGAACCGACCACCAAGGAGTGCCCGTATTGCTTCAGCACCATCGCCATCAAAGCCACACGCTGCCCAAACTGCACTTCGCAACTGTAAACCATATTCCCCTCCATCATGAAGTAGAGAGTAGGTTTGTGATAGACTACTCTCTACTTTCTATTTTGCCATGGACTTTCTAGACAAACTCAACAAACAACAACGCATGGCGGTCACAGCCGGGGACGGACCCGTTTTAGTGGTGGCAGGCCCGGGGTCCGGCAAGACGCGGGTGCTGACACAACGGATCGCCTATCTCATCGCGGAGGAGGGAGTCCGCCCGTGGCAGATCCTGGCGGTCACCTTCACGAACAAAGCCGCGAAGGAAATGCAGGAGCGCGTCAGGAAACTGCTCCCCGATCAGGCAATCGAGGGGATCATGCTCGGCACGTTCCATTCGATCTGCGCCCGCATCCTGAGGCGGGAAGCCGATCACCTGCCGATCGAATCGAACTTTGTGATCTTTGATTCCGACGATCAGGAACGCCTCGTCAAAAGCGTGATCCGCGAACTGAACATCAACGAGAAGTTGTATCGCCCCGCCAGCGTGCACGCCGCGATCTCGCGCGCCAAGAATGAATTGATCGACGCGGAACATTACCCGACGACAACTTACCGCGATGAAGTGGTCAAGCGCGTGTACGCAGAATATCAAAAACGGCTCATCGCCAGCAACGCCGTGGACTTTGACGACATGCTTGTGTACACCGCGAAACTTCTGGAGGACAACCCGTCCGTCAGCGATAAATATGCACAGCGTTTTCGTCATGTGCTGGTGGATGAGTTTCAGGATACGAACCTTGCGCAATATGCCTTGGTGAAGGAACTTGCTTCCCATCACAAAAATATCTTTTGCGTGGGCGACCCCGATCAATGTTTCCCTGCAGGAACACAAATCCAGATACCCAACGGCTCAAGGAAAATCGAAATATTAAAAAAAGGCGATCAGGTGATTGCTGCCAGCGGGCGTGGTTCGACAATGGTGTCCCAAGTATCACATATTGGCAAAAGGGTGTTCAAAGGGAATCTTGTAAAAGCAATAACCCAAAGCGGGCATGTAATCAAAGTCACTCCCAATCACATTGTCTTTGCAAGGCTTGGAATGAATCAAGGTTTGCATTACGTTTACTTGATGTATCGTAAGGATAAAGGTTACCGCATTGGAATTGCATCGCATGCCCGTAGTGACGGGAATGGCTTGAAGACAGGCTTGCAAGTACGCGGCAATCAAGAGAATGCCGACAAAATCTGGGTCTTGAAAGTATGCAGGGATAGAGCTGAGGCTCATTATTGGGAAGCGTTTTTCTCAACGACTTACGGCATTCCAACGCTGGTCTTCCATGTGCGCGGACGCAGGATGCGAATGTCGCAGGAATACATTGACAAGTTGTTCAATGAAATCGATACAGATTCGAATGCGAATCAATTGATGACCGAATTGGGAATGGATTTACGTTATCCACACTATATACCGCAGGGGACCTTCCGAAACATTGTTAATTTACGATATTTTGGAGATGGACGAATAACAGAAGAGTCTCCATGGCACGCGCACCGTGTAGACTTGTGGAGCAGTGATCCAAAACTGGCAAAACAACTAAAAGAACTTGGTTTTAATCCACGAATACGAAGCAGAAATAACTGGCGTGTTGGAATCAACCGCCTGCGTTATGACGACATACAGATTTCAGCACAAAAGTTGAGCGAGGCGGCAAATCACGCTGAAATTGTCATTGGGGCATTTCTGGTTGACAAGGGCAAATCCTCAATTGCACAAAAATTCAATTTGATGCCTGCAAGCCACCTGCATCCATCCATGATCGTGGCAATCATGAAGGATGGAAAGATCATCGAAGATGAAATCATAGAGATTTCTCACGAACCATACCAGGGGACTGTTTACGACCTTGAAGTGGAGAATCTGCATAACTACATTGCAAATGGAATGGTTGTTCATAATTCCATATATGCCTGGCGCGGCGCAGACTGGCGCAACATCCAGCGCTTCGAGCAGGACTTTCCCGAAGCGCAGACGATCCTGCTCGAACAGAATTATCGTTCCAAACAGACCATCCTCGATGCCGCGATGGGAGTCATCGACCGCGCCCAAAACCGCCGACGCAAACAACTCTTCACCGATCGCGGTAAAGGCGAGAATATTTTCTTCTACGAAGCGCCCGACGATTACGCCGAAGCCTCGTTCGTCGTGGACACCATCGCGCAGCTCGTGGCATCCAGTCAATTTGAGCCAGGCGATTGCGCGGTGATGTATCGCACGAATGCCATGTCGCGCCTGCTTGAAGAAGCGTTCCTCCAAGCGCGGCTTCCCTATCGTCTGGTCGGCGCACAGAGATTCTACGGACGCCGTGAAGTCAAGGACATCATCGCCTTCCTCCGGCTCGTCCACAACCCGGCGGACGAAGCCAGCCTCGACCGCGTCATCAACGTCCCGCCGCGCGGCATCGGGGAAAAGACCCTCACTACATTGCACATGGTTGCGCGCCAGAAGGATCTGCAGCCCGGCGAAGTCCTCATCGATCTCGCCCGCGGCGCGGACTCTCCCTACTGGTCTTCCTTTACGGGTCGCGCCTCCATTTCACTTGCAGATATCGGCGGCATGCTGGCAGCCTGGCGCATTGCCGCGCAGACACTCACCATCCCCGAGCTCTTCGACCGCATCCTGAGCGACATCAATTACAAGGAATACATCGACGACAACTCCGAGGAAGGCGAGGACCGCTGGGAGAACGTGCAGGAGTTACGCCGTCTCGCCCTCGAATACTCCACGCGCACGCTCGACGAATTTCTCGAAAACGTCGCGCTCGTCTCCGATCAGGATACGATCACGGAAGGCAACGTCCCCACGCTCCTCACCCTCCACGCCGCAAAGGGGCTTGAGTTCGGCGCGGTCTTCATCATCGGTCTCGATGATGGCATCCTCCCGCACAGCCGTTCGTTCGACGAGCCCGAACAGATGGAGGAGGAACGCCGCCTCTTTTACGTTGGAATCACGCGTGCAAAGGATAAACTTTATCTCATCCGCGCCATCCAACGCGGCGGACGCGGCTCGTTCGAGGAGGCGTATCCCTCGCGTTTTCTGGATGATGTCCCTGCGGATCTGCTCGCCGGGCGGACGCGCACAGGTCGAAATCTGAGAGGAGGCGTGCCCGAATCGCGCTGGGGTGCGACCGAAGGAAGTGCCGAAACCAAGTGGTCGCTTCACACCAGACCGAAAACTGCCTCCGTTATCGAATCCAAATACCGCGCCGGGACTCACGTTAAGCATCCCACCTGGGGCGAGGGCATCGTCCTCGACAGCCGCATCCAGGACGACGATGAGATCGTGGATGTGGTCTTCAACTCGGTGGGGATCAAACGCCTGTCGGCAAGCCTGGCAAATCTAAAAATAATCTAGCCATGTCATGCTGAGGAGTGGATCGACGAACCATCTCTACCACTACAAGTGAGACTCTTCGCCATTCCTCGCAACGACAGAATGGAGGAAACATGCAATACGTGAAACTCGGCAAAACCGGAATGAAGGTCTCGCGCCTGTGCCTGGGCATGATGAGTTATGGCTCAAAATCCTGGCGAGAGTGGGTGCTACCGGAGGAGGACGCCAAACCCTTCATCAAACGCGCCCTCGATGCGGGTATCAACTTCTTCGATACCGCGGATGTCTATTCGCTTGGTGAAAGCGAAAAGATCACAGGCAGACTGCTCAAAGAGTTTGGGGTCAGGCGCGAAAACGTGATCATCGCCACCAAGGTCAATGGGCAGATGAGTGACGACGTCAACGATAGGGGGCTCTCGCGCAAGCACATCCTGGATTCGATCGATAAATCCCTCCAGCGCCTGCAGATGGAGTACGTGGACATCTATCAGACCCATCGCTGGGATCCGAACGTCCCCATCGAGGAGACGATGGAAGCCCTGAACGATGTCGTCCGCGCGGGCAAGGCGCGCTACATCGGAGCCTCCTCGATGTTCGCCTGGCAATTCTCCAAGGCGCAGCACACAGCCCAAAGTCACGGCTGGACGCGTTTCGTCTCGATGCAGAACCACTACAATCTCGTCTATCGCGAGGAGGAGCGCGAGATGATCCCGCTGTGTCTCGACCAGGGCGTGGGGCTCATCCCGTGGAGCCCGATGGCGCGCGGCTTCTTTGCCGGGAACCGCACGCGCGGAGGCAGCGGCGAAACGGCACGCGCCAAAACCGATCCCTTTGCAAGGCAATTGTATTTCCGCGAAGGGGATTTTACGGTCGCAGACCGCGCCAACGAAATCGCCGCGGCACGCAGCGTGACCGGCTCACAGATCGCGCTGGCATGGTTGTTGAACAAGCCGCACATCGCCGCGCCCATCATCGGCGCCACAAAAATGGACCACCTTGAGCAGGCCATCGCTGCCCTCGACCTCGAACTTTCGGAAGAGGAAAACAGGCGGCTGGAGGAACCCTATCAACCGCACCCGGTTCTCGGACATTCATAAAACCGAAACCATCAAAACCGTAGATGGCGGACAGTAACCAGTATTGCTGCCCGCCGTCTTTTCATTGGTACAATATCAGGGAAAATCATCAAAACGGAGTTGATCTTGGCTGAAACATTCAAAATCGTGATTCCCATGGCAGGCTGGGGCACCCGCATGAGACCCCACACCTACAGCAGACCAAAGCCGCTCGTCAATGTGGCGGGCAAGACCACGCTCGAACATCTGCTGGACATGTTCAAGACCATGCCGAATCCTGACAACCTCGAATATGTATTTATCGTTGGACCGTTCCTCGGTGAAATGCAGATCCCCGAATTCATCAGCAAAAAATATCCGGAGATGAAGGCGCATTATGTGGTCCAGCATGAAATGAAGGGACAATCCCATGCCCTCTGGCTGGCGCGCGAATATTTGCATGGACCGATGCAGATGGTCTTCTCCGACACCCTGATCGAAACGGACTTCTCGTTCCTCGCGCAGGAGACGGCTGATTCCGTTGCCTGGGTCATGCCTGTTCCCGATCCGCGCCGCTTCGGCGTTGCCGAACTCGATGAGGACGGTTTCGTGAAACGCTTCATCGAGAAACCGAAAACAATGGAAAACAACCTCGTCATCGCCGGCTGCTATTACTTCAAGGAGGGACAGGAACTGGTCTCCGCCATCGAAGAGCAGATGAATCGCAACCTCACGCTCAAAAATGAATACTTCCTCGCCGATGCCATGTCCATCATGATCGAGCGCGGCACCAGGATCCGCGTGCACGAGATCGATACCTGGCTCGATACCGGCACCATCGAAGCGACCCTCGAAACGAACAAGACCCTGCTCGAACGCGGCGCGGCGAACATCACACAGGATGAGATCCGCGACAGCGTGGTCATCAAAGCCCCCTCCTTTGTGCATCCCAGCGCGGAGATCAAGGAAGCGGTCATCGGACCCTTCGCCTCGATCGGGGCAGATTGCAGGATCAGCCAGGCGGTCATTCAGGAATCCATCATCTCCGAAGGCACGGAGGTCAGGCGCACAGCCCTGACCAACTCCCTGATCGGAAGCAATTGTTATGTGGAAGGACAGCCGAACAAGGAGGAACCGATGTCGTTGAACATCGGCGATGACAGTTCGGTGATCTCGAAATGATGAACATCGTCGAGTGCCGTTCGGACACGACCTTCGCGGAACGCCCGCTCTCGCTCCTCTGGCAGGGATGCCGGTACGAGATCGCGGAGATCATCGCACGCTGGCGCGGACCCACTGAAAAGGGCTTCCGCGTCAAGACCGTCGACGGACAGGCTTTTGATCTGACATATCGGGAAATCCCCGACGAATGGTTCGTACAACCAATCTAATGTCATGCGAGGAGCGATGCTGCTGGTTGAGTAGGGCGGCGCTCTTCCGCTCGTATCGAAACCAGCACCCGCTCGCAATGACAAAATCAATGGAGGCTCAATGCAGGAAGTGACCAATGTAAGTCGGCTTTCAAAACGTGTGGCTGGTCTGAAGCCTTCGGGCATTCGCAAGTTTTTCGACATCGCCGCCACCATGAAGGATGTGATCTCGCTCGGCATCGGCGAACCGGATTTTACGACGCCGCAGCCGATCCTCGAAGCAGGCATCCGGTCGCTGCAGAACGGCGAGACGCACTACACCTCCAACTGGGGCAAGCTGGAACTGCGTCAGGCGATTGCTGACAACCTGATGAAACTCTACAAGGTGAAGTTCGACCCCACCAACGAGATCATCGCCACGGTCGGAGTCTCCGAAGCGTTGTACCTCACCTTCACCGCCATCCTCGACCCCGGTGATGAGGTCATCATCCCCACCCCATGCTTCGTCTCCTATCAGGCGGAGGTCATCATGGCGGGCGGCGTTCCCATCGAAGTGGTGGCGCGCGAAGAGAACAACTTCATGGTCGACCCCGATGACATCCGCAGGGCGATCACGCCGCGCACCAGGTGCATCTTTATCGGTTATCCATCCAACCCCACCGGCGCGGTCGCCACACGCGATGTTCTGCTCGAGATCGGCAGGATCGCGGAGGAGCACGACCTGCTCATTGTGTCCGACGAAATCTATGACCGGCTGGTCTATGATTTCGAGCACGTCTGCTTCCCCTCCCTCGATGAAAGCCTGAAACAGCGTACGGTTCTGCTCGGCGGCTTCTCGAAGGATTACGCCATGACCGGCTGGCGCATCGGTTACGCCTGCGGACCCGCCGACATCATCCAGGGACTTGTGCGCATCCACCAATACACCATCATGTCCGCGCCGACCACCGCGCAGGATGCCGCCCTCGAAGCCCTGAAGACCGGCGAACCGCACGTGCAGGATATGCTCGCGGAATATGACCGCCGCCGCAGATTACTGGTTGCGGGACTCAACCGCCTCGGCCTCCGGACCTTCGAGCCGCGCGGCGCGTTCTATGCCTTTCCCAACATCCGGGCCTCCGGCATGGACGACGAGACCTTCGCCGAGAAACTTTTACGCGAGGAACACGTTGCCGTGGTGCCAGGCAATGCCTTCGGTCCCGGCGGGGACGGGTTTGCGCGCATGTGCTACGCCACCGCCTACGAAAAGATCGAAGAGGCGCTGCACCGCATGGAAAAATTCATGACGCGCTACGGATAGAAAACAGAATACATTGACCAGAAGGGCAGATCATCCGTCTGCCTTTTTTGATTCGTCTATTCTTCGCATTCACATTCGAGCCGGTAAACATTAACCCCATCGCTTCGATAAACCAACTCAATCGAAAGGAACGGATCATCCTCCTCGATGAGTTCCTTTGTAGCGATATAGCGGATGTGATAGACATCCCACAACCTGACGTATTCCCCGCGGTTGATGGCGCGCGTCAACCCGGCTTCTTTTTCCGCAACACTCGTGGGCAGGCGTGAGACATAACCGTACACCAGCGGTTTCCCGTGTGCGGTTTGATAATACAATTGCAGGTAGCGCGTGGGAGCCGCGAGATCAAGCAGCCCGCCGTCGTTCGGCATTTCCGCCAGCGCATTCACATAATCCGGGATTTCCGTCGACGTGGATGGCAGTGTCCCCGGCAGGTATTCGAATACGAGCAATGCCAGCAAAAGGAGGAATAAATACTTCTTAGGCGTGGATCCCTGGAACAAAACCCGCAGCGCCATCGCGCTCAACACCGCAGCCGCCAGCGAGACCATCACCACCATCCTGACCGGCACGCCGGAGAGTTTCAGGAACGGGAGCAGAAATTCCAGCAGGGAATACGGCATGAGGAAACGGTAAACGACCCTTCCGAAGATCTGCAGGGTCGGTCCCAACGCCATGAGGAAGAAGAAGCCCAATAAAAAGAACCACATATGGATCTGACTTGGGCTGGCAAACTCCACGCTGCGGCGTTTTTTCCAAAGATAAACAAGAAGGATGATGACCGCATATCCCAGATACACACTGGCTTCGCTCAGACCGATCGGAAGTTTCGACCAGTAGGCTTCGGTGAGTTGACCGAACCGCCAGCCTTCACCGGGGACGAACAGCGCGAGGAGGTCCAGCGAAAAATTTTCCGGTTTGTGCGCGTCCAAAAACGGATCGATCCGCGCCAGCCGCATGAACGGGAAGACGACCGGTCCCGCCAACAGCAGGGAGATGAGGAGGAAGACCGCGATGGGAGCCAGATAATCTTTTCTTAGCAGGAACCAGACATCCCTTTTCTGGACCATGGCCCACAACACGATCAACCCGCCGGTCAGGACACAGTAAAAGAAGTAGTAATAGTCGCAGAGCAGGACCAGCCCCAGGGTCAGGGCTGAGGCGATCCCAATCCAGATGCCCGGCTTTTCGATCAGGATGATCCAGCACAGCACGAACAACGGAATCCATTCCAGCGAGATCAACTGCATGTGACCGTAGTAATGTGCAAAGTGATAACTGGAGAAGGTGAAAATGAAGCCCGCGGTCAGGCTCCCCCAGATGTGTCTGGTCAGATAAAACGACAGCCAGTATGCCGTCACGCCGCCCATGACGAACGAGAAGAGTGTCATCGTGTTGAACGCCTGGACGAGCGTCATGAAGCGGAGCAATGGGACCGCGCTCAAACCGTTGAACGGATTGAGCGTCTGCCCGAGCAGGGTGACGCCGAAGGGCCAATGTAGCAGGTCGGTGTGCCAGATGGAGGGATGGACTCCCGGCTGGGAGATTGCCCGGTTGATCCACCAAATGTTCCAGACGTTCTGCATCCCATCGCCGGCATCGGTAAAGAAACGGGTCGAGAAGTCAAAGATCAAGGGGTAGGTCAACAGGCAGAACGTGAGCAAATAGAATGCCGCCGGAAACAGACCGTGTTTCAGGACGTCCGCGAGGAAGTCTTTTTTGAAGGCGCGTTCCATCATATTCTCCGATTATACAGCCCGCAGAGGTGTACAATCAGAGGATGTGATCAAGGAGTCCGCGTGCATAAAAATAACCTCCTCACGATAGCCATCCTCTTGCTCCTGATCTTGTCCGCCTACACGGTGGACCTTTTCAAACTCACCTACCGGTTGGCAGACTGGAAGCAGTTCGGCGAGGCGCCGGTCGCCATCTCCCACGTCCAATACTTCGTCGCCGACACGCCGAACATCATCAGTTATCCCGATCCCGCATTGGGGGAGGCAGTCACCTGCTTTGAAGCCATCGCCTTCGTCAAAACGGATGCGGGCAAGCCCCACCGCTGTTGCGAGACTGATGGAAGGGTCTCATGCCTGGAAGGGGATTTCTCAAGCGAAATCCCGCAGGCGGACGTGCAATGCACCACCGAATTGCGAGATATTTTCGGGGTGCCCGATTCGCTGGCAGGCGCTAAGGAATATCAATTCTTCGGGGGTTGTCAGGGAGGCGGGTTCGCCGAGTTGACGGTCGTCCAGCTTGACGCAAACGGAGCGATCCAATGGAAACACGCCAGGGTGGATCGCGTTCAACTCGCGACGAGCGTCCTGCGCTGTGTGATCGGACCACTCCTGTTGTTCGCGGTCTTTTATATTTTGTATCAGCTTTATCAGGAGAGAACAGCGGAGCCCGCTCGAAGGTTTTGAGATCAGGAGACAAGATCGAATCAAAAAAATCCCCGGGAGGAAACTCCCGGGGATTTTTGTCAGAATTGGAATGCAGTCGATTAGTTGACGACGATTACGTTGCTGGCTTGCAGGCCCTTGGGTCCCTGCTCAACCGTGAACTCGACCTTTTCGCCTTCCTGCAGGTTCTTGAACCCTTCGCCTTGAATAGCGGAGAAGTGGACGAAGACATCGGGTCCGCCTTCACGTTCGATGAAGCCGTAGCCCTTGGTCCCGTTGAACCATTTGACTGTACCGTTGATACGATCCGACATTTTTGCCTCCTGTGGCAAGAAAATAATTTGGAGGGTACTTTGGGCATTGCATCGGAACCGCCTCAACGGCGGTAAAACAAAGCGGCTCACGGACGATCCGTGAGCCAACCTGGTAAATCCAAAGCAACTACTGGTATCCTACGCCCGCAAGGATAACATGAGGAGGGGGAAAGGTCAATGAAAATATGAGAGTTTTTTGGGCGGTGCTCGCATGCCAAGCTCTTGATTTCCCTACCCTCCCGCGATCTTGACCTTGTACCCCAGTTTCTGCAAAATGCCCGCGATCTTTTCGCGCTGCTCGCTCTGAATTTCGATGACACTCCCCTTGACCGTCCCGCCCACGCCGCAATCCTGTTTGATCCGCTTCGCTAGAGACTTCATATCCTCCTCCGAAAGCGCCAGATTCTTTATCAGCGTGACGGACTTCCCGCCGCGCCCTTTTGAGTCCCGGTGCAGGTAGGCGGTCTGCTGTCCCGGCAGCAACGACTTTACATTGGCAGGCTTCTGTTCTTTCTTGCGTTGATCACCGCTATCGGATGACCAGACGGTGCGGGCATTGTTCCTGTTCATGGCAATAGTGTAGAAGATATGGAAATGGTTGTCAACCAAATAAAAACAGTCCCCGAAAGTCGGGGACTGCCAGATCACTTCGCCTTTGCCAGGCTGAACTTTTCCCTGCCGATGCGGTAATTCCCGTTGTGGGTCAGCACCTGCTCGAGCAGATCCTCGGGGATGTCCACGAACGTCATCTTGTCCTCGATGCGGATCTTGCCGATGGTGTAGCCCGGGATGTTGGCATGGAAGGCGATTGTGCCGACGATGTCGTTCGGGCGGATACCGTTCGACCTGCCTTTGTTGATCTTCAAGCGGACCATCCCCTCTTCATGCGACGAGTCGCCGCGCCGCCGGTTATTGTTCCCGCTTCTTGCACCTTCGCGCCGCTCGAAAGTTGCCCGTCCCGCATTTTTCGGTTTGTATTGCTTTTCACCCCGATGATCGGATTTCACCTCCGCGATCTCGGCGATCGGTCTCTGTTTCTCGTCCGCACGGGCGATCTTCAATGCAGCGGCGGCGATACTGGTTACGTCAAAGCCGGCATCAACGAGTTCCTGCACCATCTCGAGTTCGCGCTTGTAACGTCCGCGCCCAAGCCAGACCTTCATCGTCTCGACGACCTTGTTCTCGCGGTAACGATGAATATCACCAACAGAGGGGATTTCCATCTGGGTGATCTGTTGCCTGGTCAATGCTTCCACTTCGCGCAGGCGGCGTTTTTCCCTTGGAGAAAGCAACGTGATGGCAACGCCCGTCTTGCCGGCGCGTCCCGTCCGCCCGATGCGGTGGATGTACACCTCGGCATCATCGGGAAGATGAAAGTTGAAGACGTGCGAGATGTCGTCAATATCCAGGCCGCGCGCCGCCACGTCCGTGGCGACCAGCACTTTGAGCTGGTTGGCGCGGAAACGTCCCAGCACGCGTTCGCGGGCGTTCTGGTCAAGGTCGCCGTGGATGGCTTCAGCAGGGATGCCGCGCACGACCAGTTCGTTGGCGAGCGCCGCGGTCTCGGCGCGGGTGCGGGCGAAGATCAGCGCGCTCTTGATCGGCTCGATCTCGAAGAGACGCGTCAGGGCGTTGGTCTTGTCCGCTTCGTGGACGAGGTAGTAGCGCTGTTCGATGGCTGAAACGGTGAGCGTATCGCGTTTAATGGTGACAGATTGAGGGTCCCGCATGAAGCGGTTCGCGAGGGAGCGGATGCGCGGCGGCAGGGTGGCGCTGAAGAGGGCGGTCTGTCGCTCCGCAGGAGTCTCCGCAAGGATCTTTTCGATGTCCTCGATGAAGCCCATGTTGAGCATCTCGTCGGCTTCGTCGAGCACGAGGGTCTTGATGTGCTTGATGTTGAGGGCGTTGCGTTCGATGAGATCGAGCAGGCGACCGGGCGTACCGACTACGATATCGATGCCGCGATTAAGTTTGCTGATCTGCGGTCCGTAGGGCTGACCGCCATAGACGGCGAGCACGCGCACATTGAGGTGTTTACCGTACTCGGTCATCGAATCAGCGACCTGCAAGGCAAGTTCGCGCGTGGGCGCGAGGACCAAAGCCTGCACGTGTTTTTGTGGTTGAAAGTTATGGAGAATGGGGAGGGCGAAGGCGGCGGTCTTGCCAGTGCCGGTCTGTGCCTGGCCGATCACGTCCGCGCCGGTGAGCATGAGGGGGATCATGCCCAATTGGATGGGCGTCGGCGTGGAGTAGCCGAGTTCGGTAATGGCCTGCATGACCTCGTCACGCAGGTTCAGGGAGTTAAATTCGGTTGTCATCGTTTTCCTTTTTGTTTTCTGTCATTGCGAGGAGGGCTTTAGCCCGATGAAGCAATCTCCTCATCCGTTTGGGGATTCCTTCCCGACGTTCGCAATGACATGTATGTTGCGGGATGTTCCGATGACTCCGTTTAACTTCCTTCCTGCCAATCAGACTTGTCTTCGCAGACGCGTCCGCCCAACAAAAAAGCCCGACAAAACTTCCATCGGGCGTTCGTTAAGAGTTATCAAAACAAGGTCCCAAGAATTACTCTCCATTGAGAGCGGACGGAGTGTATCACAGATTTCAGAAAAAGACAGGGCGGAATTCCGGGGGAATGTGACGGTCATATTCCACTTCATACTCATATATGGTAAATTCAATAAAAACCCGGAGGTGACACATGCAAGTGCTGGGAGTTGACATAGGCGGGTCGGGCATCAAGGGCGCAACCGTGGATACGGACACCGGCGAACTGACGGCGGACCGCATCCGCATCAAGACTCCGAAGGGAGCTGAGCCTGAACCCGTTGCAAAAATCGTGGCTGACATTGCAAGAACCTTTGAATGGACCGGTCCCATCGGCATCGGCTTCCCCGCGCCGGTCAAGGCGGGGGTTACCTTGATGGCGGCGAACGTCTCTGATAAATGGGTGGGCACGAACGCCGACGAACTGTTCACCAAAATCACAGGTTGCGACTGCACGATGATCAATGATGCCGACGCGGCAGGGCTGGCGGAGATGAAGTTCGGCGCGGGCAGGGGTCAGCCCGGGACGGTCATCATGATCACACTGGGCACGGGCATCGGTACCGCCATCTTCCATCGCGGCAACCTGCTGCCCAACACCGAGTTCGGTCACCTCGACATGAAGGGCAGGGACGCGGAACACCGCGCCTCCGACGCGGTCCGTCAGCTCGAAGACCTGTCATGGAAGAAATATGCCAAACGTCTGAACAAATACCTGGCGGAGATGGAAAAACTCTTCTGGCCCGATCTGTTCATCATCGGTGGCGGCATCAGCAAAAAATCGGATAAATATGTTCCCCTGCTCGAGATCGACACGCCGGTTGTCCCGGCGCAATTCCTGAACGAGGCGGGTATCGTCGGCGCGGCGCTGGCAGCCAGGACAGGTTGATATTTCCGGCATCAACAGACGAGGAAAGGCGGGCTTATCGTCCGCCTTTTTATTTATCTTCGTCCGTGTTCATCCGCGTTTATCTGTGGTTTAATTCCCCCAATGGACGTAAAGAGCCTGCAGGTTTTGGAATACCCGAAGATACGCGAGCGGCTGAGATCATTCTGCGATTTTTCCGCTTCGATGGAACTGGCGCTTGAACTCGCGCCGACCGATTCGTATGACCTCGCGCTTGCCCGCCTCGCCGAAACGACCGAAGCCCGCAAATTATTCTCCGTGCAGGAGATCGGCATCGGCGGCGCGCACGATATCCGCCCGGCGGCAGACCTGGCGGCGCGCGGCGGCGTGCTCGACCCCCAGCAGTTATTGGATGTCAAGTCCACGCTGATCTCATGCCGCGAGATCAAGAAATCGCTCGAGCGCAAAACGGACGAATACCCGCGTCTCTCCCAGGTTGCGGCTGGTCTGCCCGAATCACACGGCATCGTGGATGCGATCACGCGCGTGCTCTCAGACCGCGGCGAAGTGCTGGATTCCGCCTCACCGAAACTCGCCACTCTGCGGCGCGAGATCAGGATCGCGCACGACCGGTTGATGTCGCGTCTTCAGAAGTATCTCACCGAGTCCGGCAACAAATTACAGGAACCGATCATCACCCAGCGCGACGGGCGTTACGTCATCCCCTTGCGCGCCGAATTCAAGGGACAGATCAAAGCGGTCATCCACGACCAGTCCTCGAGCGGCGCGACGTTGTTCGTGGAACCACTGCCGGTTGTGGAACTCAATAACCAAGTCCGCGAACTCGAATTGCAGGCACGCGATGAAGAACGACGCATCCTGCATGAAATCTCCGCCCAGGTCGGCGAACATCGCGAAGAGCTGACCTACGGCATCGAAAACCTTGCCATGCTCGATCTCATCTTTGCGAAGGCGAAGTACGCGGAGGAACTCAGGGCATCAGAGCCAATACTGCATGAAATGAAAGAAGAAAGACGAAAAAAGAACGATGACAAACCTCTTTCCTCTTTCATCATTCGTCTGATCCAGGCGAGGCATCCTCTTTTGGATTCCGCCACCGTAGTCCCTATTGAAGTGGACCCCAGCCCCGGCACGCGCGCCATCGTCATCACCGGTCCGAATACCGGCGGAAAAACCGTGTCACTCAAAACCGTTGGTCTGTTGGCGCTCATGGCGCAAAGCGGACTGCACATCCCGGCGCAGAGCGGCTCGGAACTGCCGTTGTTCCACGCAGTCTATGCCGATATCGGCGATGAGCAATCCATCGAGCAGTCGCTCAGCACGTTCAGCGGTCACATCACGAACATCATCCGCATCCTCAAACACATCGATCAGCGCTCGCTCGTCATCTTCGACGAACTCGGCGCGGGCACCGATCCGCAGGAGGGCGCGGCGCTGGCACGCGCCATCCTCAACCACCTGCTCGAAAGCGGATGCACGACCCTCATTGCCACGCACTATCCCGAACTCAAGACGTTTGCCCATTCGACCGAAGGCGTGGTCAACGCCTCGCTCGAATTCGACATCAAGACCCTGCGCCCGACCTATCACCTGACCATCGGACTCCCCGGACGTTCGAACGCGCTGCTCATCGCACAGCGCCTCGGTCTTCCCCAGCCGATCATTGATTCCGCCAAAGGAGAGATCAGCCCCGACGACCTGCGCGCCGACAAACTGCTCGACGACATCCGCAAGGAACGCAACCGCACCTCGCGCGAACGCCAGAAACTGGAGAAGGCACGCGCCAAGCTAGAAGCGCAGACAAAGGAACTCGAAACGCGGCTAGAGAAGATCGAAGACGAACGCCGCGAAGTGATCGCCAAAGCCCGCGCGGAAGGCGAACTGGAAGTTGCAGTATTAAGGAAAAATATTGAGTCCCTCAAGTCGCAGTTGAAGAAGGCGAAGCAACCCCTCGAGGCGTTGAAGCAGATCGAGGAAAAGGTGGAGGCGATCGAGGAGAAGGTGGAAGCGCCTGTGGTTCGTCAAACGTCTCAGGTCGAACGCCCGACTGGCGGAGTGAAGTTGGGCGAGCGCGTCACCGTCAGCACGCTGAATGCCGATGGTGTGGTGACAGCTTTGGGTGAGTCTGATGCGGAGGTACAGATCGGGAGTCTGCGCGTGCGGGCGAGGCTGGTTGACCTGGTACGAAAGGTCCGCGAGGAGGAAATCCCCGAAGGAAAGAAGAAAGAAGAAAGAAGGCAGGAAACCGGGGAACGTGTTTCCGTTGGGACGAAGTCTCCCGGGTTGGAGTTGAACCTGCGCGGAAAACTGGTGGAGGACGGTCTCGAGGAATTGGAGCGGTATCTGGAGCGCGCCTATTCGGCGGGATTGTTGTTCGTGCGGATCGTGCACGGCAAAGGGACCGGCAAGATGCGTGACGCGGTGCGCAGCGCGTTGAAGGTGAGCCCATATGTGGCATCGTTCGAGGAACCGAAGGATAACGAGGGCGGCGCGGGCGTGACCGTTGCGAAGATGGCAAAATAGAGTTGGTATAATTTTTATCGGGAGCAGCGTATGTCCCTGGATGAAGCGATCCAAAAAATGACAGATGTGATCAAAGCCGCCTGTGCCAGCGCCGAGATCAAGACGGTCAAGATGTCGGAGGAGGAGGCGCGTTTGAGCGTGTATGCGCCGGCGGCGGATATGCAAAATATCAAGGATGCGACGTTCAAACCCGCGATCGATCTGCTGAACAACGATGGGCTGGATATCCAGGTGTTCGTGTACGACCGGGACGCGCCGCCGCTCAAGGGTTAGAAAGCTTGTCCTGAGCGAAGTCGAAGGATTGCAAGTTGGAAGGTTGGAAAGTGAGGCTCCTGTTGAGGGAGCCTTTTTTATCCGCCGGTGATCGCGCGCCAGACGGTATCGAGCGCTTCGAGCCCCGTCATGCGGTGACGCTGGGCGGCTTCGTCGGTGAGATAAATATCGCCTTGCAGCGGGCGGTCGGGACGGGTGTAGAGTCCGCGATTGGGCAGGTCGGAAACCGCCGCCCAAAAGTTCCAGAGCGGGAGATCATATTCGGAGGCGAGCAGGGTCATGTCACGGTTGACGCGTTCGTCCTTTTCGCGGTTGTCGGCTTTGGTGGCAAGGATCGGCACAACGCCCGCGTCCAGCAATTGTGTGATGATCCTGCGCAGATAATCGGCGTTGCGCGATTCGAAATGCGTCCCGATCTGGATGATGACGAACGACGGGCGATGGACCCGCAGTTCACATTCCACGGGAGTCTCCGCAAAGGTACAGCCGTACTCGCCGCGATGCCATTGAGTCCACAACAGGGCGCCGGGGGTGGTGCCATCCTGCGAGGTGGAGGAGTCACGCGTGAACGAGCCTGTGAAATAGGCGACCGTCTCGCGCAGTTCGGGGGAGAGAGTTTGTGTGACGGATGAGTCCGTTTCGAAGACGCCGAAGAACTCGTCGGGCTGGGTCTGACAATCGCCGAAGATCGAAAAGGCTTGCGGGTCATTGCCCAACAATAAGCCGCGTTCGTAGACCTTGCGCAAACTGGGATCAACGTATGCCGGGATCACGGGCCAGTCCTTCCAGTCCGCGGGGTCAAGAGCGAGTATCTGCGGCGTGGAATTTTTCACTGGCGTTTGCGTGACCGGGACATCCGTCGCCGTGGCGGTTGGACGCGGCGTCAGGGTGGGATCGAACTCGATCTGCACTTCGGGTTCGGATAATCTCGGTGTTGGCGCGGGCGTGGATTCCCCTCCGCAGGAAGCGAGCAGAACACAAACCAATAAAGTCAGGGGGCGTATGCGATTCATAAGGCAGTGGGCGTGGACCGCGGCTTACTTATTCCATTCCTCTGCAAATTTCAAAATGCGCGGCTGGATGTAATACGCATACGGGTCAGCCACGGACCTGCGGGCGGCGATCAACTCCATCGCTTCGTGCGGATCATGTCCCTGGGCGATGAGGATGCAGGCGCCCATCGCCACGCCGCGGTGACGTCCGTAGGCGCAATGGGCATAGACCCTGCCGCCATCCCGGATCGTCTCCAACGCGGCTTGCGCGCCCTGTTTCAACTTTCGGATGGTGATCGGGAAGAAGGGGCTGTCGATGGAGGGAAGCCAAAGGGTCTGGATGGGTTGCTGATGCGAATCAGGTTTGGGTCCGCGCGAGAAGCGCATGTTGATGAGCAGACGCACACCGAGGCCGCGCAGTGTGTCGTAGTCACTGGGAGAGGGCATGCTACCAATGAACAGATCATCGGTGATGCGGGAGAAGTTCATGCGGAGAATCGTATCACAATTGCGAGATCGCTAAAATCGCATTAAAACTCGCTACCTGCGATGGTCCGCCGTATTATTACAAGGTGGCGTATGAGGAAGCGGAGCGTTTTCTTGAGCAACTCGGTGGTTGAGTAGGGCGAGTGTTTTTCTCGTCCATATCGAAACCACCAATAACATGCCCAAATAAAATTGCATGATGTGGTCTCGATATGCCCTTCGCTACCGCTCAGGTCTACTCGACCACCGTATGCAACCAAAAGGACGCAGCCCATTGCTGAGTCCTTTTTATATGTCGTTGCGAGGTTTGAGACGCGATAGCGTCGAAACCCCGAAGCAATCTCCCAGTAACCGACTTACTTTTTGTTCAAGGAATTTGCTTCGTCGGACTACGTCCTCCTCGCAACAACACTATTCGTTCGGCACGAAATACACATCCGTCGGCTTCAACTTGGAATTCCGCAGGAAACGCGGCTTGACCTCCATCCCGATCCAATTCAGCGACGGCGCGTCGGGGTCAACGCCCATCAAGCGCGTCAACAGCAGCGTGTTTACGCCCTCGAACTCGATCAACGCCAGCACGAACGGACACTCAGGCAAAAACTCCTGCGACCCGAAATAACACACCGTGAACGCGTGTACATGCGCAGGGACGTTCGTGATGTCGATCCATTTGGTCTCCGCGCCCGAGTACATGTCATGTCCGCGCGGGTTGGCGGTTGTGTATCCGCTTTCGGGGTCGCGTGAAGCGAGCAGTCGTTTATTCGTCAACGCCGCGAACCACGGGCTGTCCTGTCCGTACGAATGCAGGTACGTGATCTTATATTCCTGCTCGATCTGGATCGGCGCCATCTTCTTCAAAAACTCCAGCGACTCCTCATCCGCACCGATCGGGAACGGGACACCATGCACGACGAACCCGCCCAAAGTCTCTTCTCGTTGTGACGGTAACTTGGCCATGATTTAGCCCTCCCTTTCCAAAACGGAGACCGTGACATACGTGCCCGTCCCCGCGTGACTATGGATGGCGCCCCGCTTCGCATTCTGGACCTGTAGCTGGTCATCGCGGAAATGTTTTTTGATCGACCCCTGAAGCTGCCACACAGCAAAGACGCCCTGCATCAGTCCCGTCGCGCCGACAGGATGTCCGCAGGCGATCAATCCGCCCGAGGGATTCACCGCGCAGACAGGCTTATCCTTCAACTTCAAGCCGTAATCAATGTTCGGCAGGAACGCCTTGCCCGATTCCGCAAACGGACCGCCCTCCCCGTAACGACACAATCCCAGATCTTCATACGTCTGAATTTCAGATGAAGTGTACGCGTCGTGTAATTCGATGAAGTCCAGTTCATGCAACGGGTCCTGGATGCCCGCATGTTTCCATGCCATGTTGCCCGCCGCCCGTCCCGCACGGAACGAATGGACTCCCGGGTAGCGAGTACCGTGCTCCCAAAGTTTCTTGTAATACGCCTTCGTCTCGTCCGATGACTTCTCCTGTTCGGTGGCGTAATTCTCCATGAAGAAGTCATAATCCACATGCGGACGATCCGCCATGCGCATCGCGTCCGTGCCGCGCCCGATGCCTGTCACCTTCACGAGCGGACGCGTCACCCTCGCCCCCGCGGCTTCAAGTTTCTGGAGTCCCTCTTCCGAACACAATATCATCGCCGCCGCGCCATCCGACATCACGCAGATGTCGAGCCGCGTCAGAGGCCACGCCACCATCGGCGCGTTACGCACATCCTGGATGGTAATGCGCTGACTCTTCTGCGCGTACGGATTGTGGAACGCGTTGATGTAGTTCTTCACGCTGACATGCGCCATCTGCTCCACGGTCGTGCCGAACTCCTTCATGTGGCGCGTCACCATCATGGCGTAGTAGCCCGAATAGAAACCTCCAACGGGATAATCGAACGACACGTCGGAGGCCAGGGCGATGAACTCGTTTCCCTTCCAAGTCTCCACATGCGACATGGTCTCGAAGCCGTACGCCACACACACATCCATGTGACCCGAAGCGACCGACTTCCACGCCTCCTGGAAGCACAGTCCGCCCGTCGCTCCGCCGCCCTCCACGCGGTGACCGGGTTTGGGACACAGCCCAAGGTAGTCCTGGGCCATGATCCCGGCCATCAGCTGTCGGGTGAAATGATCCGAGAAGTACGAGGCGACGGATCCATCTACGATTTTGGTGAACGTCCGAAAATCCAATCCGATGTCGGCGATTGCATAATCGTAGGCTTCCTTGATAATCGCCTGGAACGTCTTGTCGGGTCGCGCCTTGGCAAACTTCGAAACGCCCCCCGAGATTGCATACACAGGTCTCATCAGTGTTCCTCCTTTACAATGAGTTGAACAAACCCTCCGACAGGATTATCTTTGCAGAAATCGAAGCCAAATACAACTGACATTTATCCATAACTTATCATGTCGTTGCGAGGAGGACATAGTCCGACGAAGCAATCTCCTCGCAATGACATACCATTTATGCTAGACTCTGCCCATGGACATCCTCGAAACCTCCATCTCCTCCACCTCCCCACAATTCCTCGAAAACCAAAAACACAACCGCGGACTCGCCCGCACCCTGCGCGAACGCCTCTCCGAAGTGCGCCAGGGCGGCGGCGAAAAATACCGCAAGCGCCACGAGTCACAGGGCAAGCTCTTCGTCCGCGACCGCATCGAGCGCCTGCTCGACCCTGGCTCGCCCTTCCTCGAACTCTCCCCGCTCGCGGCGGTTGGCATGTACGATCTCGAAGCGCCAGGCGCAGGCATTGTCACGGGCATCGGGCGCGTCAGCAACCGCGAAGTACTCATCGTCGCCAACGACGCCACCGTCAAAGGCGGGTCGTACTTCCCGATGACGGTCAAGAAACATCTGCGCGCCCAGCAGATCGCAGAAGAGAATCACCTGCCCTGCCTCTATCTCGTCGATTCGGGCGGCGCGTTTTTGCCGCTGCAGGATGAAGTCTTCCCCGACGTGAATCATTTTGGACGCATCTTCTACAACCAGGCGCGCATGTCCGCGAAAAAGATTCCGCAGATCGCGGCGGTGATGGGCAGTTGCACGGCGGGCGGCGCCTACGTCCCTGCCATGAGCGACGAAGCCATCATCGTCAAAGGCACAGGCACCATCTTCCTCGGCGGACCTCCGCTCGTCAAAGCCGCAACGGGAGAGGATGTTTCAGCAGAAGACCTCGGCGGTGCAGACGTCCACACGCGCTTGAGCGGAGTCGCAGATCATTTCGCGGAGGATGACGACCACGCGATCGAAATCCTGCGCGGGATCGTGGCAACTCTTCCTCGACCATCGACGATGGACGATCGACCAATATGGTCTACGGTCAATGGTCCATGGTCAAAGCCCGAAGAACCTCTCTACCCCGCTGAAGATTTATACGGCATCCTCCCCTCCACCTTCCGCGAGACCTATGATGTGCGCGAAGTGATCGCCCGCCTCGTGGACGGCAGCAAATTCCGCGAATTCAAAGCCCGCTACGGCACGACTCTCGTCTGCGGGTTCGCACGCATTCACGGATACCCTGTCGGGATCATTGCCAACAACGGAGTGCTGTTCAGCGAGTCCGCCCTCAAAGCGACTCACTTCATCGAACTCTGTGACCAGCGCGGGATTCCGCTCGTGTTCCTGCAAAACATCACCGGCTTCATGGTCGGACGTGAAGCCGAGGTCGGCGGCATCGCCAAAGACGGCGCGAAGATGGTCCATGCCGTGGCAACCACCCGCGTCCCAAAATTGACCGTTGTCATCGGCGGCTCGTTCGGCGCGGGCAACTACGCCATGTCTGGTCGCGCCTACGGCTCGCGCTTCCTGTGGATGTGGCCCAATGCGCGCATCTCCGTCATGGGCGGGGAACAAGCCGCAAACGTTCTGCTCACCATCAAACAGGACCAACTCGCCCGCGAAGGCAAGCCTGCCATGACACAGGAAGAAGCCGACGAATTCAAACGTCCCATTTTGGAGAAATACGAAAACGAAGGCAATCCCTATCACTCCACCGCGCGGCTCTGGGACGATGGCGTGATCGATCCCGTGGATACGCGTCAAGTTTTGGGGTTGGCGTTGTCGGTGGTGTTGAATTCACCTGTGGAAGAACAAAATTTTGGAGTTTTCAGGATGTAATTTATGAATGTCGTTGCGAGCCACGACACTTGCACCTGCGCTGCAAGTGCAGGTGAGTGGCGAAGCAATCTCCCGATTACAAACAAAATTTTGTTTTGAGGAGATTGCTTCGTCGGGCTCTGCCCTCCTCGCAACGACATAATGAAGATAGGAGTTCAAATGCCCTTCGAACAATCCTCTGGTTCCCCCCACCACTTCCTCGCCCAACTCGCCGGCGGCTGGACAGGTACATCCAGGATCTGGCTTGAGCCTGGAAAACTGCTTGGCGAATCCCAGATCATCGGGAACATCCAGATCGTCCTGGACGGACGTTTCGCATTGTTCCTGTATCAATCCTCCGTCGAAGGCGAGGCGCAGCATGGAATGTTCACCTTCGGCTACAACACCACGCTCGAGCGTTACGAGGCCTCCTGGCTTGATAGCTGGCACAACAACACCGCCATCATGTTCTGCGTCGGCTCCGCCCGCGACAACGGCTTCTCCGTCCTCGGCAGTTACCCCGACCCCACCGGCGGACCCGATTGGGGTTGGCGCACGGAAGTCACGCTTGAAGATGAAGATCACCTCACCATTACCGCCTACAACATCCATCCCGAACTTGGCGAAGCCAGGGCAACAGAGGCAAAGCTGACGAGAGTGAAGCAATAAGCAGGGTTTACAATAGACCCATTCAAAACACCAAGGCTGACACTTCGCTACATGAACCTCCACCGCACAAAACTCTTTCTGCTTGTGTTCATCCTTCTTCTTTCCGCGTGCGCCCAATCAGCGGAGACCGTTCCACCAACTGCCGTACTTCCCTCCCCCACCGAGGCCATAGCCCCCACAGAAACCCCAACGGAGGTACCCGCCGCCACAGACCCCGCCCTCTTCGGCGCAATAGCACAGAGCGAAATCCAGGCATATTCGCTCGAACCCGTGGCGAACGCCATCTTCACCAGGGTCATGGATGCCCTCGCTGCAAACGGCGACATCCTCGAATATCAGGTCACGCGTGTTACCATTTTCCCCGCAGGCGATGGCTCACTCTATGCCGAGATCACCTTCAACGTCCGCACGGCAGACCCCTCCTGGCTCGCGGACGGCGGCACACAAAGCGCAGACGACTGGATCCAAAACAAATGCAGCCGTTTCGACTTCGTCACCACCGAGACCGAATTCCAATTGAAGAACAAGAGAACCTGTAACTGATGTTCAAAAAGATCCTCATTGCCAACCGCGGCGAGATCGCCATCCGCATCATGCGGGCATGTCGCGAACTCGGTATCAAAACCGTCGCCGTGTATTCCGATGCCGATAAGAACACCCTGCATGTTCAATACGCCGATGAGGCGGTTCACATCGGTGCGGCAGCGCCCAAGGAATCCTATCTGAATGCGGATGTCTTGATCCGGGCCGCCCTCTCCTCCCAGGTAGACGCCGTCCACCCGGGCTATGGATTCCTCTCGGAGAACGCCTCTTTCGCCGCCGCAGTGGACTCCGCCAAACTGACCTTCATCGGTCCCTCAGCCGGTTCCATCCGCGCCATGGGCGATAAGGAAGAGTCAAAGATTCGGATGAAAGAGGCAGGCGTCCCGACGGTCCCCGGAGCCGAGGGGTTGGAATCCTTCCCGGATTTCGAGAAAGCCGCCAAAGAGATCGGATATCCCGTCCTCGTCAAAGCCTCGGCGGGCGGCGGCGGCAAAGGGATGCGCATCGTCTGGGATGCGGACGAACTGCCCGAAGAGATCGACGCCGCGCGCCGCGAAGCGCTGAACGCCTTCGGCGATGATCGCCTGCTCGTTGAGAAATACATTCCAACTGCGCATCACATCGAGTTCCAGGTCTTTGGGGATAAACACGGACACCTCGTGCATCTATTCGAGCGCGAATGCTCGGTGCAGCGCCGCCATCAAAAGATCATCGAAGAAACCCCTTCACCACTGCTCACGCCTGAACTCCGCGCGCGGATGGGCGAAGCGGCGATCAAAGCTGCACAAGCCGTCAATTACTACAACGCGGGCACGGTCGAATTCATCTTCGACCCCGATCATTCCTCGCCTGCCCTGAGCGGAGACGAAGGGTTCTACTTTCTGGAAATGAACACAAGGCTTCAAGTGGAACACCCCGTCACGGAACATGTAACAGGCATTGACCTCGTCCAATGGCAGATCCGCATCGCGGCGGGAGACCATTTCCCGTATCAACAGGATGAACTCTCCCAACGCGGACATGCCATCGAATGCCGCATCTACGCCGAAGATCCCGCCAACGGATTCCTCCCCAGCACCGGAAAACTCCTGCAATACATCGAACCGCGCGGCCCCGGCATCCGCGTCGATTCGGGTTTCCGCGCAGATGACACAGTGACTCATTTCTACGATCCCATGCTAGCAAAGTTGATCGTCCATGCCGAGAACCGGAAAGCCGCCACGCAAAAGATGCAAGCCGCACTGCGTGACTTCATTGTGCATGGCGTGACAACGAATATCGATTTCCTGCAGGATGTCCTCGCCCATCCCGATTTCGAGAATGGCAAAGTCTCCACGCGCTGGGTGGAGACCAACTTCAACTGGGCACCGCCTTCCGAACCATCATTTGAGGCACTCATTGCTGCTTCGCTTGCAGATTTTTCCGTTCCAAGTTCCAAGTCTCAAGCCTCAAGTATGAATGGGGTTGACCCATATAGTCCATGGAAAACTCCAAGTGGATTTCGTAACTGATGAAAATTATCTTCGACACCACTACCATTGATCTGACTCCCACCGGCAAGTCCTACCGCGTCGATATGGACGATAAGACTGCCGAGGTCGAAATCCTCCGCGCGGATACGGAGTATGGCAAGCTGGATTTACTCATCGACGGCGAACGCGTCACTGCGTATGTTTCCTCCGATAACGCCAAACGCTGGGTCACGCTCAACGGGCGGACCTTCGTGTTGACAAAACAATCCGGTTCCCGCAAAAGCGGAGCGAAATCCGATCACTCCGGCGAGTTGACCGCGCCCATGCCGGGACAGGTCCGCGCGGTGAACATCAGCGAAGGGGATGCGGTAACCAAAGGTCAAACACTGATGGTTCTCGAAGCGATGAAGATGGAGATTCGTATCCAGGCGCCGACGGATGGCGTTGTGAAGTTGTTGGCTGTGAAGCAGGGGCAGACGGTTGAAAGAGAGCAGGTATTGATTACGGTGGAATGAAAGAGGAAAGAAGAAAGATTACGGCTCTTTCATCCTTTCCTTTCCCAAGGAGTTAATCATGACTGGAAAGTATTACAACGAACTCGAAGTGGGGATGAAATTCAAGCACGCGGGACGCACTGTCACCGAAATGGACAACGTCCTCTTCTCCGCGTTGACGATGAACACCCAGCCGTTGCACGTCAACGAGGATTTCGCCTCGAAAACGGAGTTCGGTCAGCGATTGGTCAACGGCGTCTTTACCTTCGGACTGGTCGTTGGTCTCACCGTCCCTGACCTGACTGAAGGCACGATCGTGGCAAATCTCGGCTACGACAAGGTCATGCACCCTAACCCCGTCTTTCACGGCGATACGATCTATGCCGAGAGCGAGATCATCGAGATGCGCGAATCGAAGTCAAGACCCAACGCGGGCCTCGTGCGGATCAAATGTACAGGTAAAAAGCCGGACGGTACAATTGTGGTTGAGTTTGAGAGAACAGCGATGTTTTTAAAAAGGAAGAAGACAGAAGGATGATGGATGAAAAGAAAATTTGGTTTATTCTTTTTCTCAATAATCATCTTTACTGCATGTAGTACATCAATTACCGTTGAACCAACAAGAGAAATCAGGAATACTCCAAATCAGGGCACCCAGGTTCCTTCATTTGTTTTTATCACAGATACACCGGCCTCACCATCACTTACAGTGCCAGATCCCGTGACAGCCACACAACAAGTCTTGCATGATAAGCTCGATAAGTATTGCGTGCATGGGCAGGCGCGGGGATTCGCATCTTCACCTGACGATCTTTGGGACGTTGTGTTCTGCAGTTATGAAACCATAGTATTTGTCCGCGATGACGAGTCCACACATTGGGAATTATCTTCAGATACTCTAATCAATTCCTACGTGGAATACTTCGTTAACTTAATCCACTGGTCCAATGATGGTAATTATGTTTATGCAAGTTTTGATCCACATACAGACGGTTATTGGGAACCATTTCATCACGGCATAGTCCTATATCGCCTTGACCTTGGAACAGGTCAGATTAGCGAAGTATTACTTTTAAGTAAAAGCGACTGGATATTTTATTCGCTTGCATTTTCACCCAATGATCGCAGGCTGGCATATATTGTGACCGATAAATCACCAGTCGTATTGAATATTCGTGATATGCAAACAGGCGATGAACAATCTTTTGAATTCGACTCGAAATATAATACGGGAGGAGGATTTCTCTGGGCGCCAGACAGTCAGAGCGTGGTGTTTTCCATCGCACAATATGACACCAGCATCGGTGACTATATCGCTACATCCATCGTGTTATGTGAGTTGAAACGGCCAGCCTGCACGACACTGTCTACAGATCATAAAGAAGTTCTGGTCCCAGTAGAATGGGTAAACGACTCTTTCATCATCTTGCAAGTTTTGTATCAGGACGAAATAAAATTTGAGTTGAATCGGGTCACTGGCGAGCTCAAGAAAATCAGCCCATAAAGGAGAATCATGCACTCACGGCGCGCACTACTCTACATGCCCGGCGACGACCGCCGCAAGATCGAAAAAGCCACCACCCTCGGCGTGGACTGCATCTGCATGGATCTGGAGGATGGGACCGCGGTCAGCAAAAAAGCCGAAGCGCGGACGGTCATCGCTAAGGCGATGAAGGAACTGGACTTCGGCAATTCTGAGCGCTGCATCCGCATCAACAGCATCGGTTCTGGATTCGAGAAGGATGATCTTGCCTCTGCACTTGCTGCACAACCCGATACAATTGTTGTGCCCAAGATAGAAACGGCGGAACAGGTGAAATGGGTCAGCGGTCAGATCGAATCATACGAACTCTCGAACAAACTGGAGATCGGAAGCATTCGTCTGTTGATCGGTGTGGAAACCGCAAAAGGAATTTTGAATCTCAAGGAAATCGCAGAGTCAGACAAACGTCTCGAAGCCATTATCTTCGGTGCGGAGGATTATGCCGCCTCGGTCGGGGCGACGCGCACAAAGGAAGCGAATGAAGTCTTGTATGCGCGGTCGGCTGTCGTCGCGGCGTGCGCGGCGAATGATCTGCAGGCGATCGATATGGTCTACATCGACTTCAAGGACATCGAAGGACTCCGTCTCGAAGCGGAGCAGGGGGCAGGATTCGGCTTCAGCGGGAAACAGGTCATTCATCCGAATCAGGTTCCGGTGACGCAGAAGGCGTTCACTCCATCCGATGAATCCATCGAATACGCAAAGCGGGTCGTCGAGTCGTTCGAAGCCAGTCAAAAGGAGGGCAAAGGCGCCTACGCCCTCGACGGCAAGATGATCGACATGCCGCTGCTGAAGAACGCGCAAAAGGTTTTGGACAGGGCAAGCGCCGCGGGAAAATTATGACAATTCCCGAATCGACCCAGTGGGAGAGAATCTTTCAAGGCGGCGGTTATCAATATCCGGAACCGCGCCCTCCGGTCGTGCATTTTTCAAGGATGCTCAGGGAACGCGGTTTATTATCTGTCCTTGATCTTGGCTGCGGAAACGGTCGCCATGTTCTTCACATGGTACAGCAGGGATTGCAAGTCAGCGGGATGGACAACGCTCCCACCGCGTTGAAACTTACGAAACAGTTGCTTCATGAGGAAGGTCTCAGCGCGGATTTAATTCTTGCGGATATGCGCCTGCCTCTGCCGTTCGGGAATAATTCGTTTGATGCCGTTCTCTCCACCCAGGTCATCCACCATGCCCTGCTGGCGACCGTTGTTCAAACGGCACAGGAGATCCAACGGATCGTTCGCAAGGGCGGGATGATCCTGATCAGCGTCCCCGCGCGCAAAGCGATCGAGGAGGACGCGCCACAACACAACGAGATCGAGCCCAATACCTTTGTCCCGACCAGCGGCGACGAGCAGGGTCTGCCTCATCACCTGTTCACTCCCGAAGAATTTCGGAGGATCTTCCCGCAATTCGAAGTGATCGATCTGCAGGTGATCGACGATAGAATCATCGCCTTGAACGCACAAAAAATCTGAGCCTCAGGGAGACATCTTGCTACCAATTTTCTACGGACTGATCTCGTCCGCCTCGTGGGGCGCGGCGGATTTTATCGGCGGGCTGGCAACCAAAAAATCCACTTCGATCCGCGTACTGTATCTCGCAGAGATCGCAGGCTTCATTCCATTTCTCGTCCTGGCGATCCTGACGCGCGAACCCATCCCAGCCGTCAAAGATTTATTGATGGGCGCGTTCGCCAGCCTCATCGGTCTGGGCGGACTCGTCTTTCTCTACCGCGCCCTGGCAGAAGGCTCCATGACCATCACCGCGCCGGTCTCGGCATTGTTCGCCGCGCTCATCCCGGTCGTCTTCGGACTCTTCACGCTGGGGATTCCCTCCCTTGCCACGTTGATCGGATTCGGACTCGCCTTCCTCGCGGTCTGGCTGATCTCACAGACGGATTCGACGAACTGGCGCTTCTCCCTCTCGGACCTGCGCCTGCCTCTGATCTCGGGCTTTTTCTTCGGCTTTTACTTCATCGTCATCTATCAAGCCACCCTCAATTCCTTCTTCTGGACCCTGACCGCGGCGCGCTTTGCAGGCTTTGTAGCACTCGGACTCTTCGCGCTGATTACGCGTCAATCCCCCATGCCCCCGCGCGAAACGTGGACACTTTGCATCCTCAACGGGGTTATAGATATTGCCGGCAACGGTTTCTATGTACTCTCCGCCCAGGCAGGCCGCATCGACGTTGCCGCGGTGCTTGGGGCATTGTATCCCGCCTCTACCGTGTTGCTGGCATGGATCTTCCTGAAGGAAAGGATTTCCCTCGTTCAAACGCTGGGAATCATTTGCGCCTTCATCGCGATCGTTCTCTTTACCGTATAAGTTTTATCATTTCAATCAAGCCGCCGTCCCCATCATGATCGAGATCAAACCCGTCCAAACCCGGAAAGAAAAACGCCTTTTCCTCACCTTTCAGTGGAAGATTTATAAAGAAGACCCGCTCTGGGTACCTCCGCTTCTGTCGGAGCGCGCCAAGGTCATCGACCCGGAGCGGGGCTTGTTTTTCAAGGATGGCACTGCCGAATTTTTCATCGTGTGGAAGAATGGCAAGCCTGCCGGTACGCTTTGCCTCGCAGAAGACAAAAACAACACGCGCACCAAAGGCTATGCCGAGTGCATGATTGGATTTGTCGAATGCATCGAGGAGTACGAGGTGTTCAAAGCCATGTTTGGGTTCGCCGAGGAATGGGCGCGCACCCGGAACATGAAATCCCTATACGGACCCTACAACCTTGACCGCGAGGATTCGCGCGGGGTGCTCATCGAAGGGCGTGACCGCCCGCCCGCGATCCTGTGCGCACACCATCCGCCTTATTATCAAACTTTCTTCGAGCAATACGGCTTCGAGAAGAATGGCGAGGACGGTCTCGCCTACGCGATCGATATTGACTTGCATAATCCAAAGGTTCAGCGTCTGTCGCGATTGGCGGACAAGGTGCGCCGGAAACACCCTGAATTCAAAGTGCGCGGCGCGAACATCCGGGACATGGAGAACGAGATCGAACGGATCGTCTTCCTGCAAAACGAGGGCTTGAAGCATTTCCCGGGATTTGTCCCTTACACACGTTCCGACATCGAAGCCATGATCCTGCCTCTGGTCCCGCTTGTGGATATGGAACTCGTCCTCTTTGCCGAAGCGGATGGCAGGCCGGCAGGCTTCTTCCCCGGAGTGCCGAACTTCAACGAAGTGCTGATCCACCTCAACGGTTTGCGCCATCCGTGGGACTATCTGCGGTATCTGAAATACAAAAATACTTCGCCGAAATGCATCGCCATCAAAAGCGTGGTCGTCCCGCCGGAATATTGGGATACAGGTCTGGCGCTTCTTATGTTCGACGAAATGGCAAAACGCGCCGCCGCCCGCGGCTATCAATGGGCGGACCTGTCCCTCACAGGCGATGAAAACATGGATACCTGGCCCCTCGCACATCACATGGGCGCGAAGATCTACAAGCGCTATCGGTTCTATAAAAAGGATATTGGATGATTTTCACAGGCAAGATAATTGCAGAACCAGACGATCTTTAAAAACAGTTTCGAACCACAGAGACACGAAGACACGGAGAAAATCTTTATAGGAACTCCGTGACTCAGTGTCTCTGCAGTTAGATTTGGTGTTTTTTTTACAATCGCTATTACTCGGTTTATTGGAAAGATACCTAGATCTCGCCTTACATCCCCGCGATTCTTTCGTTCGCCAGTTTCAAATATTCCTCGTTCACTTCATATCCGACATAATGCCGTCCCGTTTTCTTCGCGGCGAGGGCGGTCTGCCCCGATCCCATGAACGGATCGAGCACCACTTCATTCGAGAACGTATAAAGCTGTATCAAACGATACGGCAACTCCACCGGGAACGGCGCGGGGTGTCCGATTTTTTTCGCTGACTCGGAGGCGAATCCCCATACAGATTTTGTGTACTCGAGAAATTCCTCTTTCGATATCGTGCTCTCACGCCCTTCGATCTTTTGACGTTTGAAGGTCCCTTTTGAGAAGACGAGGATGTATTCGTGCGTATCGCGCAGGGTCGGGTTGGAGGCGGATTGCCACGAACCCCAGGCAGTGGAGGTGCTGGCGGAGGCAGCTTTATCCCAGATGATCTCGCCGCGCATGAGGAATCCCAGATCGATCATGCTCTTGGCGATCAGTCCGTTCATGGGGATGTAGGGTTTTCGTCCCAGGTTCGCGACGTTGACGCAGGCGCGTCCGCCGGGAACGAGCACACGGTAGGTTTCTTTCCAGACTCGTTTTAAAAATGCCAGATATTCTTCGAGTGTCAGGTCTTCATCATATTCCTTGCCCACGTTGTACGGCGGCGAAGTGACCATCAGATGTACCGAATGATCGGGCAGTTCGGTCATCTCCTCGGAGGAACGACCGAAGATGGCATCCAGCGTGGGAAGGGGATTCTCGACGTACGATTCAGCCTCCGGCGGGGTCTGATCGGCATACAGGCGCGTCTCGTAGAACGCGGAGGCATCGTGTCCCTCGCGTCCGGGCGATCCAAAGGAGGTGGTGGAGGTGTTCTCGGAGAACTTGCGTTTCGTCATCGGGCTGGTCCCCTTCAATTATCACCGAAAACACAGGTAAAAGTAAAGGCGTCACGCCTGGGCGCGACGCCTTTTATTCGATTGTATTTCTGTTTCGCTCCTGAGGTTAGGCTTCGTAATCCGGGGCTCCCTCTTCGACGGTCATCACAGGCTCGTCCTTTTCCTTCTTGTCGAGGAACTGGAGCGAAAGGGCGACTACTTTTGTAAAGTATTTCGTGTCACCCTCTTTATCCTCATACCTGTCCGTTTTGAGCCGTCCTTCGAGGTAAACAAGGCTGCCCTTCTTGAGATACTCCTGGCAGACCTCGCCAAGCCGTCCCCAGGCTTCGACATTGACCCACTCGGTATATTCCTTGTTCTCGCCTTCCCTGCTTTTCCAGCGATTGCTGATGGCGACACTGAAGTGGGCGACCTTCTTGCCCGTGGGGGTGAACTTGCTCTCCGGGTCTCTGCCCAAACGACCGATCAATTGCACACGATTTAAAGCTGGCATGTCTTCCTCACTTTCCGGGTATAGGTTCTTTTAGATGCAGTGTTAAGTGTCATATCAAGTCTCCTTATTATCTAAAAGCGCAATATATTTTGCTCCCAACGCTCGAGGCGTGAGAGTTTCGAACAGGGTTATACTTCGGTTACGATTGACCTCCGGCGGGCGCGTCCGAAGCCGGCGCTTCAGCCTGCACCTTCTTCAACACAAGCATGCCCGTCTTCATCTCGACCACGTTGTACCCGGCAGGCACTGCGTCGAGGGCGCCGTCCTTGATCTCCTTCGAGAAGAAGAACATCCTGCCATTGGAATGCAGGTAGTAGGTTGTCCCTTTGGAATTGGTATGTGCGTAAGCCATTTTTTCTCCTTGTTTAAGTTGGTTGGAACTTGAGTTTAGCACATATTTTCTATATCTGTCAACGACTGGAGAATGGACTATGCGAACCATCTCAACCCTGGATGAACTGCGTTCCGCCCGCCTCTCCCTCGACGGGACGGTGGGTCTCGTGCCGACGATGGGATTTCTCCACGAGGGACATCTCTCCCTTATCCGCCGCGCGAAGGAGGAATGCGACCACGTCATCGTCTCCATTTTCGTCAACCCCACACAATTCGGACCGAACGAGGACCTCGCCAAGTATCCGCGCGATATCGACCGCGACTTGAAACTGATCGAACCACTCGGCACGGACCTGGTCTGGATGCCCACAGCGGAGATCATGTATCCACAGGGGTATCAGACCTGGGTGGAGGTGGAGGCGATGACCAAGCCTTTGGAAGGCGCGATGCGTCCCGGTCACTTCCGGGGCGTGACCACGGTTGTCGCCAAGTTGTTCAATGGAGTCCAGCCTAATAAAGCCTATTTCGGTCAAAAGGATGCCCAACAGGCAGCGGTCATTCGTCAAATGGTGAGGGATCTGAACTTCCCCATCGAGGTTGTGGTCTGCCCGATCGTGCGCGAGGCGGATGGGTTGGCGATGTCGAGCCGCAACGTGTACCTCGACCCCGAAGGACGCAAAGCCGCGACGGTCTTGTTCCGCTCATTGAGTGCGGCGAAGGAAATGTACGAAGCGGGAGAGCGAAATGCGGAGAAATTGCGAGGGAGGATGAAAGAGGTTCTGGCGGGCGAACCGCTTGCCGATGTGCAATACGTCTCCTGCGCGGATTACGACACGCTGGAGGAGCTGGATGTGGTCAAAGGCAAAACCCTGCTCTCGATGGCGGTCTTCGTAGGGAAGACGCGGCTGATCGATAATTTTGTGTTGGAATAAGTGTCAGGTGACTGTCACATCGAACGTGACAGTCATTTATTTTTATACACCGCTTGTGCCAGCGCAATTGCCCCCAAGGTTCCGGCGCGGTTCCCCAACCCCGGTGGGACGAGGTATTCCTCGATCTTCTCCGTGATCGCCGGGGATTGGACGTATCCGTTCAATAGTTCCTGTACATTCCTGCGAACCCGTGGAAGCAAGTCTGCACGTCCGCCCACGCCGCCGCCGAGGATAATGCGCTGCGGGGAAAGTGTGACCATGTAATTTGCGAGAGCCAGCGCGATGTAGTGCGCCTCCAGTTCCCAGGCGGGATGATTGGGCGGGAGCGTTTCGGCTTTTTGCCCCCAACGCGCTTCCAGCGCGGGACCGGACGCCAGCCCCTCGAAGCAATCCTTGTGGAACGGACACCAGCCTTCGTACGGATCACGCTCCTTGTCGTGCGGGATCCGGATGTGTCCCATTTCAGGGTGGAGCAGTCCGTGTACGAGTTTGCCGTTTGCCATCAAGCCGCCGCCAATGCCGGTGCCGATCGTTAGATAGATGAAAGTATCGAGTCCCTGTGCCGCGCCCCAGGTCAATTCGCCGAGCGCCGCGCCGTTGACATCGGTGTCGAAGCCGATGGGCAGGTCGTAGGCGGATCTTAAGATCCCAACAACGTCAACGTTCGACCAGCCGGGTTTGGTGGTCGGGAGGATGAAGCCGAAGGTGGGCGAGGCAGGGTTCGGGTCGAGCGGACCGAAACAGGCAACGCCCAAAGCGGAGAGTCTGCCCAGATCCCGTTCTGCATCCTGGAAGAACGCGATGGCTGCACCCAATGTCTCTTCGGGCGTTGTCGTGGAGATGCGCGTTTGGCGGCGGATATCCTCCGGCGATGTGCCCACCGCGCAGATGAACTTTGTGCCGCCGCCTTCGATGCCGCCAAAGAGGTGCGTCATGGACCCCATTTCATCTTCTGTGCAAAGGTGGTCAGCACAACAGATGGACGCCCATCGAGATACGTGACTTCCGCCTGCCCGCCGAAATAGACATCCTGGATCGGCGCAAATGCAACGATGACAAAACTTGCATCCGGCGACCAGAGCGCCTCGTTCATCAACTCGAACGTGTCGGGGCGCAAAACCGTTCGTCCGGTCACGCCATCCGGCGCGGAGCGGACAAGTTGCAGGGGCGTGCGGCTGTTCAGTTCACTGTTCGTGTTCAGAAAGAAGTAATACAACTGACCATCGGGCGCGAGGTAGGGTTCGTCCGCATAGTTGAATGTGCCTGTATCGTAATTGCTGGTGAAAAGGGTCGTGACCTGTCCGTCGGCGGCATTCACCCTCCAAAGACCGGAATTGAACATGCCGGTCGACCGGTTGGCGGAATAAAAGACCGATCCGTCCGCGGACCATTGGGTCTGGTCGCAACAGATCAACGCGCCTTCACCGCCCTTGAGCCTGACCAGCACGCTGCCGTTCGGGTAATAGATCGCGGCAGAGGCGCCCTCATAATAGCCGAGCGTGATGAGAAGTTTGGATCCATCGGGCGAATATTTTTCAGGCCAGTATAATTCGCGCGGCACCAACAGGTTATTCCCAAGATCGTCGATATCGTTCTCCAACACACGGTTGGACACGCCCGTATCCAGTGCGTAGAAATTCAATCCCTGATGCCCGTAGGCGATGGTCTCCCCGTTTCGAGAGAATACCGGGTTGGTGATGTTGTTCAGGAACGGATTGTTCTGGTCCACCGCGCCGCCATCCAGCAGCAGGCGGCGACCGGAGCCATCCGCGTCGATCAGCAACATCTGGTTGTTCGATACATACACCACACTTCCATCCACCGGGGACACATCATAGGAACTGACATTGACCGGCTCGGATGTGATCTGCTTTTGGGTGACACCGTCTCGCTCGATGCGGAAGACCTGCAACAAGCCTGCGTTGTCGTTTCCCAGATAATAAAAACTGTGGGGGAGTAATTCATCTTCCGCAGTAGGGACAGGCGTTTCTGTTGACGGTTCGGGGGCTGTCCGGGTGAGCGCCTGCATGGTGGAGGCGACGATGGTCGCCACCTGATCGGGCGGGGTGGATGGCTGTTCCCCGCCGCCTCCCGCGGGAGAAGCACAAGCCAGGGTTGCCAGCATGAGCACAAGCAGACCGGCAAAAGGACTCAATTTTCTTTTCATCATTAACCTCGATACAAGTAATCACTACAAAATACGGAGACGCCGAAGAGTGTTTCCTCGTGTCTCCGTACATTCAGACAGTTCGATGACGGGTTTTGTTCCCGCTCACACCTGTTCGAACCGTTCCACCGGCACGACGAACAATGTGGCGCGTTTCTCGCCTGTTGGCAGGGGCGGCAATTTGGCGCGGATCAGGTCCAGGGCGATCTCGACGCGTTCATCCCGCACGCCGAGCAGGAGCGTGACAACGCCGCTCCGCAGGAATCCGCCGGTGGATGCGACGCGCGTAACGCGGAATTTATCCGCGGTGAGCGCCTGGGTGACATCGTCCGCGTCGCTGTCCTTCAGGATAAGGATGACCATTTTCATGATGCACACTCCATACTAAATTTCTTCGAATTGTTCAACGGGCAGGGCAAAGACGGTCGCGCCGCCCACGGTAACGGGAACAGGCGTCGGCATGGGCAGAGGCGAGCCTTCCAACGGCAGGGTCAGGTATTCGATGTGTTCGCGGCATTTATCCCGCAATACGTTGAGCACCTCCTCCTCCCTGCCCTGGCGCAATCCGATCAAGAGGGTCGCATTGCGGCGTCCGAGGAAGCCGCCTGCACTGAACAGGTAAACGACAGGGAAACCGCCCTCCTCGAGCGCGCGGGTCGCCTCGTCCCGGTCCTGGTCCTGAACGACAGCAAGCATCAACAAATGGATCGGTTCGTTCATTTCGTATCGTTTCCTTTCTCCAGACCGTATGCACGCACCATGGGGAAGACCATGAAGACGCCGGTCTCATGGTCGTTCAGGTTGCCCACCACACGCTGGGTCGCGGCAAGAATCTCATCTATCATAGACTCATCCTTGGCGGTTGTAAAGATCGTCCGGCTGAAGGTCTGCGACATTTGATAAAAGGTCTCAAGGGAGGGCATCAGGGGGATATCGTCGCGCAACCCCTCCTCCTGACGCAGCCTGCGCATGCCGGTGCTGAACAGAACGGTCGCGCGCTGGACACCCGCCGCCTCCCATTCCCGGATCAGCTCTTCGAGCAGGTCGGGATTATGCATGATAAACAGAATGAAATACATCAGTCTGCCTCCTCCGTTTGATTGGTTGACGCCTCGGGCCGGGGTTCAGCCAGCGCGGCGCCAGACGGTTTTATCCCAGCTTCGGCTTTCCTCCGCGCAAACAGGGCGCGAAGGATGGGCGGCGTGATCAACGTTGTAATCAGCACCATCATCACGATGGCGGAGAATTCGCTGTCGAGGATCATTCCCTCCCTGATGCCTACGTCCGCCACGATCAACCCCACCTCGCCGCGCGAGATCATGCCCGCACCGAGTTGAGCGGCTTCCAGGCTTGCAAGCCCGCCAAGCCGGGCGCCCCAGCCCGCCCCCAGCCACTTGCCCGCCACAGCCACAAGGATGATGACCAGCGTCATCAACAGGGCCTCCAGCCTGAATTCCCGCAGGTTGATGGATAACCCAATATTGACGAAGAAGATCGGCACGAACAGGCTGTAAGCCAGTGCGTGTGCCCCGGATTCGATGCGTTCCTTTTCGGGGCAGCGTCCCAGCATCAAACCGGCAAGGAAGGCGCCTGTGATCGCCGCCATGCCGCCGAAGACCTCCGCCGCGATCCCATAGACGAACATGATCACAAGCGAGACGGTCAACAAGCCCTGACTGATGGGCAGACGCGCGATCCTGCGGATGATCCAGGGCAGCACCTTCAATCCGAACAGGATCGAGAGCAAAATAAACAGCAGCATCCGCACCACGATCATCAGGATGCCCGGCGAGTTCTCGCCGCCCGCCTGAACCGCCAGGAATACAGACAGGAACAAAATGATCAAAATATCATCGAAGACCGCGGCACCCAGCAGACTCAACCCAACGCGGCTGCGCAGGACCTTCAATTCGATCAGGGTCTGCGCCGAAATGCTCACGCTCGTGGCGCCCAGTGTCAGACCAAGAAAAAGGGACGTGGTCTGATCCATGCCAAAGAGCAGCCCCGCGCCCCAGCCCAGCAAGATCGGGAACAGCACGCCCAAAAAACCCGCCGAAGCCGCCACGCGCAAATTCTGGCGCATCTCGCCAAAGTGAAGTTCGAGCCCGGCGATGAACATGAGCAACAGCACGCCCAGCTCCGCAAATTCAGCCATGGTCTCCACCATGCTGTGTTCGATGAAAGGCAGATCGAGCAAATTGATCAACGATGGACCGAGCAGAATGCCCACGATCAATTCGCCGAGCACTGACGGCTGTCCCAGCCGCACGCTGAGATAGCCTGCAAGTTTCGCAGAGATCAGGATGATGGAGATCAGGAAGGCAAGTTGCAGAAATGTGGTCATGAAATTTTCAGGAGTATACCCTCATAACCTAATCCACGCCTTAAAAGGTCGAATACAGAGCCACATACATGATGCTGGCAATGGCACAGGTCAGGAGCATGACCGGCAGTCCGCGGCGAATCCACAAGCCGGAGGTGATGGGGGTACGGGTCTTTTCAGAAAGCGCCGTCACAATGATGTTGGCAGTGGAGCCGATGATCGTCCCATTCCCGCCGAACCCCGCGCCGAAGGCGAGCGCCCACCAGAGAGGGGCAATGTTGATGCCCGTTGCGCCCACCCCCTGAATGATGGGAATCAAAGCGATCGTGATCGGGATGTTATCCACCACTGCCGACAGGATGGCAACCGCCCAGATGATGATGACACCGAACAAAACAGGATGAACACTTTCCTCGCCCCGGAACAAACCGACGATTGATTCCAAAACCCCGGCTTTTTCCAACCCGCCAACCATCACAAACAACGCGCCGAAGAAAACGAGAACACTCCATTCCACCTTCCTCAATGTTTCATGGATATCCGGCTGGATCCACATCATGGCAACCGCCGCCGCGCCCAATGCAACAAACGCCGGTTCGACATGCAGCAAATGATGGACAAAGAACAACAGGATTGCAACACCCAACACGACCAAGATCTTCTTCGCCTTCTCCGGTTCATTGAGGGACTGTACAGGGTCCAGTTTCATCACCGCCTCGGCACTGCTTGGCGGCATGGACAATTCCCTCATGAACAGGTGACGCAACAAAAACAACGCTCCGAACCATGTCACCGCAACAATGGGCAGAGAATGGACGAGAAAATCGGTGAACGAGAATCCTGCCGCAGAGCCGATCAGCACATTGGGAGGGTCTCCGACCAGGGTCGCCACACCGCCCGTATTTGACAAGATCGCCTCCGCCACAAGGTAGGGAATGGCGCTCACACCCAGGATCTCACTGATCAACAATGTGACCGGCGCGATCAGAACGACGGTGGTCACATTATCGAGGAACATCGAAAGGACCGTCGTTACGCTACCCAACAACACGAACAACCGCACAGGTCGCCCCCTGGATGCGCGGGCTGCAAGTACGGCAAGATATTGAAAGAAACCGGTCGGTTCCAGCATCGCGACCAGGATCATCATGCCCATCAACAGACCGAGCGTTTCAAAGTCTATGGCCTCCACGGCGGAATGCATCTTATAAAACTGGAAGGCTTCCCCAACCCCGATCATCAAACATGCCCCTGCAAACGCAACAATGGTACGGTTGATGCGCTCGGTAAAGATCAGAACAAGGCTTGAGACAAATATCAGAACCGTCAAAATGGCGACAAGGTTCATTTGGCCACCTTGTCCCAGGCTGACAGGATGGAAGTGCCAATATCCACGCGTGATGCGATGCCGATCAATTTCCCATCCTTCGAAACGACCGGCATGTCATGCAGGTTGTATTGCAGCATCAGGGCATAGGCTCGCAACAGCCCGCACCCTTCTTCGACAGTATAGGCATCCTTCATCAGGGTTTTTACAGGGGTATCCAACATCTCAGCAGATGGGCGGGTGGTTTCCACTGCCCCAAAGTCATGGACAAAATCGAGATCGTCGATGAATCGTACAAAGTCCGGCAGTTCAAGGTTCAAGAGGTCGCGCAGTCCCACAACACCGATCAGCCTGTCATTGCCATCCACGATCGGCAACAACCCAATGTGTTTCTTCACAATGACGGCCGCAGCCTCCCGTATCGAAGCCGTTTCAGGGATGGATACCACATTTCGTTTCATGCAATCGGATATATTCATCTTGTTCCGGGTCTCCTAGAACTCCACAAATTTTTCAACCTCGAACACAAACACAGTTGCGCCACCGATCTTTACTTCAATGGGTCTGGGCATTGGCAGGTTGGAGGTGGGCAAAAAGGTGTTCACATATTCAACACGCCACCTGCAGCTATTCTTGATGGCACGCACAACCGTATCCACCATGGCGGCCGGCAGACCGATCATCAGAGTGATATTGCCCCTCCTGAGAAAGCCTCCCCTGCTCGGCAAACGTGTGACCGACACCCCAAGTTTTGTCAGTGCCTGCACAGCATTTTCTGCATCCTGTTCCTGAACGAAGACCGTCATCAAACGGTCCAGTTTCAAGCGCGGCCGGATACCGGAGTGATCCAATCCGGGCCAGACGGTATGGTCAGTCGTCAACGCCGAATCCACCTCACCCACCAATTGGGAGTAGATCTCTTCCGAGATCACGCCATCCCGCAACAGACCGGTCAGGGCCGCGCGTTGGGCACGCAACGATTCGCGCCGCGCCGTATCGAGTTCCTCCGCCTCCACCATCGGGTCGGATGTGACCACCTCCTTGACCGCCTCAGCCAGACCCGCGGTTCTTTTCTCAAGCAGAGGGGCGAGTCGCTGCCATGTATGTTCTGAAATGACCCCCTGCTGGCTCATGCGGCGGATGTAATCCTGAGCGGCACGCCCGGCCACAAAGCGCGCATGCCGGCGTTCATATTCCTCCTGCACATTCGAACGCTCCACCAGTTTGAGACGCCTCACGAACCAATCGGCGGAGGAACCCTGCACCAGCAAACTGAACAATACCAGACCGAACGCCATGGCTTGCAGACTTCCACGGTCAGCCACCAGCGGCCCCGTTTCCGGGAGGCTCAATGCAAGCGCCAGTGCAATGGCTCCGCGCAGACCACCCCAAAACAGCACATGTTTCCATTTGAGCGAAATGTCCCTATTGAACGACGAAAAACCATAGATGCTCACAGCACGCGCAGTCACCACCGCGATCACCGCCCAGACAATGGCCTGCCAGTTTGCAACCATCACCTTTACATCCGTGGATAAGCCGATCAACAGAAAGACCAGCGAGTTGGCGAGAAATGCCGCATATTCCCAGAAATTAAATACGACAACACGCGTCGTTGCGGACATTCCGGCTGGGTCCACATTCCCATTCACGATCCCCGCTGCGACCACAGCCAGCACACCGCTCACGCCCAAAGATTCAGCGATCAGGTAGGAGCCGAACGCAAGGACAGTGGTCAGGGTCGTTTCAACAAGTGGATCATCAATGCGGTTGATGAACTGCGAGATCAATGTTCCCAACGCAACACCGATCAACACCCCGCCTCCGGCAATCCGGATGAAATCGCGTAAGCCGCTGACAAAATCAAAGGTCCCGGCAGAGGCGATGCCCAGCATGATGCTGAACATGACAATGGCGGTACCATCATTGAAAAGACTTTCCCCCTCCAGCAACAATTGCACACGGCGCGGCACACCCAAACGACGGAACAGCGCCACAACGGAGACCGGGTCCGTTGCCGAGATCAATGCGCCGAACACCAGGGCGGCAGAAAGAGCCAGACCCGTTCCCCAGGCAACCACCACTCCGACGAGCAGCGTGGTGATGATCACACCGGGGACAGCCAAAGTAAGGATCAGCCAGAAATCCCGCCGCAGGTCATCCAGGCGAATATGGAACGCAGCTTCGAATACCAACGGTGGGACCAATAACGCCAGAATGATCTGGGGGGAAATATTCACTTCAGTGGCAGTGAGAAAGGTCAACGCAAGACCAATGAGAACAAGCCCCACAGTATAGGGAAGCCGCAATTGACGCGCCGTGATGGCGACCACCGACGCGATCAACAGCAACCCAATAATGATCTCTTCGATAATGATAATGCTTTCGCCGATCAACTCTTCTCTCTATCGAATCGCATGAGGCATGAGAATGGACACTGCATCTTCCGGATCATAAGGCATGGCTTGAAAAAACCGCATCCTTCCCATTGAATTCTATTTTAATTTTTTCCCGAACAATTCAGCCTGGATCCGAGCCGGGCGCACCGGGAAGACGCCCTGCTGCACTGAACGCAATTCCTCCACCGTAAAAAACACCTTTGGATGGGTTTCCTGAATGACACCCACCACATCAGGCAGTTCCCTGCGCATCACGATCGTGTAAATCACCTGGACCGGACCGTTGGCGCCATGCCCATTCACGTATGTGACTCCATATCCTTTTTCGTGCAGGTTCTTCACAAGCATAGGACCATCCTTGGAAAGGAAAGCCCGCACCACCAAAGTCCCGATGGCGAGTTTGTCCTCGATCACCATGCCGAAATAGTTGCCGACCGCGAAACCGAGTGCATAGGCAAAATAGGCAAGCAGATTGTTCTTGGCGCCTCCCACGATCTGTGAGACCACGGTGATCCAGATGAACACTTCCACAAAGCCCAGCAGCGGCGCGATGACCTTCTTGCCGCGCGAGAGAAAGATGATGCGCATGGTCCCCAAGGTCACGTCCGTGACGCGCGCCAGGAAAACGATCAACGGCAGAATGACCCAGGCATACCAGTCAAATGTTTCCATCATGGCAATTATAAACTCCTGCTTTTTCCCATGTTGGGCAGGATCCACCCGTCGTCGTAATATTCGCGCAGGATGCGATAGTAATAAAGCGCCTCCTTGTTTTGCAGGTTATGGTCCCAGTCTTTTTTCAGGCGGTCGCGTTCGGAGGCAAACTCCTGATCCGTTATTTTTTCAACAGCCTCCTGCGCGATCAACTCGGACGAACCCGCGCCTTTCGAGAATTTTGCCTTGGGGCGGTTGACGATCTCCAGAGGCAGATCCTCTGCAAAGGACTGGCGCAGCAGGGCTTTGGGGGTCCTGGTGTGGTGCAGTTTCCAGTCGGCGGGAATGCCCATCGCAAGCGAAACAGATTTCACGTCCAGGAAGGGGACGCGGGCCTCCAATCCGAACGCCATCGACATCCGGTCGGCGCGCTGTAGGTTGGTGTTGTGCAGGGCTTTGGTGATGTGGATCATCTCATCCTGCAAGTCATCGGGCGTTTCGTAGCGCGCAAGATAATCGTAGCCTGCAAAGATCTCGTCCGCACCTTCGCCCGTGAGAATGACCTTGACATATTGGGAGGCAAGTTTCGCCAGGAAGTAATTCGGGATGGCGCTCCGTACCAACGCCGGGTCGAACGACTCGAGATGATACAGGACATGCGGCAACGCCTCGACCATATCCTGCGTGGAATAAACATACTCGTGATGGACCGTATCAAGATGACGGGACATCTGCCGCGCCGCCTCAAGATCGGGACTCCCCTCCACGCCGACCGCAAAGGAATGCAGTTGCTCGGTCTCTTCGCGCGCAAGCGTTGTGACGATGCTGCTGTCCAGCCCGCCGCTCAGGCTGACGCCCACAGGCACATCCGCCAGCAGGCGTTTGTACACGGCGCTTCGCAACATGGACTTGATGACCGGCAGCGCATCGAGCTCGGCGCCATCGAACGGGTGGATCGTTTTTTCAAGCTGGTAATAGTTATGCCAGCCGCGCCGCGAGTGATACCAGTAGCCCGCGGGAAATTCCCTGATCTCCGCCACCTGCCCCACCAGCGCCTTGATCTCGGAGGCAAAATGGATTTGTCCACCATTGGCGCTTTTCCCGTAATACAACGGCTTGATGCCGATGGGATCGCGCGCCAGGAAGAACTCGCCCTTATGCAGAATGGCAAAGGCGAACATGCCATCCAGCAGTTTCACACATTTTGGCCCCATCTTGCGATACAGATGGATCAATACTTCCGTGTCTGAATGCGTTTTTACATGCAGATCGGGAAGATACTTGCGCTTCAATTCCCTGTAGTTGTAGATCTCACCGTTGAAGACGATGGATGTTTCCTGAAAATCCATCGGCTGGTGCCCCCGCTCCACATCCAGAATGGCGAGACGGGTATGCCCCAGCGTTCCATTTTGGATCTCCGTCACACCCTGACCGTCCGGTCCGCGGTGCGCTATGCTTTTTACCATTGTTTTGACAATCTGTCTTGCTGGTCCTTGAAAGACCCCAGCGATCCCACACATAGTATTACTCCTTTATCTTTATCTGCAGCGACGGTCACCTTCGAAGGTGACTGTCACCTTGTCATTGCTCGATCTTCCCCTCACGAACAAACTCCGTCAATTCGCTCACGCTCCATTGCGCCAGCCCAAGCTTTTCCACGGTGCGGCCGCGCCGCCAGTAGTCCGTGCGGTGGATGATGCTGGCGATCTGGATCATGCTCTCCATGCCGCGCACCGAGACCCCGTAACGGACGCCAAGCGATGCGATCGGCACAAGGCTCATCGGCACATCCTCGAAGATGTAGCGGTGGTTGAGGGTGGGCGGCGCCTTGATCCCGTAATATCCGGGCTGGTTATGGATGGCTTCGTGCAGGTCTTCTCCGGTCGTATCGTAGGCGAGCTTCAACCATTCAAGAGCAGTGCGGGCGCGGATGCCCAAAGCGGAAGCCACGGTAACGCGTTCGCGGTCCAGCACTTCCAGCATGCGCGAAACGGAATGGGAGGCGCCGTCGATGTAGAACTGATAATCGCCGTGCGTGGATTCGATCCAGCCCGAGTTGAGCAGGGTGAGCGCCGGGTGAAAGATCGCACCCATGTTGTTCAAACCCGTATGGAGCACATCCACGCCATCGATGAACTGGGGGTAGGCTTCGTTGATGACATCCAGCACCAGTTGCGTGCGCGTGGCAGGCAATGCCGCCAGCGGAACCGCCTCCTTGATGCGGAAGATGCGCGCCTGTGCCGGACCATCTGAACGTGAAGCGTAAATAAACGTTTCGGCTTCGGCAACGGTCACATCCTTTTTGCATCCGTTCTCGCGCATCACCTTGGAGAATTCCAACGCGCCGCAGGTGCGGCCCGGGTGCAGAATCACAATGTGTCCATCGTGCAAGTACGGTGCGGAGGCTTTGGCGATATCCGCATGAGCGGAGGAGGGCAGCACCACCATGATCACGTCAGATTTCTTGATGGCTTCGCCGATATCCGATGTGACTCTTGCCAGTTTCCCGAACCCGCGCGGACCTCCCTCGTCGCCGCTATCCAGTTCGATGCCGCCGCGTTTTTTGATGATCTCCACGTGCCCGGGCGTGCGGTTATACAAGGTGACCGAATACCCCATCAGCGCCAGATGCGCTGCCATCGCCTTGCCGCCGTGTCCCGCCCCGATCACTGTAATGTTTTTTGTCATTGAATCCTCCTGGGTTGGTTTAAGTTAGAGCAGAAATACGCTTCTGTTCCTTGAGTGGTTTTCCTTTGGCATCGACAGTCACGCTCGCGCCGCTGACAATACGCGTGCGGACCTCCCCGCGCCCGAACTTGTTGTTGCGCAATTGCGGCGCGTCCATGAGACCGGAGGTCACAGCGCGGGTGAGGGTCGCAGGATCGGTTAACGGATCGCCGGTTCCGGGTCCCGCAAGACGCGAGATTGCTTCCAATAAAAGAGCCGCGTCTTTCACCAATTCCTTTCCTCGTTTTGTGATCGTCTTGTCCGCGGTCATATCCGGCGCGCCCAGCGCGTTCTCGATGGAACGCCGCACGATCCTGCTGGCTTCGATGACGTCATCCGCAGTGGCGGCGTGGTGCGCCTCGGTATGACCGACAATGTGATAGATGTGCGGCTTGATCGCCATTTGCAGATATGTGCTGGCCGCGAGATGTCCGCGCGCGGCATCGGGGTCGAGCGGATGCGAGAGCAGACCGATGCGCGTTTGCCTCCATACTTTGAAGTCTTCATTTTGCAACGGCTCGACCATATCCATGACCGCCAGCATTTTCGCAAGGTCCATCGCGTCCGAAAGCCCCGGCGGACTGTTGAACATCATCTGCGCGATGTAATCCTTCACACCGAATTCGCGCGCGTTATACGCCGAAAGATACGCCGACACAACGAACACCACATCCGACGAATCGCGCATACCCCAATGATGCGGCTCGTTCAACTCAACGGGAATGTGGTGCTCGCCGTACCACTTCATCACGCTTTGATGCTCGTGGATCGAACCCTCGAGGTCCCACGGACCGCGCCCGTCCATCTGGTTGAACCAGAACAACGGGATGGCGCACCAGGCGATGTTGATCGTATCCACATACATTTCAGCCAGTTTAATAAAATCATCTGTGCCCGAATACGTGCGCAGTAAAGGATAATTTCCTCGTCGACTCGCCTGATACAAGGCACGGTAATCCTCTGCCGAACGCACCGGCACGCCGCCCGCACCTTTTCGCCGCGGGTCCTGCCGTTCGGGGTGAAAGAAATTTTCCTGCGCGTCCTGATCGATCCCCAGCGAGATCACATCCAATGCCCCCGCCTCGGCGATCTTCTCGATTCCCGCGATCGTATCTTCCATGGTGGGGAGACCGAAATGATGACGCAATATCGGATACGGAGATTTCCATTGGATGCGTTCAACGGTGGACTGGGGAAAATCCGCTTCCTTCGCCGACCCGTTCTGCCTGCCCTTCAAATAAGCCAGGATCGCCTCTGGAGGCTGACTCCCGTCAAAGACCCGTTCGAAGAAGCCGATCTTCTCGACGCGTTCCGCAACGGGCGGCGTTCCCCCGAACGCAAAACGGACTCCCTTCTCGTGCAACTCGGACGCTGCTTCTGCAAACTCACCCAATAAACGCTCGCCCGTTTCGGGGGTCAACCGGTAAGAGACTCCCACCATGTCCGCTTTTTCGCGTCTGGCAGTCTGGATCATTTCCTCGACCGAAACCGCCGGACCCAGGAACACCGTCCGCCACCCGGCGGATTCCGCGAGACGCAAAAAGTTCGTCACGCCCGCCACGTGGACACATTCGCCCAATGCTCCTGCTACAACAGTTTTTTTTCTTTGGTTGTTCATAAATCATCTCCTTTCTTATTGCTTCCCCCCTGAAAAAAGCATTCAACCCCGCAAAATTTTATACCATAAAAATTGTGCTTTTCGGTTAATTCCCGACAAACAACAAAAATCCCCACAGAGCCTTGCTCTGCAGGATTTTGATTAGGCATCTATGACTCCTTGATCACTTTTTGTTATGGGTTATCTTTCGATATTCAAAATTTGTTGCTCCATAAGAATATCCGGGACAACCCATCCTTTTTGATCTGCCAATTCCTTGAAAGCTCGACGAAAGAGCAGTGAAACTTTAATCCTGGCTTTGCCATCCAATGGAACTGAAAATATATACATTGATCTATTCGATTCATTCGCTGCAATACGGTTGTCGCCGACCACACGCGTCGGGTTCCAATAAGAACCAGTCGGTTCCAGTTCCGTCCACAACTCACTCAATATCTTGGCAAACCCCTTCCCTGGCAGGCTTGCATAATATCCAAGATTCGGATCGCCAACGCCTCCCCATTCAGGGACAGTTTCACCGTCGAGCATATTGATCGGTTGACCATTTTCATCAGCGACATTCACCAACAGGATCATTTGACGCAATGGCGAGTCGGTTGGTACATGGTGCCCAGTCTTGTCATTTGTAATTTGAACATCCACAATCAGCTTGTCGGTTTCGATTTTCGCGCTTGCAGTCATCGTGACTGCATTTTGAAGCAGATCAATGTTACTGGCACCAGGCATAAGGTGGCTGAAAATCTTCCGCGGGTCGCGAATGACACCTCCTTTATCCAATCCTGCAAAGTGGTCATTTTCGCCCACGGGCATATGGCAATCCTGGCACGTTTTGCCGGTTACAGGGTCGCTATATGAACTTTCCAGCCATTCGCCATACGAGTTATAAATTTGCGTATTCCAAAAGCTCCCAAAATGACACGGCGCGCAGAACTGACTTTGTTGCTGGATGGGTGTGTATGTATCATCCCCAAGTGGGACGTCATCAAACGGTCCAGCAAAGAATTGACGATTTTTATCTGGACGACGAAACTCAAAGGAAAGTACACCAGGCATGTTGTGCTGAGGCAGCCCGGTCATTGGATCTAGGCGTATATCCCAAACCTTATGGCAGAAATCACAAGCTACGCCTTCCACGCCAACGCCAGTGGCCGTTGTTGGATCCGTATCATAGGGGGCATTGATCGCTGCAACAGGCACATGACAAGCTGAGCAATTCCCCGCTGTTTCAGGAAAATCGAGTTTATAACCAGGACCAAAATACGGTTTTGTCAAATCTGGCAAAATGGGAATGCGTCCATAATCCCGATTGATTGCATATTCTCTTTGAGGACTTTGATTTCCCTGGATATCCTGGCCAAGGTACATGGTGAGGAACCGTATATTTTGTGCAGAGGCTGAATGAGCATCATTGCTCCATTCTGTAAATGGCATGCTTAAAATCTGCTTATCAACCTCGGCATGGCAATTCTCACAGTTTAGATCACTGCCTGCCTCGGCGAAAGCACTTACCCACTGGTATGCGGGATTGTCGCTATCTTTAATTTTTTCGAGGATAATCTCAATCCCTGTCGAGCCTACAACAATTTTTTCATCCCCACCGCCAATGAAATATCCTTCTGCCCATGCAGTGAGAAAAACAGGTTTTCCAGGTTGTAAATCTGTAAGGGTAAATTCACCATCTTTATCAGTCATTGTGAATTTTTCCGTAGCTCTAATGCGAACAACAGCACCGGCAATTGGTGTATTTGTCACATCCAAAACGATCCCGGAGATCAAAAACTCGGGTTGTGCAGGCTCTGTCAAATTTGCTTTTTGAGTGGTTTTAATAGATTGACAACTCGATACCAACAATATGCAAGCAAACATGACCCATGTATATTTCATAGGTCCCTTTCTTAATTACGGCAGGTTAAACGTCTTTACAAGGAAAACCGCCATTTGCGCACGGGTGACCGGGTTGTTGGGACAGAATAGGTCAGTTGCACACCCCCCGGTGATATTTTCAAGCGCAAGCTGCTCAATCCACTTATCAGCCCAATATCCAACAGGCACATCTGCAAATATCCCTGTTGCAGGTGGGGGCACGTAAGCCGTGCCATGCTTTGCTTTCAACAGAAAAACAGCCATTTGTGCGCGTGTGACTAGATCCTCCGGACAGTACAGGTTAGCAGCACAGCCACTGGTTATACCATCTGACTTGAGAGCTTCAATCCAATCCTCCGCCCAGTGACCGACCGTATCGGTAAAAGTAGGAGGTACATCAGGCGGGGTGAACGAAGATGGATATGCCATACCTCTTTCAAGAAAGACCGCCATCTGCGCACGCGTGACCGGATCTTCTGGACAATATGTACTTGTGCCGCAGCCGCCGGTGATGCCTGCGCTGGAGAGGCGTTCAATGAACTGCCATGCCCAATAGGAAATGGAAACGTCACTAAAGGTCTGCGAATCCGCAAGATCGTTGACGTTGATCGCGAAGGTCTTGTCGAAATGCAATGATCCACTATCAGTAGATCGGATGCAAATGCTGTAGGTGCTCTTGGTCTCGTAATCAAAGATGGCAGCAGTTTTGAGAGTGCTGCCTGTGATGGTAAAGGATGTGTCATTTGTTCCACCGCAAAAGGAATAGGTGAAGGTATCACCGGCATCCGAATCGGTGGTGCTGAGCGTCCCCACAATTGTGCCAATGGGTTGGTTTTCATCAATATTGCTGTTCGAGATGGTAATATCGGTGGGAGCCGTACTAAAGGAATTGAAATAGGCTTGATCGTGCGTGCTGAGGCGAAAAACACCTTCGCCTGTCGTTCCCGCATAAAGAGTTTCACCGTCCTCATCGATTGTCAGGGATGTGACTGCATGAGTATGCAACCCGGTATTTAGCAAATTCCAAGTCGCACCGCCATCATCACTGATAAATACTCCGCTGCGATAACTCCCCGCGTAAATTACCTGCGGATGGACAGGGTCAACAACAAGTGCATGGATCGGCTCATTCGAATCCATGCCTGCGCTGATCAGGTTCCAGGAATCTCCGCCATTCACACTTTTGAACACACCATGATCTTCGGATCCCGCATAAAGAATGTTCGGGGTTGCTGGATCACCGGCCAGGTCCATGATCTTAAGCGAACTTAAGCCGCTGTTCACTGTGGCCCATGTTTGACCCAGGTTCTCTGTACGAAAAACTCCACCTCCAACAGTCGCCACCCAGGCTTTGTTGGGATCTGTCGGATGGACTACGATCTCGCTCACGGTTCGGCCGTCAAATGGGGTTCCATTGATCCGCGTCCAGGTATGTCCTCCGGTCTGCGACAACAAAATGCTGACAATGGTACTGGCATTACACATGTCCGGATCGGCATTTGTGGCACAACGCCAGATGCCGAAGCCGCCATAGACAATATTAGGGTTGGAGGGAGCAAATGTGATCGCTTGAAAGCCCTGGAATTTTTTGTTTGTATCAGAAACCGGCAGGGACTGAAGTTCCTGCTCATAGTTGGTAACCAATTCCCAGCTTTGTCCGCCATCCGTTGACTCGTATGTCCATCCCCAATGAGCTGATGAGAGCAAAATATGTTGTGCGTTGGAGGGATCCACCTTCACACGCGCTCCCTCAGCAATGGGACGGAGTTCAAGGGGATTAATACCCAGCCAGTTCACGCCTCCATCACGACTCAGGAATGGGCCACTGCGACCATTCGCGAGTACATAGGCTGGATTATTGGGGAACACAAATACATCACGCAGGTCTGCCCCCGTGTAACCAATACTGGATGAAACCCAGGTTTGACCGCCATTTTCCGATAGGAAATTACCGCCTCCATAGTTATTGACAAATATACGATTTGAATCACGAGGGTCAACCTGGAAATCAATCGGAAAGCCCGGGCGAATACCTTTGGGACCCCATCCCCATCCACGGCTATCTACATAAAGCTGCCATGTTACGCCACCATCCTGACTTTTATAAAAATTTCCATCTCCTGCGGCATATGCAATATTCGGGTTTAGCAATGAAATCTCAACCGAAGTGATATGATCACCGGCCACGTACTGCCAGCTTGCTCCGCCATTGCTGGTTCGGTAAACCCCTCCATTATCACGGTATGCATTGTTACCTGAACCTGCCAATAGGATATTCGAATTGGTGGGGTGCATAAACAAGGAACCAACATATAAATTCCCAAGCCCATTGTTGATATGTGTCCAGGTTTGCCCGCCATCTATGGATTTGAGCACTCCCTCTCCGCCTGCGGCATTGGTGTTGGCGTCAGAGTTCGCGGCCTCGCGGTCGAATATTCCTGTGGAAATATAAACAATATTGTGGTTATTGGGATCAATCAAAACATACCGGGCAAGGTTATCGCCCCGCCAGACAGCCTGCCAGTTTTGCCCGCCATCGGTCGTTTTGTATACCACACCCTTTACAAGATCAAATTCGCGCCCCCATAAATTTTGCCCGGCCCACTTCCAACTGCTAATCTCACCTGCCGCATAAACCACATTCGAATTGTCTGGTTCGATGGTAAAACCTCGAATGGTCAGACCCGCGCCTTCCACAATGCCATTGATGCGTTCCTGCCATGTTTGTCCGCCATCTTCTGAACGATAGACGCCGCCGAGATTCTGCAAGCCAATCCAGATGATGTTGTTATTGTTTGGGTCGATTGTGAGACAAAAAACAGGGATCGCGTCACCCGATGGGCCCGTACGCTCGGTAATGCCATTGTTCAGAGTGAACCATGTCTGCCCACCATCGGTACTTTTATGGACTCCCGCCCAGGCATCGGTCACATACATGATATCAGGGCTGTCAGATCGCATTCTAATATCATAACCAAGACCGCCAATTGGGCCTCCCAGCCGAACCCAGGTTTGATTCGCCAGAGGTGAAACTGCATCTAATGCAACCGGCGTGGCAGATGTTTTGTCAGATAACACAGGGAGAATCAAGGTGATGGGAATTAACAAAAGACCAACGATTCGCGTGGCTAGGGAGTATGTTTTCATGATGGCACTCTCCTTCGTTGTAACCATATTAGCATAAAGCAGGAATTAAACCAAACTCCGTTCAAGCACGGGAATGGCTAATTTGGTGTGCCAGGCATAGAGCGCTAAGTTTCCCTCGGAGAGCTCTTAGATTTCTATGGCAAAAAATGGTTAGTCCAATTTGGATCCTCTCAATCATCCTCCAAGCCGGCGGAGTTTTAACGATTATGTTATAAATTTTATATCCCTGAGAATATAAATACTGGAGGAAACCATGAGCACAAAGCCCGAGATTATCGTACGCAACTGGCGGGAGAAGGACATCCCCGCCATCGTCAAACTTCATGAAGCCGTGTATGGGCACGTCTATTCAAAAGCCGAACTTTATAACGAACGGAAATACCGATTGCAGTTCAAAAGATTTCCCGATGGCCAATTCCTTGCAGAAGTGGATGGGAAGATCGTCGGATATGCCACATCGCTGATCGTGCAACTCAACGACGATGAGGACCTGTATCGCTACCCGGAACTTTCCGGGAGTGGGTCGTTCAGTCCGCATACTCCCTCCGGCGACACATTGTACGGCGCGGATATTGCCGTCCACCCCGATTATCGCGGCATGGCGATAGCAGGGGAACTTTACAAAGGACGGAGAAGCGTCCTGAAGAAATACAACCTGCGGCGCATGATCGCATACGGACGGATACCCGGTTACCCCGCCTACATGGACAAATTAACACCCGAAGAATACGTCCAGCAGGTGATGGAGGGCAAATTGAAAGACCCCGCATTGAACGCCCACCTTAAGGCAGGCTACAAGGTCAGGAAGGTGGTGTTCGACCTGATGCACGATGATGAAAGCATGGATTATTGCACCTATCTCGAATACAAAAACCCGAGTTTCAAGGCAAACCGCAGGCTGATCGCCGGCACACCGCTCAAACGTCCCGTCAGAAGGATCCGTGTCTGCGCCGCCCAATATTTGATGCGTTCCATCAAAACCTGGAAGGATCTCGAAAGCAACGTGGAATTCTTCGCCGAGACCGCAGACACCTACGATTGTCACTTCCTCGTCATGCCTGAATATTTCACCGCCCAGATGTTTTCAACCATGCCCTCAGACCTGGACCCGATCAAGGCAATGACAAGGATCGCCGGGTTGAAGGACAAATACATTGCCATGTTCAAGAGACTTTCAAAAAAGCATCAACTGTACATCGTCGGCGGCTCCACGCCGGTCCTGCGCGAAGACGGAAATTTATACAACGTGTCGCACTTCTTCACGCCGGGCGGCAGGGTCTATACACAGGACAAACTCCACATCACACCTTCGGAGCGTGAACTGTGGAACATCCGCCCGGGGAACGGACTGAAGGTGTTTGATACGCCACTGGGGCGCATCGCGATCCAGGTCTGTTATGACATCGAATTCCCCGAACTCTCGCGCCTGCTCGCGCTTGCCGGCGCCGAGGTGATCTTCGTCCCGTTCAGCACGGACGAGAAAAAGGCATATCATCGGATCCGTTATTCGGCGCAGGCGCGCGCGGTCGAAAATTACATCTACACAGTGATCTCGGGCAATGCGGGGAATCTGCCAAACAGGCAATACCTCCTCAACTATTCCCAAAGCGCCATCCTGACCCCGAGTGACTTTGCCTTTCCCACCCATGCGGTCGCAGCAGAAGCGGACCCGAATGTTGAAACCGTTGTGGTGGGCGAACTCGCCCTCTCGAACCTTGCCAAGCAACGCGAGATCGGAAGCGTCAAACCGCTCTACGACCGCCGCACGGATGTATTCGAACTCAAATCAAACATTCCCATCGAGATCATTCACATCGAGTGAAAAAGTGACGGTCACCCGAAAGTGACCGTCACTTTGTATCGTCCTACTGAAAATACTGCAACGCCAGCCGTAAACGTTCCTCCACATCCTCGGGTGCATCCTTCGGGATGGATTGGATGGCGGTCTGCGCCTCGACGACCGAGTAGCCCAGCGCGGTCAACGCGGCAAGGACCTCGCTGTCCTTATCGGACATCGCCGCGACCTTTGCCAGCGCATCCGTCGGCTTGAGTTTGTCCTTGAGATGCAGCGCCATCTTTTGGGCGGTCTTCTTCCCCACACCAGGGACACGGCTCAGCAGTTCCGCTTCATCGGCAAAGACGGCGCGTTGCACGGCATCCAGCGTCATGGAGGAAAGAACCGAAAGCGCCACCTTGGGACCGACACCGTCCACGCCAAGCAGAATGTTGAAGAGTTCACGGTCGGCTTGTGACTCAAACCCGTACAACGTCAATGCATCCTCACGAACGACAAGATGCGTGTACAGCAAAACGACTTCACCCGTCTTCATCCGTCCGCGCAGCGGCGCGGGGACAAAGACGCGCAGTCCCACACCGCCCACTTCAAGGACCAGAGCGTTATCCTCGATCTGTGCAATTTCACCGCGCAATGTCGCAATCATGGTTTTATTATACAGTAGTCGTTCATTTTGAATGGAATGGAATTTGGCGTTCCTTGTATCGACCCCAATGGGGTGAGAGTAAGTTGTTCAAAACACAGGTTGTCACAAACTTGTAAAATAAATCCATTCACAGGAGGGTCGGAAATCCACAAAAAGGAGATTAAACCATACATCATGATATTTGAGAAACTTGAAAGAATCGGGGGCAATCGGGTTGTCATTGCCTTGTCTGCGGCGCGGCTTGGGGACGCCATCGGGAACAGTATCCTGTTCATCGTGTTGCCGCTTTTTGTTGCGAAATTACCAGCTCCCGCTTTTCCCATCCCGGAGACCGTACGCGTTGGATTGTTGATCGCGCTCTTCGGTCTGGTCAATGCCATGTTGCAGCCCTTTGCGGGCGCGTTCATCGACCGTGTCGGGCGCCGCAAGCCGTTCATCCTGGCTGGTTTGACGATGCTGGGAATTGCAACCATCGGATACATATTTGCCTCCCGCTTCTCGGATCTGCTATTTCTGCGCATCTTTCAGGGAGTGGGCGTTGCCATGACGATCCCCGCCGCTCTCGCCCTGATGGTTGGTTCCAGTATAAAGGAGACGCGCGGCGGCTCGATGGGGATCTATACCACCAGCCGCATGGTTGGCCTGGGCATTGGTCCATTGCTGGGTGGCGCGTTATATGATCGTTATGGATTCAACGCCGCTTTTTACGCAGGTTCCGCCTTTATCATCACCGCCATCATCCTGGTTCAATTATGGGTGAAGGAAAAACCGGCCCAACCTTCAGGAACGAAACCCGTCAGGTTCCAGATCATCGACACAAAACTGCTTACCGCCGGCATCCTGGGTGTTTCGTTCGCGACGCTGGTCATGGCTGGGAGTTTCTCCATGATGGCCGTCCTGGAGGATCAATTCAATGCGCGATTGAACATGAGCGCGTTCGTTTTCAGCCTGGCTTTCAGCGCCCTGCTGCTCAGCCGCGTCTTTACGCAGGTGCCTCTGGGCCGTCTTTCCGATCGCATCGGACGCAAGCCGTTGATCATCGGCGGCCTGCTTGTGCTGGCTCCCGCCACAGCGTTGCTGGGATATGCAACCTCTGCAAGCCAATTGATCGTCCTGCGATTAATACAGGGGCTGGCATCCGGTGGGGTCGCTGCGCCCGCCTTCGCCATCGCAGCGGACATGGCTCAAACAGGCGGTGAGGGAAGGCAGATGAGTTTCATTACGATGGGATTTGGATTGGGTGTTGCGCTGGGTCCGCTACTTGCCGGAATACTGGCTGTATATTCCTTCACGCTTCCGTTCATCATCGGCGGCCTGATCTGCCTGCCGGGCGCCTGGGTCATTCATCATTATGTCCCCGAGACGGTGAATATCGCAGAACAGAGACAACAGGTTCATTCCCCAACAGATGATTAGATCCAAAGTCCGCCCTGGCAGGCGGACTTTTTTATATGCAACCTAATCGTATCGCCTTGTATTCAAATGCGTGATGGCAACCGCCAGCGCGTCGGCGGCATCATCCGGTTTGGGGATGGAATCGAGTTGCAGTAACGCGCGCACCATCTCCTGCACCTGGCGTTTGTCCGCACCGCCGTAGCCAGCCACGGCGTTTTTGATTTCCTTGGGAGTGTACTCGAACGATTCGATCCCCGCCTGTTGCAGCGCCAGCATGACCACGCCGCGCGCCTGTCCCACGGCAATGGCTGTGGTGACATTGCGCGAAAAGAATAATTTTTCAACGGCGGCGGTTTTAGGTTTATATTCCTTGAGGAGTTCACGCATCCGGTCGTAGATCATCTCCAGCCGCGCGGGCGCAGATGCATCCTTCGGAGTTAAGATCACGCCATATTTAACGGCGACCAGTTCCCCGTCCCGCGCGAGGCGGACGAGTCCGTAACCTGTTGTAGCTGTCCCGGGATCGATCCCTAATGCGAGGGTCATTTAAATAATTGTAGGAGCGGGGTTACCCGCCCCTACAGATAATGATTACGCAGCTTCGAGTGCGGCTAATGCCTCATCCGAAACCTTGAGGTTCGAGTAGACATTCTGCACATCGTCGAGGTCTTCAATATTCTCGAGCGCCTTGAGCACACTGACCGACTCTTCGGCGCCAAGTTCCATTTCCTGTTTGGGCGAGTAGCGAAGTTCCGCATCTTCAGGCTGGACGTTCGCCTTGTGCAAATGTGTGGCGATCTCTTTGAACGATTCAACAGGTCCTGTGATCTCTATGGTTCCGTCATCTTCGACGACATCGTTCGCGCCTGCTTCGATGCCAAGCTCGAATGCCTTGTCGAAATTCATCGCGCTGGATGGGAAGGTGAAATAGGCAATCCGTTCGAACTGCCAGCCCACCGCGCCCGGCTCTGCCATATTGCCACCCGCCTTCGTAAGCGCGTGACGCAGATCGGATACCGTGCGGTTGCGGTTGTCAGTAACAGCCTCAACCATCACCGCCACGCCGTGACCGACATACCCTTCATACGTGATGGACTCGAACACCACACCGTCCTTGTCTTCACCCGCACCGCGCTTGATGGCGCGCTCGATATTATCTTTGGGCATGTTCTCAGCACGCGCCTTATCCACCGCAAGCCGCAGGCGGAAGTTTGAATCGATGTCGCTGCCGCCTTCGCGCGCCGCGATCACAATTTCACGCGCAAGACGGGTGAAGATGGCGCCGCGCTTGGCATCTGCCACACCCTTCTTGCGTTTGATGGTAGACCATTTTGAATGACCAGACATTGAAACTCCTTACCTTTTATAACCACGTTCGTGGGAAATTTACTTGGGACGAAAATTATACCATTACAGGAAAAAGCCCACGCCCATCGCCCTGGGCCCGGCGTGGACGACGATGGCAGGCGGCAGTTCGTAGATCGGGATATCCGCCACGAACACTCTGGACTTCAACTCCTCGACGAGAGCCTGCGCTTCCTGCTCCGCCTCAACCTGCAACACGCATAAATGAGCCTCGTCTCCGCCTTTGCATTGTTCCGTTACCACCTCCACAAGACGCGCCAGCGCGCGCCTTTTCGTCCGCTGCTGTTCGAACGCCTCGACCTGCCCGTCTTTAATTTGCAGGATCGGTTTAATCTCCAACAACTCCGCCAGCAGTTTCTTCGCCCCGCCAATGCGGCCGCCCTTGGCGAGATATTCGAGCGTATCCACAAGGAAGTAGATCCGTCCGCGCGGGATCATCTCATCGAGTTTGGCGACGATCTCATCCGCCGATGCACCGTCCTTTGCCATATCATCCGCGAGCAGAACCAGTGAGCCAAGGTTGCACGAGATGGTCAGCGTATCCACCACGCGGACGTCGAGTCCCGGGAATTCCTGCGCGGCTGTCTCCGCCGAACGGACCGTCCCGCTGGCTTTGCCGGTCGGCGCGACGACCACCACACTCTCGCCCTTCCTCATCGCCTCCTCGAAGATCGGATAATAGAGAGGCGGTTCCGGCGCGGCGGTTTTGGGTAAAGCGGGAGCAGATTTCAGCTTTTGCAGGAACGTGGCGGTATTCAACTGTTCGTCGTCATGGAATGCCTCCTCCCCGAAGATGACAACCTGGGGAACGAACGGAATCCCCCGGCTTTTGAGCAGTTCACGCGGTAAGCCGCAGGTGGTATCAGCGACAATAATGGTCATAAAAGCCTCCACGTTTATTGTATTCGGCTTCCCGGTGGGGGCGAATTGTCAAAAGAACTCAAATTGATATTACAAAACGCGGGTGTCAAATCAGTGGCTGGATGTCACCCCATCCCCAACGAGCGTTTCCCTTCCAGCAACAAATCATCGTATTGACTTTCCAGCTTCGGATTCACTCCCCGCAAACCTGCCACCACCTTCTCAGACCATAAAAGATATTCCTGTTTGCGTTCCAACGACCAGTCTGCCGGCGGGGATTGGATCATGTCGCGGACGTTGTTGATCTTGTCTGCGATCTTAAGCAGTTTCGCCCTGTCACTTTTATGCGGCGCGTGTTCGACCTGCAACTGTTTTCTCGTTTGTTTTGGCAGGCTCTTGTCATCGGTCACCTCCAGCACCAGCGCAAGCACGTCCTCACCGAATTCCGCGCTGATCTCCTCCGGGGTCGTCTTTGTATCCTCAATGGTATCGTGCAGGATGGCAGCCACCAGCAAAGCCTCGTCGCGCACACCCCCAACCGTCCACAAGGTTTCAGCCACCTCAACCGGATGATTGATATAGGGTGACGATCTGGCATCCTTCCGTCTCTGGTCGTTATGTTTCTCCGCCGAAAAACGGATCGCTTTTAATATCAACCCAACCGAATCATCCATCAAGTCAACTCCTTCGAGTACGTCCTGTGCATCTTATAAAAATCGATCCCAAAGTTTTCCATTTCGCGCTGCATGTTCTCGTTCTCAATGCCGATCTGCACCACCTCGGCATGTTTGTAACGCGGAGTCTCCGTCACGGACTTGAACATCTCGCTGTAGAGGATCGCCGTGCCGCCGGAGCCGCGATATTCAGGCAATAAGCCCGCGCCGTTAATGTTGATCCAGTCTGTGCGGCGGAGTTCAAGGAGCAGGGTCAGCCAGCCGAAGGGGAAGAGACGTCCGCGTGTTTTTTGAAGGGCAGCGGAGACATCGGGGTAGGCGAGCAAAAATCCGACAGCCTTATCGTTTTTCATTACCAATTTGACCAGTCTCGGGTCTGCCAGCCAGATGAGCTGGTTCGCCATTGAATCGATTTCCTCATCTGTAAGCGGAGCCGTCCCTTCGGTGCCCGTCAGGGAATTGTTATACAGTTCTTTAAGATGAGGCACAAGATTACGCAAGTCCTTGCGCGATTCGCAGCGCAGAATGTGAAGTCCGCGGCGTTTTGCGATCCGTTGCGCCAGATCATGGATGCGCGGCGGGAATTGGGTCTTTGTGTTGATGTAACCCGAAACCGATTCCCCTTCTTTGACAAATCCCTGCGCTTCGATCAGATCCGCATAATAGGCGGGGTTGTAGGGCAAGCCGAAAGCAGGACGATGCTCGAAACCTTTGACCAATAAACCGAAACCGTCCAGCGGGGTAAAGCCTTTGGGACCGACGATCTTGTCGAGTCCGCGGGAACGCGCCCAGGTAAAGCCTGCATCGAAGAGGGCGGTCGCAGCTTCGAGTTTGTCCTCGCATTCGAACAGATAGAAGAAGGCGGTCTTCGTCTTGTTGAATTCGTTGTAACGTTGGTTGTCGAGGATGGCGAGGCGACCGATGGGGCGAGTCCCTTCGTAAGCGAGAAAGAACGCGGCGTGGGAATGTTTGTAAAACGGAAACCGCTTCGGGTCGAGTCTGAGGCGTTCGTCCATCTGGAGGGGCGGCACCCATTGAGGGATATTCCGATAAACGGAGAACGGCAGGCGCAGGAAATCATCCACCTGCTTTTTGTTTTTGAGATCGAGCTGGAGAACGTCCATGGAAAATCGTAGGGGCACGATATATCGTGCCCCTACGAGGGATCACATCGACTTCGCGCGTTCCACCATCTGACTGCGCAAATGGTGGATATCGTGATCGACCGTGAAGAGCGCGCCAATGTAAAGGAAGAAGCAGATCACCCAGGCGGTGATGCACATGATGATGATGGCATCAGAGAGACCGATCGCATCGGCAAGCAGACCTGTAAGGGCGGGGGCGAATGCCGCGCCCGTGTTCTCCACGAAATATTCCACCGCCTGCGCCGTCGAGCGGACCTCGGGCACGGTCACATCATAGACCGTTGCAATGACGTTGGGCGACGACAGCGGCATGAAGACCGCGGTCAGGCACATGAAGATGAAGAACAACGTGCGGTTCTCGACCGGGGTGGTCATGGCAAAGTACAGGAAGATCGCCCCCATGAGCACGCCGAGGCTTGAAACCAGGATGCGTCCCTTGTTGGTACGCTTGAACAGGGCATCGCCCAGGAACCCGCCGATGAAATACCCTGCAGCGAGGATGAGGATGACCGGAGCCATTGTGATGAGGACGGAGTTGTTATCGTAGCCGCGCTCGGTCATGAGATAACCGAAGAAGAAGTAGGTGATCACATTCCACGGGAAGTTGCCGGCAAACCCCTGCGCAAAGATGAACCACATGGTCTTCTTTTTGAAGATCTGGCCGACTTCCTTCCATGAGAAATGGAAATGCTCGAGCGCCTTCGCTTCCGCGCCTTCGAATTCAGGTTCGGCTTTGCCGCGCGGCATCTCCTTCACGCCAAAGAAGATGAACCCGGCAACGACGATCCCCAGCGAACCCGTGATGTAAAACACGGAACGCCATCCGCCGATCAGCGGGGCGATCATCAAAGCCATGATCATCCCCAGCAGATAGCCGATCGGCTGGGCAAGCTGGAGAAGCCCGTACACCTTGCCGCGCAACGTCGGCCCGAAATAATCCGCGACCAGTGTGAACAGACCGGGGTAGGAGGAATCGTCCACGCCGGTGGAGGCGCGGGTGACCAGGAATTGAGGGTATGTGCGGACGATCGAACTGAACCAGGTCGTCGCGCCCCAGATCAGCGATGCGAGCGCGAGCAGTTTTGCGCGGGCATAACGGTCGTACAGATAGCCCCAGATCGGGTAAAGGATGGTGGCAATGATCAGCGCGCCCGTGTTGATAAACCCCCATTCCTTGTTGCCGATCCCGAACGTTTCACTCACCGGCACCTGCAACGAGCCGATCATCAACTTGTCGGTCTGGTGCAGGAGCATGAAGAAAAAGAACACCCCCACAACAAACCAGCGATAACGCGAATGTTCCTTGGACATGAGACCTCGCAAAGAAGGATTTATCCAAGTATCAGGTTTCAAGTTTCAGGTGTCAAGTATCAGATGTCAGGTTCTTCTTCGGATATTATTTCCCGTGCGAGTTTTTGCAAAGAATCAACGTCAATATCACGGTTTTCCGCGTGCATCGTTTTCCAATAAGTATCGAGCAATTCCAGAGGGCTTAAACTGCTTATTGTTTCACCTTCTGAAAGACGTACCCGCGACTCGATCTGCGGACGTTTGACCAGATGGAACTCGAACGCAGCCTCCGCATGTTTTCGCAACGCCGATTCGTCGATCAACGTATCCAATTCCCTTGGATATTCGACGACCAATTTGACGATCGCATTGGACACATCCCGGGGCAGGGCATCTTTCAAAACCTCCGTCACGTTCTCGCTGGACCTTAGGGTTGCCCGCCGTTCAATGAACGGACGCGTCCCTTCGATCTTTTTCCACTCAACCTTCGCGTCCCCGCGCGTGACCTCGGCGATGATATAGAACTTGTCATCCTTCGCCTCGCCAAAATCGACACGTTCGATGGAGCCCGGATAGATCACCGGCGGATGGCTCCCTTCGTTCACATCCTGCGGCTTGTGGATGTGTCCCATGGCAACGTAATCGAGCCGCTGGTCCTTGACGAGGGCGGTCGGCAGGACCAGATCGCTTCCCAGCATGACCATTCGTTCCGCGCCGAACATTGCCCCCTCAACGGAGGCGTGGGCGGTGAGGATGAGGGGCAGATTCTTATCCGCACCTGCGATCCATTCCTCGATGAGATTGGAGATTCGAGACTCTAAACCGGAGAATACTTCACTGGTATCCGTTGCGCTCAATTCGAGGTTCGCCATCAAGGCTGAGCGCGAAATCCACGGCATGGCAATGACCTGCACAGGCACATCCCATAATGCGTCCGGTGTGAGAAACTCTGGCTTTTGCAGCACCTTGACGAACGGCACCTGCAATGTATCAAACTCCTGGATCGCATGGGCGCGTCCCGCCGCGGGGGAAAGATCATGGTTGCCCACCAAAAGCAGGGTTGGGATCTTCGCCTGCGACAAGCGGATGATTCGCTTGCCCCACTCACGCTGGAACGTCGGCGCGGGGGAGCGGTCCTTGTAGGCATCTCCCGCAAAGATGACCATGTCCACTTTTTCGGAGACCGCCGCGTCGACGATGGTATCCAATGACTTGAGAAAATCAAGGACGCGCAGAGGCAGCCCCGTTTCGGGATCATGGCGTCCGTAGTTTGCCATGTCAATATGTGCGTCGGCGAAGTGGAGTAGTTTCATATCAAGAATACCTCGGTGATTGAGTAGGGCTGAACGTTGGTCGCGAAGCCCGTATCGAAATCACCTTGTAAGCAAAATACTTTTGTTTATTGGTGGTTTCAACACCACACCTCCGGTGGGTGCAGGTGTACGCGGCTTCGCGGCTACTCAACCACCAGAGTAACTACGGCTGTACTCCCAGATCCTGCAGGGCCTGGATCGCGGGACCCCAATTGGGGTGCAGTCTGAGCGCTTCGCGGAAATCTTCGATCGCGCCGGGCGTATCACCAATCATGTATTTGGCGCGTCCGCGCCAGTAGATGCTTTCCTCGATGGTCGGCTTGGAGATGGTCTCCGTCAGGGTGATATCCGCCAGATTGATGACATCCAGATAACGGCCGGAATAGAAGTATGCCCAGTACGGTCCCGTCTGGTACCACATCATGCGATAGGGGCGCTGGACGTCGTCCTTGCCGAGCGAGTTGTAGATCGTGAACGCCTGATCGTAGGCGGTCGCCGCGTCCACGTATTGCTGCAGCGCGACATGGCTCGTCCCCTTGGCATACCAGGCAAAGAAGGCGTCGATGCCGGTGGTGTTGCGGATGCGGTCCTCCGCCATGTTGAGGGCGGTCTGGGCCGCCCACCCCGCGTCCGCATACGGACCGAGCACCTGCAGCAGTTCAGCTTCGCGTTCGGGTTTATAGACGATGATGAAGATGTTGTCGAAGGAAAGCCAGGCTTCCTCCGCCATGAAATCTTCATAGGAGATGCGGAAGTTGGGACCATCGTTCCAGGTATCCTGGACGATCACTTCCTGGCGCTCGTCGTCATAGCCGGTCACGAATTGATAATGTCCCAGCCAGGCCACCTTGCCGGCATAATCCTTTTCGTAATACCCTTTTTCCGCAATGAAGGGAAAGCCAGCCGCCAGCAGTTTTCTGGCGATCTCGATGTTTCCACCCAACCGCGACAAAGCGCGGTAGTCAGTTTCATCGTTGACGAAATCCACCATCTCATACGGCATCACGTTGACGTCGCTTCTGCCCTGCTGGATGAAATCCAGTTTGGGATCCTGTACGCCGGGCTTGATGGCTTTGGCAACGGTATCGCGGTTGCCGTCCCAGCCGACGTAGTTCAGCGCCATGCTCAGGTTCGCGGGACCGCAATAGTTCCAGCGGTTCTTCTGGTCCTCGTAGCGGAAGCCTGTCAATTTAACGGTGGCAGGCAGAGGCGTGGAGGTGATCGTCGGAATCCGTGTTGGACCCTGCGTGGGAGTCGGAGTCTGTGTGGGGGCGGGTGAAGGCGTTTGAGTCGCGGATGTCCCGCTGACGATTGTTTGGGTTGGGGCTTGTCCGGCGGGCTGGAAGACCGCCTCATCGGGCGGCTTGATGAGATATTTGATCCCGGATTGGAGATTCTCAAGCCGCGGCATTACGCGCGAATATACAGGGGGCAGAAAGAATACGCCGATTGCCAACAGGATGACGATCGGGAAAATCCACTTACGGTTAAAGCGATTGTGCATGCAAAAATTATAATGCCCGCCCCATGCGATGTAAACAAGCCATGAAAGCCATTCTCAGCAAACTCTAATGGAACAGGCAGTAACCTGACGGGGGATCGAGCGACATACTCACAAGAATCATTCCAAAGGAGTTCCTTATGCGAAAAGTCACTGTGTTCATCTCTTTCGTATTAACCACTTTCGTATTGGTCATGCTCTACGGGGTTGTCAAGGCGTATCAGAGCAATGAAGCCATGCAAGCCGCGCAGGTTGCCGTCCAACAGGACGTTGTTACCTCCACACCAGTACCAACGGATGTCCCCACCTCCACGCCAACGATCATCACGCCCGAAGAGGCGGCACAACTGGCAGTCCAGGTCGTTGGACAGGATAATCTATTGAGCGCCGAAACCTCGACCTTCAATGGTTTGAATGCTTATCTCATCACCTTCACGAACAAGGATGTTGTCTATGTCGGATTGGATGGGCAGATCCTCTCGGTCCAGGTTGCGCCGGTGGTCGTCAGTGTGGCGCCGCAGCCCAAAAAGGACAAGAACAAGAATGACAACCAGGGTCAAGTCAGTAATGGCGGAGGGGAACACGAAGATGACCATAATGATGAACACGATGATTAGGGATATAACCGATGCCAGCCAAACCCAACTCGCGTAACTGGAACGACGTGCAGACCGCGATCGCCGCGGTTGCCGTTGTCCTGACACTCGGACTGTGGAACCTGTTTGCCCAGCCCGCGAAATCCGCTTCAGCCCAAACCGAACAGCCTCCAACACCTCCGCCGAGTGAGCCGCCCGCCGCAATCGAGCCTACAGCCATACCACAGGTCAAGATCATGTTCACCCAGGCCGCGCCGCAGACCGTCACAACCTCCGAGCAGCAGGTTCCCAAAAAGAAAAAGAACAAGAACAACGATGGCGGCGGAGGCGGTGGAACGGTCACACAGACCAAGTCATCCTGACATGCTGCATCGTCTTAAATTCCGTGCCATGGGTTGTGAAATGCTGGCGGTGGTGGATCGTGAAACCGCGCCGGTAAAACTTTCGCAAGTGCCCGAATGGTTCGAGGAATGGGAGCAATCCCTCAGCCGCTTCCGCTATGACAGCGAACTAACGCGGCTCAACCAGACCTGCGGACAGCCTGTGCGCGTCAGTGAAATATTGTGGGATGTCTTCCTTACTGCGAGCAAAGCGGAAAGGATGACAAATGGATTGGTCACACCGACCCTGCTGGATGCCATCATCGAAGCAGGCTATGACCGTCCGTTCGACGAATTGCCTGATCGCTTAGACCAGATTCAACCCGATCCTGCCGCGCCGATATCTGATTCCGTTTTGACAACCTCCCAGCCACTGACAGCGATCTCATGCAACGACTCATCGCGCACGATCACGCTTCCCATCGGCATGGGACTTGATTTTGGCGGTGTGGCAAAGGGCTGGGCGGCACATCGAGCCATGCAACGGTTGCAGGCGGAGGGTCCCGCGCTGATCGACGCGGGTGGCGACATCGCCATCAGCGGTCCGCGCGCAGACGGAGATCCGTGGCAGATCGGCATCGCCGACCCATTCCATGCGGGGGAAAATATCGAGGTCCTGTATCTCAATGCCTGTGGAGTTGCCACATCGGGCAAGGACCGCCGCCGCTGGATGCACGATGGAATTTTTCAACACCATATCATCGATCCACTGACCGGCCATCCCGCCGAATCAGATCTACTGACCGTCACTGTGATCGCACCGGATGTGATGCAAGCCGAAGCGGCCGCGAAAGCGGCGTTCATCCTCGGCAGCCGCGCCGGGCTTGAATGGATCGAAGCGCGTCCCGAATTTACAGGCGTGTTCGTCCTCGATAACGGTGAAATGCTATACAGTGAAAACGCGGACGAATATTTGTAAATGGAATGGAGAGAGAAGTGAATCCCAAACAATCGCTGAATAACGAAACGTATGAATCGTCGCTCGATCTTCAATCTTTCCTGTTGATCATGTTCGCCATTGTTGCGGGCATGTTGAGCGCGGTCGTGCTGTTACCGGCATGGCTGCCCAACATGGCAGGCTCACTGGCTGGTGAGAGTCCCAAGGTGTATTGGTATCTTTCGCGCGCGACCGCGTTCGTATCCCTGAGCATCTTGTGGATTTCGATGGCACTGGGACTTGGCATCACGAACAAGATGGCGCGGCTGTGGCCCGGCGCGCCTGCCGCGTTCGCCGTTCACGAATATGTGAGTCTGTTGGGTTTGGGCTTTGCTGTGTTCCATGCGCTGATCCTTCTCGGGGATCATTACATCAATTTCACGGTGGCGCAGATTTTCATCCCGTTCGCCACCATCGATTACCGTCCCACCTGGGTGGGGATCGGGCAGATCGGGTTTTATATCTGGTTGATCGTTGCGTTGAGTTTTTATATCCGTTCGCGCATCGGACAAAAGACCTGGCGCGCCATCCATTACCTGAGTTTCGCCATGTACCTGATGGGGCTGTTCCACGGTCTTTTCAGCGGCACCGACAGCTCCACGAATTGGGCACAGTGGTATTACTGGGTCTCCGGCGGGAGTCTATTGTTCCTGCTGGTCCACCGCATCGTCAATACCCTTGCAGAAAAAATATCCGCACATTTCAAGCGGGTCAAACAACCGCCGCGCCCGACCCAACAAACCAGTGTGTAGCTGGGACCGGAATCAGAAGAGCGACCGCTTTCTGCGGCCGCTCTTCTGATTCATCTTATTCCTTGACTTCGCCGTCGATCACATCGCCATCGTTCGAAGGCGGTGTCGATGGACCACCCGGCGCTTCGGGCTGCGGCTGTCCCTGCGCGTAGAGTTGCTGGCTCAAGGCGTGGAAGGCTTGCTCCACTTTCTCGGATGTCTGTTTGATGCGGTTGATGTCATCGCCCTGTGCAGCGGACTTGAGGTCGTTGAGCTTGCTTTCGATCTCGCCGCGCTCAGCCGAGGGGACCCTGTCACCAAGATCGCGCAACGCTTTTTCGGTCTGATACACCAGGCTGTCGGCGGTATTCTTTGCATCGATCAACTCGCGGCGCTTCCTGTCTTCCGCTTCGTGGGCGCGGGCTTCGTTCACCATGCGGTCAATATCGCCCTTGTTCAGGTTCGTGGATGCGGTGATGGTCACCTTTTGTTCCTTGCCTGAGGCTTTATCCTTGGCGGTCACATTCAGGATGCCGTTCGCATCGATATCGAACGTCACCTCCACCTGGGGGATGCCGCGCGGCGCAGGCGGGATGCCATCCAGCCGGAAGCGTCCAAGCGACATGTTATCGTTTGCCATCGGGCGCTCGCCCTGCAGGACGTGAATGTCCACGGCGGTCTGGCTGTCCGCAGCGGTGGAGTACACCTCGGTCTTACGGACAGGGATGGTTGTGTTGCGTTCGATCATCTTCGTCATCACGCCGCCGAGGGTTTCCACACCCAGGGAAAGCGGGGTGACATCGAGCAGAAGGATGTCCTTGACCTCGCCGCCCAGCACGCCGCCCTGGATTGCCGCGCCGATCGCGACCACTTCATCCGGGTTCACGCCCTTGTTCGGCTCCTTGCCATTGGTCAGCTTGCGGACCAGGCCCTGCACCATCGGCATGCGCGTCGCACCGCCGACCAGTACCACTTCGTCGAGTTTGCCGGAATCCATGCCCGCATCCTTCAACGCAGCCTCGAACGGTTTGCGGCAGCGCTCGAGCAGGTCTTCGGTCATTTGCTCGAATTTGGCGCGCGTCAGCTTCAACTGCATGTGTTTCGGTCCGCTGGCATCGGCGGTGATATACGGCAGGTTGATCTCCGTCTCCATCACTGAGGAGAGTTCGATCTTGGCTTTCTCCGCGGCTTCGCGCAGGCGCTGCAACGCCTGACGGTCGTTACGCAGATCGATGCCCTGCTCCTTCTTGAACTCATCCGCCGCCCAGTTGACGATGCGCTGGTCCCAGTCATCGCCGCCGAGGTGCGTGTCACCGTTCGTGGCTTTGACTTCGATCACGCCCTCGCCCACTTCGAGAATCGAAACATCAAACGTACCGCCACCGAGGTCGAAGACGAGGATCGTCTCATCCTTCTTCTTATCGAGACCATACGCCAGCGCGGAGGCGGTCGGCTCGTTGATGATGCGCATCACCTCCAGACCTGCGATCTTGCCGGCGTCCTTGGTGGCCTGCCTCTGGCTGTCGTTGAAATACGCCGGGACGGTGATGACCGCCTGCGTGACAGGCTGACCCAGATACGCCTCCGCATCGGACTTCAACTTGCCCAGCACCATCGCGCTGATCTCCTGCGGGGAGTATTCCCGGTTTGTAACGGGGATATTGACGCGCACATCGTCGGACGGTCCCTTCACAACATTATAGGAAACCATCTTTTGTTCGATCTCGGTCTCTTCAAAGCGGCGTCCGATAAATCTTTTGATGGAATAAACTGTATTCTCAGAGTTGACGACCGCCTGCCGCTTCGCGGTTTGACCGACGAGTCGTTCTCCGTTTTTATTGAAGGCTACGACCGAGGGGCAGAGTCTGCCTCCCTCCGCGGTCGAAATGACGGCCGGTTGTCCGCCTTCCATCACAGCAACCACAGAGTTGGTCGTGCCCAGGTCAATACCAATGATTTTACCCATGGATACACACTCCTTGCATAATATTCAATGGTCACATCTTACCCACCCAATGCAAGAATACTGTTAACGGAACGTTTAAATAGGATTGGATTTGCCGTTGTTTCATTCATCCCCCGATCAGAGGCGGCAAATTACGGCTCGCCGACCGTCACCCAATCGAACGCGGCAATGACCGGAGTGTTCTCGAACGATGAGGAGGTAAGCCCAATCTTTCCTTCGGCAAGGTCATAGCGGGTCACATCCACACTGCGGACGAGGGTTCCATTGATATATAGTTGAAGCGTATTGCCGGAACAGGTCATGCCGATCTTTTGCGCCGAGCCGCTGGGACCGATCTCCTTGGAGGAACCGCTAATCACCGGAAGGTAATCGGCAATGCCAACCGAGAGCCAGCTTCCATACAGCACGTTGTAGGTACCGTCGGTGGAGATGTTGTATTCGAGCCAGCCAGCCTCATCACTATAACGACAGACCAGTCCGATCGCGGAGGGACTCCCGGCGCGGTTCTCGAACTGCGCCTCGATGCGAACGTCCGCATAATCCTCCGGACCGTAAAGGGCATAGACCCAGGTGTATGGCGAGTCCATCTGCATGACCAGATCGCCATTGTCATTGTTGATATTGGGAACAGAATCATTCCCCGCCTGCAGGATGACCCAACCCGCGAGGGATGAGTCAAATTGGCTGGTAAAGAAACGCGGCAGCGGAGTCGGGGATGGCTCGAGGGTGGGAGTCGGTTCGGGGGTGTTGGTGGCAGGCACAGGCGTGGGAGGAGGCGTTGAGGTCGGGAAGAAGGAAGGCTCGGGAGTTTGGATCGCTGTTGCTGGCTGGCAGGCGGCGAGGAGGATAAGGCATCCAAGGAGGAGTTTTTTCATATGATTCCTATAGCAAAACGTACCACCTTACGGCAGTACGTTAGTGGAGATGCCGGGAATTGAACCCGGGTCCGAAAGATTCGACCCTCGGAAATCTACGAGCGTAGTCGGTCGAGGTTCGTCATCGCAGGGGTCTCGTCCGACAGGAACTCCCTGCGACCAGCCGCTGGTCTTTCGCGCATGTAGCGGCGTCATGCGCGGCACTCCACCTTTGTCTCGCCCGGTCCGTCACCCGGCGGAGAGCGGTGCCGGCGGACGCGGCCTCATCTATGGAGACCGACTGTCATGATCTCGTCACACTAGGCGGCGAGGGGCATGGCAGCGTAGGAAGTGCGGTTGGCACTTGATTGTTTGCGCTGAGTTTACGAGTTCGGCGCCTCTCGGCTCGCATTCCGGGACCAGCCTCTCCCGTCGAAGCCTGTCATCCCCAGGCGCATGGGAGATTTCCCGTCTTGCCTGTTCATTATAGCATAGTTGCAATGCGGTCCATCTTGCTCTACAGACTGCTTTATGCTAGACTGTTGACATACAAATTTTAAGGAATAATCCATCATGAGCGAAAAAATCCTCATCATCGACGACGACCTGGACACATTACGGCTTGTGGGTTTGATGCTCCAGCGTCAGGGCTATCAGATCAGCGCCGCGACCAACGGTCAGCAAGGGCTGGATAAAGCGTACGAGGAAGACCCGGACCTGATCCTGCTCGATGTGATGATGCCGGACATGGACGGTTATGAGGTAACGCGCCGCCTGAGGCAGAACCCGTCCACTGCTGAAACTCCCATTTTGATGTTCACCGCCAAGACCCAGCTTGACGACAAGGTCGCCGGTTTTGAAGTGGGCGCCAACGATTATTTAACGAAACCCACCCATCCCTCGGAACTTCAGGCACGCGTAAAGACCCTGTTATCGCGCATTGGCGAGAAGAAGGATGTTTCATCCTCTCTCGAGGAGACCCGCGGATACATGATCGGCATCCTTGGCGCGCGCGGCGGACTGGGCGTCACCACGCTCGCGGTCAACCTGGCGGCGGGGTTGCACGCCAAAACAAAGAGCGAAGTCATCGTGGCTGAACTGCTTCCCGGTCAGGGCGCGCTGGCGCTTGAACTAGGCGCCTCTCACACAAAGGGATTGGTCGACCTCCTCGGGCTGAGCAAACTTGCTGATGTGACGCGGGAAAAGGTGCGCGAATCATTGACACACCACGGATCGGGATTGAAATTATTGCTTTCCTCCGACCGCCCGCGCGATATGAACCTGATCAACCAGGTCTCGAACTATGAAGCCGTGGGCAAAAGATTATCGGGGCTGGCTCGTTTTACGGTCCTCGATCTCGGCGTGGGCATCCAACCTTTTGCGATGAAACTCCTGCCCCTCTGTAACGAGGTCCTGATCCTGCTCGAGGGCGTCCCCAACACCATTATCCACACCAAGGCTTTGATCGAAGATATTACGTCGATGGGCATCAATAGACGCAACATCCACGTTGTGCTCAACAACCGGGTCCGCTCGGATACGCAACTGCCATCCAGCCAGGTGCAGACCAAACTGGAGCATGAGATCATCTGCACCCTGACCCCCGCGCCTGAACTGATGGTGCAGGCGACCCGGATGCAGACCCCGGCAATACTATGTCAGCCTGAAAGCCTCACCACGCGGCAGATCGGCAAACTGGTGGAGTTCATCACCGAGCGTGAGGCGCTGCCAAGATGACGCTGCCCTCCGGCACAACACCGACTGCGCTCGATGACGCGGCCCAGTTGTTCCGCCAATCCAAGCGCGTGGTCGTGCTGACCGGAGCAGGCATATCCACACCCTCAGGCATACCGGACTTCCGTTCCGAGGGATCAGGTTTATGGTCCCGCGATGAGCCGATGGAAGTTGCATCGCTCAACACGTTTCGCACACATCCCGAAAGGTTCTTTAACTGGTTTCGACCATTGGCGGGTCAGATCTTCAACGCCAGACCCAACCCCGCCCACGAGGCTCTGGCAGAACTGGAGCGGGCAGGCATTGCACAAACCATCGTGACCCAGAACATCGACGGCCTGCACCAGAAGGCGGGGTCGCGGCATGTGATCGAAATGCACGGGACAATGAAGACCCTCTCGTGCACAAGTTGTTTCAGGCAATTTGAATCAACCTCCTATATAAGTGCTTTTATTGAGAATGGGAGCATTCCCACCTGTCCCAGTTGCAATGGGATCCTAAAACCGGACGTGATCCTGTTCGGGGAGCAGTTGCCGCAGGCGGCCTGGTTCGAATCGCAAAGCGCGGCGCGTCAATGTGACCTGATGCTGGTCGCCGGCTCCTCCCTCGAGGTCCTGCCTGTTGCGGGACTGCCCATGCAGGCGCTTGACCGCGGTGCACATTTGATCATCCTCAACAACACACCAACGTACCTCAACGTCAGGGCGGATGTCGTCATCATGGACGATGTCGCCACCATACTACCAGACATAGCAAAACGAGCGCTCCATGGCTGAGATCAAAACCCAAACCCTCGATAGTTATCTGCGTCTGATCGAAATCGCCCGCGACCTGGCATCCACGCTCGACCTTGACACCCTGCTGGATGACATCGTCCGCGCCGCGGCGGACATGACCCATGCCGAAGCCGCCTCCATCCTGCTGTATGACGACACGGCGCGGCAGCTCTACTTTCAGGTTGCCACCAATATTGACGAACCCACCATGCGCGGACTCGTGGTGCCGCTCGACAAAAGCATCGCCGGCTGGATCGTCACGAACCGCCAATCGGTGCGCATCGACGATGCCCACAAGGACTCGCGCTTCTTCGGCGATGTGGAACAGACCATCGGCTACTCCACGAAGTCTTTGCTCGGCATTCCATTGATCACGAAGAACAAGGTCGTCGGTGTGCTGGAGGTGATCAACAAGAAACGCGGCAAATTCACCGACCCCGATGAATCCATGCTGACGGTGGTGGGCGCACAGGCGGCGGTGGCGATAGAGAACGCACGCCTGTTCCAGCAATCGGACCTGATCGCGGAGTTCGTCCATGAATTGCGCACGCCGCTCGCCTCCTTGAGCACAGCCACCTATCTGCTGCTCCGCCCTGAAATGTCACGCGAACAACGCGACCAGATCGTCAACAATATCCACAACGAGACCCTGCGCCTGAACTCCCTCGCCTCCTCGTTCCTCGATCTTGCAAGATTGGAATCGGGCCGCGTGCAATTCCGCAAGGCGCGCTTCAGCACCGCGGACCTGATCTATGAATGCCGGGATGTGATGATGTCGAAGGCGCATGAAACGAACGTTCAAATCCGCGTGGATGTGCCTCATGACATTCCCCTCCTCGAAGCCGACCGCGACAAGATCAAACAGGTTCTGCTCAATCTGTTGAGCAACGCCATCAAGTACAACCGCCCGAACGGTTCCGTGATCATCACCGGCAACTTTTCGGATACGGAGATTTCCATCAGCGTTCAGGATACGGGCATGGGTATTCCGGAAGATTCGCTCCCCCATCTGTTCGAGAAGTTCTATCGCGTGCGCGAGCACGAAGGCAAAGCCACCGGCACGGGGCTGGGACTTTCGATCTGCAAACAGATCATCCAGGGACACAACGGCCGCATCGAGGTCAAAAGCAAGATCAGTGTGGGGACATCCTTCACCCTATACCTGCCGCGCGCCGCACGCACTTTGCCGCACGGTTAACCGTCACTGCGAGCCATCTCGCAATTGCACTATGGTCTTACCAACACCTTGAGCACGCCGGTTTCAGCGGCGTGCTCGAATGCTTTTAACGCCTCGCCCAGCGAAAATTCCGAATTAATCAAAACGGTCGGGTCCACCTGCCCGGATTCCATCAGACGCAAAGCCGGCTCAAAGGGACCACAGCGCGAACCGACGATATTGATCTCATCCACGACAATGGATGAAAAATTGACGCTCATCTCACCTTTATAAGTGGACTTAAGCACCAGCGTTCCACGCGGACGAATGGCCTGTCTCGCTAAAGAAAAGCCGCCCGGCGACCCGGTCGCTTCCACCACAATATCCCACCTCCAGGGCTGAATCGCCTCTTCGGAGAGGATCCTGATCCCGCGCTTCGTCAACAGGTCCTGTTGATGTTTGTGCCGCGCCACCACGCGCAGGTCACAGCCGGTGAGCGCCAGGGTCTGGGCGATGAGTTGACCGAGCCGCCCCGCGCCGATCAGCAATACGCGGTCGGTGGGACGGATCTGCACCTGCTGTTGGATCTCGAGCGCCGCGGCGAGGGGTTCTGTGAAGACAGCCATCTCGTCCGGCACGGAAGCGGGGACGCGGTGCAGGTTGGCAAGCGGCAGTGTCGTGAATTCGGCAAAGACACCGTCGCGGTTAACAATCCCAAGGACTGTTCGATTCTCGCAATGTGTTGGTCTTCGGTTCAGGCACTGTTCACATTCATTGCAGACCGCGTTGATCTCACCCACCACGCGTTGACCGATCCATGCGGCGTCATCCGCTTCGATGACCTCGCCAACGAACTCATGCCCCAGAACACCCGTGTAGGGATAATACCCCTTGACCAGTTCGAGGTCGGTACTGCAAATCCCTGCCTTGCGGACCCGGATCAACGCTTCGTTCTGCCTGCGCGGCCGGGGAACGTCGCGCAGTGAAATCTTGTTTTCTTCCAGCCAGAGTGCGTTCATGATCAATCCTCTGCAACAACCCAGCGGTCGCGCCCATTGTTCTTTGCCCGATACAACGCGGCGTCGGCGCGGTTGAGCAATTGGTCCCAATTCTCCTCCCCGATCCTGTATTGTGCCACACCAATGCTGACGGTCACGGACAGGACATGTTCGTTCGCCTCCACCTGCATGGCGCGCACCCGCTGACACAGACGGGAAGCCTGTTCTGACGCCGCCTTCAACTCACTGTTCGGCAGTACGATCAAAAACTCCTCGCCGCCGTAACGTCCGATGGTGTCGGGGTGGCGGATCTGCTCCCTCAGGCGCGCCGCGACGTTCCGGAGCGTTTCGTCGCCGGTGGTATGACCGTAGGTATCGTTGACCTTTTTGAAGTGATCGATATCCAGTATGGAGATCGAAAGTGGAGTGTTGTAACGGTTCGAGCGGATCACTTCCTCCTGCAGGTCCACGATGATCTTGCGGCGGTTGGGGAGAAAGGTCAATGCATCGGTGTTCGAAACTTCATGCGCCTGCGCAAGGACCGCCTTCAGCTCGATCTCCTTGATCTCGAGGGCGCGTTTTACCTTTTGCAGTTCGGCTTCCGTCGTTTGAAATTCCTCGAGGAGCTTTTGATATCTTTCGGAAAGATCATTGTCAGCGGGCACCGCGCCTCCCAAATTGACGTTCGAGCATATCGACCGATAAATGGATCATCGTAGGCCTCCCATGCGGACAGGTGCGCGGCGAGTCGCAGGCTTCAAGATCGGTGAGCAGGGCGCGTTGTTCTTCACTCGAAAGCGCCTGCCCCGCCTTGACCGCCATCCGTTTGCAGACGCGCCCGGCCAGCCGGGATTCGATCTCGTCCTGCAGAGGCGCTTCATCCTCCTCGAAATCCTCCACCAAAGCGCGCAGCGCACCGGACGGATCACCGCCCTTGAACAACGTTGGCATCGCACGAATCTGAAATGTGTTCGGTCCAAACTCTTCCACGTCGAAGCCGAAATGTTTCAATACGGGTAATTGAGGGATCAATGCATTGGCCGACTGGGGAGGCAGGGTCACAACCACGGGAGTCAGCAGGGACTGCGATGGGATGTTCTTCATCTCATGTTGGGTCATGAGTTTCTCGAACAACACCCGCTCATGCGCCGCATGTTGGTCCACCAGATACAACCCATCAGGACCCTCCGCCACGAGATAGGTCGCCCCGATCTGACCGATCAGCCGCATTAACGGAATCCGCTCGAACGACTGCTGACCCGTTTTGACCACGGACGATTGACCATTGACAATCTTTCCATTGTCCATCGTCTGCGATCCATGGTCGATCACCTCATCATGTCCTATCGTCCAATCCAGCCCCACAGAAGACGATCTTTCCTCAGATGGAACTGTCCGCGTCGTCCCCCAAAGACTCGGCGCAACATTGGGGACAGGCGAATATGCCAGCAATGCCTTCCGCACGGAACGTTGCACAAAACTAAAGACCTTGTCCTGTTCCCGGAACCGCACCTCAGCCTTTGCAGGATGGACGTTCACATCCACATCCTTGGGGTCCATCTCCAGGAACAGCGCGGTGAGCGGATAGCGTCCCACCATCAGCATGGTGTGATACGCCTGCAGTAAGGCGGTATTGAGGGCAACCTCCTGCACCCAGCGACCGTTGATAAAGAAGGTGATCTCCCTGCGATTCGAACGCGTCAACGAAGTGGGGCTGATGAAGCCGGTCAATCGGTGTCCCTCCTCCTCCGCCATCACTTCGAGCATCTGCTTCGCAACATCCACGCCGTATAACGCGGCAAGGATGGCGCGCCGGTCGCCATCGCCTGAGGTCTGCAAGGCGATGTTCCTGCCCTCGGATAATTTGAAGCGTTTATCGGGATACGCCAGCGCGTAACGCGTGACCAGGGAATCGATCGTCCTGCGTTCGGTCACATCCATTTTCAAAAATTTCAAACGCGCCGGTACGTTGAAGAACAGATCCTCGACCCGCACCGTCGTGCCGACGGTTGTCCCCACTTTGGTCAGCCTGCCAGACGTGCCGCCTTCCACCTTGAGGCGGGCGCCTTCCTTTTCCTTCTCCACGCGCGAGGTGATCGTCATCCGTGAAACGGACCCGATGGAGGCAAGCGCCTCGCCGCGGAATCCAAGCGTGGAGATGGAAAAAAGATCATCGGAGCGGACCAGCTTCGAGGTCGCGTGACGCGAGACCGCCAGTTCCAGTTCGGCAGAGGAGATGCCCGATCCGTCGTCCGCAACTTCGATCAACTTCCTCCCCGCCTCCTCGATGAGGATCGTGACTGCGCGCGCGCCGGCATCCAGCGAATTCTCCAACAGTTCCTTCACAACCGAGGCAGGTCGCTCGATCACTTCGCCCGCGGCGATCTGCGAGGCGACTTCGGGGGCAAGCAAACGGATGGGCATGGGACGATTATACCCGCCATAATTCCGCATCGAAAAGTGCGCAGGTAATATATAATCGCCCCATGCGATTTACGACTCTCTTCTTCGATCTCGATGACACGCTCTATCCCAACTCCACAGGTTTGTGGCATGCGATCAAGGAACGCATGAACCTCTACATGAGCGAACGCATGGGCATTCCTGAAACGGAGGTCCCGGTTTTGCGCGAGCAATATTTCAAAATGTACGGCACCACCCTGCGCGGCTTGCAGGCGCGTCACGATGTGGATGCCCAGGACTATCTGGCTTACGTGCATGACCTGCCCCTGCAGGATTACCTGATCCCTGACCCGCGTCAACGCGAGATCATCGCTTCGCTCCCGACCCGCAACCTGATCTTTACAAACGCAGACGTCAACCACGCCCGACGCGTCCTCGCCGCCCTCCAGCTCGATGACCTGTTCGAGACCATCATCGACATCAATGAAATGTCGCCCTATTGCAAGCCGATGCCCGAATCCTTTGCCATCGCCCAGGAACTCGCCGACGAACCCGACCCGCGCAAATGCGTGATGATCGATGATCTGCCGCATACCACGCGCGCCGCGCTGGAGGCTGGCATGGCGAGCATCCTGTACGGGACCGAGGAACCCACCCCGGATGCCAGCGGCGTGTTCAAGGATTGGAATCACCTGCCGATCCTCTTGGGTGACTAGGAAACAGGAGAACAAATGGAATCAGATCGTGCATTGATCGGCGCCCTGATCTTCATCCTTCTCATCGTCGGCGCGAACATCATGATGTACGGCATCGTACGCGGCGCGGCAAAGGGCGGGAAATCGAACTGGATGGAGGCATTGCGCAAATCGCTCGGCAACACCAGGGAAAACGCGTCGAGCAAATCCATGGAAGAGCTGCGCCAAAAGATGGAGGACCTGGAGGGGAAGAACAAAAAGGAATGAGGCGGCGCCGTTCTTACACACCTCATACAAAACCAATTCAGAAATTCAGCGTAAATTAATCACGCCATAGTATCTTATTGCAAGATCGGTCACCCTGCACGGATGGCTGGCATTTTGGAGGTATTTGTGAATAAGACAGCGAAAATTATTTTGGGCGTGTTTGTCATGCTCATCCTGCTGACGGGCTCCTTCGCGGGCGGCTTCGTTACACGGCATGCGCTCGCCCAAACCGGCATGTTCCCGGGGTTCAGTGACAGCCCGCACCCCGAAGTGACGTTCGTCCACCCGCTGACCCCGGCCGCGCCATCCAGCGAACAAAATGCCACAACCCCGAAGGAACTGCAGACCCTCTTTTCCCCGTTCTGGCAGACATGGAACCTGATCCATTCGCAATACGTATCCCAGCCCGTGGATGATGTCAAACTCATGCAGGGCGCCATCAACGGCATGTTGCAGACCCTCGACTTCGGTCTCAACTATTACAACAACGCCGAACAGTTGCAGATCACCAACGACCATTTGAATGGCAGGGATTACGAAGGGATCGGCGCTTATGTTGACACCGGCGGCGAGTATCTGACCATCATCAGCCCCATCAAGGATTCGCCTGCCGCCAGGGCGGGCCTCCGACCCGACGATATTGTCATTGCCATCGACGGCGAGGACATGACCGGTGTCCAGCCGGAGGAGGCGCGCCAGAAAGTGCTTGGTCCCGCCGGCACCGAGGTCACATTGACGATCAGGCGCAATGGCGAACCACCGTTTGACGTGGTCATCACGCGAGGCAAGATCACCACCCCATTGGTCGAATCAGAGATGAGGGAGGATGGGATCGCCTACGTCCGCTTGAACACCTTTGGCGATACGGCCGATTCCGAGTTGCGCAAGGCGCTTGAAGAACTTCTTGCGCAGAACCCGAATGGCCTGATCCTGGACCTGCGCTACAACGGCGGTGGGTATCTCGATCAGGGGATCGCAGTGGCATCCGAGTTTTTACCGGATGATACGATTGTGGTCTATGAAAAATATGGCGACGGGAGCCTGCAGGAGAATCGTTCAACCGGCATTGGAGTTGCCACAAAGATCCCGATGGTGGTGCTTGTCAATGAAGGGAGCGCTTCCGCATCCGAGATCGTGGCAGGTGCCCTTCAGGATTATGGCCGCGCCAAACTGGTCGGCACCATCACATTCGGCAAAGGCTCCGTACAAAGCGTGAACATGCTTTCGGATGGCGGCGCCGTTGCCATCACCAGCGCCGAATGGCTGACCCCTGAAAAACGGCTCATCCAGGACACCGGACTCACGCCCGATGTCTATGTTGAAATCACGCAGGAAGATTTCGATAACAACCTCGACCCCCAACTGGATGCGGCAGTGCAAACGTTGAACGCCCTTCTAAACAATACGGCCATCCCAACTTCGCAACCGATCCCTGCTACGGCAACGCCGAATCCGCGTTAACGTATATAATTCAGGCAGCAAACCAGGAGAACAAAATGTTTTTCTTTGATCCCGTCTATCTCATTTTCATGATCCCCGCCTTCATCCTGATGGGCATCACCTCATGGTATGTGCGTCATGCCTACAGCAAGTGGAGTCAGGTGCGCGCCTCCAGCGGGCTGACCGGTTCTCAGGCGGCCCAAAGGCTGCTGTCCACCGGCAGTCTCTATGGAGTGCAGGTCCAGGGTGTGGGAGGACAGCTCACCGATCACTATGATCCGCGCAACAAGACGTTGTATCTGTCCAACGGCGTTTCGAACAGTCCGTCGGTCGCTGCCGTTGCCATCGCCGCCCATGAACTTGGACATGCCATGCAGGACTCCGAGGAATACTTCCCATTGAAGTTCCGCGCCGCATTGGTCCCCATGGTCAACATCGGCTCCAACCTCGGCTGGATCCTCATCATGGTCGGATTGCTCCTGCGCGCCAGCAACCTCGGGATTACCATCGCCTGGCTGGGTGTCCTCTTCTTCGCTGGCGGAGCGGTCTTCGCACTGGCAACCCTGCCCGTGGAATTCAACGCCTCAGCGCGGGCGAAACAACTGCTTGCGCAGACCGGCATCATTCGCACCGAGGAGGAGATACGCGGCGTCAACCAGGTACTGAACGCCGCCGCGTTGACCTACGTGGCGGGACTCATCACTGCCGTATTGCAGTTGCTTTATTACGTCTTCCTGGTCGGCGGACTCGGCGGCAGGCGCAGGGATTGATCCTCAGGTCACGACAGAAGCGCGACACAGCCGAAGAATTGTCGCTTTCAAACACCCGCGGGTTTCCCGCGGGTGTTTGTGTATAATCCTTCCAAATGAGGAAATTCCTGTTCATCTTTGTCCTTTTTCTCGGCGCGGCATTTGTTTATTTAAGTTTTGGCGAGATCGAGATCATCCTCGCGACCCTCCAAAAAGGTAATTTTTGGTTCGTGGTCCTGGCCATCCTGATCCAATGCGGCTGGTTCCTTGTGGCGGGTCTGACGTATCTTTCACTGTACCGCCTGCTCGGTCTGGATGGCACCGCCTACAAAATGTCCCTCATGGCGATCGCTGCGAACTTCATCAACACCGTGGCTCCCAGCGCTGGCATGGGCGGCATGGCAGTTTTTATCAGCAACGCAAACCGCGCCGGGCACTCCCCGGGCAAGGCGACCATTGCCGGCATGTTATACATTTTCCTCGATTACATCGCCTTTCTCGTGGTGCTCACGCTCGGGTTGATCGTGCTGATCCGCCGCAACGACCTCGACCCGACCGAGATCGCCGCTTCGGTGGTCATGTTCGCGATCGCCGCCGCCCTGGGATTTCTGCTTTACCTCGGTTCCAAATCTGCGGACGCGCTGGGTAACGCCCTTGCCCGGATGGCGCGCCTCATCAACCGCATCGCAAAGCCGTTCATCCACCGCGATTATCTCAGCGAACACCGCGCCCACAAGTTCGCCCACGAAATGGCGGCAGACCTCAAGTCCCTGCCTGAACGGCCCTATAGTCTGGTCAAGCCGCTGTTATATGCCTTTGCGAACAAAGCCCTCATGATCGGCGTCCTTATGGCCTGTTTCCTTTCCTTTCAGGTCCCGTTTTCCGCCGGTACCATCATCGGCGGGTTTGCCATTTCGTACCTCTTTCTCATCGTATCCCCCACACCCTCCGGCATCGGAATCGTGGAAGGCATCATGCCGCTCGCTTTATCATCCCTGCGCATCCCCTGGAGTGAGGCGGTCATCATCACGCTCGCCTACCGCGGCATCACCTTCTGGTTTCCACTGGGAGTGGGCGCGCTGGCGCTCCGCATGTTGCAACGAGAACCGGGACTCGCCACATGAAAACGTTCATGGGGCGGTTGCAGAAGAATTCCCCAACAATTTATTTACTATATCAAGATTGGCAAGCACAAACGCCAACACGGGCAGGAGCAAAGAGTTCAGGAAATTGAGCGAAGCCCGAAAGTTGAGGGCAGAATTGGGCGTCGCCTTGATGCGGTCATGGTAGTCCATAAGCTTTTCGAGGCGGTCCAGTCTTTCCCTGCTGGGGATCTCCTCCTCCGAATACAATGACTCGATCTTGGCTTGCACCTCATTCAACATCCTCCACTTTGCGCGCGAGATCACATCCGAAAGATGGTATTGCCCGGCCGCATACAAGATCACGGTGGGAAACCAGACAAAGATCGAAAAGACAAAACCGGCCAAAGGGGTTTGTTCGCTCAACACATTCAAGACGGTCAAACCAACCGTCAATTGGACGATAAAACCAAGTGTGACATAGAGGATAAAGGTGAGCAGACGCGAGAGCCTGCCAACCACTTCGGAACTGCTCGGATCGGTGGTGTAAAGATCGAACTCATATCGGTTCAAACGCGATGGAAAGGCAACGTAGAACGGATAAAGATAATATCCAACCCACACCGATTGAATGGACGCCAGAACGATCGTTATGAAAACACCGGCTTGGAAATCCAAACCCAAGGCCGCGATCTCCGGGTTCTTGAGCCAACTGTCATACAACAGCCACGCCAAAAACGGCCCAACGATCACGCCCGAGAGCAGCGGTTTCCAAATCCCAAAGTTAATATCGAGCCAGTGCCCCAGATGATCCACATCCGTGCTTTTTATCATTTTGTCCAGCGAAGCTTCGCGGAACGTATTCAAAAACGCACGGATATTAACTTTGTTGGCGATCAATGCCAGCGCGCCGGTGAACGCCGTCCATAACATCAACCTTGTCTCTTCCGGGCCCGGCGAATAGTTCTGCAGGAAAAGGGTCAACCGTCCGACCCCAAAAGTGACAAGGGCGATCAAAGCGCCATTCAACCAATACGAGGGAAAGCCTTCATCCTCCTGTTCCGATGCATCAGGCGGCATGAATTTTCCCCGGGCTTTCGCCGCCGACGGATTTAAGATCCGCTCGAGCATCGCTCCCACCCAATCCAGGATATATTCCGGAAGGGACCGATATCGATGTAAATTTTCCTGAACACGTCTTTTGCTTTCCGCCAGTGTCTGGTTCTCCATCATCGCTCTCCTTTGGGGTCATTAAGAAGTATAGGGCAAATCAGACACAAATGCAATAAAATACACCTCATGCCCCTCGCTTCTGTTTTGGATTTCTGGAAACGTGACCCGGACACCGCGCCCAATCTTGTCGCCTGGGAGACGCTCCCCTCGCGCCCCGCACAAACGCATCCCTTCCCGGACGATCTGCCTGCCCCCGTTATACAGACCCTGATCGCATCCGGGATCCATTCCCTTTACTCCCATCAACTCGAAGCATGGATACATTCGCACAACCGCGAAAACATCATCCTCTCCACAGGCACAGCCTCGGGGAAAACACTTGCCTATAACCTGCCGGTCATCTCAGAACTCCTTACAAAGCCCAACTCGCGCGCGCTGTACCTCTTCCCTACCAAGGCACTTGCGCAGGATCAACTCTCAGGACTTTCCAACCTGAAACTTGAAACCTGGAGCCTGACACATGCCATTTACGATGGCGACACCCCGCAAAAGGACCGTTCTGCCATTCGCAGGAACGCGCGCATTATATTGACCAATCCCGATATGCTGCACACGGGCATCCTGCCGCACCACACCAACTGGCTGGATTTATTCAGCAATCTCAAATTCGTCGTGATCGATGAGACGCACACCTACCGCGGCGTCTTCGGTTCGCATGTGGCGAATGTGATCCGCAGGCTCAAACGCGTGGCGAATTTCTACGGCGCAAATCCGCAATTCATCCTGGCATCTGCCACCATCGGCAACCCGCAGGGACTCGCCGAGAAACTTGTCGAGCAGCCCGTCCATTTGATCGATAACGACGGTTCCGCCCGCGGACCGCGTCACTTCATCATCTACAATCCGCCGCTGACCGATAAAGCACTTGGCTTGCGAAGATCATCGTTGCTCGAAAGTGTGCGGCTGGCAAGGGAATTGGTCAACAGCAACGTGCAATCAGTGGTGTTTGCGCGCTCCAGAAGAAGTGTTGAGATCATCCTTAGTTATTTACAGGGCGAGCTGACTTCAGACTCCAGTATTGAAGCGCCGTTAATTCCCTACGAAAAATTGCCAAATCCCCGATCGTTTGTGCGCGGGTATCGCAGTGGGTACTTGCCGACCCAACGAAGAGAGATCGAAAAGGGACTGCGCGATGGCACGATCAAAACCGTCGTTGCCACCAACGCGCTGGAACTGGGCATCGATATCGGCGGGCTGGGTGCGGCGATCCTCGTCGGCTATCCGGGAACCGTCGCTTCAGCGAGACAGCAGGCGGGTCGGGCGGGACGCGGGCTCGAATCTGCCGCGGCGCTGATGGTCGCATCCGCCAATCCCATCGACCAGTTCCTCGCCCATCATCCCGAGTATTTCTTCGAGCGTTCCCCCGAACAGGCATTGATCAATCCCGATCATCTGTTGATATTGCTCGAACATTTGCGCTGCGCGATGTTCGAACTGCCGTTCCAAAAAGGCGAAGGCTTCGGCGGCATCTCGGCAGAGACGGTCGAAGAGTATTTGCAGTTTTTGGTCGAGAATAACGAAGCGCATCTTTCGAACGAAAAATTCTTCTGGATGGCGGATCAATATCCCGCCGCGAACATCTCGTTGCGTTCGGCATCGCCACAGGGCGTTGTGTTGCAGACGACCCTCGACGATAGACCATTGACCATTGGAACCGTGGACGGCGAAAGCGCATTGTGGATGGTGCATCCCGGTGCGATCTACCTGCACGAAGCCCAGCAATACATCGTGCAGGATCTGGATCTCGAAGACCACATCGCCCGTCTCAAGCCCATCGCAAGCGATTACTACACCGAGCCGTTGCGCGGCACAACTGTCGCGCTGAGCGGAGTGAGCGATAGCGAACGAAGTCGAAGCGCGGACAAGGCATGGGGCGAACTGCAGGTCACTACACAGGTCACCGGATTTCGCAAACGCCGCTGGTACACGCACGAGAATCTTGGGGAGGAGCCGCTGGACCTGCCCCCCACCGATCTGCAGACGACCGGCTATTGGATCTCCCTTTCCGAAGAGACAGTGACGCGTCTGCGCGAAGCCGGAGCCTGGACCAACGACCCGAACGATTACGGTCCCGACTGGAAAAACATCCGCGAAAAAGTTCGTGTAAGGGATAAATATACTTGTCAGGTTTGTGGAGCAGTTGAGTCAGGGCGCCAACATGAAGTTCACCACAAAGTTCCATTTCGGGCGTTCACAATCAGGGAGGAAGCAAACCGACTCGAAAATCTGACAACGCTCTGTCCATCCTGCCACAAAAAAGTGGAGGAGAACGTCCGCATGCGCAGCGGACTCGCCGGGCTGGCGTATGTGCTTGGCAATCTTGCGCCTCTGTTCTTGATGTGCGATGCCGGCGATCTGGGCACGCACATCGAACCGGTCGAAAATAAAACCTTCGGCGGACCCACTGTTGTTTTATACGATTCCGTCCCGGCGGGGATCGGCTTCAGCGAAAAACTCTTCGAGATGCACGCGGAACTGATCGCGCGCGCGGTTGAACTGGTCGGCGAATGTGCGTGCGAGGACGGCTGTCCCTCCTGCGTGGGTCCTGGCGGCGAAAACGGCTACGGCGGCAAGCAGGAGACGCTGGAGATTTTGAAACTCCTTTGCGAAAATTAACTGAATGAAACATTCTCTTTTCTCGATGCGTTCTATAAATGAGAACTCTCGAGAGGAAAATAGCGTATGAATATCGTTTATCGAAAATCGATCCTGGTTGGTTTAACCGTTTTGTTTTTATTGGCCTGCAATGCGACCTTTACCGTCGGTTACCCAACACCGACGAATGTCCCTCCAACGGAACCGCCCACGGCAACATCCGCCCCGCTCATCAGCCAGCAGGTGACGCTGGTGTCACAGCCGTATATCGAGTCGAATCAGGACCCCGTGTTCACCATCACCGCACAGATCCCGCAACTGACCGGCAGTGACGACCCGCGCGTGCAGTCGTTCAACCAGAGATTGAATGACCTTGTCCAGAATGAGATCACAGCCTTCCAACAGGAATTCACGAATGCCCCGGTCGTCGAGGTCACAACCAGCAGTTATCTGGAAGTCACCTACACATTGATTTCACAGTACGACGACATCTGGAGCATCAAATTCGTCCATAACTTCTACACCAACGGCGCGGCGCATCCCGGCGACTTCAGTCACACGGTCAACTACGATCTCGGTCAGGGCAGGGAACTGGGGCTGGGCGACCTCTTCCTCCCAAATTCAGATTACCTGGAAGCCATCTCGAATTACTGCATCACGGAACTCGGCAAACAACCGTTCTTCGATGGCGCATTCACAACCGGCGCGGACCCCACCCCGGAAAACTACCGCAACTGGAACATCACCCCGCAAGGCTTGATGATCACGTTCGATACCTATCAGGTCGCGCCGGGCGCGGCGGGACCGCAGGTCGTCACTGTGCCGTATGACCAGTTGCAGGCTGTCATCGATCCGCAGGGAGCATTGGCTGGTGTGAATTATTAACCGTCCATTCCGGGAGAAAATACCAGACCTCGTCAGATGAAAACTGACAGGAACACCCTGGGGTATCAGGTGTTCTCATTTTTACAAGCGTTTGCTGGGCCTCGTTCATTGGCATAACTGAAAGGCGGAAGTTTATGTTACTTCGAGCGACAATGGCGGTTTCACTTTTTGCCATGGCAACCACGCTCTGGATGGGCTTCTATCTTTTCGCCAGGGGATTCCCAAGGATCATGACTCTGCGCGTGGTCATTGTACTGCTTGCGCTGGCAGGTTTTTTCTTTGGCGCATACAACAACATTTTCGTACAGGTTTCCGGCAGCGCGGCGATACGCGCCGTTCTGCTCGTGATCGTATTGGGCGGCTGGTACAACGTGACCTTCCATATGATGCCCAATCACAGCCAAAAACGCTACCGTATCTTTGAGTGGGGAATCTATGCCCTCGGCGCGGCTTCCACGGTATTACTCCTTCAACCCAATACGTTCCTGAACGAGGCGGGCAATGCGCTTTACGTGGCGCATATGAGTCCCGGCTGGGCATATCGGGCTTACGGCGCCTATCAATTCATTGTTTCCTTCGGCATCATGCTCAACCTTTTGATCGATGACCGCATTGGATTAACTTCGCGCGGTAAATATTTTCTGGTTGCTTCGATCTTCCCGGTGATATCGGTCGTTTATGGAGTGTTTTCGCTCGGCAGCAAGACCCCAACGCCGCGCCTCATTCAGGATGCACTGGCATTCTGCGGTGTGTTCGTGCTGGGACTTTCCGTTGCGCGCCATCAGACATTGACCGAACGGCGCACCACCTTTCAGGATTTTCCCCTGACCACCCTTTCCACTCTGGGGCTTGTAGCTGTCACGCTCTTTTTTGCCCTGCGGTTTGGCATTCCCGTGGAAAACCTTGCCGCAGTGACAGGCTTTATCATAATCACGGTTGGTGCCTATGACCTGACGCGTGAATTTTTGGAACGCCTTCGGATGCGCAGGGAAGGCGCATTTCGCAAACAACTCCGCCAGTTGGAAAGCGTGGATGAAAATGCATTCCGTGTGCGTTTGCAGGAGGTGCTCGATCTCTTGTGCCGCACGCTCAACATCAACAGCGGGATGATCGCCATCCGGAGCGGGGATGAGTTCCTCGTGGCCGCGACCAGGCAGTCGGTCCCGCTGGAGAGCCGCATATCCGCCGATTTGGTGATGGTCGATAAATTGTCCCGGATCAAGGGTGGTCAACTCCACAACCTCGAGTGGATCGCTCCCTCATTTGAAGGACAGACCCAGGTCGCGGTCGTCGCCATTGAGAAGCAGAGATCGAGGCTGGAAAACCCTCGCGACGATCTGGAAATGCTGGAGGAGGTTGCCGATCAGGTCGGGACGATGGTCTCGCTTCGCAATCTGCGGCCGGGCCAGAACGAGCAGATACGACAGTTGGTGGCGCAGTCGCGCGCAAATGCCAGTGAATTGAATTCCATTGCCGGGCAGATCATGGATACGATCTCCATCAACCCTGATGAGGAATTTATCAGGATGGTGGAGGATGCCCTGCGTCATCTGCCGGATATGATCGCCTTGGGGCAATCCACCCTCGCAGATAAAATGGATCTGACCGGGAAAACCCATATCGAACGCGGCAGGCAACTCCAACAATTGTTGATGGACTCGATCGAATTGTTGAAGCCCGCGGAGAAACGTCCGCCGGAACCTTTGCCGCGCGTCTGGTATAACCATGCGGTGCTGTACGACGCGTACGTGGAAGGCGTGCCAAACCGCGAGATCATGGCGAGGTTGTACATTTCCGAAGGGACCTTCAATCGTACACGCCGCAATGCGATCAGGGGGCTGGCAAGGCTTTTGATGGAAAAGTAGTAACTGATGTTACGCACCGCCCCAAAGGTTTGGGCAAAAGCCCAGGCCTGATTCACGGGAACCTTCGGGACGTTTGGTGTAAGGTGAGGTGGTAACATTTTGATTCGCCTTGAGTCATTTACATTTTAGAGCGGGTTGGGTGATCAATAAGAACGGAGCGGCATGGACAGTCTGTATATTCTGACGGTCGCCATAAATTATGCGTGCTTGATCGCGGCAATCTGGTTGGGGATTTTCATCGTGACACGCAGTTCCCGCAGCCCGGTCTCGTGGCTTACGGCGCTGACATTGCTCTCTGTCTCCGGGTGGTTTCTCAATGTTTTGCTTGCGCTTAACCCCCCTCCCTCGCCTCATTTTCTGCCAGACTGGCTAACTCCCCTGTTTTGGATGTGGCCAACCGGTTCGTTCCAATCGGGCTGGGGCGGCTGGATGCAAGGCTGGCAGGTTGCCCCGGCGATCATGTTCTGGCATCATGTCACCATGCTCATGAGACCCGGACGCATGAATCCCTGGCGCTGGACACGCGTTTCGCTCGGATATGCCATTGCCGTCGCGGCAATCTACGTGATGGCAAATACGAATTTGATGTTCACGGAGGGTGTGGGAGATCCTCTTTACCTGAATACACTTCAGCAGGGAAAATTATTTTCGGTCTTTATGGGGCTTCTGTTCCTTTTCACGATCATGAGCCTCATCAACCTGCTGCGCTCGGCAAAGATCGCGCCCTCCATGATGCCGCGCCGCCAGCTTTACATTCTGGCAGCCGCCACGCTGACCGCGGGGTTGAGTGCTCCAATATCCGTTATCTCGTACGCCCTCGACATTCCATTGCCGCGTGTGCTCCTTTCCATTCTGCTTGGGATGGCAGTCCTGCTGATGGGATATGGCGTAGCCCGTTACAGTGCGTTGGTCGAGCGCCGCGTGCTTGGACGCGACATCACCTATAACGGGATCGCCATCCTTCTTGTCGCCTTGCTTTATCTTGTGGTCGGGTGGGTCTCGGTGCTGATCTACGGGGTGCCGGCGGCGGCGCTGGTCTTTATCGTTGTGCTTGCAATCTTCACACATTCGTTGATTGACCTGGGACGGCAGGCGCTGGATCTCATTTTTCTTCATCGTGAAACCCGCGAACTGCGCATCCGCCTGCGCAAACTCGCCGCCTTTGCAAGAGAACCGCAGGCTTTAAAGGAAAACCTTTCGTCGACATTCCAATCGCTATGCGCTTCGGTGCGGGCGGCATACGGATTGATCCTTGTCTTCGAATTAGATTCGACATCGGAACTGGTCTCGTATCGATGGAGCCGGGAAAACGCCCCGCTCCCCTCCACCCGATTGATGTTCGACGATTTGGTCCAGCCTGAGCGGGGACAACTCGATCCGCCGCTGGAGGATGCCGCTTTGCTCATTCCCCTCTATGATGGAGGCGGTCAGATCGGTGTATTGATTCTGGGACAACCCGACAACGGACTTCGATATTCGCAACACGATATTGACAACCTGCTGGAACTCAGTGACCAGGTTTCCAATGTCCTGCACGTCATCCAGCACGAAACGGAATTCCTCTCACGCCTTTCGGAACTCGCCCAAACCCAACAGCCAACCCTGGATACCGGAATCGAATTGATCCCCACAAGGGCAGTGGAGGATGCCCTGCGCAACATGCACGATTATTCGTATTTGGGGGACAGCCCGCTTGCCAACCTCGAACAGGTCAAACATCAATTATCCGCAGGCGCCTTGACACACCTGGATCTAGGCAGGGAAGTCCACAACCTCCTTTTGACCGCGCTGGAAAAGCTTCGCCCAGCCGGTGACACGCCGAAGGAACCCATTCCGCGTGAATGGTTCGCATACATCATCCTGCACGACGCATACGCAAAAGAGACCCAAAACCGCGACATCATGAGCAGGCTCTACATTTCCGAAGGGACATTCAACCGCACCCGCCGCGCCGCCATCCGCTCACTGGCAAAAGCGTTGGCTGAGATGGAAAAGGTATCGTAGTACCAAGGTCCCATGGCTTCGACCCCAGAGATAAATCTTTGGGGTCGAAATTTTTATATTGGCGTTTTTTGGCAGTCCATTCTCTGGATTTGGCAGTTTGAAAACGCGATAGTGGGGATGAAAAGGAGAATGCCATGTTCAGCCCGCTGCCCACACCCTATAAAACCCGTTTCATTGACCTGCCGCATTCCCACCTGCATGTGATGGAAACCGGCAGGGGCGAACCGCTCATCATGGTGCCCGCCACCATCTCCGAACTGGAGAACTGGTGCACGCTGGCGCAATTCATGGCGCAGTGGTTCCATGTGTATTTCTTTGAACTGCCCGGCCATGGAAGATCGGAACCGTTTCGGGGAGGATTCTCCAGCCAGAAGGTTGCCGAACTCGTGGGACAGCTCGCCGACCACCTGGGACACAAAAGATTCAACCTGATGGGCTTTTCATTCGGCGGCATTCTGGCGATGCGGACCTTCAAACTTCTCTCCCATCGCATCGACCGCATGATCCTGATCGCTCCCTGCCTTGACCATCGTGCGCTTCCCTTCTCAAGCCTGAGGCTGGCTCTGCTCTACAAATCGAATCAACTCCTCAGCCATCCGGGGATCCAGGCGCGCTTCGTCCGGTTGATCCACAACCCGCGTACAGTTTCCATGACCGTGAAAGCGCTCCAAAAGATCGGGCACCTCGAAGACACCCTGCTGCTCGAGAAGAAACTGCCGCGCACCAGAGCCAGCACGATCTCCGTGTTGAACGCCCAGATCAATGAGATCCTGACCACGGAATTCGATGTGGAGTCGCACAAATACCAGACCCCCTGTTACTTCGCCATGTCCATCCACGACCCGCTCCTGCGCTTCGATACCACACTGACCATTTTGAATGAACACTTCGAACGCGTGAATGCAGTACGACTCACCTATCCGTTTCATCAGCCGCCCAGACCATTCACCTATGAGGAATTGAATCGGGAGTTTCACAATACGGTTGAGGCATTCATGTGCATGAGCGCATGAGCCAAAATGGTGCATGCATGATGGAGATGAAAATGAAATCCCTTGCGATTCTTCCCGCCTTGAAATCGTTGCGCATATTGCTGATCCTCGCCGGTCTGCTGGCTACATGGCACTATCGCGTCCCTCTCGCCAGGGCGATACGCGCAATGAGCGATTGGCAAGCCATTGCCACGTATATTCAAGGCTATGGCGCAATTGGACCAATGGTCCTCTTCCTGCTTGTGCTGGCGCAGGTCTTCGTTGCATTTATCCCCGGTCATGCATTGGTCGTGGCAAGCGGTTATATCTACGGCGCAAAGACGACCATCCTCGTCGTCGCTGCCAGCGCCATCCTGGGGAGCGAGATCGCTTTCTGGTCGGCGCGCAAATATGGACGCCCACTGATCTACCGTCTTGCCTCGCCAGCCGTCGTCGAACGGTGGGATCAACTGGCTGGCAATCGCGGGCCAACATTTTATTTCTTCACCTTCGTCCTGCCCTTTCTGCCTAGCGATGTGATGTGCTACGTGGCAGGGTTGGGCAAAATCCCGAGCCGGCGGTTTTTTGCCGCCAATGTCGCGGGGAGGTCACTCTCCACCATTGCGATGACATTGATCGGCGTGTTCAAACTTCGGCCTCCCATTGGCTTCTGGCTGCTGTTTGCCGGAACGCTGGCTGTCTTATATGTTGCCTGGGGCTTTTACAACCATGCATTCGATGTATTCCGCTCGAAAAGGAATCTCGCCGCGGCGTGCGAAAAAATGATCATGAAAACCTACAAGGCTTTATTCGGTCTGCGCCACCGCATATACGGATTGGAAAACCTTCCTCCCGGTCCGAAGATCCTGACGGCGAACCATCCCAACGCCTCGGATGGCATCCAACTTCCGCTGGCTTTCATGGAACAGGTCACCATCATTGCCCAGGAGAGTTTGTTCCGGCTGCCGTTCATCGGCTGGATCCTCACCCATGCTGGTCACATCCCTGTCCGGTCTGAACAACGAGGCGCAGCCTTCGAGCAGGCATGCCGGGTGATTACAGAGGGCAGGAGCATACTGATCTTCCCGGAGGGGAAATTAAACCCGGACAATAAAGAATTCAAAGCCGGCAGCGGCGCGGTGCGCATGTCACTGGCAACAGGTGCGCCCATCGTCCCGATCGGCATTTATGTGGCAAAACGGGATACGGTAACGCTTCGCGATCCGTTAAAAAGATTCCAGTGCGGGCGGTGGCAGTTCCGGGGTCAATTCATCGGACGCGTCGGAAAAGCCTGGTGGCTGACGAAGGAAATCAACCAGGCAACAAAGCCGGTCGAAGTTCCCCAATTGACGCGTCGGCTGATGGACAGGATCGATCATCTCGTCCGGCAGACCGCGCAGGAAGAAGCAAAATGAAGATTGCCTATCTGACCCAATCCTACCCGCCCATGATCAGCGGTGCGGCGCTCTCGGCACAACAAACTGCTGAAGGCATGGCAAAACGCGGGCACCAGGTCCTCGTCATTGCCGCCAGCGACAGGGAATATCCTTATCATTCATACAAGGATCGCCTCACGGTTTTGCGTCTGTCTTCCTTCAAGAACCCGCTCCGGGTCGGGCAGCGTTTCTTATCATTCCCGCAACAGAGGACGATGAGGGTATTGGCACAGTTCCAGCCCGACCTCCTCCACGCGCACGAGCCGGTCCAAATGGGATTGCTCGCGCTCAAGTATGCAAGCCGCGCGCATATCCCTGCGACGATCACCGCCCATCAACTCCCCTGGTTCGTGGCATCCTATCTTCCAGCCGGTTCCAAACCCGTCGTGGAGTACGTGCTTTGGCTGTTCGCACGCCTTACCTTAAGAAGATATACATCCGTCATCGCTCCCACAAAAACCATAGCGTCGATCATCGAAAAGATGACCGGGCTCAAACCGGATATCATCGGCAATGGATTGGACCTGCAAACATTTCACCCGCGTCCTCCCTTGGACCCTGGAACTGCTGTGCGCACCCAGCTGAATCTACCCGAATCTGTTCCCATCATCCTTCACGTTGGGCGGCTGGATGCAGATAAAAGCGTGGATAAGGTCATTCGGGCAGTCGCGCCAGTCGTTCGTGAGTCCGAAGCGCATCTGCTCGTCGTCGGTGACGGACGTCAGAAGAATCGCCTTATCCAGTTTTGCAAGATATTGGGAATTGAAAAGAAAGTCCACTTTGCCGGATTCATTCAGCCTGCCGATCTGCCGGGTGTCTATCGCATGGCAAACATGTTTGTGACCGCGTCCGAGATCGAAACGCAGGGGATCGTGCTCCTAGAAGCGGCGGCAAGCGGACTTCCCATTGTGGCATTCGACACGACCTGTATTCACGAGATCGTGCGTAACCGCGTCAATGGATTCTTGATCGGGCCCGGCAACATCCAGGCGTTCAGCAATGCGATCATTGCCTTATTGAACGATCCTCAAACGGCTGCCCGGATGGGTGCAAAGGGATGCAAACTGGCACAAGAACACGATATTCGCAACACGTGGGAGATGCACGAGAACCTGTATCAGGAGGTGATAAAGAATTTCAGATTCACAGGACAACGATTGAGAACAAGAACCTCAGGCAAATGGAATCGGGAATTGAGCAGGCGAAGAGTTGGGGGCGCCTGATGTTCATGTATCGCTCTACTCCTCCCTCAACCACCTCTTCACCGCTTCGTGCGGGTGTTTGTGGTTTTGCATGGCGGCGAGCAGGGCATTGGGGTCAGGGTCACAGAATAACGTCTCGCGATGTTCCTTGAAAACGAAACCCTCCGCCACGGCATGATCGAGGGCGGCCAGCAGGGGGGCGTAATAATTCCTGACGTTCAGCAATCCAACCGGTTTTTCATGCGCACCGGTCTGCGCCCAGGTGACGGTTTCGAACAGTTCGTCGAATGTGCCGAAGCCACCAGGCAGGGCGATGTAACCATCGGCGAGTTCGTGCATACGCGCCTTGCGGGCGTGCATGCTGGGGACCACGTCCATGCGGGCAAGACCAACGTGGGCAAGCGTCCTGGTGTTCATGGATGGGATGATGACCCCGACCACTTCGCCGCCGCCTTCGATGACGCCATCAGCCACCGCACCCATCAGACCAGTCTTCCCTCCGCCGTAGATTAAACGGAGTCCTTTTTCAGCCAGGACCAGCCCCATTTGACGCGCGGCAGCTTTATAGTCCGCGTGAACCGAGTCCGATGATCCGCAAAAAACGCAAATCGATTTCATTTTTCCATCCTTTGAAGGGTAAGATAACCAATGTTTATTGTAACAGTCTTGTAAACAAACTCTAATCATTTTCCTATACGGAGTCATACCCCTTTTTTGGTAGAATACTTGTACTTATCAGGAGAAAACTATGGCAGGAATGGAGCGATTTACACAGCGAGCAAGGCGTGTTCTCAGCCTGGCACACCAGGAGGCTGAACGCGCTCGCAACAACAATATTGGCACTGAGCATCTTCTGCTTGGATTGATGGATGAAGAAGGTGGGGTGGCGGGGCGTGTCTTGCGCGAACTTGGCATGACCTCCGACCGCGTGCGTGAAGTGATCCGCCGCGTTACATCTCAACCTTCCAGTTTCGATCCCGATCGCATCGAGCTTGCATCAGACACACAACAGGTTCTCGAAAACGCCGTGGAGGAAGCGCGCCGGCTCGGGCATCATTATATTGGCACTGAACATATTCTGCTTGGATTGGTCCGCGTGGAAGGGACTGCGATGGAGGTGCTCCGCAGACTTGGCGTGACGCCGGAACAGATCCGCAGGCAGACGCGTCGCGTGTTGAACGAGACCGCTTCCTCCGCCCCGACACCTGCCGGCGCGACCACAGGACGCGGCCAGGCACAACAGGGGCAGAAGACCCCGCTGGTCGACCAGCTCGCGTCTGACCTGACCTCAAAGGCGGAAGAGAAAAAACTCGACCCGGTCATCGGCCGCCAGATGGAGATCGAACGCGTCATCCAGATTTTGGCGCGGCGCACGAAGAACAATCCCGCCTTGATCGGCGAGCCTGGCGTCGGCAAGACTGCCATCGTGGAGGGACTTGCGCAGCGCATCGTGGAAGGCGACATCCCCGCGCCGTTGATGAACAAACGGCTTTTGCAACTGGATGTTGGTTCACTGGTCGCCGGAACGATGTATCGCGGCCAGTTCGAGGAAAGACTCAAACGCGTGATCGACGAGTTGAAGCAATCGGGCGCGATCCTGTTCATCGACGAGGTGCATATGCTGGTCGGCGCGGGAGCCGCCGGTTCCTCCGTGGACGCGGCGAACATCCTCAAGCCCGCGCTCTCGCGCGGCGAGTTGCAGGTGATCGGCGCGACCACAATGGACGAATACCGCAAGCACATCGAATCGGACGCCGCCCTCGAGCGCCGCTTCCAACCCATCCAGGTGGAGGAGCCGTCCGAGGAAGAGACGATTGAAATCCTCAGAGGCATCCGCTCGGCGTACGAAGAGCATCATCACCTTGTAATTTCCGATGAAGCGCTGGAAGCCGCGGCGCATCTATCTTCAAGATACGTCACAGAGAGATTCCTCCCCGACAAAGCCATCGACTTGATCGATGAGTCATCCTCCCGCGTGCGCATGTACAAGAGTCCCGCCGCAAAGGAAGCCAAGGACTTGTTCGGTCAGTTGCGGCAGGCGCGCCAGAACCGTTCCCTTGCACAGGAGGAGGGCAATAACGAAGATGTGAAGGAATGGGAGGAGCGTGAGGTTGAGCTAAGCGAACAGATCGAACGCCTGCGCACCGGCTGGGACCGGGCAAGCAGCCCCGTGGTTTCGGCGGAGGATATTGCCGAGGTCGTGTCCATGTGGACCGGCGTGCCGCTGATGCAACTGGCTGAGGAAGAGTCGCAGCGTTTGCTCAAGATGGAGGAGGAACTGCGCGGCAGCATCATCGGGCAGGAAGATGCCATCGTGGCGATCAGCCGCGCGGTCCGCCGCGCACGCGCCGGGTTGAAGGACCCGAGACGTCCAATCGGTTCGTTCATGTTCCTCGGACCGACAGGCGTCGGCAAGACCGAGTTGACCAAGTCACTCGCCAAGTTCATGTTCGGCAGCGAAGATGCCGCCGTGCAACTGGACATGTCTGAATTCATGGAACGCCACACGGCATCCCGCCTGGTCGGCGCGCCTCCGGGATATATCGGCTACGAAGAGGCAGGTCAACTGACCGAGGCGCTGCGCCGCCGTCCGTATTCGATCGTCGTGTTCGATGAGGTCGAGAAGGCACACCCTGAAGTCCATAACATGCTGTTGCAGATCATGGAAGAGGGACACCTCTCCGATGCGAAGGGCCGCAAGGTGGACTTCCGCAATGCGATCATTGTGATGACCTCCAACATCGGCGCGGATGTGATCAAACGCCAGACCGCGCTCGGCTTTGCGCTCAAGCGCGATGAAGCCACGGAGGAACGTCTCTCGTACGAGGAGATGCGCAAGAAGTTGAACGAATCGCTCAAGCGCGCCTTCCGACCCGAGTTCATCAACCGCCTTGATGCGACCGTGATCTTCCGCGCGCTCAACAAGGAAGACATTCAGAAGATCGTGTCCCTCGAGTTAAACAAAGTCGCGGATCGCCTCACAGAACACGACTTGAGCCTGTCCGCCACACCTGAAGCTCTCGCGGCGCTGGCAGATTTGGGCTACGATGCGGAGTTTGGCGCACGTCCGCTGAAGAGGGTCATCCAGCAAAAGGTGGAGGATCCGCTCTCTGACAATTTGCTGAGCGGCGAATTCCAGCACGGCGACTCGATCCTGGTGACTCTGGGTCCCGACGAGGAGATCATCCTTGAACGGGCTGGCGAACCCGAGGAAGCGCCGGCGGTGTAAAAACTTGACGAAGGTCAATGAATATCGAAGAGCAGAGACCAAATCTCTGCTCTTTTTATTCGATTGAACCCTGAATTTTCCAAATCATGCTCTATAATGATTTCATGTCAAACCACGGCAGGAGCCGAGGAATGAATGCCTGTTCATGAGCAATATCAAGTGGAAAAACGTTCCGGTGCCGCCGATCCATGTGGTAACGCTCATCTTGGGTATTGCGATGCAGGTATGGCTTCCCCTTGCGCTCTGGCAGGCTGGCTGGCAAAGGCAGGTCACCGGTTGGAGTCTTCTGCTGACGGGCGTTCTGCTGGCGCTTTGGGCAACCACGGCTTTCGAGGATATGGATTCCGAAAAACCCGGCAAAGTTATCACATCAGGACCCTATGCCTTCAGCCGCAACCCGATGTACGTGGCCTGGATATTGATATATTTGGCCATTGCCATTCTGGTGAATACGTGGTGGCTTATCGTGCTCGTCCCCATTCCATTGCTGGTGACCCACTTCTACGACGTTCAACGAGAGGAACGTCGACTCGAGGAGAAGTTTGGCGAGGCATATCGTCAATATCGTTCACGGGTGAGGCGATATTTATGAAAGGATGATCAGGATGAAATTAAAAACGAACCCGGAAAAAGGCAGGTCCCGCCCGGCAATTATCAAACAGATCCGCCTCCAGCCGGACCCTGAAAATCACCGCGCCATCCGGCGGCTGTGGATGGCGCACTCCACCGCCGAGGACACCCGCGACATCCCCGGCTTGATGGCAACGTTAACCGATGATTGCGTGTACACTGTTCTCAATACCGGTACGAATTGGCACGGTAAAGAGGGCGCAACGCATTTCTACCAGCAACTGCTCGCCTCGTTCCCCGATATTCACTTCGACCTGCAGCACATCGTCATCGGTCCGCAGGGTGTTTTCGAGGAGGCGCACGTCACAGCCACCTATGAACAAACATGGCTTGACCTGCCTCCCGCCGAGGGTCAGTCCATCGAGTTCGATGTGACGATTCTTTTCCCCTGGGATGCGAAGTGTAGATTGTTTACCGGTGAGCGCATCACCTTCAGCGGAATCAAGGCAGGATGAGATGATCTCAAAGACCTTTCATACAAAGGGGCATAAGTGTTGTTGTGAAGAGTAGGAACCACCAACAACATGAAATAAATTGAGGAATTCGATGTATGTTGAAGAGCAGAGCCTGAATCTCTGCTCTTTTGTTTGGTTCTGTCCAGAAATCGGATATTTTTGGTCTATAATGAAAGCAGTGGAAAGGAGCGAACAATGGCGGTACATGTTGAGTATTCACAAATTGTCGACCGTCCTGTAGACAAGGTATTTCGTTTTATGGTTGTCGAGCATGTAAAAAACCATCCTCGCTGGGACTCGGATATCGAGCTTTGGATGGATTCTGACGAGCCAATACGGGTTGGAACGATCATAAAAAGGCGCAACTTACGCAGCGGCACACCCGTGGAAGGGACCATGGAGGTTACCGAGTATGAACCCAATCGTACATTCTGTACAGTAATTTATGATGGTCCGGTCAAGACGATTGGCAGAGTTAACTTCGAGTCCTTGGGAGATACCCAGACAAAAGTTATACTGGTAATTGATCTTCCTGATATGGACGAGTCAATGGACACCAGTTTTCTTATGAGTCGCCTGGAGGAGACCGCTGAAATTCGAAAGAAACTCATTGAGTCTGAGGTTAATGAATAACGAATCCCCGCAAGGTGAATAATGATCAGAATAGACCCTGAAAACAACGAAACCCTGGCCCTGCTCGATATGGCGGATTTCAGCGGAAGGAACGTGTTGGAGATCGGCTGTGGCGATGGCCGCCTGACCTGGCGCTACGCGGACAACGCCGCTCATGTCACGGCGATTGAGCCGGGTGCCGAGCAAATTGCGCTGGCGATGAAAAATTTGCCGAACAATCTTCAGGGCAAGGTCGATTTTCGCGCTGCCACCCTTGAGGATTTTGCCGCGGACAGCAAAGCTTCGATCTTCGACCTCGTGATCCTGTCCTATTCATTGTGTTGAATGGAATATGGGAGCATGGTCCATGCTCTTGAGGAAATCCATCGTTTATTGAAACCGAACGGCTTTTTAATTGACATCCATCCTATAGCCGAACATTCACAGATTGAAATACACCAGAACGGAAAAATCGACCGGGTCGGCACTTTGGTTGTTCACCAATGGTGCGTTGATTTCGAGGAAGCGGATAAAGCACTTGCTGAAATCATTAGGCGCGGAGTGTTTGCCGTCGTAGAAAAAGGTAGCTTTGATACCTTGACTTATTACGACACTGCGTCAGAAATGGGTACGGCCTTGAAAGAATCCATCCATAAATATGTCAGAGAAGGGGAACCTGTAGATGAGGAAGTGTCACAAGTAGAGACGTTGGCTGTACAGGCTGAGAAATTGCTGAAAGCCGCGGGTAGCGGAGCAGAGTTGGTGTTGCGAGAGAGAGATCACATCGGCCGTTTAAGACCGATCTGAATTACGTAACCGTCATCACCCGGACAGACACAGGTTGACTTACACCCTTCAACTCGAGCGAACGGGTTTCCATTCCGTCCACATGCAAATTTCCAAACTTCACGCTGTCTTCGCTGATCAAAATTTCCCCTGCCGCCGCCTTGGACGAAAGACGCGCACACAGATTCGCAGCACTTCCCAACACAGCGATCTCATTCACGCCGTCGCCTGACCCCACCGCACCGACGTAAGCCACACCCGTATGTATCCCTGCGCCCACAGAGATCCAGGGCTTTTTCCCCTCTCCGTGCCCCGTCACTCGCAACAGGTCCTTTGTCGCCTCAAGAGCTGTTATCGCGTGATTCCTTCCTGCAAATCGCGGGACGAACAAACCGATCACCTGATCCCCGACCAGACGGTTGACCATTGCATCATGTTCTATCAAGACCTTGCTGGTTTCCTTGAAAAACCTGTTGATAACCTCCCTGAAATCAGTCGGTCCCAATTCCTCCGCCAATGGCGTGGAATCACGCACATCCGCAAACACCATGGTCAATTCCACTTCTGCGCCACTTTCATGTTTCCGGGCGCCTTTTTCGCAGCCACTACATAAACGGGAACTGAAACTGGAGGGCGCGGAACCCATAAATCGCAGGGAATTTCCTCCAACCCCAGCCATGGGAATGCCGCATTCAGAACAATGAGGGTTACTTGGGAGAATTTTATATACTTTTCCCAAAGTACTGGAAAGCACCCGAATGAACAGCGGAGGCGGAACTTTGAATTCGCCTGTCAAAAAGTGATACCACAGGTTGTCGGAAAAGAACTTCTTACCCATAAGAGTCTCTCCATTTCAATATACCATGTAAGACTTTGTTAATAAGATTTTACCTGCTAATGTCGTCTAATCGACAGACCCAAGGAAACCCTGCTGAAGCATCCTGCTAAAGCAGGACAAGAAGGAGTATTTATCATGAACACAAATCTTCAAACCGCAACACTGGCCGGGGGGTGCTTCTGGTGTCTCGAAGCCGTTTATGACGAGATCAAGGGAGTCCACTCGGTCGAATCCGGGTATGCAGGCGGGCATGTCCCGAGCCCGACCTACCGCGCAGTCTGCAACGGCGACACAGGCCACGCCGAAGTCGTACAGGTCCACTTCGACCCGAACGTCGTGTCCTACCGCGACCTGCTGAACGTCTTCTTCGCCATCCACGATCCCACCACCCTCAACCGCCAGGGCGCGGACGTGGGCACACAGTACCGCTCCGCCATCTTCTATCACGACGACGAACAAAGGAAGACTGCCGAGGAGCTCATCAAGGAATTGAACGCGCAGAAGATCTGGGACAAACCCATTGTCACCGAAGTGACAAAACTTGACAAGTTTTACATGGCGGAGGAGTATCACCAGGAATACTTCGCCAAGAATCCGTACCAGCCGTATTGTCAGGCGGTGGTCGCGCCGAAGGTATCCAAGTTCCGCAAGCACTTCCTCGAGATGTTGAAGAAACAACCGGCGTAGTGAAAAGAGACCCTTAGGATTTTGAAAATCCTAAGGGTCTGAATTTTGTTATACTTGCGTCGCTTTATGGATGAAACCCGGACCCCCAACTTTTTTATTCGCGATATCCCCATCTACGGAGATACGATCCTCGCGCCCATGGACGGTTACTCCGACTGGCCCTTCCGTTCGCTCTGCCGGAAACTCGGCTCCGCCATGAGCTACACGGAGTTCGTCAAGGTTGAGAAGATCCTCAGCCGTTCGAAGGAACCCGCCAAACGACTGTATTTCGAAGAAGCCGAGCGTCCCATCACATTTCAAATCTACGGCGATGACCCGGACCTGATCCTCAAGGCCGCGTTGAAGATCCAGCCGTTGGACCCCGACATCATCGACATCAATATGGGCTGTCCCGCCAAATCCATCGCGGACCGCGGCGCGGGGGTGGGAATGATGCCCACGCCCCTCAAGATCGCGCGAACCTTCAGGAAATTGACCGCCGTGTTGAAAGTGCCGGTTACGGGGAAGATCCGCTTGGGATGGGATGACAACAAAAACTATAAGTTGATCGCCCGCGTGGTGGAGGAGAACGGCGGTTCGTTGATCGCCATCCACGGGCGGACAAAGGAGCAACGCTACAGCGGGAACGCGGATTGGGACGCGATCGCCGAGGTCAAGTCACTGGTCAAAATACCGGTGATTGGTTCCGGCGATGTAAGAACCGTCGCGGACACCCGGCGCATGAAACGGCACACGAACTGTGACGCGGTCATGATCGGGCGCGGCGCCATCGCCAATCCATGGATCTTTGCCGGGCTGGATCGCGAACAGGTTTCATCAGAGTTGCTGCACGAAACCATCCGCGAGCATTTGCAAAAGAGCGTTCAATTCTATGGCGAAGAGGATGGTCAGCGTTTGTTCCGCAAGTATGCGGTGCAATACCTGCTGTTGAAAACGCTCGACCGTAATGCCCGCAAGGAGATTTTGAAGGAGCGACCCGCGGGGGAATTTTTGGAAATCCTCAACCAGGTTTACGCCGCGCTGGCGTGAATAGAACATAAATTCTGTTATACTCGACCTCACCCCCAACCCCTCTCCTAAAGGAGAGGGGGGAGATGAGAACATGCCAAAGACACAAACACGTTACGTCTGTCAGGAATGCGGCCGCGTCGCCGCGTCGTACATGGGGAAGTGCCCGCAATGCGGATCGTTCAACAGCATGGTCGAAGAGGTGATCCACGACGAATCAGCGAAGAAGACCAAGGCGGTTCGGGGCCTGACCGGGAGGTCTGCTCCGCGTTCGATCGGCGAGGTCTCCTCTGACGCGGAAGACCGCATCCACCTGCCCATCGGGGAATTTGCGCGCGTGCTCGGCGGTGGGATCGTACCTGGTTCCATCGTGCTGGTCGGCGGCGACCCGGGCATCGGCAAATCCACATTGATGCTGCAGATGGCAATGGAGATGGCTTCGCAGAAACGCGTGTTGTATGTCTCAGGGGAGGAGTCGGAACGGCAGATCAAGATGCGGGCGGTGCGCCTGAACGGCAAAAAGGAATTGCCAAAAAACCTTCTGCTCGTCACGGAGACCAACCTCGAAGTCATCCTCAACCACATCAGCGAAGTGAAACCCGAACTGCTGATCGTCGACTCCATCCAGACGGTCTATCTCTCCGAAATGGATTCCTCCGCCGGTTCGGTTTCACAGGTGCGCGAGTGTTCCTCGCAGTTGCGCGAACTGGCAAAGACCAGCGGCATCACCGTCTTTGTGATCGGACACGTCACGAAGGAAGGCACGATCGCCGGTCCGCGCGTGCTGGAACATATCGTGGATACGGTCCTGTATCTCGAAGGCGACCGTTTCCAGGCGTATCGCTTGCTGCGTTCCGTGAAGAATCGCTTTGGCGCCACCTCCGAGGTCGGTGTGTTCGAGATGCGCGAAGGCGGTCTCGCCGAAGTGACGAATCCCTCGGAGGCGTTTCTGGCGGAACGGATGATCAATGCCGCCGGTTCGTCCATTGCCGTGACGATGGAAGGCACGCGTCCCATTCTGGTCGAGATCCAGGGATTGACCTCCCCCACACAATTCGGCAACGCGCGCCGCACGGCAAACGGCGTGGATTTCAATCGTCTCCTGTTGATTGCGGCGGTGCTGACCCGCCGCGCCGGATTCAAACTTGCGGAACAGGATATCTTTGTCAACGTGGTGGGCGGTCTGCAGATCGATGAACCCGCCGCGGACCTTGCCATCGCGGCGGCAATCGCCTCTTCATGGAAGGATGTGCCCATCAAGGCTGAAGCGGTGTTGATCGGTGAGATCGGTCTGGCGGGCGAATTGCGCATGCCGGGACAAATGCCGGCGCGTCTGCGCGAAGCGCAAAAACTCGGGTTCAAAACCGCCATTGTCCCAAGGGCGATCCGCAAGGGGGAAGGCTGGCCCAAAGATATCGAGATCATCGAGGTGCGATCTGTGCAGGAGGCGCTGAACGCGGTGCTGAAGATACCGGATGTGGGAAAAGCTCCACGCAAGATGGCATAAACGTGACCTCATCCTGCCATCAATAAACATATATCGTTACGAGGGCGATGCTCTTTCGCTCAAAGTAATCTCCTCTTTAATGGAGGGTTGCTTTGCTCCGCTCGCAATGACATAATCAATTTGCAACCCAAACTCCTTTCCCCTCGTATTAGACACAGAAGGAGATATTCAATGAACGTAAAAATCATTTCTGCAATCCTTGTGCTTGCGCTCGTTCCACTCGCAAGCCTGGCATGTGGTTTCACAATTAATTTGCCCGAACGCGCCCAGCCGGGACCGGATGTTGAGGAATCCATAACGGTGACAGCCCCGGTGTCCGATGAGACGCGCCTGACCCTTTCATTCGGAGCGGGCAGGCTGGTCCTGTCCCCCGGTGCGCAGGACCTTGTGAACGGCACGGCAACGTATAACGTCGAAGACCTGAAACCCGAGATCATAAAGAACGGCGACAGCATCGAGATCAAACAGGGCGATTTTACAAACCTGCCTGCGTTCAACGGCATGAAGAACGAATGGGATTTGCAACTGGGCGACGCGCCCATGGACCTGACCATTCAGGCAGGCGCCTATGACGCGGATTACGAATTCGGCGGGCTTGCACTCCGTTCGCTGACCATCAAGGATGGCGCCGCGAAAGTGGAGCTCTCATTCTCGGAAGCAAATCAGATCGAGATGTCCGTCCTGCGCTATGAGACAGGCGCTTCAAACGTGACCATGAAGGGGCTCGCCAACGCGAACTTCTCCACGCTGATCTTTTCCGGCGGCGCCGGTGGGTACACCCTCGATTTCAGCGGCGAACTGCAGCGTGACGCAACCGTCAACATCGAGTCCGGGTTTGGCGACATGAACCTGGTCATCCCCAACGGCGTAAACGCCAAGGTGACCGTCGAAAGCGCCGCGGTGGATATCAACCACGATTCGGGTTGGTCGCAAAATGGGAATGTGTACTCGCAGACCGGGGAGGGTCCCACCCTGACGATCATCGTGAAAATGGCAGCCGGAAGCCTGTCCATCACGGACTAAACCACCATTTATGACGACCCAAAGAGGATTTCTCCTTTTTGGGTCTTTTTATTGACAAAAGGCGGCGTAAAAGGTCATAATTCATCTGTGACCTCTATCACTTGCATTCAAGTGACGTGGGCAATAAAATCGTGTTAAGAGACAGGGATTATCTGTTTTTTTAGAAAGAAGGTAACCATGCAGATCACACGTCAGGCTGATTACGCCGTTCGGGCAATTATGCATCTCGCCCGCGTCGGAAATTCCGAACGTTCCGCCACCAGCACAATTGCTAAGGAGCAGAACATTCCCCCCTCGTTTTTGGCAAAGATCATTTCACAACTCTCGATCGCGGGCTTGTTGCACACCTCGCGCGGCGCGCGCGGCGGCGTGACGCTGGCACGCGACCCAAAGGACATCACCCTGCTCGATGTGGTCGAAGCCATCGATGGACCCATCCAGTTGAATGAATGTGTCGGCAACGATGGCGTCTGTACCTTCGATGAAAACTGTCCGGTCAAGCCTGTCTGGTGCGACGCGCAGGATGAGCTGGTGAGGCGCTTGAAAGGCACCAACTTCGCCGATATTCTGGTGAGAAACTCATAACAAACTTTGGATGGAAATCCCTCCCGGCGTATAATCGGGAGGGATTTTTGATTTTACAAGGAGACGCATCATGTCTGGACCCAGAACTGTCCGCGCCCCGAGGGGCACCGACCTCACCTGCAAGAACTGGCTGAGCGAAGCCGCCTATCGCATGATCCAAAATAATCTCGACCCTGAAGTGGCAGAGCGACCGCAGGGCCTCGTCGTCTATGGCGGGAGGGGCCAGGCCGCGCGCAATTGGGAATCGTTCGATGCCATTCTCGAGTCGCTCAGGAACCTCGAGGCGGACGAAACGCTTCTCGTGCAATCGGGCAAGCCGGTGGTGGTGTTCAAGAGTCACAAGGACGCGCCGAAGGTATTGATCGCCAATTCCAACCTTGTGCCGCATTGGGCAACCTGGGAGCACTTCGACGAACTCGCCAAAAAGGGACTGATCATGTACGGGCAGATGACCGCCGGTTCGTGGATCTACATCGGCACGCAGGGCATTTTGCAGGGCACGTACGAAACCTTCGGCGCGCTGGCAAAGCTCAAAGGCTGGGACTCGCTGAAAGGCAAATTTGTTTTGACCGCGGGTCTCGGAGGGATGGGCGGCGCGCAGCCGCTTTCCATTACGATGAACGAAGGCGTGGGCTTGATCGTCGAGGTGGACCCCGAACGCGCCGAGCGCCGCCGCGCCATCGGCTATGTGGATATGGTGGTGGACAACCTCGAGGAGGCGATGACGCTGGTCGAGGAATTCAAGGACAAACAAATTCCAAAATCCATCGGGCTGATCGGCAACGCGGCGGATATTTATCACGAACTCTCCGAGCGCGGAGTCGTTCCGGATGTGGTGACAGACCAGACGTCCGCGCATGAGGCGTTGATGTATGTGCCGTCCGGGTTGTCGGTCACTGCGGCGGATGAGTTGCGAAAGTCCGATCCTGAGAAGTACAAGAAGATGGCAATGGACTCGATGTCCACGCATGTGCGTGCCATGCTGGCGTTCCAAAAAGCCGGGGCGGAAGTGTTTGACTATGGCAACAATATCCGCCAGCAGGCATATAACAACGGCGTTACGGACGCGTTCGAGTTCCCCGGTTTCGTGCCTGCCTACATCCGCCCGTTGTTCTGTGAGGGCAAGGGACCGTTCCGCTGGGTGGCGCTTTCGGGCGACAAAGAAGATATCTACGAGACCGACCACGCCATCATGGAACTGTTTCCCGAAGATGCACATTTGCATCGCTGGTTGAAGATGGCGAAGGAGAAGGTCCCGTTCCAGGGATTGCCGGCGCGCATCTGCTGGCTGGGATATGGCGAACGCGTCAAAGCGGGATTGAAATTCAATGAATTGGTTGCCACTGGAAAAGTGAAAGCACCGATCGTCATCGGGCGCGATCATTTGGATTCAGGTTCAGTCGCTTCTCCGAACCGTGAAACGGAAGCGATGAAAGATGGTTCGGACGCCATTTCGGATTGGGCGATATTGAATGCGATGATCAACGCGGTCGGCGGCGCGACGTGGGTCTCGTTCCATCATGGCGGCGGCGTGGGGATGGGATATTCACAGCACGCGGGACAGGTCATCGTGGCGGATGGGACTCCCGAAGCGGCTCGCAGGCTGGAACGCGTCCTGACCACCGATCCAGGCATGGGCGTGGTCCGACACGCCGACGCGGGGTATGAGATCGCCATCGCAGCGGCGAAACGTCACGGCATCAAGATGCCGATGTTGAAGTGATCCAATGAATAAACGTTTTGCCGCGAGCCTGGTAATCCTTTTGTTAAGTGCCGTTGCCTGCCAGCCCATCTTTGCAATCGGCTGGAGGGAGATTTTACTCGTAGTGGTCATTGCGGCGTTCCTGCTCGGACCGCCTCTTTACAGGTTCTTTCGCAGGCTGGAGAATTATCGCAGGCAAAAGGATAAATAAAAGAACAGTTTAGGTGACGGTCACTTTTAAAGTGACCGTCACCTTTTTATCAACGGGCGGTACTTTTGTATGATACCACCTTATACTTTCACCCTTGACATACTGTATATTATACAGTATCATACGACCATAAGGTGAACCATGGAAAACGATGAACTTGTACAAAACATACTGTTGGAACTGCGACGCGGCACCTTGTCCATTGCGGTGCTCAGCCAGTTGAGCCGGGAGGAGTACGGTTATTCCCTGCTCAAGGCGCTGTCTGACAAGGGGCTGGAGGTGGACCAAAGCACGCTCTATCCCCTGCTCCGCAGGCTTGAGTCGCAGGGGCTGTTACAGTCCGACTGGCGCATTGTGGACGAAGCCCGTCCGCGCCGGTATTACGTCATCAGCACGCAGGGCAAGGCGGTGCTGACAAAACTCAAAAAGGAATGGTCTGCAATGGTTCAGACCATGAATCAAATGCTATCGTAACGCAAGGAGAATCAAAATGAACCTCATCGACAGATACATCAATGAAGTCGGCAAACACCTGCCGCGCAGGAACCGCGTTGACATCGAAGCCGAGATCCGCTCGACGCTGGAGGATATGCTCGAGGAACGGAAGCAGGCAGACGGTCAGGATGAAGAGGCGCTGGTCATGGAACTGTTGAAGGAATACGGCTCGCCGCGCGAGGTCGCCGCGACCTACAAGACCCATCAATATCTGATCGGGCCGCGATTGTTCCCGATCTTCGAGACGGTGCTCCGCATTGTGCTCGTGGTGGTCTTCGCCGCCTCCCTGATCGGACTTGGGGTTGCCCTCGCCAAAACCGGCCTGACCGGACCAGCGTTCGTTTCGTCCATGAGTAAGTGGTTCACCGGTCTGATCAGCGGATTGATCGCGGCGTTCGGGAACATCGCCCTGGCCTTCGCCATCATCGAACGGACATCGGTCGTGGACCGGGTCGAGCACGAGTTCAAGGATTGGGACCCCAAGGAATTGAAGAGCGAGCCCGATCCCGACCAGACCGACCTGCCGGATCACATCGCCACCATCATTATCACCTTCCTGGCGCTGGCGATCTTCAACCTGTATCCCGAACTGATCTCCATCCGTTATCTGAGTGGCGGCACATGGGTCACCATGCCGGTGCTGACAGAAGCCTTCTTCCGCTTCCTGCCGTGGATCAACTTCATGGGCTTGCTGCAGATCGCCTTCAGCGGCTTCATGCTGGGGCAGAGATACTGGACAGCCGCAACACGCATCCTGGGGATCGCGCTGGATGTTGCCGGGATGGTCCTGGCGGTCGTCATCCTCCGAACGCCCGGTATCTTCGGGATCACACCTGAAGCATTGACATCCATTGGCGTTGCCGAAGCCGCGGATAATCTCTCACGCCTGTTAAACTTCGTGCCGACGATCATTATCATCATTGTCGTGGTCGTCACGGTCATCAAGGTCGTAAAGTCACTGCTCAGGTTGTTCTTCGGCGGGACCCAGCCACCATATCCGGTGATCAAATAGAGGATCCAACTTTGAGCGGACGAAACGTCCGCTCAAAGTTCTTAAAAGGGAAACATCCAAAAGTTCCATTGCCTCTGGTATGATGGTTGGGTAAGATGGACAAAAAGAGAAGGAGAGACGATGAAATCCAAAACTTTAATTCTTTTCCTCGTATTGACATTCATCATCCAGGCGTGCAACCTGCCATCCAATGTGCCGGGCACGGAGACGCCAACCGAGGAGCCGACGGTGGTCCCCTCCGCCACACAGCCTCCGCCAACCGCGACCGCAACCAATACCCCGCCGCCGACCGACACGCCTCCTCCAACACTGACCTCCACGCCGACGATCCCGATCGCCTTCCCCAAGGATGTCTCGGTCAACTGTCGCTTCGGTCCGGGCACGGAATGGGCTGTCCTGAGCGGGCTGGTCGTCGGTCAGTCGTCGCAGATCATCGGCAAAAGCGCGGACTTCAACTGGTGGTACATCGTCGATCCGCTCAACGCCAGCCGCAACTGCTGGGTCGCCGCCAGCGTGACCAATACCGCCGGCAACCTTGCACCCATCCCCGTGGTTGAAACACCCAAGGCGACCGTGACGAGCGTGTCGGTAAAGATCACACCCGCAGATATCAGCGTTGCCGGATGCGTGGGACCGATCTCCCCCAGCAAGATCGAAGGCACCATCGAAACGAACGGACCGACGACCGTCAAATGGTATTTCGAGACCCAGCAGAGCGGCGCGATGTCCACGCAGACCACCGAGTTCACCGAAGCCGGTTCGAAAACCGTCTCAGCCGATTACACTCCCTCGGTCATCGTAGGCACCTACTGGGTGCGCCTGATCGTCACCTCGCCCAACAGCATCCAGAGCGAAACCAAATACGAAATCAAGTGCCCATAGTTTAGGATCAAGTTTCTTCATCGGGCGGGCGTAACAGTCCGCCCGTTATTAATTCAGATGGACTTTCCCTTATGAGCAACTTCCGTAAACCGAGTCTCCTGGTCCTGGCCCTGCTCACCCTGCTTGCCTGTCAGATCCCGACCTTCGCCCCCGCAACCGCCATCCCACCCGCCGGGACCTTCACCGCGACATCTACAGAAACATGGACGCCATCACCGACCGCCACCGAAACGGAGACTCCCTCACCGACCGCCACCCTCACGCCGACGCCTGCGCCTCATGCCACCCGCGTCCTGATCCTGTCCATTGACGGACTCCGCCCCGATGCCATCGCGCTGGCACCCATGCCGAATCTTCTATCCCTGATGCAGAATTCGGCATACACGCTCAACGCACAGACCGTGCGCCCCAGCGTGACATTGATCTCACATGCCTCCATGCTCACAGGTTTGTGTCCCTCCAAACATGGCATCTACTGGAACGATTATCTCCCGCTCCTCGGTTACGCCAACGGCACGGACCTGTTCGATCTCGCGCATGCGGCGGGCTTGCAGACTGTGATGGTCGTGGGCAAGGAAAAACTGCGCCAGATCACCGAGCCATCCAGCACGGACACGTTCGTTTACATCAACGACCGCGACCTCGTCATCACAGATCGGTTGATCGCGGATTTCCCCGAGGATTTCGGGGTCCTCTTCGTGCACTTCCCCACCCCCGATTGGATGGGACATGAATACGGCTGGCTTTCGGGGGAACAACTCAGCGTCATCCGCCGCGCGGACGAAGCGCTCGGAAACCTCCTTGCCGAACTGGACGCGAGAGGCTTGCGCGACGAAACCCTCATCATCGTCACAGCCGATCACGGCGGGCACGATACCACCCACGGTTCCAGCCTTCCCGAAGATATGACCATCCCGTGGATCGCCTCCGGCCCCGGCATCCAGCCCAAAGTATTGACGACCCGGGTCCACACCATGGATACCGCCGCGACCGCCGCCTTCGCCCTCGGTCTTCCCATCCCCTCCGAATGGGACGGCGTCCCGGTCTACGAAGCGTTCGGCCTGCCTGTGGAGCGGGTGTCTGCGGAGTGCGAGTGAGTTGAAATGAATCCCTGCTTGAAGTCGCGCAGGGACGGTTGTAAAATCGTAAGTAAACCGATCCTTTAGTCGTGGGGATGTTTATAACTGATCTGTGGAATTCATTGTCCGGGCATCGTAAAGAAAGGAGGATCCCATGGCAACCATACAGAAACTTCGATGGTTCTCCGAAGACTCGTGGCTGGCAACCCTTGCCAGCCTTCTGCCGCTCTGGTTGTGGTCGCTTGCCACCACATTGGAGGGTTTTCCCAGACCTCCCATTTCACTCGAAATGGTGGCAATTGCCTCTTTTTGGCTTGCGATCCCGGTCATCATCGTTTTACTTTGGAAATGGTGGCTGCCTCCCGACGTGCTCCTCGTTTCCCTCATTCCGTTCGTGCTCCTGTTCAACTTCGACGAAATTTCCACGCGCTATAAGACTCCCTTCATCCTGCTATGTGCGCTGATCCTGTCCATCGGGATCGTCACTGCCCAACGCAGCGGATCGGTCACGGTACGCTGGCTGCTTCTACTGTTCGTCGCGGTCGCTGTTTTGGTGCTGTCTTCGAATGCCGCCCAAAATTATTGGCAGATGGCAAGCGATCTGGGGACCTTCCAATTCGGCTGCTTTCCTGATGCCTATGGCTGCCCGCCCATACCCGGAGATGCAACGCCCTGGTGGATATTATTCTTCAGTTGACGAGATAATCCACGGCGTGCGAGGCGCCAGAACAAGCCATTTGCTTGAATTCCCGCGGAAACGGCCGTAGAATTTGCCCTGCATCATTTTTTGGACATCCATAAGCAGTTATATGGCGAAGGACCGTCCAAACACTCGTTGAGCACACAGAAGATCATAACAAGGAATTCCAGAAGTTGCCCAAATACATTGTTTACGACCTCCGAACCTATTTTTCCCAACAGCCCGGACATATGAGACATTGTCCTAATTGTGGAAAATCCATTCTGGTGACCACCATCCACCCCTCAAAGGCGGTGATAAGTGATTTATCGTATGGCTCGTTAATTCCCGTTCATGATTTTTCGTGTTTATATGGGTGTTCGGCGTGTCACTGGTGGGCGGCTCGTGAGAGTTGGGGGTTTCGTGAAGCCAGCAGTGACCTTGATTTCTTAGTCGTCGGTGATGCCAATCACGAGAACAGTACAGAGGGACAGTCACTACCATGGCGTGAGATTTCACAGATGGAGGATCTCTATAGTCAGGTGGAGCCATTGCCAGACCACTTGGGGAAATTGTTTGCCGGTGGTCAACGAAAACGAGAAACAAGATAAATGGCTGTACCAATCCATGGGAGCATGCCTCGACGTTGCTCCCTGGTTGCAGGCAACACATTAGTTTATTTGTAAAATCTGGCGTGAGAATTCCATCCAGAAAATGCGCCCACCGATGAACAGCAGTATCAATCCCAAAGGGATGCCACGCGAGAGGTGAGCAGGAGAAAGTCTCCAAAAAAGAATAAAATGAAAAGCGGCTCAGACTGGAGAACTTTCCACCAAAAACACCGATGCTCCCTCTGGAAAGCATTATTTGTTCGTTTGGAAATATTTTTTTCGACAGTCTCGTTGGGCTGCTTAATTTACAGACGCAAAGGATGGATTTTGAAATGACAGTAAAGCCCACAAACAAAATCGTTACGGCGTTGTTGGTTATTCTCCTTACCGCTAATTCGATGGGGTGCGGAGCGGTGACGCCTGTTCCGACCATAACGCCAACAAATACAGCAACTGCTGTTCCAACAAAAACAGCCATTCCGACAGCCACTATTACCTCAACTCCGGAGCCATCACCAACGGCAACGATTCCAGCAGTACCGACCATCTCAGTAAATGCTCAATCCGCTCTCGCAATGTCCAATGAATGTCGAACAGTTGTTGATGGGCTGTATAACTTGAAAAAAGATCTAGGATTGCCAGACCATTTCACAGAAGAAAATCCCGTTAGATTGGACTCTGAATTCAATCCCAATTCATATTTTAGCGTTTTCACGCACTTAAAACTTACATCAGGTTACAAACTGGATTACATTTATTTCAATGATGAATTGGGCGGTTTACCGCTTGTTTATGCGCGAAAGTCAAGCAGTGCACCATTCCAATCCTACGCTGACCTCCTAATGTCATTTGGGGAAGAATTTGAAGGAGAGCGTTCTTATGGGCAGCTAAGGCATAAATACGATTATCTTGAACAGATTCATATAGACGAAACGCCTGAAAGTTATTTTGAATTCGTTACATTGGCTTTTCTTGGGGATCAGTTTTATCTTTGGTGGCACGGTTTATATAACGACTCAATGGTCCTTTGTGACCCAAGTGATATGCAATATGTTGACGCCGAAATGAAAGGCTTTGATATTGAGTTCCCACAAGATGTAAAAGATAGAATTGAAAAGATTGATTTCAGCCCAGTTGTAATTGTTGGCGAAAGTGATGTTACTGTTCGTTTTGTAACTTTCACAAAATGGGGTGGCTTCTTTGAAAATGTTTATGTGTGGATAAGGAAAACCCAATGCAATTGCTTGATGTACAATTCAACCCACTTATTGAGTATGATTGTGGCATCAGCTTCTAGGAAAGGTTCGCAATGATCAAAAACGCCTATCGATTACAGCACCGAAGAACAGCAGCGTCAACCCTGAAGGGATGCTGCGCGAGAGGTGGACAGGAGAAAGGCCCAAAACGGACTTTGGACAGGCTCGTTGGGCTGCAACTCGAAAGGCAATATTCAGGAAAACGAAGGAACCAAGATGAAATCTTTGCAAGAAAATATGATTGAGTATCGAAAGCAACTAAAGAAGGGGGCAATTCAGAAGGCGTATCAGGGACTGATGCAATTTATGATGAGTTTGAAGAACCACTTTAGTAACAAATATCCTGATTTTTCCACATCTGGAAGTATTTATTATGGCTATATGGATATGACATATTTTTCTGTCGTTCCCGGTTCCCTGAAAGACAAAGGTCTAAAAATTGCCATCGTGTTCGTTTATGACTCTTTTCACTTTGAAATCTGGTTATCTGGAAAAAATCAGAGGGTTCTTGCAAAATATTGGAAAATAATTACAGAAAGCGGTTGGGACCGGTATAAGATAGCACCCCAGGGAAAATGGACTGATTCTGTTTTAGAGCATATATTGGTGGAAGATCCAGATTTCGGTGATTTGGAAGATTTGACAAGACAGATAGATCAAAGGGCTATGATTTTTATAAAAGATGTTGAGGGCTTTTTAGCCAAAGTTGCAGCCTGACAAAACGTCCCAAGAAACAGCCAGGCAGTGACGAGTTGTAAGCGAAACCTAGAAGCCTCCCGCAAAACGTGACATTCGACAGTCACGTTTTGTTTTAAAAGTCAAATCCAATTGCAGTAGAATAAATGGAACAAAAAATTTCAACCTGCACAAAACGTCCCGAAGGGTCTTCGAACCCTTCAGAGCGATGGGAGCACGATAGGAACTTATGACAAAACGAATCGGAATACTCACAAGCGGAGGCGACGCGCAGGGCATGAATGCCGCGGTGCGCTCCGTGGTGCGAACTGCGCTGGATAAAGGGCTCGAAGTCTACGCGGTCTACGAAGGCTATCAGGGTCTCGTGGACGACGGCGAATACATCCGCAGGATGGATTGGGATTCGGTGGGCGGAATCCTCCAGTTGGGCGGAACAGTGATCGGGTCGGCAAGATGCGAAGCATTCCACAGGCGCGCAGGGCGCAAAGCCGCCGCGAAGAATCTGATCCAATGCGGCATCGACGGGCTGATCGTCATCGGCGGCGACGGCTCGCTCACCGGCGCGAACATCTTCCGCCAGGAATGGAAGTCCCTCGTCACCGAACTGGTGGAGGGCGGCGAGATCAGCGCGGAGCAGGCAGCCGCGCACCCGAACCTCTCAATCGTGGGGTTGGTCGGCTCGATCGACAACGATTTCTCGGGCACCGATATGACCATCGGCACCGACACCGCCCTGCACCGCATCACCGAAGCGGTGGACGCCATCACCAGCACCGCCGCCAGTCACCAGCGCACGTTCGTGGTCAAGGTGATGGGACGCAATTGCGGCTACCTTGCCCTGATGGGCGCGCTGGCGTGCGGCGCGGACTGGGTGCTCATCCCCGAGGCGCCCCCGGATGTGGAGAACTGGCAGGATGTGCTTGCCGAACGCCTCAGAGCCGGGCGGAAGGCTGGTCGCCGCGACAGCATCGTGATCATCGCTGAAGGCGCGCGCGACCGGAACGGGAACTACATCGGCAGCAGTGATGTGCAGCGCGCCCTCGAGGAACGGCTCGGCGAGGAGGTCCGCGTGACCGTGCTCGGGCACGTCCAGCGCGGCGGACGCCCCAGCGCCTACGACCGCATCCTCAGCACCCTGATGGGACACGAAGCCGTCAACACGCTCCTCACGGCGGGCGCGGACGATGAGCCGGTGGTAATCGGCATTCGCAACAACCGCATGACGCGCCTGCCGCTGCTGGAAAGCGTCAGCAGGACCCTGGCGGTCGCGGAGGCGGTGGAGGCAAAGGATTACGAACGCGCCATGTCGCTGCGCAGTTCATCCTTCAAGGACGCCTTCAACACCTTCAAGACGATGGTGCGCGCCCTGCCTCATCCCGCCGACCCGGCGATGAAACGCTTCCGCATCGCGGTGGTGAACGCCGGTGCGCCCTCGCCGGGGATGAACACCGCCAGCCGCGCCGCGATCCGCCTCGGGCTGGACCGCGGATACATCATGCTCGGCATCCACAACGGTTTCGATGGCTTGATCAACGGCGAAGTGGAGGCGATGGACTGGATGAGCGTCAGCGGCTGGGCAACGCGCGGCGGCTCGATGCTGGGCACGACGCGCCACGTCCCCAAAGGGCGCGACCTGTATTCCATTGCGCGCGTCATCGAAGACCATCACATCGACGCGCTCCTGATCGTCGGCGGCTGGAACGCCTACGAGACCTGCTTCAGCATGTTGAAGGAACGACCGAACTTCCCCTCCTTCAACATTCCGATGATCTGCCTGCCCGCCTCCATCAACAACAACCTGCCCGGCTCTGAATTCAGCATCGGCGCGGATACCGCCCTGAACAGCATCGTGGACGCGGTGGACAAGATCAAGCAATCGGCGGTGGCAACGCGGCGCTGTTTTGTCGTGGAGGTGATGGGACATTACTGCGGCTACCTCGCCCTGATGAGCGGCATCGCCACCGGCGCGGAACGCGTGTACCTGCACGAAGAGGGCGTCAAACTGCGCGACCTGCAAACGGACGTCGAAAAGTTATTGAAGGGATTCCAGTCCGGCAAACGGCTGGGATTGATGATCCGCAACGAGTATGCCAATCCCGTTTACACCACGGAGTTCATGTGTTCGCTGTTCGAGGAGGAGGGCAGGGACGTGTTCGACGTGCGTCCCGCCATCCTCGGTCATATGCAGCAGGGCGGCGACCCGTCCCCGTTCGACCGCATCCAGGCGACGCGGCTGGCGAGCATGTGTCTCGAGCATCTGATCGATCAATGCAACAGGGGCGAACATGACAGCGCCTTCATCGGCATACAGAACGGGCAGATCCACTTCCACGATATGCGCGATTTCGACCGCATGATCGACGAGGAATTCCAGCGTCCGAAGGAACAATGGTGGCTTGGGTTCCGCGGCATCGCCAGCCTGCTGGCGAAATCAGGACCGGCGGACAAATAAACATCCATCAAAAAAAGCCGCGGTCTTTTGACCGCGGCTTTCGATTCACCGATTTATTTCATACATCGAAATACAGACTCATCTCATACGGGTGCGGACGGTTGCGCACCGCGAAATATTCGTTCCGGCGCTTGTAATCCACCCACTGCTGGAGCATCTCTTCGCTGAAGACCTCGCCCGCGGTAAGGAAATCGTGATCCGCTTCGAGGGCGGACAAGGCTTCGTTAAGGGAGGCAGGCAGCGGCTTGATGTGCGAACGCTGTTCCTCGTCCCATGCAAAGATGTTCGCATCGATCGGACCGAAACCTGCCTCCGTTGGATCGACCTGATTCTGAATCCCGTCCAATCCCGCCATCAACTGCGCGGCGAGCATGAGATAAACGTTGCCGGTCGCGTCCGGCGGGCGGAATTCCATGCGGGCGGAGTCGGGCTGGGTGGCGTACTTGGGGATGCGCACCGCCGCGCTGCGATTGCCCAGCGAGAAGAAGGCATTGACCGGCGCTTCAAAGCCCGGAACGAGGCGGCGATACGAATTCGTGGACGGGTTCGTGATGGCGAGCAGGGCGGGTCCATGCTTGAGCAATCCGCCGATGTAATGCCGCGCGGTTTTGCTCAGGCAGCCATAACCGTCCGCGTCGTAGAAGACGTTTTGGTTTTTCATGAGCAATTGCTGGTGGAAGTGCATGCCGCTGCCCGCCTCGCCGAACAACGGCTTGGGCATGAACGTGGCGGTCTGACCTGCCTCGTGCGCGGTCATCTTGGTGACGTATTTGATGATCATGGTCGCGTCGCCCGCCTGGACCAGTCCCATCATCGGCGTTTCGATCTCACACTGGCCGGGTCCGCCGACCTCGTGGTGATGATACTTGACCGGCACGCCCATCTTCTCCATGTGCTGCATCATGCGCGTGCGGGCCTTATAGAGTTGGTCCTTGGGCGGGATGGCATGATAGCCGCCGTGCAGCGGGATGTAATGTCCGTGCCCGCCTGCGTGGCTGTTCCAATCCGCCTCGCCGCTCTCGATGGTGTAGCCCGAACGGTTGACGCCGTTCTCGAAACTGACGCTGTCGAAGATGTAGAACTCGAACTCCGGTCCCCAGCGGCTTTCATCGGCAACGCCGGTGGACCTCATGTATTCCTCGGCGCGGATGGCGATGTTGCGCGGGTCGTTGGCAAAGATCTCGTGCGTGTCGGCCTCGAGCGTGCGGCAGATGAAACTGAGCGTGGGCGTCTCCCAGAACGGGTCGCCGAACGCCGTGACAAGATCGGGCACCAGCACCATGTCCCCGGCTTTGACCGATTTGAGTCCCACTGAGGAGCCGTCGAAGCCGATGCCCTCCTCCATCAATTTCGGCTCGAACTGGCTGGCGGGGATCGTCAGGTGATGCCAGCGTCCCCACAGGTCGCAGAACTTCAGGTCGACGACCTGAATGCCCTGTTTGGCAATATATTCCTTTGCCTGTTCAAATGTTTGAAACATAGAGTCTCCTGAAAAATGTTGTGCGCACCAAACTTAGCATGAAAACAGGGCGCGGATAAGTGTGATTCATCCTCAGGATGACGCCCCGTATCACCCCCGATTTGCACGATCCAAAATCCAAAGTACAATCTGCCCATGACCCAATGGACCTCCATCCACGGACGGATCGTTCAGGGCTACCGCGTCGCATCCGGACCTTCAGCCGATTACCCATATGGGGCGCTGGACCGCCAGCGACCGATCTTCGCGGCGCGTGAGCTTGACCTGAGCCGTTACTTCAACGGCACGTTGAACATCGACATCCGTCCATGGAAATTCACGATGCTCAGACCCGGATACACCTTCCGCAACGTCGAATGGACCGACCTGCACCCACCCGAACATTTTTCGTTTTCATGTTGTAAGGTTATTTTCAGGAATGTCGAATATGATGGCTGGGTGTATTATCCGCATCCCGAGACGAAGATCCGCAACTTCCAAAACCCGTCCCTGCTGGAGGTGATCGCCATGCCCATCCCCGGGATCAATTATGAAGATGAATTGGATGTGCTGGTCGATCCTGCTGAAATCCTGGTGGAGCATCTCCCCGAATGAAATTCTTCCGTAAAGAGGCGCTTGTGAATCAAAAACAAATGATCGTGGGCGGTGTCGTCCTTCTGCTCCTGCTGGTTCTGGGCACGGTCGCTTTGAGGAATTCTTCGCGCGGACCGGCTGATCCTGTCCGTGCAACCTCAACCTTCCCCGTCACGGGGTTGGTGTATTGCAACGGTGAAGAGGTCAAGCCGTGTGTCGTATCCTTCGCCATCGATGTGGATGGGAACATGCTGGTCAACCTCCTGCTCCCCGACCTGACCTTCCCCGGCTTCTATTTGAAGATCACACGCGGCGATAACGAGAACACCTACAAATGTCGCAGGGTCAGCGAGGCTCCGAACAGCGCCTATTGCACGGGAGAAAAACAGCCCCCCGGGGAAATCCTGCACCTGAGACTTCTCGCGACCAGGAACGATGCGCTCCTTTCCGAAGGCGATCTGTCCATCATCGGGCTGGCGTTTCCAACCCTGCCGCTTTCCACCCTGACGCCGACGGTCTCACCGACCGCCCAGTTGACCGCCTCGCCCACACAGACGCCGACAGTCCGACCCGGCGTACCAACCCCAACCCGAACGAAACCATCAGACCCGAATCCTTCACCGTCCTATCCCAACCCATCGCCATCCTATCCATGAACCTGCTTTCGAATGGGCTTTCCATTCTGGTGGATCATTGGCAACTGGCAGTCTCCATCCTTGCCCTGCTGTACGCGGGTCAACGGTTGGTCAGCGTGACTCTGCGGGCGATCCTTGGCGACAGCCTGACCACGATCGAATATGTTTCACTGGGACTCGCCGGTTGGCTGGCACCGGTCTCTTTGCTCTCCCTGCTTTGGATGTCGGTGGGAATGCAGCAAATTCAGCAAAGCTGGATTCCTTTCTGGCTTCTCATCGTTATCATCATCCTTCCACTCTCCCGCTTCAAGATGAGACCGAAGCCTGATTCAACACCGACATTCGTTTTCCTGATCCTGTTCATTATCTCCGCCATTCTCCTGCGGCTCGCGTTCGTCTCCGGGACCGTTTTTCCCCTGTATTTCGATTCGGCAACACATTACGATTTGATAAAAAATGTCCTGGGAAATCGCATCTGGTCTGCCTCAACGTACTATCACCTTGGCTTTCATTTCCTGGCTGGGTTCGTGACGTCCACAGCCCAGGCGAACATCACCAGCGGGATGTTGATCCTCGGCCAGGTGGTGCTGGCGGTCCTGCCTGTGTCCGTCTTTTTTCTCGTTCGGCATGAGACCCAATCGAAGGCCGCGGGCATATTCGCGGTCATTCTCTCGGCGTACGGATGGTACATGCCCGCCCACGCGGTCAACTGGGGGAAGTACCCCGCGCTGATGGGGCTCGGCTTGCTGCCATTCGGATTGAGCCTTATGTATCTGATCCATCGCAGGGGCAGGGAGACCTCCCCATCAAAACGGGCCTCCCTTTATGCCCTGTCGGGAGTCGTCATTCTGCTCTCCGGTTTTGCCCACAGCCGGACACTGGTCGTTTATGCCATCGTCATCCTGGCATGGTTCACGGGCATGTGGTGGCAAAAACTTCCGAAAGTTCCGCGTGTCCTCATGTTTCTCATCGTCGCTGCCGCGCTCACAACGGAGGTCGTCTTCATCCGGCAACAGGAGATCCTTGCGCGGCTTTTCGATCCCTATCTCAATGTCGGCCTGCCGATCACCATCCTTGTTTTGCTGCTGTCAGTCTTCGCGCTCAAAGCCCATCCAGGATCAACCTTCGTTTGCTTTATTTCGATCTGTCTGTTATTGGGGAGTGTCTTCATCCCTGTCACAGGTCTGGTTCCGGGCTACGGCGATCTGACTCTATTGGACAGACCCTTTGTGGAAATGCTGCTCTTCCTGCCATTGGCATGGCTCGGCGGATTCGGGCTGGCAGGCATGGAAAACTATTTACGGAATTCAAGGTTTGGATCCCATTTACGAATGGAATATGTCAGCTTATTTGTCCTCGCTCTGGTCACGATCTATTCGGTTGCGCGATACGACTTCCGTCCCTCGGATTGTTGCGCGATCGTGGGGAAGGATGATGTGGTGGCGATGGACTGGATCGACGGTCAGCTTCCGGTCGACGCGCGAATCGGGATCGCTGTCACCGAGATGAAGGTCATGGCATCGGATTCATTCGAGGGTTATTCGGGAGGCGACGCGGGCATCTGGATCACGCCTTTGATCGGTAGAAAGACATCCCCCCTGCCTTATGTGTCAGATTTTGGTCAACAGAATATATTGGATTCGTTATGCCGATCGGACATTCGTTATCTGTATGTCGGCGAAACCGGGCAGAGGTTCGATGACTCGCAATTGAATGCCAACCCTGCATGGTACAAGCCTCTGTTGTTCATGCCCGGGACAAAGGTCTATGAAGTGATCGGCTGTGAGTGATCACTGCGCTGGCATCTGCAAGGCGAACAGGATATTCTCGCGGACATCCGGAAAGAAACGAACGGGCACGCGGATGGGGGCAAATACCGCCTGTGCATCGATCTGATCGATGGGAATGTAATATAACTGCGTCTCACTGTCGGCGCCCTTGCGGATATCCTGAAAGGCAAACAGGATGTAGGTACCATCCGGGCTGAAGGTGGCGCCGCGATAACAACAGGCACCCTCCACCGGGTTGATCTTGCGCCCCGATGCAGTGGGCATGTCATAGAGATACAGTTCGCCGTAGCCCCCGTTGCGTTTAAACGAGTTGAACAGGAAACGCCCGTCGCCATCCCAAGCGTAGGAGGGGATGAGCGGATAGGTCTCGTAGCCCTCGGGTACGAACCGTTTGCCGGGGAACTCATCCAGGATCAAGGGATCGAACTTGCTGCAACGCACCAGGTCCACATCCAGCACGCGGATGACCTGGCCGAGTCGCTGACCAACGATGGTCTGATACACGATCGCAAGCTTCTGTCCATCTGCCGACCATTGCGCGCCTCTGACGGCGACATCCGTGTAATCGAGGCAGACATTTTCAAGGTTCTGAAGTTCAAAAGCGGAGGATGCCTTTGCGAGCGCCTGCGTATCATATGGCAGGACGATCAAACGGCGCTCGATGCTGATGGCTACCCACTTTCCATCGGGCGAGATGCGGAAGCCCTCGAAGAACTCGCCATTGAAACAGGCGATCTTCTCAGGCGTTGGGTTGGTCGTTTCCGCGTCGACCCTGTAAACGCACTTCCCCTCGCCATATAATAATTCCCTGTCCCCGGGCAGCCATTGCAGATCGAACTTGGGGATGTTGGTGTTGGTCAACTGCCGGATGTTCCTGCCGTCCATGTCCATGAGGTAAATATCGCGGTTGGCGGTGAGGGCGATTCTGACCGCGCCGCCGATCCCCGGCGCAACGGGCACGGGTGACGGCTCGCTGGTCGCGGTCGAGGTGCCTGTCGCGGTTGGCGGCAAAGGCGTGGATGTGGCAGGGGCAACGGTAACGGTGACAGGTTCCGGCGAAGGAGTGGAGGCGGTGCCTGTCGAAGCGAATCCGGATTGTCCCCAAAACACAGCCGCGAGGATGACGATCACGACGAGTCCAGCGAGGATCCAAAAACGCGGTAGAGTTTGAGGTTTGGGAACATCCGTGGAGGGGTGCATTGTCAGAGCTTCGGCGCGGCGCTGGAGGCGCGCGGGGGTGAGAGGGACGAGCAGGTTCGGAGCCGGCGTGAGCGGATCGGGGAGGGTCATGATGAACGCCTCGGCGAACTCCGTTCCGGATTCGTATCGTTGATCCGGATTCTTGGCAAGGACCTTTTTGAGGACCGCATCGACCCCGGCAGGGAGGTTGGGATTGATCTTCAAAATGTTTGGCACCGGGTCGACGGCGTGTTTGAAGGCCATGCCCAGCGGCGTGGTGGCTTCGTAGGGCGCCCTGCCGCTCAACATTTCGAACAGGATGACCCCCAGCGAATAAACGTCACTGCGCCCATCCACAGTTTCACCCTGCGCCTGCTCGGGACTCATGTAGGTGGGCGTGCCGATGATCCCGGACGATGTCAATTTGGAAGGGGTCTGTGTGATCTTGGCAATGCCGAAATCGGAGATGTAGGCGTTGTTATCTTCGTCGAAGAGGATGTTGCCCGGTTTCAGATCACGATGGATGACGCCCTTGGCATGGGCGTAATCGAGGGCGGCGGCGATGCGACGGAGGATGTGGGCGATCTCATTGAGGGACAGTGACCGTTTCTGGATGCGCTCGGCGAGCGAACCGCCCGCCATGTAACGCATGACGAAAAACATCTGGTCGTTATCCCGCCCGATATCGTACACGGGAACGATGGCGGCATGTTCGAGTTTGGCGATGATCTTGGTCTCGCGCTCGAAGCGCTCGCGGAAGTGAGGGTCGTCGATCAGGTCGCGTTTGAGGATCTTGAGCGCCACCTCGCGCTCAAAAAGCGGATCGTGGGCGCGGTAGACGGTTGCCATCCCGCCTTTGCCCAGTTCCTCCTGGATCTCGTAACGACTGAACTTCTGTGCCAGCATATCGAATACTGTTCCAATATCCGGGCACAAGTATAACGAGCGGGACGGATGGCAACCGATACATTTGAATTGCAGAAATTTCGCCCCCCGATGGATCAGAATCAGAACCGCAGGTGTTTGACCGTCTCTCCCTTGTTGATCAATTGCTTGAGCGAATCGATGCCGATGCGCAGATGCATGTCGAGATATTTTTGCGTGACCCGTTTATCGCTCTTCGATGTTTTGATGCCGCCGGGCGTCATCGGCTGGTCTGAGACGAGGAGCAACGCGCCGGTGGGGATCTCGTTGTAGAAACCGGTGGTGAAGAGCGTGGCGGTTTCCATGTCGATCGCCATGGCACGGATCCGACGCAGGTAGGTTTTGAATTTCTCGTCATGTTCCCAGACGCGGCGGTTGGTGGTGTAGACGGTGCCGGTCCAATAGTCGCGGTGATGATCGCGGATGGTCGTCGAGATGGCTTTTTGCAGGCTGAAGGCGGGCAGGGCGGGGACCTCCGGCGGGTAATAGTCGTTGGATGTGCCCTCGCCGCGGATCGCGGCGATCGGCAGGATCAAATCCCCGACCTTGCTTTTTCGTTTGAGACCGCCGCATTTGCCGAGGAAGAGGCAGGCTTGGGGTTTGACAGCCCGCAGCAGGTCCATGATGGTGGCGGCGTTAGGGCTCCCCATCCCAAAGTTGATCAGGGTGACGCCTTCGGCAGTGACATTGGGCATCGGCTTTTCGCGTCCGCGGATTGGGACGTTGTACCACTCCGAGAACATTTGCAGATAGTCTTCAAAGTTGACGAGCAGGATGTATTTGCCGAAATCCCTGAGCGGGGTATCGGTGTAGCGCGGCAGCCAGTTGTTGATGATCTCTTCTTTTGTCTTCATGGTGTCTCCGATGTCAATCTTACTTGAAAATTTATTTCGACGAAGAGATTCGACGTGGCGGAAGGACATCCCTTTCTCTCCTGCCTGCGCGTTTCCGATCCGGTCAAGGCAGGAATCCAAAGGTTTGGAGGGTGATTAATTTTCCCCAAAAGTTGACCGTTTCGAGAGCTGAGAGCAGTTTTTTCATGGGCTTACTTAAGTAATATGTCGGTCTAACAAAAACGTTTGTTGGCTTGACGCATATTTTCATTCCCGGCAAAAAATGAGATGTTACCTTTATGCATGTATCAAGATGTCATTCAAGCAATCAGTGGACGGTTCGAATGCATTCACTTTTTGCATACCAGGAGATCGCAGTGAGTAAAACAGCATTCCGTTTCATCAGTTTCATGGCAGTACTTGCCCTGACACTTGGCGGCAATTTTACGGCCATGGCTTCCACCGCGTCGGATACGCTCGAGACTGAACATCAATCGCAGACGCTGAATTCCAATACATATTACGTCAGCCTGACCGGCAGCGATTCCAACCCGGGATCGATCACGGCGCCATTCAGGACATTCGCCAAGGCTGTTTCGATCCTTAAAGCAGGTGACACTTTGCAAGTGATGCCGGGAACATACACCGAGACCCTGACCATTTCAACCGCAGGTACGGCAGCCGCGCCGGTCAAAGTGACCGGAGATGGAGCCATCCTGAATATGCAGGGTGCCAAACAGAACGGGATCACGATAAGTGGCACTTACATCAATGTTTCCGGATTCGAAGTCATGGGAGCTACGGATTTCGGGATCCTGGTCATCGGCAGGAACATTACGGTCGAGAATAATACAGTGCACGATAATGTCACCCGAAACGGGGTGGGGACATGCGGTTTGTCCTCGTCATGGGGAAGCGCGGTCAAGATCAAAGCCGACGCGGAGGTCGCGAACATTCGCAACAATACGGTCTATGACAACTGCGGTGAGGGGATCGTTGTGACGCGCGGTCTGACAGCGACAGTGGAAAACAACACCGTCTACGATAATTTCGGTGTCAACATTTACATTGACAATTCGCCGTTCGTGACCGTGAGGAACAACCTGATCTATTGCACCGGGACGCATCTACGGGATGGGAATCGGGCAACTGGCATTGCATTGGGCGAAGAATTCTACCCGGGCTGGGGAGCACAATTACACGACATCCTTGTATCCGGCAATATCGTCAAGGATTGTCGGACGGGGATCGCAGCATTCGAAAGCAATGTGGGCGGGACTCTTACGAACGTGACCATGTCCAACAACAATGTCCCCAGCGGGGAAAAGCGGAGCGTATCCCTGCAAACCTTGACGAATCAAAACGTCCAGGTCTCGAACAATACCCTTTTCAATCCGGTCTACATTCTTCAGACTGCGGGTGTGACACTTGCGGGGAACATCATCACCAATGCAGAACCGGATTCAATCTTTGCCGATGTTTCCAACACCTACTGGGCTCGACCACAAATCGAACAACTCCATACTTCAGGTATTACGGGCGGCTGCAATACCAATCCGCTCAAGTACTGCCCGGATAGTGTGGTCACCCGGGCACAGATGGCAATATTCCTGCTCAAAGGAATTCATGGCGCCGATTACACGCCGCCCGCAGTGGGAGGCAGCACCGGGTTCAACGATATTCCGGCCGGATATTGGGCAGCCACGTGGATCAAACAATTTGCCAAGGAAGGGATCACCGGAGGCTGCGGTGGAGGGAACTTCTGCCCGGATCATCCGGTAACTCGAGCACAGATGGCGGTCTTCCTGTTGAAAGCCAGATATGGTTCCACCTATGTTCCACCTGCCGTGGGAAACAACACCGGGTTCAACGATGTGCCAGCCTCCCATTGGGCAGCCGCCTGGGTCAAGCAACTGGCAAAGGAGGGGATCACCGGAGGCTGCGGCGGAGGGAACTTCTGCCCGGATGGTCCCGTTACGCGGGCACAGATGGCAGTATTCCTGGTAAATATCTTTGGCCTATGAATATTAGTCCTGCTTTGGGTTCAAAGCAGGACTAATCGTATATTTGTCAGATACTACAGTCTCAAAAAGGCTGGAAGCAGTTCGATCCATCAGGAACTCATTAAATCCCGCCACGTCCATGAATTCTTCATCCATTGAGAAGTGAATTGGGATGGCATTTCAGTCATGCTACAATGATCTCAACTTTAGTAAGAGGAGAGAGCCATGAGACGCGTCTTCCTGTTGATCGTATTCATGTTGAGCGGATGTAATCTACTTAACACGACCCAAGAACCTCCCACCCAGTTTCCCACGCAACCCGGCATACAGACGGTCACGCCTGCGCCGACAATCTCTGCAGAAGAAGCGGCAGACGTGATCTTTTACAATGGGGTCATCCTGACCATGAATCCCGATCAGCCGCGCGCCCAGGGGATCGCGATCCGCGGGGATAAGATCATCGCCTTGGGAAGCAATCAGGAAATCACGGCGTACCAGGACGATCACACGAAGATGGTCCATCTGGGCGGACGTACCCTTATGCCCGGCTTCGTGGACGCACACACGCACCTCCTGAACGACGCGGGGCAGTTCGGCACGGACCTGGATGGCATTCAGCAACTGGCGCTGGAGAACGGCATCACCACCCTCGGCAACCTGTACACCACGCAGGATTTTCTCAACGAGATGCGGCAATACGATGCCGATGGAAAACTGCGCATCCGCACGAGCCTCTATCTTATTTACAACACCAATTGCGGGGATATCGTGGGCGATTGGTGGAAGGACGTTCCGCCGACGCGCGAACCCGGTGAGATGCTGCGCATCGGCGGCGTGAAGATCTTTGCCGATGGCGGTTCGTGCAAACGTCCGGCGTTGAGTTATGAGACCTCGCCCGGCTCGGGCTTGGGCGACCTCTTATTAAACGGCGACCAGATCGCGGGCGTTGTCCTTGAGGCGCAATCGCTGGGTCACCAGGTCGCGATCCACGCGCTCGGCGACCGCGCCATCGAAGCCGCGCTGGACGGCATCGAATCCGCATTGGACGGACAGCCCAACACCTTCCGGCATCGCATCGAGCATAACGCCATCCTGCGTCCCGACCTCCTGCCGCGTTACGGGGAGATCGGCGTGGTGGCGACCATCTTCGGCACATTCCCATCCTGCGTTGATTTCGCGAACCCGTCCCCGCCGCCGTACAACGAGTGGGAATGGGCATGGGACACTTTGCTCGAAGCCAACCCCGGCTTGCACGTCGCCTGGCACGGGGACGACCCGTACATCCGCCCGATCAGCCCCATCCTCGAGCTCTATGGTTTTGTGACGCGCAACTTCGCGGACGATGACCGCACGACAGTCTGTGAAGGCAAGGATTGGATCCGCGACAACACATTGACCGCGGAACAAGCCTTGCCGATGATGACGCGCGAATCGGCGTATGCGCTCTTTCGGGACCCAGAGGTTGGCACGCTCGAACCGGGCAAATATGCAGACCTGATCATTCTCTCCGCCAACCCACTGACAGAGACACCCGAAACTTTATTGGATACTTACGTCTTGATGACAATGATCAGTGGGAACGTGGAATATTGCGCGCCGGGGAGTGAAGCGTTATGTCCGACAGCGCCAACGTCAGCGGCAGGGAGCAGCAGCGTCCCCTTCGGATTTTTGGACAGCCCGGCTCCCGATGAAACGATCTCCGGCACGTTCACCCTCTATGGCTGGGCGCTTGACGATGACGGTCCCATTGACCGGGTCGAGATCCATCTCGATGGCGAGTATATCGGCGATGCTGTCTATGGCGAACCCCGACCGGACGTGGCAAACGACTACCCGGGCAGGGACGGCGCGCCGAATTTCGGTTACTCGTTCCAACTGGATACGACCCTCTATAACAACGGCCCCCACACACTCTCGGCGGTGGCGTTCGGTCCTGCCGGGGACCAGGGTTACTTGATCCCGGAGACGTTGAATTTCACGATCGAGAACTAAAGCGAGGGAAAAGCCCCCTCCTCGGCTGGCGGTTGCGGGATCCTGAGAAAGCCCGGCTATGGCTTCTTCTTTTCCTGCTCCTGCCTGCGCAGCTTTTGCTTTTCCTCCTGTTCCTTCTCGAGCCTCAGTTGTTCTTGTCTGCGCAGGATCTGTTTTTCTTCCTGTTCCTTCTCGAGTTTCAGCCGTTCCTGCCTGCGCAGGATCTGTTTTTCTTCCTGTTCCTTCTCGAGTTTCAGCCGTTCCTGCTGCCGCTGAATCCGCTCCTTTTCCTGCTCCTGCTCGAGTTCCTGACGCTGCTCCTGCTGCGGTTTTTGCCTCTGTTCCTGTAACTGCTCGAGATCCTGCCGGTCCTGCTGCTGCACTTTATGTTTCTGTTCCTGTTCCTGCTCGAGCTCCTGGCGGACCTGTTTCCGCTGTTCCATTTCCTCGTCCTGTTGTTTTTGTGCCATCTCTATTCCTCTTTCATACCTGCAATTTCGCAGATCTTTATATTCAATATAGCACGGTTCGCTTCGTTTGCCATAAGCAGTTTTGTGACTTGGAAACTCAAAACCCCAGCGTGCAGAATGGAAGCTGTCAGTGGAATTACCCCGTTTCAGTGGCTCTTCCGCAATTTTCGTGCTCAATCATGGTGGACGAAGGAAGCGTGCAGTAAGCAAGTCAAAACCGGCACGACCATACATTTGCCTTTTGAGCAATTTCAGTCGATTGACCTGACCTTCTGTTTGCCCATTACTCCATTCAGAAGATGGAGCGGTCTGGATTGCTTCCTGGTCTTTTTTCATGCCCAGCGCCAGGTTCACAAGCTCGGGAATATTGGATGCCTGACAGGCTTGCAACCAGTCTGTAAACTGATGTGCCTCCCGCTTGTGTAGCATGTGTTGGAAATCATGCACCAACTGACAGTCTTGCTGGAGCACTGCATGCTTCAGCAAACTTTGGCGTAATTTGACTTCTTCTTGATCCAACTTTTCAACGGGCAGAAGAAATAGCCAGACCAGACGTCGGGCGACCGGTAAGCCCGGTTCTGCCAAAGAGGGTTTGGTCGAATTCAGTTCAAGTTCGCCGTACGAGTCTTCTTGTAGGTATTTTCTCGGGGTGGTCGGAGCAGGGGTTGGACGCCGTTCATAAACCCAGCGCGAGACCTGCCGGTAAGCACCAGGATAACCTCTCTGTTGGATTTCACGCCACAACTGGCGTGCATTCCGGCAGCCCTCGTGCCAACGTTGATTGAGATAGTCCTGATACGGATCGAGAATGCTGGTTAGGTGCTTGCGAACTATTTTCTGGGGAAATTCTGACATCGCCAGATATTTGTAGATGGTGGTAGGGCTCTTGCCCAATTCATGAGCAATCGTGCGGATGGGGAGTTTTTGGTTTTGCAGGTGCTGGATTTTTGCATGGAGCGCTTTGCGTTGCTGTGTTCCAGCCTGGCGGATCGTTTCTGCCGCTGGAGAGTGAGGACGGTGTCTGAGAACGGGAATTTCAGTGGGTTTGGCTGAGAAAGTGGTAGGTAGCAATGCATTCAATACGGGGCGGAGACGATCCAGTAGTCTTTGTAAAGCTTCTCGCAAATTGACCACCAAGTGTCAACGGTCAGCTACCTGGATTGCCTGAGGTGCGCCTTCCGAGATGCCGCGAGCATACTCCAGGGAGCGATCTCGGGCGACGATTTTCACCCCAGGATGACTGCCTGGCCATTGAGCCAGCGTTTCTGCCGTCCGATCGGGAAGCAGATCAATGACCTGATGACGTTCCAAGTTCACCAGGATCGTGCCATATACCCGTCCCCGACGTTTCGCCCAATCATCCACCCCGATCACTTCTGGCTCCAATGAAGATTGGAGCGGTGTGCTCCGAATCATCCGCAGCAAGGTGTCGCCACTGATCGGCATCTGAAGTTTGTTGGCCAGTCGGCTCCCTGCTTGTCCACCCAGGGCAAAGGCAATGGCGGATTGGGCTTTATGCAAACGAACCGTCCGACGAGAATACCTCTCCAACACATCGGGAAAAACTTCCACAAAGGTGGCTCGAGAACAAGCCTTGTTCTGACAGCGAAAACGTTTCACCCTCAAGTGTAAACGTACACACCCTGCTGGTACCGGGAAGTCGGCTGGTGATCTGTCATAGTAGCTGTGTACGCGTGAGAAACTTTTCCCGCAATCCGGACACCTGGCATTACCACATTCAGAAACAGCGAAAATTTCTATCTGATTCCCCTGCCTGCGAACTTCTGTGACATTCAACTCGGGTAGTGAAATAAGCTTGATACATGCCATTCCATCATCTTATGCTATTCCCCCAAAAAATCGTTTTGTGTTCGATCAGCACGAAATTTGCGGAAGAGCCACCAAAGCGGGTCAACTCCAAACCAGTTCATTTGATAAAGAGACTTTTACTGGTTCTCCCACCTCTTGAAGCTTGCTGATTTCATCGGCCACAAATATTTCACTTGGAGATGTAGATGCTGGCATGTTGTCCTCCTTGAATCGAGAGTATCTTGATTATACGTGAAAACTGAACTCGACTATCAGGCAAATTAACCAATCTATATCCACTGTTCACATCATTTATTGAAGATGGAACGGCGTCCCACCCTCCGCCGTTCCATCTGTTCCAAATCCGTTTATCCGTTACAGAGTCCGTTTACAACTTCGCGAACCTACTCACCACCTTCGCCATCCCAGCGGGACGTTCCATATTTCCGCCTTGATGGATACCGATCGGCGTGCCCATCTTTGTATACGCCAAGTCCACATACGCCTGACCTGTGATGAAGCGCTGTCCGTCAATGGCGCAGGAAGTGACGAAGCCAATGCGTTCGCCGTCTGCGTTCACGACGGGGTCGCCGTTGTGCGCCATGCGGACGCGCTGCTCGTCGAAAGTAAAGCGGATGACCGCGCCCGTGCGTTCCTTTTCCCTTGCCACGAACGCCTCGCGACCAATGAACCACGGCTTGTAGGTTTTCACATACGAACCGAATCCACCTTCGGCAACACCCAAGTCACGACCGCCAAATTTGCCCGAGCCGAGTCCCATCTCATGACCATACAACGGAAGTCCCGCCTCGGTGCGCAACGAATCTCTTGCGCCCAAACCGATCGGCTTCACACCATACGGCTCGCCTGCTTTCAAAACCGCGTTCCAAAAGTCCACAGCTCGCTCGGGGTGCACGAACAACTCGAACGCCATCTTCTCACCCGTATAGCCTGTGCGCGAAACGATCAAATCAAAACCACCGACAACCGCATCGCACAACTCTGTCCGCTTCAACTTCATGATGTGCGCACGTGATTCACTGTCCACACCCATCGCCAGCAGAATATCGCGCGAACGCGGTCCCTGCAGGGCGATGTCCACGCGCATGGCATCGCCAGAAGAGGCGTCCCGTAGGTTACGGATCTCGGCGTTGTATCCATACGTCCGCGCGAACGGACGCGCGTTATCGATCCGCACCTTTCCATCGCGCACGCTTTCGAGCCATGTCCGATCCTTGTCATCGTTCGAAGCGTTCACCACCACAAGATAATCATCCCAGCCGCGGCGATAGACGAGCGTATCGTCGATCACATCCGCATCTGGCGTCAGGAAATGCGTGTAAAGGCTCTCGCCAGGCTGGAGCCCGCCGCAGTCATTGCCGCAGACCGCATCCAGGAACGACGCCGCATCCGCACCGCGCACATCGTACACGCCCATGTGACTGACATCGAACAAGCCCGCCGCATTGCGCGTGGCAAGATGCTCCTCGAAGATACCCGAATACTGCACAGGCATTTCCCAACCAGCAAAGGGGACCATCCTGCCGCCGAGGTCTCGATGCGTTTGATTCAACGCTGTCTTCTTCAACTCGCCTTCAGCCTCTGTCCACTCAAAGGGCGGCAGTCCCGCTTCTTTCTTGGACGTGGAACTGATTCCAACATACCAGGGCTTTGCCTCCCCTTTGCCTTTTGCCATCTTCTTGCCGATCCGTTTATCTGCTTTTGCATCCGCTACGATCGAAGGACCAGGCATCCGCTTCGTTGTGAAGTCCTTGCTTCCATCCAAATTGAACGAGGTATATCCATCAGACAGGTCACGCAGCCACGTGGCAACGACTCCCGCTTTCGCAACTGGCACCTGCAGCAAATACGCGCCCATGTCCACGCAAGTGAGCGTGCCTTTGACAACACCTTTGGGCGTAGCAATAGATGTTGCCTGTGACTCACCTTCACCCAAAGCAGACAAATCCGACGACACGGCGTAATCCAACATCTGCCGCACGCGATGACCATTCAACTCGAATACGCCAGTCGTTGACTTATCATCGATATAGTAAAAGTGAGGGTATCCATGAGCCTTATATTTAAAATCGATCCCCGCCGACTCGGCTAACTTTCTAACTTTCAAACGCGCATCGTTCAACACTTTGAAATCCAATTTTGCGCGTCGCTGTTTTCCCTTGCGGACGGTGTCCACGCTATGCGGTACACACGCGAGAAGCACATCCGCCATGATATCTGCAAGCTGGCGAGTCTTCTTCTCATCGAAACCGCGTTGCGTGATCCACGGCGTCCCCAAACGGATTCCGCTCGGGTCACGTGAGTTCTTGTCACCAGGGATGGTGTTGCGATTTGCCACCACACCGATGATGTCCAGGATGCGCGAAGCCTGATCGCCGCTGAGACTTGTGCCATCTTCACCGACGATGCTTGTGCAATCGACGTTGACCAAATGTGTATCCGTGCCGCCAAACGGGACGCGCAGTCCGCGTTTGGTGAACTGATCTGCCATCGCCGCAGCGTTTCTAACGGTTTGGGATTGTAATTGCTTGAATTGTTTTGTTTGAGTCATTTTGAAAGTGAGCGCCAACGCCGCGAACACATTGACGTGCGGTCCGCCCTGTTCGCCGGGGAAGACGGCTTTGTCAATCTTCTTCGCAATCGAGGCGTCCGTGGTCAACAGCACGGCTCCACGCGGACCGTCAATCGATTTATGAGTCGTGGACATGACCACATGGGCATATCCTATTGGCGAAGGGATCACGCCAGCCGCCACCAGCCCGCCGATGTGCGAAATGTCTGCCAGGAAGTATGCGCCGACCTCATCCGCGATCTCGCGGAACTTCTTCCAATCAGGGACCCATGAATAGGATGAGTAGCCCGCGATCAACAGTTTTGGCTTGTGCTCCAACGCCAACGCGCGGATGGCGTCGTAATCGAGTTTCTCGTTTTCATCAATCGTGTAATGCACCGCGTTGAAGAACTTGCCCGAGCGATTAACCGATGAACCATGCGAGAGATGTCCGCCGTGCAGGAGGTTGAGTCCCATCACGGTGTCGCCGAGGTTGATCAGCGCATGATAGACCGCGTTATTGGCAGGTGCGCCTGAAAGCGCCTGGATGTTCACGTAGATCTGGTCGGCAGTGACGCCGTTCGCGGCGAAGGTCTCTGCCGCGCGGCGGCGAGCCAGCGCCTCGACCACGTCCGCGTACTCGACGCCCTTGTAGTAGCGCGGGTCGCTGTTGCGGCGGTAATCAGCAAGTCGCATCGGGTAATCGAGGATCTCCTCCTCGGTCATCCAACGCGACTCTTCTTCGGGGTAGCCTTCCGCATAAATGTTCTGGAATGCGGAGGCGAGCGCTTCGCGGGTAGCCATTGGGGCGGTGCTCTCCGAAGCGATCAATATCAACTTGCGGGCCTGCCGTTCGGCTTCGCGCTGGGTCAATTCGTAGACGTCCGGGTCGAGCTTGGCAAGGTTTCCGCGGAATAAATAATCGGGCATTTCGAGTCTCCTTGTGAGAGTTAATTGAATTTGTCAGACGTTTTGAATTGTAGAACGGGAGGGGGGAAGGGTCAAGTGAGAAATGACACATCGTCCCTTGACTCTCCCATTGCTGGAGGGTGAAGCTGGATCGCAGCACATCAGGTGTTGGCATGGATGCGAGCTTCAAAATCTGTAACCAGGATGTGACAAAGGTCATGATTGAAATTCGGAAAAAATCATCCTAAGATGGTATGTAGGCAAGAGATTTTACAGGTGGGCGGGTTTGTTTATCGGTTTCCGTTTTATTTAAAGAATGCCGTACAACGCAGCCTTCATCATTATTACCCCGGATTTCCCGGCTGCGTTGAACCAATGCACTGGTGTTGGCCGCTCAACCCACAAACCTGGGGACGGGCTTTGGGGAACCAATGGAAACAGGTCTTTGTGCATTCGGCATATTTTTTCAATTCCAAGACGAGTCATTCCGCGCTGTTGGATCGCGAGCATGACCGGCTTGGTGAAACTCAAAATAAAAGGAGGAACCTGAAGATATCAATACCTTGATCGCTCAAATGTGCCAGGATCTTCGCCTGGGGTGCAACGTCACCTGGTTTCGCGGACAACCTTTGATGCCCGGGTACGATCCGCGAAGATGTTGGACTCCTGAAAAGCGCAGGTCCTCCAGGAAATACCACTTTTCACCGAACTTCAGAGGAGAATCTCGAAATGAAAATAAACAAGCTTTTTGTGTTTGCTGCCGTTCTCGCGTTGCTGTCAGCCATGACACTGACTCCAACCGTATCCGCGGAAAAGCCCGCATCTGTCACAGTGCAAATTCTGGCGGTCAATGATTTCCACGGGGCGCTCGATCCGAGCCTGACAAAGCCGAGTTCAACGGATAACACTACATGGTACTACCGGGGCGGGGCGGAATACCTGACCAAATTCGTACAGGACGCAGCTGCCACGAATCCCAACACCATCAAAGTATCCGCGGGTGACATGATCGGGGCAAGCCCGCTGCTCTCGGCACTGTTCCACGATGAACCGACGGTGATGGCATTCAACCAGATGGGCTTCGATTTCAGCAATACGGGCAACCATGAGTTCGATGAAGGCTGGCACGAATTGCTCCGTATGCAAAACGGCGGCTGCCACCCGATCGATGGATGCTTCCCGGGTGTGCCGGTATTCCCCGGCGCTTCGTTCGAATATCTGGCGGGCAATATCATCCGCCTGGACAACGGTATGACCCTGTTCCCATCGTACGGTGTGCGCCAGTTCGATGGCGTGAAGGTGGGACTGATCGGCATCGCCCTTGAAGTCACACCGACCATCGTTGTGCCTTCAGGCGTGGAAGGGTTGGTGTTCGAAGCAGAGGTCGATGCCATCAACAAATATGTCAAGATGCTCAAGGATACCGAGGGTCTCAAGGCCATCGTTGTCATCCTCCATGATGGAGCTGGGGCGGGACCCACCATCAACTCCTGCAACCTCTCGGATCCATTCTTTGCCAACGTTGTGATGAACATCGATCCCGAGGTGGACGCGCTCATCACTGGGCATACCCATAATGCCTATAACTGTCAGGTTCAGGTAAAGAAGAATTACGATCCCATGCTCGTAACCGGAGCGGGTTATAACGGCCGCTATCTGACCGACATCGATTTGACCATTGCCGGCACAAACGGACAGGTGATCGGCAAAACGGCAACGAACATCCCGGTCGAGACGCCCTATCTGGGCGCCGTACCGGATCCCGCCATGAAAGCCCTTCTCGACCAGTATCGCACCGCGTCGGCGCCATTGGCGAACCGCGTCGTCGGCACGATCACGGCGGATATCAAGAGGGGAGGCAATATGGTGGAGTCGGCTCTGGGTGACGTGATCGCAGACGCGCAACTGGCTGTTACATCTGATCCGGCATACGGTGGTGCAGTGGTCGCGATGACCAACCCGGGCGGCATCCGCACCGATTTGCTCTATGCCCAGATCAGCGGCGGAGAATTACCCGGCGAAGTGACCTTTGCTGAGGCTTTTGCGGTCCAGCCGTTCAGCAACAGCCTGGTAACGCTGACCTTGACGGGTGCTCAACTCAAAGCAGTCCTGGAACAGCAGGCAACAGCCGGGTCGGATGGGTCTGGAAGGATGCTGCAGATCTCGTACACTCTAACCTACACGTGGAGTACGTCAGCTCCAGTGGGAAGCAAGGTCAGCAACCTCAAGATCAACGGCGTGGACGTCGATCCTGCTGCCAGCTATCGGATCACGGTCAACAACTTCCTGGCGGGAGGCGGGGATGGATTCACTTCACTCCTGGCTGGGACCGATCTCCTGACCGGGATGATCGATCTGGACGCGTTTGTCGAGTACCTGACGGCGAATTCGCCCGTAGCGCCCGGTCCACAGAATCGGATCACCATGGTCCCGTAGAAGAACCTTTCATTCCAACGATCAACATCCCTCCGGGTATTTTGTAAAACCCGGGGGGATTTTTATACATCCTTGACTCTCCCGCCGCTGGAGGGTGTATAACATGCGTGGAGGCTTCCAGGCACATGATACGTATCGGAGACTTTTCAAAACTCAGCCGCGTGCCGGTCAAGACGCTGCGCTACTACGACGAGATGGGACTGCTCAAACCCGTGCAAGTGGATCCCTTCACGGGCTATCGTCTCTACGAGTACAGCCAGCTGTCGGCGCTGAACCGCATCCTGACGCTCAAGGACCTGGGCTTTTCGCTCGAGGAGATCGGCCGTCTCCTAGACGATGGTCTGTCCGCGGAGCAGATGAGGGGAATGCTCAAGCTGCGGGAAACAGAAGCCCGGCAAAGGGTCCGGGAGGAGGCGGAGCGCCTGGAGCGCATCCGATCGCGGTTGAAACAGATCGAACAGGAGAATGGTATGTCCAAATATGATGTTGTCATCAAGAAAGTGGATGAGGTCAAAACTGCCTCGGTGCGGGATGTTGTGCCGACGCCACCCGAACAGGGAGGCTTGTGGGGCGAGCTGGAGGGATACCTTGCGATGCATCGAGTCCGCCCGATTGGCGCGTGCTTCACGCTCTATCACGACGACGAGTTCAAGGAGCGCGATTGGGACCTGGAGGTCTGCGAACCGATCGAGACGGATGTGAGCGAGTCCAAGCGCGTAAAGATGCGCACGCTTCCCGCGGCGACCATGGCTTGCACACTGCACAACGGGCCGTTCGTCACCATCGGGGAAGCGTACAACGCCATTGGCAAATGGATCACCGATAACGGTTACCGCATCACGGGTCCGTGCCGGGAGGTGTACTTGAAGCCTGCCCGCAACGGCAGCCAGACCGACCCGGAAACGGTGACAGAGATCCAGTTCCCGGTGGAAAAGGTGTAAATTCATGTAGGGGACGGCACCCTCATCAGGGCGCTTCGCGGGCTACCGTCCCCTACAAAATATTTTCAATCCTCACATGCGAATTCGGCGTCGACATTCCCGGGCGAGGGCGTGGTGTCGATAAACAGGTTCGGGTCAGGCCAGACGCCCTGTTGGAAACGGTCGATGTAATCGCGCAGGATGTTTTTGTCCGCATCCAGAATGGAGGTGGTGGCTTTCAACTGCGGGTCGTATTGTTTGACGCTTTTGAATAGCTCGATGGGGAAACTGGCGAAGACCACATCCCCTCCGTGGATCTGGCTGGCGAGGCAGGCAAGCTGGTTGATCTGTTCGGGGCTGAAGTCGGTTTGGACGTAGCGCTGAAAAGTTGTGATCAATTCGGGGACGGCGGGCACGATGGCGGGACTGAGGATCTTCTTCCGCAGTGCACACATGACGATGTTCTGATTCTCGGCGCGGGTAAAGACGTTGTATTGACGGATGCGCGCGATCCACAGTGCGGTCTCGCCGTCGATGTGATGCTGACCGGGCGGGATGGCGAATCCCTTGGGGTTCTCCTTCGAACGGACGCTGATCCCGTAGGGCAGATACACGTCGATACCGCCCACCGCGTCCACGATGTTCCTGAAGGTGATCATGTTCACGGCAAGGTAATGATCGGGATGCGCGCCCAGGTTCAGGTCGAGGGTGCGAGCGAGCAGGCCGGGTCCCTCGCCGGGGCCGTGGTAGTAGCCCAGTCCCTTGTTGCCGTAGAGATACGCCTGGTTCATCTTGCCCTGCGTGATGTTGTAATGGTCTGAGATGCCGGGGATATCCACCCACAGGTCACGCGGGACCTCGAGGATGGCGAGGCGTTTGTTGACGAAGTCCACGCGCACGAGGCGGATGGCATCCGCAAGCCCGTAGAGGTAATGGTCGCCGCGTGCATCCGAACCGACGACAAGGATGTTCATCGCGGCGGGTCCGCCGCATGCCGGTTGGGGCGTGGATGTGGCGGTCTGTGGAATTTCTGACGGTGTGCTGGTGACGTTATTCGTTCCGGTTCCAATGGGAAACATCTTCAGCGTGGACTGAATGCTTGGGGTGGGGGTGGGCAGATCGAGACGGGGTCCGAGCGGCTGCTGATAGAGGCGATAAAGCTGAATGCCGACGATCAAGCCGAAGAGCAGGAAAGTCCACAACATGATTTTCCTGAGCGATCGCATTGAATTCCTCCTGAAGAAGACTTTGATTACAGGTAGGACGGGCGAACGGCGCAGGTGGTTCCACACATTTTCCACATAACTGCATCACAGCCTCATAACATCCTCCCGCTAAGATGGGGGCAAGGTTGGACGCGGTCCAGCCAAATGAACAATAAGGAGAAAACAATGAAAAAGAAAATCCTGATCTTAGTGAGCGGTTTGCTGGCTGCCTTGATGGTCCTCGGTGTGGTCGGCGCGACCGCGGCATACGCGCAAAGTTCCACGGACATGCCGTTCCACGGACGCGGTCCGGGCGAGGGGCGCGGTCCCCGCCTGGGCGATGCGGAACTGGAAGCCGCCGCCAAAGTTTTGGGGATGACGACCGATGAGCTTTCGTCCGCTTTGCAGGATGGGAAGACGCTTCAGGACCTCGCCGACGCGGCTGGTGTGGACATCGAGGACGTTCACGCGGCGATCCAGGCTGTGCACGAGACCGAACTGCGCGACCGCATTCAGCAGGCAGTGGACGACGGCACGATGACCCAGGAGAAAGCGGACTGGCTGTTGGAGGGACTCGACAAGGGCTTCCTCGAGGGTCCCGGTTTCGGGTTTGGGTTCGGCGCTCCGCATGGACCGGGGCTGAAGGACGGTTCGTTCCCTCCGCCGATGATGCAGCCAAGCGGACAGTAGAATAAAGAAACTTCACCCCTGATACATTTCAGGGGTGAAGTTATTAATAACCTTGAGTAAGCCATCGGCTAAGGTGTGATCGCCGCGATGCCATCGATTTCCAATTGACCATCGGCGTCACCAGCGGGAGCAATAATCCGTAGATAAGGATATATGCCTTGCGGTATGCCGGGAATATCGAGATCTATGGCAACGCCCCTAGAGTCAGTGCTATAAGGATAGAAGTTGATGGGAGGAATTTGTCGTTCGTCAGGCTCGTAAAGCGATCCACTCTGCGGTTCACATCCAATGGGGGGGTATGGTGGCGTCCCCGGACAAGGCAACAGGTTGTAATCCATGTTTGTATTGGTATCTCTAATTTCATCGCCCCAGTAAAAGACCGTGTACCAATTATTGCCGTCGCTGATCTGGATGATCACTTGATCGAGATATACAAACCCATTGTTCAAATATTCATAATACACAAGGTCAGGAGTACCCACATCACCATTTACAACTGTTGTGATATTAAGGGTCAATGCTGCCGGTACCGATCCGGGTGGCTGAGGGAAATAATAAACATTGCCGTCAGGGGGCAGGCCGATTTCGACTCCCGGAGGGAACGGATCGGCAACGATCAACGTATCTATATCCGTGGCAGAATTGTTTGCTTGATTCGGGTCGATGATACCGGCAGGTTCAGTCACCGTAGCGGTGTTAACCAAGTCACCCGATGGGTTGGAAACAACCTGCGCTCTGACATTGTACGTAACGGACGAACCGCTGGGTAAGTTCACAGTATCTGTGATATTGCCTTGACCTACCGATGTACAGGATGCCCCGCCCGATGGAGCACATCCCCAATCCACGAATGAAGGATCAAAATTTGGAGAGAACATATCGGTCACTGTCGCGCCAACAACATCGGATGGGCCTGCGTTATACACTGTGATGACATAATCCTTCCAGGCGCCTCCAACGTAACTCGTGGAATTGTCCGTTTTGGTGATGCTGAGATCAGCAGAGGGTGGAGGTATATTGGAAGGCGTCCACGTTATTGTGGGAGTCACCGGCGTATTGGATGGCGTCCACGTAAATGTGGGAGGCACGGGAGGGGTTCTGGAGGGCGTCGATGTAAACGTCCCGGGTCCGGGCGTATTGGACGGTTTGGAGTTCGGGGGGTTGGTCGGCGTGGGGGACGGGAAGTATACGAGCGTGCTCGTGGGAGGGATATCGGTCCTTGTGGCTGTGGCAAATATCACCGGCGTGACGGCGGGTGTGGGAGTCGAGGTCGGGGGAGGGACTCTTGTGGCGTAATCCGCGCCGGGGGTGAGGAACACGTTCAGCCATACCGGCAGGGTCAGGATGGAGGGATCGATCGGTTCGACGAATCCGCTCGGGCGGCTGGTGAGGAAGTCGCTGTTCGGGTCGAGCATGGACTCCATGCTGGCATCCAGCCTCCAGCGTGGAGAGAAGCGGACCGCCCATCCCGCCGCGAGGATGATGCACAGGAATCCCAACAGCAGGATGGCGATGACGATGCCCCAGTCGCGTCTATCGTTTTCGGGCGCTTTCATTTTGATTCCCGTTCACCGGCAGGCGCATAAAGACGGTCGTGCCGGGATGATTCTCTTCATCGTACCCGGGGCTTTCAAGCCAGATGTGCCCGGCGTGTGCGTTGACGATGCCGCGCGAGATGGCGAGCCCCAGGCCGGGACCGCCGCCCATGAATTTGGTCTTGCTCGAGGAATGCAGGAGGACATCGCCGGTCTGATAGAACTTTTCGAAGACGAGTTCCTGATTTTTGGGGTCGATGCCGATGCCGGTATCCCTGACCGCGATCTCGACCTCCGGCTTGTTCGGATCAGCCTCGATCAGGCGTCCATCGATCTTGATGCTGCCTCCGTCCGGGGTGTATTTGATCGCGTTCATGATCAAATGATAGAAGACCTTGTAGATGAGACCCTTGTCCGCCTGGATGGCGGGCAGGCTGGCGAGACCGTCCACGCTGAAGGCGAGGTCCCGCTCCTCGAACGCGACTTCGAACACCAGGCGGACGTTCTCGACCACCGTCGCGAGCTCCATTTCGGAAGGCAGGAGTTCGAGCTGGTTCGTGTCGATGCGCGAGACATCGAGCATGCTGTCCACGATCTCCACCATGCGGGTCGTCCCGTTCAGGATGCCGTTGGCGTACTTCTCGAGATTTTTGTTGCCCTGCGATTTCATCTCGATCATCTGCGCGTACCCCTGAATGAGGGTCAGCGGGGTGCGGAGTTCGTGGGCGGAGACCTGGATGAAGCGCATCTTGGTGCGGTCCATCTGCTCGAGGATCTGATTCGTCTTTTCGAGTTCGAGGGTGCGCTGCTGGAGGTTGTCGGTCATTTCGTCGAACGTGTTGGCGAGCACGCCGATCTCATCGTTGGTCTGCACGCCGGTGCGCTTGGTCAGGTCGCCGCCCGCGATGGCGCGTGAGGTGCGCACGAGGGACATCAACGGATTGATGATCAAGCGCGCCACCAGATATCCGATGAGGATGACCGCGATCATCGCCAGCGAATACAGGAAAATGTAGGTGTTCCGGTTCGTCGAACTGGATTCGACGACGAAATCAAGGGGCAGGATGACGGCGAAGACCGCGATGCGGTCGTTGCTGATCTTCAGCGGACCGAAGCCGCTGCGATACATGCGCCCGTCCACTTCGAAGTTCTCGCCCTCCACCGATCCGTCCTGGTTGATGACCCGATCGAAGAAAGTCTTCTCGATGGTAAAGGTCCGCAGGAAAAGCGGGTCGGCAGTATTGACCCCGAATGTGGAGGCGACCGCCTGCCCCGAGGCATCGTAAAAGATGACGTCGGCGGAGGCGATGGCTTTCAACCTGGGCACAAGCGCATTCAGGGAAGTGCCCGCCACCACCACGCCCACCACGCGATCTTCGACAACCACAGGGATGGAGGTGAAGTAATAGTGTCGCCCATCCACCGGGTCCGTGCCCAGTTCGCGTTTGGGCAGGCTGTTTGGATCGTTCTCCTCCAGCAGTCCCTCCACGAGGGGTGATGGGAATGCCTTGCCCGGTTGGGTGACATCCTGTATGACCCCGTTGGATTGTTTGATCAGGTGAAGGACTTCAGCCCCCTGGGCGTTGAACACCATCAGGCTTTCGATGTTCAATCCGCTCATTGCCGGTTCGACCAACCCCGAAGTCTGTTCCAGTTCCCCATCGCGGATCGCCTCGCTGACGCCGCGCGTAAAGGCGATCACGCGCGCCGCCTGGAACTGGTCCACCTCCTGCCGCGCCATCGTATCCGAGACGACGCGTCCCGCCTCGAGCAGCTGGTTGGCAAGCCGCTCCTGCAGCGAATTCGACACCAGACGCGTCACAACATATGCGCCTGTCACAGCAACGATGAGGGTAAGAAGCAGATACGGCAGGATGACTTTGAAACGAATGCTCACGTAAGACCCATTGCCCGGCGGTATGAATATTGCTACATTATATTTCGATTAAGTAAAAATATCACAATTCCCCGAATACTGAAAGATATTTACAACAAATCTAACTTATGTGCAAAGTTTTCAGCCAAAACCAGCTTTTGTGGACGTTCGCCCAGGGTGCTTCGCGAAGGGACTCGAACCCCCGACCTTTATCACCCCTCGA
>DIDP01000040.1 GCA_002418205.1 Anaerolineales bacterium UBA5797 | reverse complement strand
TTCAGTAAATCACAGAATTGATTGACAAAAAGGGCACCTTCGGTCAAGGTTAAGCTACCACACTAAACCAGACTGAAGGAGCCCAGGGCGATGATACCGCATTACGAATTGAAAGCGGAAGATGTGCGTCATTGTGCGATCGAGAAGCTGAAGGAATACATTCCTGTGGAAGCGCACGGATATTGTTGTACGACCGAGATGATTCTGGATGTGTTGCTGAAGGCTAGTGCAGAGTGCTCGAGCATCGAAGCGACCTGTGCGGATCTGGACGATGTGGCAGACAGCAACACGATCCGGGAATACTTGAACCAGGCGATTGAGGTAAAAACGTTGCGGCAGAGAGAAAAGCAGATCAATACCGCTCTGGCAAGTTGCATTCCCGAGGCGATGGAACGAACGGGGATCGAGGCAGCCATTGATTTTCACGATGAGCCGTTCTACGGCAAGGGAGAGCAGACCCGGCAGGTGGCGGTGCGAGGTCAGGCAAAGAAAGGGACGACTTATTTTGTGCGGATCGCCACCGCCTATGTGATCTGGCGGCAAGTGCGCTTGACCCTGGCGGTGCGCTTCGTGCTGCCAGGGGAAATTGCCCTGGAAACCCTCAAATTCCTGCTGGAATGCCTGAAACAGCTCGGTTTTTCGAGCAAAGTGCTGTACCTGGACAAAGGCTTTGCTTCTACGTCGATCATTCGTTTTCTGGAGGAACGGCAGCAACCCGCCATCCTGGCTTGCCCGATCCGGGGCAAAACAAAAGGCATTCGGGCCTTGTGCCATGGCCCAGCCAGCTACCGGACGATTCATACCTTCACCGATGGCACCCAGGCTGCTGTGGCCCTGAAAGCTTCCCTCGTCCCAGATAAGACTGGCAAACGACGTCGCAAATGGCTGGCTTTCATTGTCATTTGCCTCGACTGGCAGGTCGAGAAGATTTACCAGGAATATCGACGGCGCTTTGGCATTGAATGTTCGTATCGAATGGCCCGGCGCGTGCGCGCCACCACCACATCCCGCAATCCAGCCTTGCGATTTTTCCTGCTCGGCATCGGTTTGCTCCTGCTGAATGTCTGGGTCTTCTTGCGTTGGGAATTCGCCCGTGTACTTGCACGAGGTCCTTACCGGGTCGATGAAACTCTGTTTCGCTTCCATCGCTTCACTCGCCTACTCATTCGCTCCATTGAAAAGATTTATGGCACGATTGCCATGATCCCTACTCACCAATTACCTCAATCTGTGATTTACTGAATTTAATCTTTCAAATTTTTAGCCACAGATTGCACTGATTCACACGAAAAAAGCCAACCCGATTTAAACGGTTGGCTTTTTGTTTGGTCCAGTTTGGGGCAATCAAGTCAAAATCCGTGACAATCCGTTTAATCGGTGGCTGATTCCTTAAGTTTGGGGATCATCATGTTTTTTTCTGAAATTCCTCATCATTTTACCCATTATGACGAATATCATCATTTTTGTGAAAAGAGGCACTTTCTCTAGCCCTCAAAAAACACTTATGTTATACTGTTTTGAACGTTGTGCAGGGAAGTACAAATTCACGTCCATACAGGGCGTTTTGAGGTGTCAGAATGCTCGAATACGTTGCAATTGCTTTAATGGTCGTATTGGCGACGCTCATTGCGCTGATCGCAATTGGTTTGGGGGTTTTGTTCGGACCAAAAAAAGAATCTGCAGTCAAATCCATGCCCTATGAATCGGGCATGACCCCATATGGCGAAGGGACGCGGCGCATGCCAGTCCGCTTCTATCTGGTCGCGGTGCTGTTCATCCTCTTCGATATCGAAGTTGTGTTCTTTTTGCCGTGGGCGATCACCTTCCGTCAACTCGGATTGTTCGGCTTGATCGAAATGGTGATCTTCATTGCCATATTACTGGTTGGATACTTCTATGCCTGGAAGAAAGGAGCCTTAGAATGGGAGTAGAGCAGAAACTTGGCAACATGGGGATCGTGACCACCAAACTGGAGGACCTGGTCAACTGGTCGCGCACCAATGCCATGTGGCCCATGTTGTTTGGTTTGGCTTGTTGTGCCATTGAAATGATGTCCGCGCAGGCATCGCACTATGACATGAGCCGGTTCGGCATGGAGCTCATGCGTGCCAGCCCGCGTCAATCGGACCTGATGATCGTTGCCGGGCGCGTCTCGCGCAAGATGGCGCCGGTGCTGCGCCGTTTGTACGACCAGATGCCCGAGCCCAAGTGGGTGATCGCCATGGGCGATTGTGCCTCCTGCGGCGGCGTGTTCAACAATTATGCGATCGTTCAGGGTGTGGATGAGGTTGTCCCTGTGGATGTGTTCGTGGCGGGTTGCCCGCCGCGCCCTGAGGCGTTGATCCACGGTGTGGTGACGCTTTACGAAAAGGTGAAAGCCGCCAAGTTCAAGGATTTGGTAAAGGAATAATGGAGTTGCGAGTGGCGCTCGCGCTGTACGGAAAACAGTGAAGACAAAGTGTGACGCCACCGAGCAATCCCCGATCGCTTGGGAGATTGCTCCGCCGGGTTTTGCCCTCCTCGCAACGACAGGGTAACAAGTTATGGATAATAAACTCGAAAAGATCGTTCAGGTTATGCAGGAGCAGTTCGGTTCAACCCTCGAGGAGTTCCGCGGAGAAGTGCACGTCTTCGTCAAACCGGAACAGATCGTCGAAGCGTTGACGCTGCTGCGCGATAAATATGAATTCGAATTGCTTTCGGCGATGACCGCTTCGGATTACTGGCCCCAGGCCTCGCCGCGCTTCCATGTGGTCTATCAACTTTCGTCGCTGGCGAAGAATATCACGCTGCAGTTGAGGGTCCCGGTCAACGGCGACCAGCCCAGGGTCCCGACCGCGACGCGTGTATACGAGGTGGCGAACTGGCGCGAGCGCGAACTCCTGGATATGTTCGGCATCGAGTTCGAGGGACATCCCGATCCCAGAAGGATCCTCATGCCCGAAGGCACGGAGGGTCATCCGCTTCGCAAGGATTTCCCGCTGGGTTACGAAGAACCGCAGTTCACCTTCAACTTTGAAGAGATCGACCTGCGCAAGCCGTATGCAAAGGAATAAGTATGGCTCAGCTTGAAGAAGTCAAAATTGATCTTTATAAACATCTGGTTTCAGAACGCGCCCTGAACGGCGAGACCATGTTGTTGAACATGGGACCGCAGCATCCCTCCACGCATGGCGTGTTGCGGTTGCTGCTCGAACTCGATGGTGAAATGATCATCAATGCCGTCCCGGATATTGGTTATCTGCACACGGGCATCGAGAAGAACATGGAAGCCAAGACCTATCTCAAGGCTGAAGTGATGACGGACCGCCTCGACTACATGAACACCGTCGGCAACAACCTCGCCTATTGCATGGCGGTCGAGAAGCTGGTCGATCTGGATGTCCCTGAACGCGCGCAAGCCATCCGTGTGATCCTCACCGAACTGCAGCGCATCGCCTCGCACCTGGTCTGGATCGGCACGTTCGGTCTTGACCTCGCGGCAATGTCCATGTTCCTGTATGCGTTCCGCGAGCGGGAGATCATCCTCGACATCCTCGAACTATGTTCGGGGCAGCGCATGATGACGACGTTCATCCGCCCCGGCGGTTTATGGCGGGATGTGCCCGTGGAATTCGAGACCGCGGTGCGCGATTTCATCAAAATGTTCAATAAGCGCATCGACGAGTACGAAGCCCTGTTGACGAAGAACCCGCTCTTTCTGGACCGTCTGCTTGGCATCGGCAAACTGGACGCGGCCACCGCCCTCCAGCATGGTGTCACCGGGCCGATGCTGCGCGCCTCCGGCGTCAGTTGGGACTTGCGCAAGGCGCGTCCGTACATGGGGTACGAGCAATACGATTTCAATGTGCCGGTTGCCACCGAAGGCGATACATATGCGCGCTACGTGGTGCGCGTGCAGGAATTCCGCGAGTCGTTGAAGATCGTGGAACAGGCGTTGAACAAACTGCCCATGGGACCGGTACGCAGCGACAACCGCAAGTTCGTCCCTCCGCCGCGTTCGGAGATCGGCGTGAGCATGGAGGCGCTCATCCACCACTTCAAGTTGTGGACCGAGGGCTTCCCTGCCCCGAAGGCTTCCGTGTACAGCGCGGTCGAATCACCGCGCGGAGAATTGGGCGTGTATCTCGAAGGCGATGGCGGACCCAAACCGCACCGCGTTCACTGGCGCACGCCCTCCTTTGATAACCTGTCCGTTCTGCCCAAGATCGTGAAGGGACATCTGGTGGCGGACCTGGTCGCCATCCTGGCTTCCACTGACATTGTGCTCGGAGATATTGACCGATGAGCCTGGAAAAAAAATATCCAAAAGAAGTAAAGCAGATCCTTGCAAAATACCCGCCCGAACACAAGCGCTCGGCGGTGATGCCGTTATTGTATCTGGCGCAGCGTGAGGAAGGGTACATCAACAAAACCGCGATGCAGGATATCGCGCAAATACTTGATATTACCGAGACCGAGGTTGCGTCCATCGTTGGTTTTTACACCCTGTATCACGACAAAAAGGAAGGCAAATATCGCATGCAGGTCTGCACAGACCTGCCCTGTGCACTGCGCGGCGCGGAGGAGTTCATGAACTCCTTGTGCGGCAACCTGGGCATCAAGGTCGGTGAGACGACCGAGGACGGTTTGATCACGCTCGAAGGTGTGATGTGCCTCGCCGCCTGCGACAAGGCGCCCATGTTCCAGATCCAGGGAGCGGATGGCATCGAATACCACGAGAACATGACCGTGGACCGGACGATGGAATTGATCTCGGTCCTCAAAAGATCGGGCAGGGAGGTGAAATGATGGAACACATCCTCCTGCGTCATCGTGACATCCCTGATATCAACCGATTGGATGTTTATAAAAAGAACGGCGGTTTTGCCGCCTTCAAGAACGCGGTCACAAAAATGAAACCCAACGAAGTGACCGATGTGGTCAAGAACTCCGGCTTGCGTGGACGCGGCGGCGCGGGCTTCCCGACCGGCATGAAATGGGCATTCATCGATAACAAGAACTGGCCCCATTATGTCGTTGCCAACGCGGACGAATCCGAGCCGGGCACGTTCAAGGACCGCGAGATCATGGAGGGCAATCCCTTCCAGTTTTTGGAGGGCGTTGCCATCGCCTCCTATGCAGTCGGCGCGAATGCCGCCTATGTGTATCTGCGCGGTGAGTTCTGGCAGTTGGCGGCTTTTCTCGATGAAAAGATCGCCGAGATGGAAGAGGCGGGTTACCTCGGCAAAGACCTCTTTGGCACGGAATACTCGCTCAAGATCCATACCCACCTTGGTGCTGGCGCTTATATCTGCGGCGAAGAGACCGCCATGCTCGAGTCGCTCGAAGGCAAACGCGGACAGCCGCGCGTGCGCCCGCCGTTCCCGCCCTCATATGGCTTGTATGGCAAGCCGACCGTTGTCAACAATGTGGAAACACTGACCAATGTGCCGCTCATCCTCGCCAACGGCGCGGACTGGTACAAGTCCATGGGCACGGCAGACAGCGCAGGCGTGAAGATCTTCTCACTCTCAGGGCGCGTGCGCAAACCGGGCAATTATGAATTGCCGTTTGGCACCTCCTTCCGTGAACTGATCTACACCCACGGCGGTGGGGTGCAGGATTCGCGCAAGGTCAAAGCGATCATGCCGGCGGGCGCCTCCTCCTCGATGATCCTCGTGGACGATGAAAAGGTCCTCGATACTCAAATGGACTATGCCACCGTCCGCACGCTCGGCGCGGACCTTGGGTCTGCCTCCGTGATCGTGATCGACGATTCCGTCTCGATGGACTGGCTCATCAACAAGACCATCCGCTTCTTCAAACACGAATCATGCGGCAAGTGCACCACCTGCCGCGAAGGTACGTACTGGATGTCCCATCTTACAGAACGCATCCACGATGGCACAGGCACGAATGCCGACGTGGATCTTCTGCTCAATGTTGCAAAACAAATGCAGGGCAAGTGCTTGTGCGCGCTGGGTGAATTTTCCACCATGGCGGTTGTTACCAGTATCGAGCGCTTCCCGCAGGATTTCAAAAAAGCTGTGAGCAAGGCTTAACGGAGAAAGTATGACGAAACAGGTAACGCTCACAATTGACGGAATACAGGTAACGGTCCCGGAAGGAATCGTTGTTGCGGATGCGGCAAAAATGGCCGGCATCGACATCCCCGTCTTTTGTCATCATCCCAAACTCGAGCCGGTCGGCATGTGCCGCATGTGTCTCGTGGAGATCGGCCGCCCGGTGCGTGACCGTGCCACGGGTCAATTCGTGATGGAGAACGGCGCGCCGAAGATCCAGTTCATGCCCAAGCTCGAAACGGCATGCACGAACAAGGTGGAAGAGGGCATGGTCGTCCTCACGCAATCTGAAAAGGCGACCGAGGGGCAGAAGGGCACGCTGGAATTCCTGCTCACTTCGCACCCGCTCGATTGCCCGATCTGCGACAAGGGCGGCGAGTGCCCGTTGCAGAACCTGACGATGGAACATGGACCCGGCAAAAGCCGCTTCCTCTATGATGAAAAGATGCACCTGGATAAGATGGTGCCGCTTGGTGAATTAATCTGGCTGGACCGCGAACGCTGCATCCAGTGCGCGCGCTGCATCCGTTTTCAGGATGAGATCGCCGGCGACTCGGTCATCGGCTTTGACGAGCGCGGGCGCAGAACCCAGATCGTCTCCTTCTCGGACCCCGGGTTTGATTCCGTTTTCTCGGGCAACACCTCCGATATCTGCCCCGTCGGCGCATTGACCACCTCCGACTTCCGCTTCGGCGCCCGCCCGTGGGAGTTGGACGCGCATGCTTCGATCTGCACACAATGCCCTGTGGGTTGCAATACCACATTGAACACCCGTCGCGAGGCAAAGGCTGGCGGCAGGATCGTGGTCAAGCGCGTGATGCCGCGCCAGAACGAGGAAGTGAACGAGATCTGGATCTGCGACAAGGGCCGCTTTGCCTATCACTACACGGAAGGCAAACAGCGCCTGACCAGACCGATGATCCGCAAGGACGGCAAACTGGCGCGCGCCTCCTGGGATGCCGCCACCAAACTTGCCGCGGATAATTTCCTCAAAGCCAAGAAGGATTTTGTCATCCTGGCTTCGGGCAGACTTTCCAATGAAGACCTCTTTAACCTGAAGTCGCTTGCCGAACATTCTGAGGGCAAAGCCTGCTTGTATTCCAACATGGCGGGCGGCGAATTGACATCGCTTGTCGGTGTTGGCGCTGGCACGAACTTTGCTGATATGGGCGCCGGAACCTCGATCGTTGTTGTTGCCTCCGACCTGTATCAGGAAGCGCCGGTCTGGTACCTGCGTGTGAAACAGGCGGCGGAGCGCGGCGCAACGTTGATCGTGTTGAACCCGCGCGAAACCAGGCTCGATAAATACGCCTCATTCGTCGTGCGTTATGCGTATGGTGATGAGGTCAAGTCCGTGCAGGACCTCGGCAAAAAGAGCAAGATCAGCGACGCGTTTTTGAAATCTGAAAATGCCGTCATCCTGTATGGCAGTGAAGGATTGGGCCTCAGCGGTTCTGCCAGCCTTGCCTCTGCTTGCGCAAGGTTGTTGAACGACAATGGGTATGCCGGCAAGCCGAACAACGGTCTCATTGGTGTATGGGAACGGGCGAACGACCAGGGCGCCTGGGAGATGGGATTTGAAGTTGAGGAGGACCTGGCGAAGGCATTGAAGGGCAAAGTGGTTTACATTGCCGGCGCAGACCCCGTTGGCGACGATCCCAAACTTGCAAAGGCGCTCGAAGGCGCAAAGTTCGTCGCGGTGCAGGACGTGATCGAAACCGCGACGACCGAAATCGCGGATGCGGTGTTCCCCGCTCAGGCGTTCACAGAACGTGAAGGGACATTGACCTCTGGCGAGCGACGCGTCCAGCGTTTCTACCCCGCCGTCCCTGTGACGGGCGATGCGAAACCGGATTTCTCCATCACTTCGCAGATCGCGCGCCATATGGGCGTCATCCTTGAAGGCACATCCGTTTCGGCAGTGTTTGACATTCTGGCAGCCTCGGTCAAATCGTTCGAGGGTTTGAACTACGCCAGACTTGCCGAGGTCAGGCCGCAGTGGCCCATCGTCGGGCGGAGCGACCTGTATTACGGCGGTACAACGTATGAGAACAAGCAGGGCATGGGCGCGCATCTCTCAGCCGCCGCGGGGCGCGGGGAAAAGGTGAGCATCCCCCGGGTCCAGAAGGAAGCGGCGCCTCGCCCGAAGGAGAATGAATTGCTGGCGGTGCCGATCGTCAAGTTGTACGATCGCGGCACGACCATCCTGCCTTCCGAGTTGCTGCACGAGCGGATCGGCGAGGTGAGCGTTTCACTGCACCCCGATGCCGCGCAGAATTTGGGCGTGGAGTCGGGTCAGACGGTGACCGTCAGTTTCAATGGTGTGAGCGGCGAGGCGGTTGTGAAAGTGGATGAGACGGTCCCGGTCGGTGTGGCGTTGATCCCGCGCTCGATGGGGCTGGCGATCCGCGAACCCGTTCCTGCAAAGGTGAAATAATGTTATCGGATTGGACTCTCTGGCTTGAATGGTTTATCAAGGCGCTGGTGGTGATCTTTGCGCTGTTGACGGGCTTTGCCTACCTGACGTGGTATGAACGCCGGGCGCTGGCGCGCATCCAGGTGCGCATCGGCCCGAATCGCGCGGGACCTCAGGGCCTGCTCCAGCCCATCGCCGACGCGGTCAAGTTGATCTTCAAGGAAGAACTCGTACCCGCCAAGGCGGACAAGATCATGTTCTTCTGGGCGCCCGTGGTGACGATGGTGCCATCGATCATCATCGCGGCGGTCATCCCGTGGGGCGAGTCGTTCACGGCGTTCGGGCGCGAGATCAGACTGTATGTCGCGGACATCAACGTGGGCGTGCTGTATTTGATGTCCATCGCTTCGATCGCGGTGTATGGGATCGTGCTGGCGGGCTGGTCGTCGAACAACAAATATGCGATGCTCGGCGGTCTGCGTTCCTCGGCGCAGATGATCTCCTACGAACTTGCGCTCGGGCTTTCGTTCGTGACCGCCATCATCCTTGCGAACTCGATGCGTCTGCTCGACATCGTCGAAGCACAGAAGGGATTGTGGTTTGCGGTCATTCAACCGGTGGGCGCAGTGATCTTCTGGGTCGCAACACTTGCCGAGGTGAACCGCGCACCGTTCGACATGCCGGAGGCCGAGCAGGAATTGACCGCCGGGTATCACAGCGAATATTCGGGCATGAAGTTTGCCCTGTTCTTCATGGCCGAATACCAGAAGATGATCGTCATCTGCGCAATTGCCGCCACGCTGTACTTCGGCGGGTTCCGCGAGTTCGGGTTCCTCGCGAACACGTTCTTCAGCGTGGATTACACCTGGACTCTCGGTTCGTGGCAGATCACGAACTGGTTCCTGGGTCCCATTTATCTTTTCCTGAAGGTCGTCGTGTTGCTGTTTGGGATGATCTGGGTGCGCGCCACCTGGCCCCGCATCCGCTATGACCGTCTGATGGCGTTTGGCTGGAAGGTCCTTCTTCCGCTTTCCCTTGCGATTGCCTTCATCACTGCCGCGGGAATTTTGCTGTCAGACCTGTACAATAACCAACTGTTCTTCTGGGCGATCCCGGTCGTTTCGATAATCGTTGGTCTGTTTACTGTTGCGATGATCTACCGTGAATTGAGGAGAAAAGCCAATGAGCGTGCTTGATCCTGTTGTCGAACTTGTGCGCGGTCTGGGGACCACGCTCAAGATGATGTTTGAAAAACCGGTGACGGTTCAATACCCCGAACAGAAACGGGAGGTTCGTCCGCGCTTCCGCGGGCGGCACGTGTTGAAACGTTACGAGAACGGCCTTGAGAAATGCATTGGATGTTCGCTGTGTGCGGCTGCCTGCCCGGCGGACGCGATCTTCGTGGAAGCCTCCGAGAACACGGATGAAAAACGCTTCTCTCCTGGAGAGAGGTATGCCTCCACCTATGAGATCAACATGCTCCGCTGCATCTACTGCGGATACTGCGAGGATGCGTGTCCCACCGAGGCGATCGTGCTCGGCGATAACTACGAACTCTCCTTCTATGACCGCCGCTCGGCGATCTACCCCAAGGAAATGCTGCTCGAGCCCGTTCCCGTTGTGGATATGACCACGCCGCGCAAGGTGGAGCCGGGTGTCTTTACGCGGTCGGTCCCCGAAATGAAGGACCCGCAGGATTAGCGAGGAGCCATGTCACTTGAACTGATCTTCTTCCTTGTCCTTGCCCTTGCCTCCGTTGTCACTGCGTTCGGCATGTTGTTGAGCCGCAATGCGATCTATTCGGCGTTGTACCTTGTGATGAACTTCATCACGGTTGCGATCTTCTACCTCATGCTGGGCGCGCCATTCATTGCCATGGCGCAGATCACCGTGTATGCAGGCGCCATCATGGTCTTGTTCCTGTTCGTGATCATGCTGCTTGGCGCCGAAAGACTGCCCGATACACAGGTGCTGCCTTACCAGAAGTGGCTGGCGAGGGTGCTGGCATTCATCCTGGTGGTTGAGACCGGCTATATGCTTTTGGTGCGCGGCAAGCCCCAGGGTGAGATCATCCCGCCTGAGGCATCCGCCAACATGGTGGACAGCCTGCGCGAAATGGGGATGACGTTGTTCAACGAGTATCTCCTGCCCTTTGAAGTGACGTCCGTCCTGCTGCTGGTTGCCATGGTCGGTGCGATCGTGCTGATCAGGAAGGACAAAAAGGTAGGGTAATCATGATACCGATCAATTATTACATCATTCTTTCGGCGGTGTTGTTCACCATCGGTACACTGGGTGTGCTGACCCGCCGCAACGCGCTCATCATCTTCATGTCCGTCGAGTTGATGTTGAATGCCGCCAATCTTGCCTTCGTGGCGTTTGCGCGCGCCCGCGAGATTGCCACAGGTCAACCGCTTTTCGATGGGCAGATCTTCGTATTCTTCGTCATCGCCGTTGCCGCGGCGGAGGTTGCCGTTGGGCTGGCTTTGATCGTTGAGATCTTCAAGTCCAAACGCAGCATCGATGTGGACCAGATGAGCAGTATGAAGGGATAGGCATGTTATTCAGCGAAGCAACTCCCTCAGGATTTTTCTTTTTAGCCCCATGGCTGGTGTTTGCGCCGGTCATCGGCTTGCTGATCAATATCATCTTTGGCGGCAGGTTCAGCGAAAAGGTGATCGGCACGGTCGCAAGCCTGGCTTCAGGCGCGTCGTTCATTGTCAGCGTGCTGCTGGCATGGTCGCTCGCGGCAGGCGGAGGTCACGCGGTGAGCGTGCCTTTTGCCGAGTGGATGCACATCGGCTCGCTTGAACTCGACTGGACCTTCCGCGTCGATTCGTTATCCACGACGATGATGCTGGTCGTCTCGGGCGTCGGGACGCTGATCCACATCTATGCCATCGGTTACATGCACGAGGACGTGCGCTTCAAGAACGACCTCGGCCGGTTCCGTCGCTTCTTCGTTTTTCTCAACCTGTTCATTGCCGCGATGATGATCCTCGTGAGCGGTGACTCGTACCTGATGCTGTTCGTTGGCTGGGAGGGCGTGGGGCTCTGCTCCTTCCTCTTGATCGGTTTCTGGTATGAGATGGACACCCTTGGGCGCCCATCATGGGCAAACTCAAATGCAGGTAATAAAGCCTTCATTACCAACCGCGTGGGTGACTTCGGTTTTCTTATCGCAGGCTTCATCATGTTCTGGGCGTTCGGCAGTTTCCAGTTCGACGAGGTCTTTGAGGCTGCGCGCACGGTTGCCCCCGGGATCATCGTTGCGATCACTCTGTTCATGCTGATCGGCGTGGCGGGCAAGTCGGCGCAGATTCCCCTGTACGTCTGGCTGCCGGACGCGATGGCAGGTCCGACCCCGGTCTCAGCGTTGATCCACGCCGCGACGATGGTGACCGCGGGTGTGTACCTCGTCACCCGTTCGGCGGAGTTGTACATGCTCGTGCCGCAGGCGCAGTACATCGTGGCAATGACCGGTGCGGTCACAGCTCTCTTTGCCGCGACCATTGCGGTCGGTCAATATGACATCAAGAAGGTGCTGGCATATTCGACCATTTCACAGCTCGGTTTCATGGTCGCTGCGGTGGGCATGGGCGCATTCGTGGCGGGCATGTTCCACCTTGTGACACATGCCTTCTTCAAGGCGTTGTTGTTCCTTTCCGCCGGTTCCGTGATCCTTGGTCTCGAACGCGGGCATCACCATCTGGCGCATGCTCAGCATGACGATCATGGCAAGGGCAGGAAGGGAAAGAAAGACTCTCATCACGAAGACGAGGTGTTCGACCCTGGTGACATGCGTAACATGGGCGGGCTTCGCAAGACCATGCCGGTCACGTTCTGGTTGTACATGATCGGGACGCTTGCGCTGGCGGGCATCTTCCCGTTTGCAGGGTTCTGGTCGAAGGATGAGATCCTTGCCGATGCGCTCAAGGAAGGTTTTACGGGCGTGTACTGGCTGTTGAGCATTGCCGCCTTCTTCACGGCCTTTTACATGGGGCGCCAGATCTGGATGGTCTTCTTCGGTGAAGCCCGGCATGAAGCCGCCGCGCACGCGGAGGAAAGCCCCAGGGTCATGACCGTGCCTCTGATGGTGCTGGCATTCCTTTCCGTGGTCGGCGGTGCGCTGAACCTGCCGGGAATGCACACATTGACCCTTTGGCTCGAGCATACGATCGAGGTCCATGCGGGTGAGTTCGTGATGAGCGTCGCCGTGATCTCCACGTTGCTCGCGCTGGCGGCGATTCTGCTCTCCTGGTTCATTTACGGGCGGGATCCGCTCAAGGCGGGTCAGCCTGATCCGTTGAAGAAACCGCTCGGTTTCCTCTTCACTGGCATGGAGAACAAGTGGTTCGTGGACGAAGGCTACTTTGCCATCGTCATCGGTCCGTTCAAGAGAATATCCCAATTCCTGGCGGATGTGATCGACTGGCGCTTCTGGCATGACTTTGTGCATGATACCGTCATCGCAGGCGCGTACAACTGGTTTAGCAACATCGCCCTCAATCGCTATGCCGATCAACAGGGCATCGATGCCTTCGCAAACTGGCTCGGGTCCGCGACGAAATCTTTATCGGCGACCATGCGCAGGGTCCAGAACGGATTCGTGCGTTCGTACGCGTTGTCCGTATTGTTGGGTGTTGTCCTTATCGTCGGATATTTGATCTTGAAATAACTCGTAGAAACGAGGATGGAACATGGAATTTCTTTTGCAACCTCTTACTTTGCTGACCTTCTTCCCTCTGGTGGGGGTGCTGGTCCTGCTCTTCATTCCCAGCGACAATAAGAATGCCCTGCGCTGGACTGCGCTTGGCGCCTCGCTGGTCACGTTTGGGATTTCCCTGTGGGTGCTGGCACAGTTCAACGCCTCCAACGTGGACCTGCAACTGGTCGCGCGCTACGACTGGATCACCGTCGCCGGGTGGAACATCCAATATTTCCTTGGTCTGGATGGCTTGAGCATTTTGCTGGTGCTGCTCACCGCCTTCCTGGCGCCGATCTCGATCCTTTCCACCTGGACCGCGGTGGAGGAGCGCGTCAAGGACTTCATGCTCTTCTTCCTCCTGCTGGAAGTGGGCATGATGGGCGTGTTCCTGGCGCAAGACCTGTTCCTGTTCTACATCTTCTGGGAGTTCACGCTCGTGCCGATGTACTTCCTGATCGGCATCTGGGGTGGACCGCGCCGCATCTACGCCGCCGTCAAGTTCTTCCTCTACACGATGGCTGGCTCCATCCTGATGCTGCTTGCCATCCTGTGGCTTGGCATCTACGGGCAGACCTTCTCCGTGCCTGACCTGATCGCGCAGGCCAATGTGCCCGCCAACATTCAATGGTGGCTGTTCCTTGCGTTCGCCGCCGCGTTCGCCATCAAGGTCCCGATGTGGCCCCTCCATTCGTGGCTGCCCGATGCGCACGTTGAAGCGCCGACCGCCGGTTCCGTCATCCTGGCGGGCGTCCTGCTGAAGATGGGTACCTACGGCTTTGTGAGATTCAACCTGCCCCTGTTCCCTGAAGCGTCCGTCCGTGCCGCACCGTGGATCGCGCTGCTTGCCACCATCGGCATCCTCTACGGCGCAATGGTTTCCTATGCCCAGAAGGATGTCAAGAAACTGGTTGCATATTCCTCCGTCAGCCACCTCGGTTTTGTGATGCTCGGTCTGTTCGCGATGAACGAGCAGGGTGTGGCGGGCGCCATTTTGCAGATGATCAACCACGGTCTCAGCACCGGCGCGTTGTTCCTCCTCGTCGGCATGATCTACGAACAGACCCATACCCGCGAGATGAAGGTCTATGGCGGCTTGTGGAAGATCACCCCGGTCTTCGGCTCGATCATGCTCATCGTCTCACTCTCCTCGATGGGCCTGCCCGGTTTGAACGGTTTCGTGGGTGAGTTCACCATTTTGCTTGGCGCATTTGGGTCGAAATCCATCGGCACCAACGTGTATGCCATCCTCTCCGCCCTCGGGGTCATCATGGCGGCTGTGTATATCCTCTACATGTTCCAGAAAATGTTCCTCGGTCCGCAGGGTGAGATCGTGGACGAGGTCAAGAAGCACGGCCACGGCATCCGCGACCTCAACCTGCGCGAGCTCGTTACCATTGTGCCGATCCTCATCTTCATCTTCTGGATCGGTCTGTATCCGAAACCTTTCTTCGATCTCATGGCTCCCGCCGTGGCACATCTTGTCGGAATGTTACCCATCCCCTAGCCTTTAGCGATGAGCGGTCACCTATTTGCAAATGCCAATGGCTGATCGCTGAAAGCTAACTGCATATCGCTGAAAGCCATTGCTTATGAACCTGACACCTCAAGATTATCAAGTGCTCACACCCTATATCCTGCTCACCGTCTGGGCATGCATCCTGCTGCTGGTTGATCTCTTCATCCCGAAGGATCGCAAGGGACTTACGGCAATGCTTGCCGCGCTGGGTCTCGCCCTCACGCTCGGCTTCATCCTCTCGCAGATCGGCATCGAACGGGTCGGTTTCAGTGGCATGGTCGTCCTCGATGGCTTCTCGACCTTCGTCAATGCCCTCTTACTCGTAAGCGGACTCCTCGGGATCGCCCTGGCGTACGGGTATGTCAAGCGCATGGGCATCGAACGCGGCGAATACTACACCCTGCTGCTCTTCAGCATCACCGGCATGATGCTCATGGCGCAGGCTGCCGACCTTATCGTGATCTTCATCGCCCTCGAACTGCTCTCCATCCCGCTCTACATCCTTGCCGCATTTGCCCGCCCCAAGGTGGAATCGGAGGAGGCAGGGATGAAATACTTCCTGCTCGGCGCGTTCGCAACCGGATTTGTCGTCTACGGGACCGCCCTCGTGTTCGGCGCGACCGGCTCGACGGAACTTTCCGCCATTGTGGCATACGCCTCGGACGGAACCCCGGGCCTGCTCCTGACCATTGGAGCCGCCCTCATCCTGGTCGGGTTCGGCTTCAAGGTCGCGGCAGTTCCCTTCCACATGTGGACGCCGGATGTGTATCAGGGCGCGCCGACCGCGGTGACCGCCTTCATGTCCTCCGGCGCCAAGATCGCGGGCTTCGCCGCCCTCCTGCGCGTGTTTGCGACAGCCTTCCCCTACATCGCCGCGGATATGACCGATGTGCTCTGGGCGCTTGCCGCCCTGACGATGATCGTCGGCAACTTCGTCGCCATCTCGCAAACGGACATCAAACGCATGCTGGCATATTCCAGCATTGCCCACGCGGGCTACATCCTCATGGCGTTCGTGCCCTATGGCAACCCTGATGTCCGTGATGTGTCCATCGCCGCGGGCTTGTTCTACCTCGTCTCCTACGCGGTGACCAACTTCGGCGCCTGGGGCGTCGTCATCGCCCTTGAAAAGAACGAAGGCAGGGGACTCGCCATTGCCGATTATGCCGGGCTTGGCAAAAAATATCCCGCCCTCGCCGCCGCAATGACCGTCTTCATGCTCTCTCTCATCGGTCTGCCTCCAACAATTGGCTTGGTCGGCAAGTTCTATCTGTTCCGTGCGGTGATCGCGGGCGGGTTCACCTGGCTTGCCATCATCGGCGTGTTGACATCCCTGGTCTCCGCATACTACTACCTGCGCGTCGTTGTCACCATGTACATGAACGACGGTGAGCCCGAAACGGAACGCGAGACCTGGCTCGGACTCACCACCGGCGCGACCGCCCTGGTCACTGTGTTATTGAGCTTCACCCCGCAGGTCCTGTTCGCCTGGGCGAGCGAGGCGGTGTTGAAGTTGTTCTAGCTTGCTCGCGCGGAATGGAGGGTTGAGTAGCGAACGAAGTGAGCGTATCGAAACCCGAAGTCCGAAGCGCATCCCCCTTGAATCAAAAACGGGACCGTGTTCATCCACGGTCCCGTTTTGCAATGAACAATTCATCATCCTGCAGTAACTTGATAGATCTGTATCAAATTCCCACAGGTATCGTTGAGGATGGCTACCGTGGTCGTCCCCATGTTGGTTGGTTCCATGGCGAATTCCACGCCCAACTCCTTCATACGTTCGTATTCCTTCTGAACATCGTTGACCTCGAACGCAGTATAGGGGATCCCATCCTTCACGAGCGATTCCTTGAGCGCTTTCATCGCCGGATAACTCGCATTGGGTTCGAGGAGTAATTCGGTGCCGTTCGGTTCCTCAGGCGAGACGACCGTGATCCAACGGGCGTCGTTTCCCAGGGGGATATCCCGTTTGAGAATGAACCCCATCTTCTCTGTGTAGAATTTCAATGCCTTGTCATAATCGTCTATCGAAACGCTGGACAGTTTTATCTTCATTTTTTAAATCCTCTCGTTAAAAGTTGTGTGGCTTCCCTGCAACTCAACTGGCGGAATTCGCTTGGACTGAGTCCGTACTGCTGCTTGAACGCCCTGCCAAATGCCGCATGGGAATCATAACCTGTCGCCAACGCGACCTCGGTGATATCCACCGCGCCCATGCGCAGTTTCCGTCCCGCCCGCTCGAGTCTCATGCGGCGGACGTAACTGACCGCGCTCTCACCTGTGTTGGCGATAAAGATGCGGTGGAAATGCGGAACTGAGAAGCCAGCCACCTCCGCCAAAGATTCGCGGTTCAGCGGCTCGTTGATATGCTCGCGGATGTATTGGGTGACGTTCTTGATCTGTTCTAAATGGTCCTGCATTCTCTGAGTATAGGTTGCCATATGGCACAATATATTGTACACGGAGGTCCGTCCGCTACTCCGAATGTATCATTTTTCGCGGACGAGGGCTACACACTAAAACTCACCTTCTCCTTCAACACACCCGGCAGCCCGGGCAACTTGCTCCTCTCGATCAGGAACGTCGCCAGTTCGGTGACCTCACGGAAGGCGTAGTGCTGACTCAACGTCCCCTCGAGGTACCCCGCACCGCTTGTGCCGCCCGTCCCTGCGCGGATGCCGATCATGCGCCGCACCATTGAAAAGTGACGGTAGCGCCAGTTGGAGAGCAATTCGTCGATCTCGGAGAGCGTGTTCAACAGCTCGAACGGCAACTGGAAGATGGGCAGGTCACGGTAGAGCGTGATGAACAACGCGGCTTGCATCGCTTTCGGTGAAAGGTCGCCGCGTCCCTCCGTGAAAAAGACCTTGTCGAACTCCGCAAGCCGTCCGCCTTCGGTATCTGACAGACCGCCCTGATAGATCGCCCGGTAATCCGACCAAAACTTGTCCGCATCCGCCTTGCTTGCGGACTCGTAATCCACCCAATAGCGCTCATCGAAGAACGGCATGCGCTCCAGCCATTTGACAATCAGTTGCTTGAGCGTGCTTTCGCTTTCCGCCCGGTTCACCTCCTGCAGATCGCTTTCCGACAGACTGCCGCGCCGCGTGTGCTTGTAATATTCGCGCTTGTGTCTTTCCTCCATTTTCAAGCCGAGTTTGGCTTCGATCAACCGGAACTGCTTGCTCTGGAAACCTGAAGCAGGCAGCAGGTAATTTCTAAATTCCAAAAAATCGAGGGCGGTCATTGTCTCCAATACGCTGACCTGCTGGTTCAACAACTCCAGAATTTTCACGATCCGCTTCAGCTTGTGGATCACGTTGCTCATATCTGGCGAGTTCTCATTGATGCGGTCCTTCAGGAAGATATGGCGCACCAGATCGAGTTCGAAGATGATCTGCTTGAACCACAACTCATATGCCTGGTGGATGATGATGAACAACATCTCGTCGTTGCCGTCCTCCGGCTTCTCGAAACTGCGCGGGTGCTGGCTGTTCAGGATGGTATCGAGCTCGATGTAATCGGAATAATACAGATCGGACATATGTCTCCTTATGTCATTGCGAGGAGCGAACGGTAGTGAGCGACGAAGCAATCTTATGGTGGCAGGCGATTGCTTCGTACTCCGTGCCCGCAACGACGATGCAAGTCTGAGTATAATCGCATCCATGCTCAAAGCCCTCATCTTCGACTTCGACGGACTCATCCTCGACACGGAAACCCCGGAAGTGGACGTCTGGACCGACATCTATGCCGAGCACGGGTTTGATTTCCCGTTCAACGACTGGGTGCAGACCGTGGGCGGATACGGCATCTCGAACTTCGACGCGGCGGACCATCTCTCGCTTCTCACGCAGGGACGGCTGGATCCCGCGTCCCTGCGCGCCCGCCACCGCCTTGGCAGTGATGCATTGACCCACGCCAGCCCGATCATGCCGGGCGTACTGGAAACCATCCGCGAGGCGAAGCGCCTGCGGCTCAAACTTGCCATCGCCTCCAGTTCCCCGCACTCCTGGGTGGACGGGCACACCCAGCGCCTTGACATCTTCCACCATTTCGACAGGGTCGTCTGCCAGGACGATGTGGGTATTGGCAGGACCAAGCCGAACCCTGATCTATTTCTCACGGCGCTGAATCAGTTACAGGTCCGGAGGAATGAAGCGGTGGTCTTCGAGGATTCTCCAAACGGTGTCAAGGCGGCGAACCGGGCGGGCATCTTTGTCGTGGCGGTCCCGAATCCGCTGACATCCAGATTGAAGATCGACGGCGCGGACCTGACCCTGAGATCGCTCTCAGATTTATCCTTGACCGATTTGATGGGTAAAGTACAATAGGTCGAAATTTGCCCCCGGAGGAACAATGGCGACTGAAAAATTCAAATGGCAGGGGATTGTTGCAAAGTATGCGTATCCGGAAACCTGGCGCAGCGTGTGGCAGATCCTCAACTCGCTGATCCCGTTCATGCTGGGATGGTACCTGATGTACCGCAGTCTCGAGGTTGGCTACTGGCTGACGCTCATCCTGGCTGTGCCCACCGCGGGATTCATGGTGCGGTTGTTCATCATCTTTCACGATTGCTGTCATGGTTCGTTCTTCAAAAGCATGAAGGCGAACGACCGGCTCGGTCTGGTGCTCGGGGTGCTGGTGCTGACGCCGTTCTATCAGTGGCGGCATAGCCATGCCATCCATCACGCGACCGCAGGCGACCTCGACCGGCGCGGCGTCGGCGATGTGTACACGATGACGGTCATGGAATACCTCGCTGCGCCGTGGTACAAGAAGGTGGGATATCGTATCATGCGCAGTCCGATGATCCTGTTCACGGTCGGTTCTTTCATCGTCTTCACGTTGACGCATCGTTTCTGGGAAAAAGGCGCGGGCAAACGCGAGCGCAGCAGTGTGATCTGGACGAACATTGCCATCGCGGCGGTGGTCGGCTGGCTGATGCTGGAGATCGGCTGGGCGGCATTCCTGCTCGTGGAAGTTCCCATCTTGCTGTTCGCTTGTAGCGCAGGCGTGTGGCTGTTCTACGTCCAGCACAACTTCGACCCGACCTATTGGGAACGCCACGCGGAATGGGAATTCTTCAACGCCGGGATGGACGGCAGTTCGTTCTACAAACTTCCGAAACTCCTGCAATGGTTCACCGGCAACATCGGTTTCCATCACATCCATCACCTGAGCCCGAAGATCCCGAACTATAAGCTGGAGGAATGCCACAAGGAGAACCCTGTCTTCCAGATCGAACCTTTGACATTCAGGGACAGTCTGAAATCCCTGTTCTTCCGTCTGTGGGATGAGAAGGAAAAGATGCTGGTGGGGTGGGGCGCGTTGAAGAAGTACAAACCCCAGCCCGTGAGGGTAAAGTCTTAAACGAGAAGAGACCGGCTTTCCGCCGGTCTCTTCTTTTTTGAATTACGCGATCTAGTAATCGGTAAATGTCCTGGTAACGTTTGGACTTGGATTTGGCTTGACCGCATCCGGCCGCATCATCTCGTTGTCCTCGTGGTCGATGATGTGGCAGTGCCAGACGTAGCCGTGTCCGCCGTTCGGGTCGAACGGGAACCAGGCATTCGCGGCGGGCGTGTTCGCCGGCAGATCCGTGGGCGCCCAGCGGACCATGATGCGCGTTACCTGCCCGGGGTACATGATGACCGTGTCTTTCCACCCGGCTTCCTGAGGCAGCGGAGGCATGGCTGGTCCCTGTAGGTACAAGGGATTCTTTCCCTTCAACGCACCAATATCCGGGTTTCCGCCAAGCTTTCCATTAGAACGTGGATCGCTGCCATTGACAGGCAATGGCGGGCCGTAGCCACCGATGAAGACGCCGCCCGGGTAGGGCAGGCCGGTCATTGGGTCGATCGCGCTGCTGGCAGGGAAGAGGGCGTTGTACGCACCAGAATATTTATTGACGTTGAAGTTCTGGCGGTTCATCAACTGGAACTGCACCAGGTGCGTATGGATGGGGTGGGCGTCAGCGGTCAGGTTGACGATCTCCCACAATTCGGTCTCACCCTCCTGGGGCAATTCAGAGTAGTAGGTTTCACCATCTGGACCGACTGTAAAATCGGGGCGAATGCCGCCAGGGAATACATCGGTTGCCACAGACTTGCCATTCCACTTGGTGTTGTTTACCAATGCTTCAAGCGGTCCTAACATCCCCATCACTTCATTGAGGGTCAATTGGCGGATCTTGTTGATCGTCACGCCCGCGCCCGGGGTGCCGGTGGCGGCGTTCGCCAGGCGAACCATGGGCGCGCGCAACTGCCCACCGACTGCCGGATTGTAAGCCTCATCAGGCAGCGTGCCGGCCGGGTTGACCACAAATTGAATCACCCGCCCGGTGGTGGTGCCATTCGGTGCCACGCCGGCCGGGAAGGGGGTCTTGGCATTGTTCTTGAGCAGCCAGCTTCCTGAGAAGGCCGCGCCGTTAGGCCCGACCACGCCGGCTTCGTAGCCGGAAAAGTCGATGATCGCCAGGTAGCGTTCGCCGGGCATCATCGTCAAAGAATTGGGCAGTGGTTTGGGAGCCAGCGGGTCAAGTTTGACCGGGGTGTCGAGCAGGCCACCATCGGTGCCGATGATCCAGATGGGCGGGCCAAAGTTCTTCGAGACCTGGTCGATCAGGAACATATCGTAGGTGCGGGCGTTGGAGCCGTTCAGGAACCAGAAGGCGTAGCGTTTGTTGCTCACCGTCAGTTTGGGCCAGACCTTGCCGTTGACACAGATCACATCGCCCTCGAACTCGGGCACCCAGAAGGGATGATCCATCGGGTTCGGGGAGAATGGAGGTCCCGCCGGGAAGTAGAGTTGGCCGTTGGTATCGAACATGCGGTCTTGGATGACCATCGGGATGATGCGGGTCGGATCGATCGGCCAAGGGTTGGCTGGATCAAGCAACAGGTATGCTCCAGCAATACCGGCGTAGACGTTGATGCGCGTGATGCCCAGAGCGTGGTCATGGAACCAGATCGGGGCGGCCTCCTGGCTGTTGGGGTAGTTGTAGACGGAGGTGTTCCCGCCGCCGCCAATGCCGGGCCAGTAGGCATGGCCCTGATAAAGACCATCCGCAGTGAACCAGGCATCCGGGCCGCCATCCAATTGAGGTGGAACCTCGCCGCCGTGCAGGTGTGGTACAGCGGGGACTGGACCTTTATAGTTGGTCATTGGGTGATTCATCATTTCATTCAACGGATCAGCCCAATGCAAGGTCTGGTCGGTCCAGGTTGCCCAAGCGGTCTCGGTGAAATTGGTATCCGGCAGATTGTTCACCCAAGTGATTCTGGTTGGCTTGCCGCGGAAGGCCAACACGACCGGGTTGATGTAGGTGGGAGCTGTCACACCACCAGGATTCGTCTCAAAACCAGCGGCCTGGTAGCCCCACACCCATGTGCCCGCATACGGCGCAGGGGCAGGATTGGCAGGTGTTGGTACCGGCGCAAAACCGGTTGGCATCACATTGGCCTTGAACTCTTCCATGCGGATTGTTAGCGATCCAGCTTGAGGGTCTGTTATAGGACCAGAAAAACCAGGAACCAGTTGAATGGCGCTTCCAGCCACGTGTGAATTGAGTAGGGGTAGCTCATCCACGAACTGCGGGAGGGCGCTGCCTGGCAGGGCGGTCTGCGGGCCGGCAAAGGCACCGTAGGCGCGCAGCATGAAGCGTTGCCGCGTGGCTGCATAGATTGCAGCAAGACCCGCTCCGCTAAGTTTTAGAAAGTCTCTTCGATTTGTCATTGCATTCTCCTCTTATTCACATTTCTGACCATACGTCAATCTTTTTTGACGCTCATTAAAATGGTTGATCTAGTAGTTCACCTCCTTCTTCTCAGCCTCGATCTGAAACAGGAAACTTGGGTTAATATTCATCATAATGAAATTCGCAACGAGTACCATCCACTTTCATCCATCGCAAGGGATTAAATTGTGATGGTTTTTTGAAGTAAAAAATTAATCCCGGCATTAATCCTTTTTGCCAAAGCTGTTCTATTCCGGTTATCCGGCCGTTTCAACCATGTCCTTAAACGAAAAACCGACCATGAAGGGCCGGTTTCGCTACTGGCTCCCCAGTGACAACACCCGTAAAGGGCAGAGCGACCATGCTTTGTCACTGGATCCTCGCCGCCATAAAACAGAGTATTGCGGTTTGTTTCCTGAAAATAACCAATTTACCCATAGAGGTAATATTTGTTTATTTTGTCCATAATAGAGGATTGACAAGCAGATTCCAAGTTACATTCATCATATTGCCTCGTGACTAAACTAACCATGGGGTTACACCCGCCGAACCCGGATGCCCGAAAGCCTTAGATTGTGAAGTTTCATGCCTCGGAGCCGAAAAATAAAAAAAGACCGGCTTCTGCCGGTCCCTGACTTTGATATCAAATCGCTAGAACGAAGCGACCGCTTCATCCACCGTATCATAGATCTCAATGAACTGGGTGATGCCCGCGATCTGCAGCATCTCCCGGATGGGCGGGATGGGTCCCGCAAGTTTCAGATGACTGGCGCTGTCTGTGGCCAGCATCTTGTGAATGATCACGAGCGCCCGCACGCCGATGCTTGTCAGGGATTCGGATTTGCTCAGGTCGACCACCAGATCGTGCATCCCGTTCTCGTGCGCCTCTTTCGCGGTCTTTTCCAGTTCGGCAAAATTCCCGAGGTTGACCCGGTCCTGAAGATGGAACACCGTCACAGGGACGCGTCCCTGCCTTTGCGACACCTCCACTAAAGCCATGTTCGTCCTCCTTTGAGAAATTGAAAAGCGATTGACCAATCATACCCCAAAATGGAGGAGGATCGTCGTGTTTTCGGTGCAGACTCAGCCCCCGATCTCAGTCCGCGCTGATGAGCATCGGCTCGCTTTCTGTTGTTCTTTCCCTTAGTTCCTTGCGCGGGGTGAAAAGTGTGGCAAGCAAAGCAAGCCCGGCAGCCACGAATGCAAGGACGAACACCACGGTGATGGCATCTGCCACTGCGATGCGTGCGCCTTCATTGATGACTGCCTGGGCACCCGGTAAAGGATCAAGTAATTGCGAAACCAGTTTCGGGTCCAGCCCCGAGGCGCTTATGTTCGAGGCGAGTCGCGCGCTCAACGCGGCGCCCATCACGCTCACGCCGAGCGTCCCGCCGATCGAACGGCTGAATTGCATCGTCGAGGTGGCGGTGCCGAGTTGTCGTCTTTCCACGGTGGTCTGCACCGCGATCAGAAAGGGTGGGATGGAAAAGCCCATGCCAGTGCCCATCAATGAAACGAAGACCATGAGCATGGTGCGGGTGGTGTTTGCATCTGCGCGGGACATGAGGAACGTGCCGATCGCAAGCAAAGCCGTGCCCGTGATCGCCAGCCTGCGATAACCGATCTTCAAAAGGAAACGCGTGCCGATGATGCTCGCCGTCACCCAGCCCAAGAGCATGGGAGCGATGGTGATGCCCGCCTGGGTGGCGTTCGTGCCGAGCACCGACTGCACGAACAACGGGATGAACGAAAGGCTCCCGAACAAAGCCCAACCAGCGAGAATGCCGTGCGTGATGGATGTGGTGAACAACCTGTCGCGAAAAAGTGGGATCGGCAGGATCGGGTCTGTTGCGCGGCTCTCGACCCAAAGCAAAAGAATGAACAAGACGATGGAGGCCGCGATCAGGGTCCAACTGGTGGATGTGCCGAACTCGACCAGACCCAGCAGAAGGGCGACGACGCTTGCGGTCAACAGCGCCGCGCCTGCGTAATCCACTGCGGGTCGCGCGTGACCGTGGACCTGGTCCCGCCATGCAAAAGCGACCAGCGCCGCCCCGAGCAACCCCGGCGGGATATTGATGTAGAACACCCAATGCCACGAGAGTTGATCGACGAGGAAGCCGCCCAACAACGGACCGATGATGGATGAGACTCCCCACACGCCGGAGAAGAATCCCTGCATTTTGGCGCGTTCTTCGAGCGTGAACATTTCACCGATGAGGATGAACGCCAGCGGCATGATGCCGCCTGCGCCGAGTCCCTGCAGGGCGCGGGCAAAAACGAGTTGGGTCATGCTGTTCGATTGTCCGCACAGGATCGAACCGACGAGGAAGAGTCCCATTGCAAAGATATAAAGTTTGCGGCGTCCGTACAGGTCCGAGAGTTTCCCATAAAGCGGAACGGTGGTGGTGGAGGTGAGCATATAGGCGGAGAAGACCCACGAATAATGTTCCAGCCCGCCCAACTGCCCGACGATGGTCGGCATGGCGGTGGCAACGACAGTCGCTTCCATCGCAGCCAGGAAGAGGCTGAGCATGATTCCGATTGTGACAAGGTTGATGCGGTTGCGTGACATTAAATCCTTCCAATATACATCTAGGGTGATTTGGACTCGAGCAATCTTACTCCAAAAAAGGCGAGACTGGCGAAGATGCCAGTCTCTAAATTTGCAAATCGTTCTTGTGTTGGTTGATTAAATACGTTTATTGTCCATCCCCGACGTCATCATACAAAGATGCCAGCCCCTCGCGTAACGCATACAGCGCAGCTTGTGTGCGGCTGGCAAGATGAAGTTTGTCCAATATTTTGGAAACGTGTGTGTAAACCGTGGCAACACTGACAACCAGCGTCTCTGCGATCTCCTGGTTGCTCAGCCCGCGTGCGATCAACTTCAACACCTCCACTTCGCGTTCGGTGAGAGGATCAGGTGAAGTCGGCTGTTCGGAAGCGTGTGAGATCTCCTTTAGTAATTTTTGCGCAATGCTCGAGTGCAGGGTCGGCTCGCCTTTATGCACCTGCCGTATCGCGCTGACCAGTTCCTCGGGACTTGTATCCTTGATCAAGTATCCGAGCGCGCCTGCCTTGATGGCAGGGAAGACCTTGTCGTCCGTCGCGAAACTGGTCAGCACCAGGATTTGGACGGATGGATGACTCGCCTTGATCTGGTGGATCGCCTCGATGCCGTCCATGACAGGCATGACGAGATCCATCAGGACGATATCGGGCTTGAGTCTGTCCACCTCGACGACGGCTTCTTTTCCGTTGGACGCCTCACCCACCACCTCGATGCCCGCTTCCGTGCTTAACAACTGCCTGATCCCCCTGCGGACGATCTGGTGGTCATCCGTGATGTATACCCGGATCTTCTCACTCATGCAACACCTCGACACTTACCCGCGTCCCGTTTGCGGCGCTTTCTATCTGTAAACTGCCTCCGAATTGTTCGGCACGTTCCTTCATCCCTTTCAAGCCGAGTCCACCGTGTGATTCGGCGGAGGCGGGATCGAAGCCAATCCCATTATCGCTGATCTCCAAAATGACCTTGTCCGACTTCCTCAACAATGAGACTTTGACCTCCGTGGCATGCGCGTGTTTGAGGACATTGTTAAGCACTTCGTTGGATATGCCGTACAAACCCGCTTCGATTCCCGCCGGGAGCCTGCCCACCTCCTGCACACTGACCTGTGTCTTGAGCCCACTACGGCTCTCCACGGACTCCAACCTGACTCGCAATGCCGATGCCAGCCCCTCCTTTTCAAGGATCGGCGGGCGGAGTTCAAAGATCAACAGGCGGGTTTCCTTCAGAGTCTGTTGTGCGCTGTCCCGAATCTCACGCAGGTATTCGGCAACTTCGCCTGTTTGACCTGTGCTTAGTTTTCGCGAAGCGGCTTCCGCCTGGAGGGTCAACCCATAGAGCGTTTGCGCGACCGAATCATGCAATTCTCTGGCGAGGCGGTTTCGCTCCTTGGCGGTGGCGAGTTCCTCCGCCTGCCCGGCATATTCCTGCAGTTGACGATGCGCCTGTTGTAGTTCGTCCAAAAGCCGATCGCTTTGATTCCGCGCCTCGTTGGCGCGTAGCATCAAGGTCGAGAAAGAGGCGACGAACAGTAATCCCGCGAGATACAGGAACGAGAATGAAAGTCCATTGGGGAGCCCGAATTGGATCGCCTGCCCAACAATGATCGCAATCCCGAAAACAGCCACCCACGCCACGGCGGTCTTGCGCGGAAAGAGGAACATGGCTTGACCGCCAAGGGGGAGGAAGAGCAGGGCGAAGAAATCCAATTCGAAGTACAGGAGCATCGCGCCAAGGACGAGGACCGTTTGAACGCCGAGATAAATATGCGCCCCGATCGCTGAACCTCTTGAGATGAACGGTTGAAGCCCAAGCAGAATGCCGTATGTCGCGAGCATCGTACTGAGGAGCCAGATGTAGGGGTGTCTTTGCTCGATGAATTCAAGGATCCAGCGTGTGGATACCGCGATCCATATCACGAAGCTGACGATGAGAAAGGAGGTTGTCTGGTTGCCCGTGCGGGATGTTTTCATTGAAATCATTATATAGGACGAACTTGACCCAATCAATACAGAAAATTATTGAGATTTGCCTTCGGGTGAATGGAAGTTTTTATGTAGGACTTTTCATTCTTTATCGTGATGACTTATGAAGTTGGGGGTGTCATACTGTGTGCATCGGTTCAAATCTCACGAATTGGAGGTTCTCATGCATAAGTTTGGAGCGTTACTTGTATTGCTTGTCCTCGCCTCGGCGCTGATGGCGCCGCGACATACGGCGACCGCGCTTGCGGAGTCTGCGCCAAAGCCAACAACCGACGCGATCACACCGCAAGCTGTCGAAGCCTTTCTGAATGGGTTTACATCCCATGCGCTGAAGTCTTATGATGTTCCCGGGCTGGCGTTTGTGATGGTCAAGGATGGCGAGGTCTTTTTCAGCAAAGGCTATGGATTCGCCGATGTGGAAAAACAGGTGCCGTTCGATCCTGATCAGACCATTGTGCGCGGCGGCTCGATCGTCAAAACGATCACTGCATTGGCGGTGATGCAGCTGGCAGAACAGGGCAAACTTGATCTGGATGCGGATGTAAATCAATATTTGACTCATTTTAAAGTACCGGATGCGTTTGACAAGCCGGTGACCGCGCGCCAGTTATTGCATTACACCGCCGGGTTCGATACCCGCTTCATCGGCATCCGCGTCGAAAGCGCGGACCGGGTCCTGCCTCTGTCCGATTATCTTGCCCATCATCTGACGGAGCGCGTCCGCCCGCCGGGAGAGATCCGTTCGTACAACGATTTTGAGATCGCGCTGGCCGGCTTGCTGGTGGATGAGGTTTCCGGCATGCCTTACGAGCAATATGTGCAGGAAAATATTTTCAATCCCTTGGGCATGGAGGGCACCTCAATTTATCTTCCCAAGGAAGATGAAGGACGTGTTGCGTTGGGATATCGTTCTGATGGGCAAGCATATCCGCTGAACTATTATTATCTCAATGATGCCCCCGGCGCCGGTTTCAACACCACCGCGTTAGACCTGGCTCGTTATATGATCATGCACCTTGAAAATGGAAAATTTGGCGCTGTGCAACTGCTCAATGAAGAATCCGCAAAGGAACTGCATACAACGCGCTTCCAACACGATCCGCATTTACCCGGCATCGCCTATACCTTCGACGAACAATTTTGGGGCGGACTCAGGGTGTTGGCAAAGAGCGGGGGCGCACCCGGCTTCCAGAACCGTATGCTGCTCCTGCCGGATCTCGGCATGGGTATCTACGTTGTCCAAAACCGTGACTATAGCGCAGGTCTCGTTTCAGAATTGGAGCAGGAATTTCAACGGCGGTTTTTCCCGGGCAGTGATGGTCAACCACTGGTAAAGGAAATCCCTGTCACAGATCCGCATGAATTGGATCGATATGCAGGTTACTATGTGAGATTGATCGACTACTCGGAAGGAAGCCTGGAGAAGGTGCGCTTTCTGACAGAACAGGAACAGGTCACTGTGGATGAACAGGGACGCCTGCGACTCTTGGGAAGTACATTGCAACACGTTGGTTACAACCTGTTCCAATGGAGCGATACCGGTAATTACGTGGCATTTCGTGAAAATGATAAGGGGAAGGTCACCCACATGTTCTATGCTCGTACGGCATTAATGCGAGTGCCCTGGTATGAAACCTATTCGGTGCAGATGGGATTGCTCGGATTCTCATTGGTCACTTTTCTGACTGCCCTGATCGGCTGGCTGGCCGCGGGCTTAAAACGCCAGGAAAAACGATATGGAATCTCGGGTTCAGTGAGTTTGCTTTATGTCGGTTTCCTGGTCGGTCTTGGACTATTGATGGCTCCCGTCTTCGCCGGTTCCGATCCGCCCTGGGTATTCTCGTTTGCGCCGCCGACTGAATTGCTTGTGTTGCTGGCATTGCCGTTTGTCGGGGCTGCGCTGACGTTGTCGTTGGCGTGGCAGGTATTCAGGTCATGGAAAGAGAAGCGTGGAGGCTGGTTCATCCGAGTCCACAACACGCTGATCCTTGCTGCAAGCGTTGCCTTCCTCTTCTTCCTGAACACCTGGAATTTGCTGGGATATCGGTTATAAATCCTTGATATTGTGATTTGACAGGTTGGGCGGCAACCAGCCGTCCAACCTGTGAAGGAGACTCTGATGAATTTTGTAGTGATATTCGGTCCGCCGGCAGTGGGCAAAATGACAGTCGGGTATGAGCTTGCCAAATTGACCGGTATGAAGGTCTTCCACAACCACATGACCATTGACCTGGTCCTTGAGTTCTTCCCGTATGGTCACAAAAAATTCCATACCTTGGTCAATGAGTTTCGTCGAAGAATTTTTGAAGAGGTGGCTTCGAGTGAATTGCCCGGCATGATCTTCACTTACGTTTGGGCATTGGATAAGCCGGGGGACAAGGAACAGATCGACTCATACTGTCAAATATTCAAGGAAAGGGGGGCTGATATTTACTTTGTGGAATTGGAAGCCAGCCTGGATGAACGCCTCGAACGAAACAAAAGCGAGTTCCGTCTTTCCAAAAAGTCTTCAAAACGCGATACATCCCGTTCGGAGCGGAACCTGCTCCAGACGGAGGAACAGTATAGAATGAACACAGACGGTGATTTCTTCTACGAGGAAAATTATGTGAAGATCAACAATACCGAACTGTCACCGGAGGCGACAGCCCGGCATATTTCCGAAGAGTTTGGGTTTGTTACTGTGTGAAACTCGATGTTCAATTACCGGTCATGGCAAGGACAATGATAACCAGCAGGACAACCAGTCCGGCGATCATTGCAACCCATAGAAAACGCCTGCCTGTCGGACTCACCGGGCGAAGGCGTGGGATGGCCAGTGTGAGCAGCAACGTAACGATCACCGCAAAAAGGATGAGATAGATGGGGTTCATGGTTGGCTCCGTTCCAATCTGTGAATATCAGGTACCAGTCTTTTTCCGGGCGGTTAATATTTTCGTTATAGCAGGAAGTATGAAGTAATCGCAGTGGAGAGCACTGTAATATACGGGAAGATTTTATTCAACGTCGAGACAATATCCGGCATGGGCTTTGAGACGGGGACGCTCAAAAGACTTCCCGTGGTAACCGTGGCAAGAAAAGATAAGACAGTGAATGCCACAAGGAGGATTTCGATTGGATCGAGCGAGGCTGTTCGGTGAATCTGCCTTATGGTCATGTACAAAAAGATGCCCATTCCCAAGCCGATCATTTTATGAATTGTGAAGATGAGCGTGTCATACGGCTTTCCCTTGCGATTCAGCCAGAAACCGGAAAGGAACATAATGAGGAATGCTGCTCCAAGGCTTGCAGCTCTTGCCAGATTTGTGTTCATTTCAACTCCCATGATTGACCTTGCCTGAAATTTTCATCAGCTATCCAGTCGTCCAAGTTGAAGCAGCCTTATTCCAACCAGCACCAACCATATCGCCCAGGGCACGAGAGATGCGAGCGAGAAATATAGTCCCGGCGTTCCCGCTGTAGATGGAATGACCATCAATATGCCCGCCAGGAATCCGAGATATGCGGTCGCTCTGCTGAAGAGCCTGCTGCGGAGCATGACAGGCGAGAAGATAAAAAGGACAATGGTGTTGAGGACATAATAGATGTCGAAGGCGGTGCCCTTGTAGGTTTCAAGCATGACTTGACCGGCCATCAGGAGCATCTTCTTTTGTGTTTCTATGGTTGCCGCGGCATACTGATTGCTTAAAGAGAGCATCTCGAAGGCTGTGTTCGAAGCGAAGTAGGCAGCTATCCCGACAATGCCAAGGGTCAGCGCGATGAGCATGGAGGACTCTCCGGCCCTCCTCAGAACGAAATAAACCGCGAGATATATCAGGACCAATAGAATGCTATCCACGATATACAGCAGGTCGAGACTCAACAACCCCAGCAGCCAGTTCTTCTGAAACAGGGAGAAGTACCCCTCAACGGTGTCAGGCGGGGGCCAGACAACGAAAACGATGATCTGTACCATCATAAGCGCCAGCATGGCAAAAGCGGCCATGCCTCCGGAAATGAAGAGTCCTCTCCATTGGGGATCTGCTTTTACGGTGTCTTTGACGCCAGAGGTCCGGTAGGTGAGTGTTGAAGTCATATGTCTTTCCGATCAATGAAAGGAAATTTTTCTTGTATCCTCAACAAGAGATTCACCGTTCATGAGCAATTCAGAGAATCTCTTCACGAAACGAGCGGCTGGAGCACCGTCAACGATATCGTGGTTGAAGGTGATGGTCAGGCAGAGATGCTCATGCGATTCGAGTTGACCGTTGATCACACAAGGCCGTTCCACGATTCCTCCCACGGCAACACCGACGGTCGCCCCGCCAACGATTGGCACAAGCCATACTGCCTGGTTCCTGTTTCCAAACATTCCGACCGCGGTGACGCCAACCGCTCCATAGCGCTTCATCATGCCGATATTTTTGGAGGCAACCTTGACGAATATTCGGAAAAGAAATCCCGGAATAAATCTCAGCCAGGTGATTCCTGAAAGTCCTCCCAACCCGTCGCTGGGATGTCCCTGTGCCGCCCTGATCTCTTCATGGATTTGCCGGTAGGTCTTGGATTGTGCAGCACGAATCCCCAGGTTCTCAGGGATGATCTCGCCCTTGATTTCTCTTTCTACAAGAACACTGATCGTGACATCATCAAGAATGATGAGATTGCGGCCCTTGCGGAAAGCGTTAAAGGTTGGATTCTCAGTCATGGTTTTGGCGAGACAGGCTGTAATATACGCGGTCAGGGATGGGCGTTCTCCGGTTCGTTCCTTGATATCGCTGAACCGTTGACGCGGTTTTGTTATGTCAACTTCGATGATGGCGTGGATGTTGCTTTGTTCACGGCCAACAGAAGTGGACGCAGCCACCATCCGCCGGTTGGCCGTAAAAGGGACAATTCGATAACCTTGTTTTATATTCATGCTTGGCCGTTTCCGGCTGTTTCAAACTTTTGCTGCTGAGTTGCGGTCACCATTGCAGCAACGATCCACAGCGCAACAGCTCGTACGAGGATAAAGGTCAAAAGGCTTCCACCAGATAACACCGGATCGATGATCAGCAATGTACCTACCAGGCTTGTGTGCATCAGTATCACAACAAGCAGGCTTTCTGTATTTTCGTAGATCCATGTCATCAGAATTCTATAGGCTGGCAACCAGGAAAAAAGACGCGCGAGCAATAGTGCTAATGGAAGTGTTCCAGAAAAACTATCGTTCTCCCAGAATAAAATGAAGTGCCATGCTCCCCAAATGAGCCCTACGATAAGACCCGTTTCAAGAACACCGCGTGCTTTCATTCGAGGGATGGCGAATCCGGTCCATCCCAATTCCTCGAAAAAGCCGACAAAAAGACCTGCCAGGATACCTGTTAACAGCGTGGTTGCTCTATCCTCTGAAGTAAATATGCCTGGAATGTACTCAGAGGAGAAAAGCGAGAGCACGAGGAGCACAACGGCTGTCGTTAGCGGGGCGGTCAGAATAGCAACCGCATACCAGTTTAGACCGATATGCCATTTGAACAGACGGGAACCCAGCTCGCGAAATCCTGTTTTCCCGTACACGATTCCCGTCAATAGAATGCTTGTTATGCTGGGTCCAAGGAGTATGGCCATCCCCAGTGTGACAGCCTGATCTGGGTCTACTGGTACACCGTCAAGCCCAACCAGCATGAGGACGGCCCCCCATGAAATGATAAATGTCATGATGAAGTAGGTTGACAATGGACGTTCCCTGACAAAGCCTTTAACAATTGTCATGATATTCCTTTCTATGTTCTAGGTTTCAAATCTGGGCCAATTCAATACAAGCAGCACAAACAGGATCGCCAGGTTTACTAGAATGCCGATCAATCCCTGATTATCTAGCCTTTGCATTTTCCCGTTCCATAAAAGCAGATAGGCAATGCTGGAAAGCAGGGATCCGCCAATGACGATGGAACGCCACAATGCCCATTTTCCGAATACCCCTATTCCGCCTATGACAAGGATAAATGCGATCGTCACTAGCAAAATGCCTGCAATTGATCTGGTCGTCGCATTCCCCAGTAAACCTGAGAATGCCCAGGAGCCATCCGGCCAGGTCATCCCTTCCTGCAATTCAAACAATTTCTGGCTCTGTCCAAAATACAACATGTGGACAAGCCCGTGAAGAATGATGAATATTCCAAATATGAGCCTTAGCATGAAGTTCTCCTTTCCTCATTCACAGAACAATGCTTGTCTATCTGGGATGGATATGTACTTTTCTGGTTTATTGGGGAAATCGAACGATTAAAGCCCAATTCATTTTAGCAAGTTATGACTTGGGCTTTGGTGATGATTGACACCAACCACTTGGTGAATTTCGTCCCCGTTTACTAACAAAAACCCTCGTTGACCTTTCGAATCGTTGGGAGTTTAGATATGGATAAGACCTGTCAGTCACCGGATTTCGAGCTGTGAGGCTGCTTTATCAACCTTCTCAAGTTCTTCCGCTTTGCGCACACTCGCTTTGATGGGCACCAGATTGCGACCATTCTTGGGGACCAGGGAAGTGGTGTATTTGGTTTCGCCGATCCGTACATGGACCGGGATCACTCCCCGTCCCTGCGTTACCGGGCTGGAGATGGCTTCGAAGGCAAGACTATGCTTTGCAGGAACCGTGACGAAGAACCACGGGGCAGGTCCACACCAGAAGAAGATCCTGCCACTAAACTCGATGTGCTTGGATGGGGTATATCAACTGGTATGGCTCATGCAAATAAAAAAGCGTTCGCCAACCTGTCGGGCCAAACAGGAATTGTCATCCTTCGGATCGTACTTATGGTATTTCCATCACGGAAAAGTAATCGAACAATGCCACCTGTCCAACGATAAACGATTGCCCGGCGAATATCCCAACTTTGGGGTCGAGCATGGTCATCTCATGCTGACCGATCATCATCCAATCCGTGCCGTTTTCACTGTAGTAAGCGGTAAATGTGCTTTTGTTCTTATCGATGCGCAGATAGGCTTCATCTTTCATTTGTGTATCGGTTCCAAAATTATTTCCCGTCCATTGCCCATTCTGAACGGCATCAAAGTAAATGCCATTTCCCACGCACACATTTTGTGTGTTGCAATAGGCCCTGCCGAGTGAAACCGTGGTGTCATCATCCTGGCGGATCGTCAATCCCGCAAACTGATAGTTGCTCGTGGGTTTGAACTTGATATGTGTAATGATCTGAAAGTTCTCGCTGGTAACATCGCGGATGAGAATGTTGCGTGGAGGGCGGTCACCTGTGAGAACGATACGCAGGAAGCCGGGTTCCGAGTCGAGACTCCATAATGCATCGTTTTCCCGAATCCAACTCCAGCCGGATTGGAATTCCTTGTCGAAATCTTCCCAGAAAACTGGGATCTCCGTTGGCGTTGCGGTAGGGATGAGCGTTTCTGTTGGAGGAATCTTTGTAGCTGTTGGGGGAGGCGTTGCCGATGGGATGGGTGCGGGAGAACTTGTTGGAATGGGTGCGGCGGATGCGCACGCGGCTAACAAAATGCTGAGAAAAACAGCAACTGAAACTACTGAGCGGTTCATCGTAAGTACTCCTTTTGGTTAGGACAGAAGGACAATCGTTCCAAAATGCCCTATGATAAAAGATCACTTCACTGACATGAACCATTAAGTGATGTATTTCCATGGAAATCATACACCTAATCCTTCTGCAATTTCACGTGTCATCTGTCACAAAAAAACCTCCCGCCGAGAATTCTCGGCGGGAGGTTCCAATTTACCAATTACGAATTTACCGTTTCCCCATACAACTTGCGATGCACCACGCTCAACGCTCGCACCTGCTCCGCGGCGTGATACGACGAACGCACCAGCGGATTCGACTCGACCCATTGGAAGCCGATCTCTTTGCCGAAGTCGCGTAGTTCGGCAAACTCTTCCATCGTGTAATAACGTGAGATGGGCATGTGCTTCTTGCTCGGCTGCAGGTACTGGCCGATCGTTAGAATATCCACGCCCCACGCGCGCTGGTCACGCATCACGGCTTTGACCTCATCCATCGTTTCGCCGAGTCCCACCATGATGCCCGATTTGGTCAACACTTCAGGGTCGAGTTTCTTCGCATTCGAGAGAGTCGCCGCCGCCCATTCGTAATTATCCTGCGGCTGGACGGTCTTGAACAAGCGCGGCACCGTCTCCACGTTGTGGTTCAGGATCTCAGGACGCGCCTCCATGACGATCTTCAACGCTTCGAGCGAGCCCTTAAAATCAGGGATGAGAACTTCTATCGAACAACCCGGCAGTAATTCGCGGATGCGGCGAATGACCATCGCAAAGATCGGCGCGCCGCCGTCTCTTCGTTCATCACGGTTCACAGAGGTGATGACCGCGTGCTTTAATTCCATGGCTTTCACGGCTTGCGCCACGCGTTCGGCTTCGCCCCAATCCATCAGCGCGGGCTTGCCGTGTTTGATGTCGCAGAACGCGCACGTGCGCGTGCACACGTCACCCAGCATCAAAAATGTCGCGGTGCCGCTGCCCCAGCATTCGCCCAGGTTCGGGCACATGGCTTCCTCGCAGACCGTATGCAATTCCTTTTTGCGCATCAGTCCGTGCAGCCATTCATAGGTTTCGCCCGAGGGCGCGCGTACTTTGATCCATTCGGGGCGGCGCAGCGGGCGGATATCTGTTCCGGGGATGACCCGGTCTCTCGTAGGTGTAGCAGGCATAAGGTTAAGTTCGAGCCGTCATTGCGAGCCCTTCGACAGGCTCAGGATAAACTCCGCGAAGCAATCTCGCAATGACATCCTTTCAATTTATTTTATCTTCCGTACTTTCAATCGCAAACCTTTCACTTCGACGACTTCCACTCTATCGCCCTTACGGATTTTATCAGACTCGTCCGCCTTCTCTGCGCTCCACAGTTCGGATTCCAACTGGACCTGCCCTCCGCTTCCATCAATGGACGATTTGGCTGTTCCCGTTTTACCGACAAAGGACTCAGCCCCCGAACTGATCGGCTTGCGAAGCGCGCGGATCGCGAACATGAGGATGCCGAGGAACAACAAACCGATGGCCAATCCCGTGCCGATCACCAATGGGACCGACACACGCTGGAACTCAGGCACGCCCGGCGAGTTGAACAACACCAGCGCGCCGACGATGAACGATGCGACTCCCGCGGCGGTCAACGCGCCATGTGTTGGCGCTTTGATATCGAGGATGAACAGCACAAAGGCGGTGATCATGAAAATGATGCCAAACCAGTTGACCGGCAATACGCCGATGCCATAGATTGCCAGCGTGAGGCACACCACGCCGATGAAACCCGCCACCCAACCGCCCGGGCTGGAGATCTCGATCAGCACAGCCTGCACACCGATGGCGATCAGAAGGAAGGAAATGTTCGGGTCGGTAAGCAGTAACAGGAACTGTTCGATGAAACTCATATCGAGCGGCTGCGTGTTTTCCGTATCTGTATTGAGTGTCCGCGGTCCGTCGTTCATTTGAACGGTGAAACCATCCAGCGATTCGAGCAGGTCGTCAACGTTATCCACAACAAAGTCGATCAGCCCGGCATCCAGCGCTTCGGTGGCGGTGACGGCTTTGGCTTCGTCGATCATTGCTTCTGCGAGGGCGAGCGCCTTTTCCCCGCGCGGCGCTACAAAGTCACGGATCGCGGCTTTGGAGATCTCCTTTGCCTTCGTTGCCGAGGTGGAATCTAGGTTCTCGCCCGAGCCGCTGATCGGGCTGGATGCGCCGATGGATGTCTCGGGCGCCATTGCCGAGGCGTGCCCAGCCATCGTGATCATTGCGCCCGCGCTCCCGGCGATCGCGTTGCGCGGCGCGACGTAGACAACCACGGGCACGTCACTTGAACGGATCGCCGTGATGATCTCGAGCATCGTCTCGAGGTTTCCGCCCGGCGTATTGAGCTGGATGATCAACACTTCCGCATTGCGGCGGCCTGCAGTCTCGATGCCGCGTTTGATGTACTCCAGCATCGGCGGCATGATCGGACCATTGGCGGTCATCACGAGGGCGAGCGGCTCGCCCCCCTGCGCCTTCGCGGGCTGGAAAACGAGCGAAAGGGAGGCGAAAAGGATCAGTAATAAACCGAACGTTCGGCGGATGGTTTTCATCACTTGTACTCCATGTGTCCATCATTATAATGTGTTAGGAGGCAAAACCATGACGGCTCAGGCGAAATTAATCACCCCCAGGATTCTTGTACGATTATTTATCGTCATTGTTGTGGTTCCGCTGGCTCCCATGATCATCTCCGGCGTCTGGGATTGGTGGGAGGCATGGGCATATGCCATGGTGAATGTTCTGGGCTTCATTATCAGCCGCGTGCTGGCGGCAAGACGTAACCCGGACATCATTGCTGAACGCGCCCGTTCCATGGAAATGCAAGATGCCAAACCCTGGGACAAGATCCTTTCCCCTGCGCTGGCTTTTGGCGGGCTGTTGATCCTGATCGTGGCAGGCGCGGATAAGGGGTTTGGCTGGTCGGCGCCGTTTTCTCTCAATGCAAAAATTGCGTCTCTGTCCGTAATAATTCTCGGCTACGCTTTCGGCTCATGGGCATTGATCGAAAACCGCTTCTTCTCCGGCGTGGTCCGCATTCAAACGGACCGCGGGCACCATGTTGTCACCACGGGACCCTACCGCCTCGTCCGCCACCCGGGATATGCCGGCGCGCTGTGGACGTACCTCGCCATGCCTGTCTTGCTAGACTCCCTTTGGGCGTTCATCCCGACCGTGTTGCTGATCGCCATCCTCGTGCTTCGGACTTCGCTGGAGGATCGTACCCTGCAAGCTGAACTGCCCGGTTACAGGGAATATGCCAAAAGGACGCGTTATCGTCTGTTCCCTGGGATCTGGTGAAAAAAAGAAGCCTCCAGGATTTCGCGCATCCAGCCTCCCTAAAACAGTCCTTCCAAATATGCCCGCGTGCGTTTGTGTTGCGGATTGTTGAACACCTCACTGGCAGGACCCGCTTCAACGACTTCTCCCATATACATGTAGATGACATAATCCGCGAGGCGCTTTGCCTGACGTAATGTATGCGTCACGATTACGGTTGTGTACTGTTGCTTCAATTCGATCAGGCGCGCTTCGATGTTCTGCGAAGAGATCGGGTCGAGCGCAGAGGTCGGTTCATCGCCGAGAATGATCTCAGGTTCGACTGCCAGGCCGCGGGCAAGGCAGAGACGCTGCTGTTGCCCAATCGAAAGACTCGTGGCAGGATCGTGCATCCGCTTTTGGACTTCCTCCCATAGACCCGCGATCTCCAGATAATGCTTCACCGCAGCCTTATATTCCCTGCGATCCCTTTTCATCTTGTGGATGTGCATTCCGTAAACGACATTGTCATAAATGGACATGGGCAATGGCGAGGGACGCTGCGCGAGCAAGCCAACCACTTTGCGGACCTCGGTCACATCCACATCTCGGTCATAGATATTTTCACCATCCACGAGCACTTCGCCGGTGAGTTGCGCGCCATCGGTCAATTCAAGGAAACGATTGAAGGTTTTGAGCAGAGTGGTTTTGCCGCAACCTGAGGGCCCCATGATGACCGTGATTTGTTTCTTGGGGATTTCGATGTTGACATCCTTCAAGGCTTGCTGCTTGCCGTAATAAACGTTGAGATTTTTGACTTGAACATGGGGGTCCATATACACTCCGTTTGGATTCAAGAAGTTTGTTTTTTGCCGGTTTGGAATTTTATTTAACAGTATATTTATTCAACCGTGCCGAGATCCAACGCGAACTTAAGCTGACCGCCAAAACAATGATCGTTAATATCAGCGCGGAGGCATAACCGCGTTGCTGCACTTCGGGATAAGGGGAGCCGAGTTGAAAAAACACTGCAAGAGGCAGAGATGCGGTTGGACGCATCAGGGAGGTGACGATTCGGTCGGTGTATCCGGCTGTGAATAGCACTGAGGCTGCGTCGCCAATGCCGCGTCCGAACGCCAGCAAAACGGAAGTGACAATGCCCGGCAGCATTTGCCGTACGACCACGCGTACCGCCACTTCAAATTTCGTCGAACCCAGCGCGAGCGCGGCGTGTTCCAGATCGACGGGCATGCGGCGGATGACCTCATCCATTGCACGCGCCATAATGGGGAGTTCCACCAATGCCAGCACGATGATGCCGGCCAGCAATGAAGCGCGCAGGCCAACGGCGATCATCAAGGTGAAACCGAATGCACCATATACGATTGACGGGATGCCCCATAATACGTCCAGTGAGAGGCGGATGTAATCGCCCCATTTCGAATCGCCGAGATAGGCTTTGAGATAGAGTGTGATGGGCAGGCTAAATGCGATTGCGAGCATGGTCCCGCCGATGGCAAGGTAGATGGAACCAATGATGGCATTCAGCACCCCACCTTCCCTGCCCATGTAAAAACCGCCTTTCGGGGTCTGCGTAACCATGTCCAAGTTGAGGGCAGGCAGGCCGCGTGAAATGATCGTCCATAGAATAAGCCCCAACGCACCCGCAACGAGGAACAGTGAAACAAGCATGATGGCCTTCATGAACAACTCGACAAGATGCCGTCTCTCCCAGCGTTTCTTCTTCATGCCCATGATCGCCTCTTTAACCTTTGTAATACCAGTGTGGAAATGACGTTGAATATCAGAATCACCACCAATAGAATGAGCGCCGCGCCGAGCAATGCCGCGTCGTATAGCGGGATCGACATCATGTCGCCATAGTTGTTTGCGATCAATGCCGGAAGCGGATAGGCCGAATCAAAGATCGAAGTGGGAATGTTTGCAACGTTGCCCACAACGATCAGGACTGCGATGGTTTCACCGAACGCACGGGAAGCAGCGAGTACGATCGCGGCAATGATCCCTGGCAGAATCTGTGGCAGGACGATCCTTCGAATGGTCTGCCATCGGGTCGCGCCGACAGCGAGCGAGGCATTCCGCAGTTCGTTCGGAACCGTGGAAAACACTTCGTATACTACCGAGATGATCAGCGGCGCGATCATCACGGCAAGCACGATTCCCGCCGCGAGAATTCCAAACCCAGTCGGTTGGTTAATTGCGAACAATGGAATGGAATCAAGCCATCGGTCCGAGAGAGGCGCAAGTACTCCTTGTACGAATGGCACGATCGCGAGGAGTCCCCATACGCCGTAGACCACGGGCGGGATGGCGGCAAGCAAATCCAGGATGGGCTTTGCAACGGAACGTGTCATTGTATGCGCATACTCTGCGAGATAGATCGCAACGAGCAGGCTGGGGGGCACCGCGAGCAATACACCAACAGCCGTGACCCAAACCGTGCCGAGGATGAATGGCTTGAACCCGAACAACCCGGCGCTGGGTTTCCACACATCACCGAAAAGCAGTTGGGTGAAGGGATGGGCATTGAGAATGGGCAGGGCGCGCAGAAAGAGCGCAATGGTGATCATGACGATCAGGATAACCGGCAGGAGTGTGACGATGAAGAATGTGCGTTTTGCGGTTTGATCCTGGCGCGCTCGAGCCACACTGGAAGGTCGGATCGACCGACCATCCGATTGTGTTTCGACTTTGAGGGAGATGGTTTCGCTCATTTCAGTTTTGCCAATGACCCAGCCTGTTGGTCGGGAGTGAGCGCTACATAACCGGCTTGCTCAAGATATTGCTGTCCGTCAGTCAGGATCCATTCGATGAATGCCAGAGTCAAACCGGTGGGTTTTCCCAGCGTGGCAAGGTTTTCAAAACGGGCGGGAGGCGATGGATACTTGCCGTTCGCAACGGCATTGGACGCATCCTCCCTGACCTTGTAGATTTCATCCACATCTGCCTGACCGTTCGTATTGATGTCAATCGGCGGGATGCTGATGCCCTGTACGATATGGTCACTGGTCAGATCAAACACGCTGTTCAAATTTCCATAGCCGATGCCCAACGGATCTTTGGCTACCGTATCCACCATCGCAGGCTCGCTATTGATGCCGATGCCAATGAGATCGTCCTGGGCATTGCCGCCAGCAAACTTTGCCCACATCTCCGCCGCGCCCGCCGAATCGGAACGTGTGAAAACGTGGATCTCATCAGTAATCGCCGGATCGCCAATCACTTCACCCCAGGTTTTGATCTCGCCTGTGACGAAGATCCTTGCGAAGGTTTCCTGCGGGATTCCTTTTGCCAGGATATCGCCTGCATATGGGTTCTGTGCGCTGATGATGGGGAAGACGGCATCCTTGGTGACCGACACCCAGAAAATGCCTTGCGCCTCTTCCTCGGGCTTGATGCTGCGTGAAATCATGCCGATATCCACAGAGCCCGCGATCGTATCGGTCATGCCTTTGCCCGCGCCGCCGCCTTGCACATCGAACTGTACATCGGGATGAAGTTTGGTGAATTCGGCTGCCCAGACGGTCATCATGGGATAGAGGGCGAACGCACCGGATACGGATATGGTTCCGCTGAGATGTTCGCTCGAATCCTGAGTTGATCCGTTATCGGTGTTGGGAACAGGGTTGGAAGACGAAACGCATGCCGGCGTGGCGAGTGCGATCGCCATCACAATGGATAGTAATACTACGGCTTGTTTTCTCATATATCATCTCCAGCTTGTTGTGAAATCTATAAAGTCTATAATACTAGTAGACTTTATGGCAAATAAAAATGGCGACGTATTATACGTTGCCATGAAAAACTATGCTCTTGCAGCTTCGACGCGCTTGATCACGGTTGCAAGCGTTGTGGTATCCAGGATGTTCGCAATGGCGTTGCGCACATCACCCATCACCATCCGCAGGCCGCACGTCTCCTCATCAGGACAGCCGCATGGCTCATACGCCATTTGCGAAACACATTTGACCGGCGCCAATGGCCCATCGAGCGTGCGGAATATTTGTCCCAATGTGATTTCCTTCGAAGGTCTGGCAAGATAATATCCGCCGCCGACTCCCATCTTGCTGTGGACCAGCCCGGCATTCTTCAACGCCAACAGGATCTGTTCCAGAAATTTCGCAGGGATCTCTTCACGCGCCGAAATCTCCTTGATCTGGATCATGCCGGTGGGCGAGTTCTTCTGCACATCTGCCAGGATGATCATGGCACGCAGGCCGTATTCACCGCGTTTTGAGAGTCTCATGGTCTGATTAGTCCTATAAAGTCTATTGACATAGTAATATTTTAGTGGTTCCCCGCAAAAGAGTCAATATGACTTTAAGCCGCGTTTTCTCCGAGTTCCACGATCTCCACTTCCCCCAATGCGCGGCGGACGTCCCCGCTTTTCATGATGATCGCCGTATTGCGGACTCCCGACCCGATGGAGATTTCCTCCTCCCACAGAACAGACGCATCAAGCAGCACCCGCACCTGATTCTTCACCCCAAACGGACTCACCGTCCCCGTCCGGTATCCTGTTACCTCCAGCACTTCCTCCTCGGTCGCCATCCGCACCCGTGACCGTTTCACGAGCTGGCGTAGTTTCTTCCAATCCACCTGATCGCGTCCTGCCATCAGCACCATCACGAACTCGCCAGGTCTTACTTGAAACAAGATACTGCGCACGATCTGTTCAGGTCGCTGATTGCGGTCGGAGGCGGCCTGTTCGAAACTGGTGACAGGCGTCTCGTGATGGAAGACGCGGTGGGGGATTCCGAGCTGGTCTAAAGCAATACTGGCAGGTGGTTTGTTTTCCATTGGATAAGTATAAAGGAATATGTCGTTGCGAGGCGAGCGATCCTCTCGGCGAGGCAATCTCCTCATGAATTAAGGGTCTGCTTCAGCGTGGCGCCTGACCCCGATACGTTCTTCGTACTGCTCGATCACAACACCACTCATAATGACGGATGGTAGTGTAAAATCGTGCCATGTCGAAACTCAAATCACCACTCTCATTGTTGCTGATCTCCGTAATTCTGATCGCCCTTCTGGCGTTGTTCGGACCGGAGGAACAATCGCTCGGTTCCAACGTGCGGATCGTATATTTGCACGGCGCATGGGTGCTGGCAGCAGAACTGGCATTCCTCGGCGCGGGTCTTGCTGGTCTGTTGGCATTGATCACCAAACGCGATTTGTTCCATGACTGGTCTGCTGCGTTGGGTCGTTCGGGCATCGTCTTTTGGGTGACGTACCTGCCGCTATCGCTGTGGGCAATGCAAGCCAACTGGAACGGCCTCTTCCTTGCCGAGCCGCGCTTTCGACTGGCGTTGATCTTTGCTGTGACGGGCGTGTTGCTGCAACTTGGCTTGTGGCTCATCAATATGAATTGGGTCACTTCGCTTGCGAATTTGATCTACATTGTTGTATTGCGCCTCGTCTTTGCCACGGCTGACAACGTCATGCACCCGCCGCCATCGCCGATCTTCAACTCCGGCAATTATGCCATTATTGGATTCTTCCTCGCCTTGATCCTGCTTACCCTGCTCGCCGCATATTTTTTGACGCAAATATTTTTGAAAAATATCACGCGCTGAGCGGAACGAAGTAAAGTCGAAGCGCAGGTTATTGTAAGCCGCCTCGTAACCTGCGCTTCGATTACGTTACACTCTGCCCTGCGCGATAGAAAACCATGCGCCTGCGCTTTCAACTCCTCGTCTTCATGGTTCTCCGTACCATCCTGAACACCATGCACAGGATGGTGTATCCATTTCTGGCGGTTTTTGCGCGCGGGCTGGGCGTCGAGATCACAACGCTTTCCTATGTTGTCACTGCCCGTTCGTTCTTCGGCCTGTTCGCGCCGGTCTTCGGCTCCATTGCCGATCAGCGCGGGCGCAAATTCGGATTGCTCGCCGGCGTGCTATTGTTCACGCTTGGCATGGGCGTGGTCGCGTTCCGTCCGAACTTCGTCACGTTCAGTCTCGCGGTGCTGCTTGCCATCCTCGGCAAATATCTTTTCGACCCGGCCATGCAGGCTTATTTCGGTGATCGCATCCCCTACGAACGCCGCGGCACCGCGCTGGCGGTCACGGAGGGGGCGTGGTCGTTGGCGTTCATCGCCGGGGTTCCGCTCATGGGATTTCTCATCGCAGGCTACGGGTGGGACGCTCCGTTTGCCCTTTTGACGGGACTCGGTCTGTTCATGTTCGCGGCCCTTTGGCGGATGGTCCCGCGCACGCCTCCATCCGAACGGAAAATCGATTCCGTTAAAAGTTTCCGCGCGGTGCTGACGAATCTCCCCGCCCTCGCTGGCGTGTCGATAGCGATGTGGGCAAGCGCTGCCAACGAATTGGTCAACCTGATCTTCGGTGTGTGGCTCGAAGATTCGTTCGGGTTGAAGATCGCCGCGCTGGCAGGCGCCTCGGCTGTGATCGGACTCTCCGAATTGGGCGGTGAGGGACTCGTGGCGTTGACCACCGACCGGCTCGGCAAACCGCGCGCGTTGACGCTGGGCTTGAGTGCCAACGTGCTGGCCGCATTGCTGCTGCCTGTCGTCGGGCGGACGGAGATCGGCGCGTTGATCGGACTCTTCCTGTTCTACATCACATTCGAATATGTGCTGGTGAGCCACATCCCGTTGATGACCGAGGTCATGCCCGAGGCGCGTGCGACCCTGTTGTCCTTCAATGTGACCGGGCACTCGCTTGGGCGCGTGATCGGCGCGCTGCTGGCGTCATTCATTTATCAGCGGTCTGGTTTTTTTCCGGTCGCGCTGGTGGCGGTTCTGTTCAACGTCTTTGCCCTGCTGGCGCTTGGTGAGTTGACGGGCAGGGTCGTGATCGTCCCGCGCGTCCTGGCGTTGTTTGGACGTGTGAAAGGGAAGGAAGTATGAACATTCTTGTTCTGGCACTGTATGGTCTTAGCCTCCTGACCTTCCTGCTGGCTCTGTCCTGGATACTCATCCCTGCCCTGTATGGATTGCCCTCCCGCCCAACCCAGCCTGACCGAATCCGCAAGGCTTTGCGGCTTGTGGACCTGAAAAAAGGTGAGGT
>DIDP01000016.1 GCA_002418205.1 Anaerolineales bacterium UBA5797 | reverse complement strand
TCTTAAAGTGCAAAGTTAGTAACAAAAATATTATAGGGCAAAAATATTCCAAAAATCAAAGTTAAACTCGTCACATTTTTGTTACAACAAAAAGTCCGCCTCGCACGAGACGGACTTCAACTTATTCACCACTCACTTCCCGCTCTTTACTACGGCTTTTCCAACCCATGTGCGTTCAAAAACTTTTCGTCAGATAAGATCTTTTTCGTATCCCCATCCGCCACAATGAGACCTTCATCCATCACAATGGTGCGCGAGAAGAGTTCCTCGACGAGTCGCATATCGTGCGTGGAGACCAGCATCGTGATCGGCAGGTCACGCAGCAGGTTGATCAATGTCCGCCTTGCGCGCGGATCGAGTCCCGCAGACGGTTCATCGAGCACNNGGTGCTCTCCATGAACCCGCAGATCCTTGTGCTCGATGAACCGTCTGCGGGTTCATGGAGAGCACCGTCGCGATGGCGATGCGTTTCTTCTCCCCCACGCTCAAGTGATGCGACATGCGGTCGCGATAATTTGTCATGTTCACGGCGCGCAAAGCCGCTTCCACACGCTGGGTTACTTGTTCTTTTGGCATGCCCATGTGCAGCGGACCAAACGCCACGTCCTCGAATACCGTCGGCGAGAAGAGTTGGTCGTCCGGGTTCTGGAAGACGAGTCCGACCATTGCGCGGATGGCAGGCAGATTGTCACGCGTGAGGCGGGTGTTCCCCACCGTCACCTCGCCCTCGCCGCGCAGAATCCCGTTCAGGTGCAGCATCAGCGTGGATTTCCCCGCGCCGTTCGGTCCCACCAGCGCCACCTTGTCGCCTTCGCACAAGTCGAACGAAACGCCGCGCAACGCCGCGTGATGATCGTGATAGGAAAAATGCAGGTCGTGAACCGATAGAATATTCGTCATAGTCTTCCAACCCATTGAAAGAAAAGGATGATGATCAACGCCAGCGCGGTCGTGAGGTAATCCACGCGCCGCAGTTCATGCGGATTGATCGTATTCAGATGCCCTGTATAGCCGCGCGCCAGCATCGCATTGTAGACGCGGTCACTGCGTTCGTAACTGCGCAAAAAAAGTTGACCCGCCATACTGCCCGCCACCCCTGCACGCCAGGCAACGCTTCCACCGGACCTTTCGCCTGCCGCGGCTGCCGAACGGGCTTCCCTCGCCCTGAGCAGACGAAAGACCTCGTCCACGAGGACAAAGAGATAACGATAGAGGAACGCGATGATCGTGGTAAGGATGGACGGCACGCGCAAATGTTCGAGGGCATGGACGATATCGGGGAAGCGCGCCGTGGCAACCAGCAGGATCGCCATCTGCACCGAAAGCCACGAACGGATGAGGATGCTCACGAAGCGCAGGAGTCCCATGTCCGTGATGGTCAGGTCCCAGAACAGGAAGTGAAAAGCCGATAGCGACTCGCCCGGGATGGAGAAAAGCACGGTAATTGCGACAAGCGCGAACGGCAAAGCGACGAACGAACGCTTGAGGGTGAAGGTGATGCCGAGGTTCGAAAGGACGTTGGCGGATAAAAGGAACAGCCACGCAAGCCCGAATGCGATCCAGGCACCATCGGGCAGGAGCGCGTTCGAGAGGATGTACGCAATGGTGACGACCACCTTCACGCGCGGTTCGAGACGGTGGATGAAACTCTGGGTATCGTGATAACGGTCAAAGGCATCGAAGTGCATGGCAATTTACGATCTACGATTTTCGATTTAGGATTTTGTCTTCAGACCCTGCCCAAGCAGGAAGATGATGACTCCAACAACAACGATCCCGATTGCTCCGGCAAGGATGGTGGAAAGAGGCGTTGCGCCCAAAAAGGGCAAGGTGTAGTCGGGAATGATCTGGTATGACGAAGATTGACCGACATGGATAAAGCCCAGGTCGATCGCCACGCGGTTCAGCCCATCGGGGTCGGCAGAGGCGAAGGGTGACAGCAATACAACCAGCAGGGAAACGACGATACCCGCCACCACCCAGCCGCGTCCCCCCTCCGCAGAAGCGGAGCCTTCGCCGAGCAGATCGGGGCGCGTGCGAAGGATGAAACCCAACGCGGCCACCGTGACGAGCGCTTCGCCAAGCCCGATCACGGCATGGACTCCGAGCATGGCGATCACAACCGTCTGCAGGTTGCTGGTACCGCTCAGCCACAATTGCAGCGACGTTGCCAGCGCGCCCGCCATCACCGAAAGCCACGCGGCAATGCCAGCCACAGTAAGTCTCGTCGCCTGCGATTTATTCAACACAGACCGATAGAGACCATACCCGATCGCGACGGTCAACAGGCCCATATTCAGGATGTTCGCGCCCATTGCCAGCAACCCGCCATCCTGGAACAAAAGTCCCTGCACGGCAACGACCGCGGTCATCACCAGCATCCCTGCCCAGGGACCCAGCACGATCGCTGCCAGCGCGCCGCCCAGCAAATGCCCGGACGTGCCGCCCGCCACTGGAAAGTTGATCATCTGCGCGGCAAAGATGAACGACGCCATGATGCCCATCAACGGCACCTGCTTTTCGCCGAGCGATCTGTTCGTGCGCGAAACCGCCACGCTCAAGGTGATCACCGTGAGCGCCCAACAGACCAATGAAACGCTGATATTCAAAAAGCCATCGGGGATATGAAGGGGAGCGGGTGAATAGTGCATGTTCGTCTCCTTTTAATTTTTCTGACACTTCGGGCAGATGCCGAAGAATGTGACATGACTGCCGATGCTCCGATAGCCGCTGGTCGTTTCGAGCAGACGGTAGAGGCTTTCGAGCAGGGTATGTTCCACCTCGATCTCGTCCCCGCAGTGCTTACAAACGAGGTGGTGATGGTCGTTCCCCGCAATCTCATAGGTCAGGCGTCCGTTTGTAGCATATGCCGGGCGCGCCAGCCCAAGGTCGGCGAGGAACTCGAGCGTGCGATATACGGTCGGCTCGGTGAGACCCGGCAGTTCCAGAAGCGCTTTCTTATATACCTCCGCCGGGGAGAGATGAGTCCCTTCATGGCGGAGCACATGCAGGATCGCCATTCGTTGCGGGGTCATCCGGTAGCCGAGGGCGCGGAGTTGGGGAACATACTCTGAAGAACAGGACATGAATTTCCTTATTGCAAGTTTTTACAATAACTACAAATATAGAATACCGCTTGTGAATTTTTCTTACCCTGCCATCCAAAACAAAAAACCGGATCAACGACCCGGCTTTTGATTCGGAACACTTTCAACTCATGGCTCCCAGAAGAATTGCATCAAGGCATAGATATACGGCTTCCCGTTCACATATTCGATCCCGACCACCCAGGTGTGCCAGTCGAGGAATCCGTTCTGCTCCGTGCCCGGGAAATAAACGGAATAGAACCCGCCCTGATAGGGCCATTCAAGTTCATAGGTCGCGCCGCCGTGTTTGAGTTCGTTGCAATGCAGGGCATACGAAGGCTGGTTGAAGACCTCGACCAGATCCGGGACGATCACATCGTGGAAGGAACCGACCTTGTCCTGCCCGCTGCCGGGCTCCGCGCCCCAGTTGACTTCGTAGGTCGTTTCAAACAGGAATTTGGCTTGTTCCGCCGTATAAGTGACGACGGTCCCGTTGCGCAGATAGCGGACATCCACGCCGCGCGCCGGGCTGACAAGCGAACTCAGGGTCTCGCCATTCGATGTGAGCACGGATGTCTTCAACGAATCGAGCAGCGCGGTCACCCGCGAGTCGGTACAGATATCCGATGAAACCGGAGCCGGTGTGGAGGTCAGCGCCGGGAGGGTGGAAAAAGCCCCGGGTGTGGTGGTTAAGAGGGACGGTGTCTGGGTGGAGATAAACGTGGATATAACGTCAACAGGCTGGGTTGGGGTCGGAGGCATTGCCCCGGGTGAGGTGCAAGCCACGAGTAAAGCGAGTCCAAACAAGACGATGGCTGGATTCCGTTTCATGATCATCTTCTCCTGTCCGAATTATATCCCCGCTTAATCGCCCGAACTATCCCTCAGCAAATGCAACCACGACGATATGCTGGTTCAACAGTTGCGGTGTGTTGTTGTCCCTGCCGGGAACGATCTGCCCAAGCGTGTAACCGCCCGCGATCGGCACGTCCTTTCCAAGGATATCCTGCACGGCAGCCACCTCGGCGCCGGGATGGGATTTCAATAACATTTCCCAGGCAATATCCACAAGGACAAGCGCAAAGGCAGGTTTGGCGCCATTCAGTTGCTGTAAGGCTTGCTGGGCAGCCTCCTGCGCAGCCTTTTCACAGGACACGCGGTTCCCGACCAACAGGTATGCATCCGCCCCATCGCGCACCGGTGCATTCATGCGGAAACTACCATCCGCCTCGACGCGGATGGGCGCGCGCACCATGATCTGATCGCCCTGCTCGACACCCAGGGGATACAAACGGGCAAGGTGACTCAATGGAGGAAACGCCCATTCACGCGCCGGATACCCGAAGAGTTGGGCATACGTTTCCGAAGCCGGACGTCCGTCCAATGTACGCAGCCAGAAGCCGCGCGAACGCGTCACGCGGAACTGACTTCCCACCGGATTCCATCCATGCGCCGCGCCAACGCCCACCTGAAGATTTCCGCGCAGAATGGCTCCAGCCAGCGCGCCGCTCCCGTTTTGTGGACCAGCCAACTGGTAGGAATGACCCGTGTGCAAATCTCCCGAAGAGAGCGCCCCGAGGAACTTGACCGAATCGCTGGACAAGGCGGAGCATAACTGGTCGGCATCACCGTTGAAACCATCGGCAAAGAAGAAGAGGGCGCGGACATCCTCCTTTTCGGCGATCTGCCGGCTCAACTGGACGCCGGTCTCACGACCGCTTTGGGCATAGCTCGGCATCCATTGCGCATCGACTTGAAAGTCGCCGATCATCAACGCGACGATCACAGAGTTGGGATGCAGCCCGGCGGAGGTGATGGCTGTGGGACTGCTGAAGCCGATCAGCGGCGTATCTCCAAGCAGACCCGAAACGCCATTGACCACATCGCGCGCCTGATATTGATGCGAGGCGATCAGGATGCCAAAGCTCGGCGTTGCAGAACCAAGCCTGTTCAGGGCGTAATGCGTTGCCTGCAGACCGGCTTCGCGTCCATTGAGCGCCTGGGCATATCCAACAGCAACATTCAAAGTCATATCCTCATCCTTCGGCAACCGGCACGGTAAAGTGGAAGGTGGTGCCATGCCTAAACTCGCTCTCGAACCAGATGCGCCCACCCTGCATCTCCACAAGGCTCCTGGTGATGTTCAGACCAAGTCCGGTTCCGGGCGCCTCGCGCGCCTTCGAATCTTCGGAACGGAAGAATTTCTGGAAGATGCGCGCCTGGTCCTCGATGCTGATTCCGATGCCGTCATCCCTGACCCACAAATGGACGACCTGCTTCGCGCCTTCCGGGTCCCACTGGTTTGGGGTTGATTCCGCTCCGATGATGATCTTGCCGCCTTCGGGCGTGTACTTGTGGGCATTGCTCACCAGATTGGTGAGCACCTGCCCCACCCGGATCTGATCCGCCCAAACCCTGGGCAATTCCGTTGGGAGTTGCAGGTCGACGGTCTGTTTTTTGTCCTCGAGCTGGCGCCGGGTGGAGCGGATGACTTCATCTACAACTTCAGGGACGTGCACCTGCTTGTAATCGAGGCGGAGTCGTCCGGCTTCGATCTTGGCATTGTCGTTGAGATCGGAAACCAGCACAGACATGCGCTCGACATTGGCGCGGATCGTGTGCAGGAAGTTGGTCTGCATGTCGTTGATCTGGCCCACAGACCCCGCCGCGAGCAGTTCCGTATACCCCTTGATGGAGGTCATTGGGTTCTTCAATTCGTGCGCCACAAAGGAAACGAAATCGCTCTTGGCAATGTTCGCGCGCTGGATCTCGTCGTAGAGCTGGGCGTTCGAGATGGCAATGGCGGCGTTATCGCTCAAGCGATTCAGGAATGCCAGGTTCTCCTGCGAATCGCTCGTGCTTTCGAGTAACAGCAGGCCGATCACCTGCGCTTCACGGCGAATGGGTACAACGATCTGTGTATGCGCAGTGGGAAGGATGCCCTTCCCGCCTGTGCTGATCAACGAGACCTGGCTGGGCTGTCCGCTTTCGATGGCGGATTTGACCACCGGCAGATCAAGCGGCAGGTGACCATCCGCCGGGTCGGTGAAGACATCATCATAGCCTTCCTGTGCCATGAGGCGGACACGTTCCTCCTCCATCATGCCGATCAACCCCGCCTCGGCATTGGAGCGGCGCATTGCCCATTCCAAAGTGATGCGCATGGCGCGGTCGATCTCGAGGCTGGCGTTCAATTCACGGACGATGCGACCCATAACCTGAAGTTCCTCGACGCGTTCGGCGAGTTCCTGGTCGGTCAACGCGAGCAGGCGTGCGTTTTCGATGGCAACCGCCGCCTGTCCTGCGAACGCTGTGAGGATGTTCTGGTCGTCCTCCACAAAGGGAAGACCGTCGCGGCGGTTGATGACCTCAATGACGCCCAGCATGCGGTCCTTGATCTGCATCGGCACGGCAAGGATCGAACGCGAGACAAAGCCTGTCTGTTTGTCGGTATCGTCGAAACGGGAGTTGGATCGCTGGGCATCGTTCTCGATGACCGGGGCGTGCGTCTGCACGGCGCGTCCAACGATCCCGGTTCCGGCGGGGAGACGTTGTCCCAGCAGGTTCCGGGCAACAGGTCCGACCGTGACGCGGAAGACCAGGTCGCCGGTCTGGTCGTCCATGAGGAACAAGGTCCCGGCTTCGCAATTCAGGATGTTGACCGCGTTGTCCAGAATGTTTTGCAGGAGCGGTTCCTGCTCCAGGGTGGAAGTGAGTTGGCGCGTGATCTCGTTCAGGGTCGCGAGTTGGTGGGCGCGTTGTTGCGTCTCCTGCAGGAGGCGGGCTTTGACGATGGCGCCAACCGTTTGATCGGCGATGGATTGCAACAGGTCGAGTTGGGCACGAGTGTATGTGACCGTGGGGTCACGGCTGCCCACGCTGAGCGCGCCGATGGTATCAGCGTCGGCATTGAGCGGGACGCCCATCCAGGCATACATCTCCGGGACGGAAGGCGAGATGTTGCGCATCTGGCATTCGCGTGTGTAATCCTGCGTGATGATCGGGCGCCCCTTGCGGATGATCTCCTGTCCGAGCCCCAGGCTGGGAGGCAGCGGCTGGTTTTCGAGGGAGGTCATGCGCTCGTTGTCGTCGACGCGGAAGCCGTAATAGAAATAGTTCGCGGCTTTGTTGTAAAGCGATATATGAAAATAGGTGGACGGGATGATCTGGGAGGTCTGGGCGAAGATCAGTTCCAGCACATCATCGAACTCGAGCGTGACGTTCACGCCCTGGGAGACGCGCGAGAGCGCGTTCATTTCCTGCACCCGACGCTCCAGGTTGGCAACGGTTTGAACGCGGGCGATCGCGACGGAAGCCTGGTCTGCAACGCTATCTAGAAAGTCAAGGTCGTGAGGGGTGTATGGATTACCGGATAATGGCGCGCCCAGGGCGAGCCAGCCGACCGGCTTATCCTCCCCCTGCAAAGCCACATACAGGCGCGCACCCAATAATGACAGCCGCGCTTCGTCGCCCCGCACCAGGGCGGGAGGGTTGATCATATCGAGGTAGAGGGGAATATTTTCCTTCTGGAGATATTGAACCAGGGGGCTGTTGGAGGAAAAGCGAATATCGCTGGACGGGCGCCCGTCTTCATCCGGCAGGGCGGCGTACTGATCATTGAGCGAGTCGTAGGTGAAGATATGGATCCGTTCCGGCACCAGACTGCTGGTGACCTGCTTCCGTAAAACGCGCCCGATCGTATTCAGATCCAACGCGCCGGTCAGGTCATGCCCCAGGTTCCGCAGCCGTTCTTCATAGGCGCGCTGACCGCGGAAGAAGGTGCTGTCCACCAGGGTCTGGAGACGGGTCCGGATCGGATCGAGGAAGATCGCGATGAAAAATACCAGTCCGCCGATCAGATACGGGTTGTCGGACGGCATGGGGATGATCAATGAAATTCCGCTTACGAACAAGCCGTATGCCGCGACGACCAGAACCGTCAGCGTGGCATAGACCATCCCCTGGCGCATCCAGTAATCGGTGCGGAGGAGGCGGAAGCGCAGGATCACATACGCGTTGACAATCGGGAAGACGATCAAGAATGGCAGCAGGTACGGGTTGAACGCCTGTTGGGCAATGAGGAGCCAGCCCACCACAGGTCCAAACGCAACGAGCGAACCGATGAGGATCGTCCGCGCCTGACTCTTGACAACGGGGGAAAAGGAAAGGAACGCATGATAGAAGAGCGCCCCAAAATAGATCAGGGCTGAGAAGCCCGTATAACCGTAGATGACCTGCCAGGCAAAAATATAAGCGCGCGGATCATCGAAGTTGAACAGCGTCCTGAACGCGTTGACTGCCAGGATGCCGCCAACCACGTAGCCGATCCAGCGCAGATAAGGGCGTCCGATGACGTAGCGCGCCTCCTGCGGGAAGGCAAGGGCAAGGTCGATGAGGGCGCCGCCCGTCGCCGCCAATGCCAGAGTCCAGATGTATGTAAAGTAATGGGAGGTATAGAGATCGAAGAGCGAGCCGGTGGCTATGGAGAGGGAGGCAGTAAGAACTGAGAATGCCCGTCCTGCGGATTCCGTTCGGCGCAGGCCAAAGGTCCATAGGCTGACCATCAGAAATACCAGGCTCAACACCTCGGGCATGATGAAGTAGGCAAACCGATCCGCCGCGGAGAATTCTTGCAAGGTTACTTTGGTCGATTCGAGGCTGCCGTCCGTGGTACGCATCTCGACCGATACGACATCATTCACTTTGTGGGAGCGCAACACATTCTCGAGTCCGGCTGAATTATGGATCGCCATGCCATCAATGGAAACCAACTGGTCGCCCAGCCCAAACCCCTGTTCATACAAGGCCCAGCTTTTATCAGGTTCACTCGTATTCGAACCGTTCAGCACGAGGGTATGTTCAAAAAAACCACCAATGAACGGATTCCCAAGCCAATCCACAGCCAGATAGAGGGTGGAGATGAAGACCACAAGCGCGACAGCCTGATATACCAGGACGATTGCCTGGAGTGTTCTGCTTACCGCGGTTTCGAATCTCTGGAATAACGACATGGTTAGAAGTGTCCGGCTGTTCTTAAATAGCCGGAATAAAATTTTACTCTACATCCCACCCAAGTAACTATGGTACTTTCATAACAAAGCAGTAAGGCGGAGCGTTCCGGGGAACGTTCCGCCTTATCGACTAAATATCCAGGTTACGGACCGCTTTCGCGTGGGTCTGTATGAACTTGCGGCGTGGATCCACCGCGTCGCCCATGAGCATGTCGAAGGTGCGATCCGCTTCAGCCGCGTCCTCCACTGTGACGAGGAGCAGGGTCCGGTTTTCGGGATTCATCGTCGTCTCCCACAATTGGGATGGGTTCATTTCACCGAGACCCTTGTACCGTTGAAGGGATGCCTTCTCCCCCACATCCTTCAAAATCTTGTCCTTCTCTTTTTCGGTGTAGGCATACTTGACCGAATTCTTGTGCGCGACCCGATAGAGCGGAGGCTGGGCAATATACAGATGCCCCTCCTCGATCAATTGCGGCATGTAACGGAAGAAGAAGGTCAACAAAAGCGTACGGATATGACTTCCGTCGACATCGGCATCCGTCATGATGATGACGCGACCGTAACGCAAGCCCTCGATGTCAAAGTTATCACCGATGCCGGTGCCAAGCGCGGAGATCAACGCCTTGATCTCATTGCTCGAAAGGATCTTGTCCAGGCGGGCGCGCTCGGTGTTCATGATCTTGCCGCGCAATGGCAGGATCGCCTGAAAGTGACGGTCACGTCCCTGCTTGGCCGAGCCGCCTGCCGAATCACCTTCCACGATGTAAAGTTCGGTCTTCGAAGAATCACGCTCGGAACAATCGGCCAGTTTGCCGGGAAGTGTAAGAGATTCCAACGCCGATTTGCGGATGACCAGGTCGCGCGCCTTGCGTGCCGCGTCGCGTGCCCGCGCCGAAGTCAGACATTTGGCGATGATCGCCTTCGCGGCTTGCGGATTCTCCTCGAGAAAAGTGCTGAACGCTTCGCCCACCACCTGGGTGACGTAGGTCTGCACTTCGGGGTTCATCAATTTGACCTTGGTCTGCGACTCGAATTGCGGACCCGGGTGCTTGACCGAAACGATCGCGGTCAAGCCTTCGCGGGTATCGTCGCCGGAGAAATTCGGGTCGGCATCCTTGAGGAAGCCGTTCTTGCGTCCGTAATCGTTGATGACGCGCGTCAGGGACGAACGCAGCCCCGTCAGATGTGTCCCGCCATCGATGGTGTTGATCGTATTTGCAAAGGAGTAGATGGACTCAGTGTAGGCGTCCGTGTACTGGACGGCGGCTTCGATGCCAACCCCTTCGATCTCCTTTTCCACATACACCACCGGATGCAGGTTCTCTCGGTTACGATTGAGATACCGCACAAAGGAGGTGATACCGCCCTCGAAATAGAAGGTCATTTCACGGTCATTACGCTCATCGATAAACTCAAGGGTCACGCCGCGGGTCACGAATGCCATTTCGCGGAAGCGCTGGACGAGCGTATCGAATCGGTAATCAATATCCTCCGTGAAAATGACCTTATCGAACTTGAAGGTCTGCTTGGTGCCGGAATCATCCTTCGCCACTTTCCCGATCTGCTTGATGGGGCCCTGCGGTATGCCGCGCTGATATTTCTGCTGCCACAATTTCCCGTCGCGCTTGACCTCGGTGACCATCCATTCGGAAAGCGCATTCACCGCGCTGACGCCCACACCATGCAAACCGCCGGAAACCTTGTAGCCGCCGCCGCCGAACTTGCCGCCCGCACCGATCACGGTCATGACCACATCCACGGTCTCCATCGGCTTGCCGTGCGCATCCTTCTTGGTGGGATGCGGACCCACTGGAATACCGCGGCCGTTATCCTCGACCGTCACACTGCTATCGGGGTGAATGGTGACGCTGATCTTGGTGCAAAAACCCATCAATGCCTCATCGATGGCATTGTCCACAACCTCATACACAAGGTGATGCAGGGCTTTGATATCCGTGCCACCCACATACATGCCCGGGCGTTTACGGACATGCTCGATGCCCTCGAGAGCCTGGATCGAGCCAACACCATAATCCACTGTCTGCACTTTTTCTTTTGCCACAAAAGCCTCCAAATGATCGCCCATCCAAAAAAGGGCGCGGAAATAATTACGCTTGTTTTATTGAGGGCGGTTTCCCCGCCGATTGAAGCCGTTCAAAAACATGTTGCAGCCAGTTGTTCATATCACGATAATAGACAAAACTGGCAGCCAGCAAGGCGGTCGTGATGAATGCATGACCCGCATAACCGACCAGAGCCAGCCACGAATCGCTGTCAGGGACGCTCCACAGATAATTCAACCCGCGCGAGAGCAGGAACACGCTCAAAACGAACATCCCGCTCGTCGGCAGGGTGAAGCGGGTCATCCGCAGGCTCGAAAAGATCGAATACAGCGCGTTCTGTCCGCGGACGAAAATGCCGTGCGGCATAAAAAAGAATGGGACGATCAGCCAGAAGGAAAAGAAGGCGATCACCAAAAGCACAATGCTCGCCAGCCACGGACTGATCAACCCGACCAGCCCGATCAACATCGTGGCCGGGATCAAAACAACCATCAAAGCGACGGTCCAGATAACGGAAAGGAACAGGGTCTGGACAACGGCTCGGGTGAACCCGATCCCCGCCGCATCCTCACCCAAAATTGATCCCGATACCAGACGGAAGTACAACCCGCCGAATATCCAACCCACCATGACCAGAAAAAATGACAACCCGACAAACCCCAACGACGAGGAGATATCCAGAACGTTTTGCGATCCGACCGGGTTGGCGACCGGCAACGTCTCTGCAGACAGACTCGAAATGCCGATGGGATACAACTGCAGTTTGGACAACAGGCTGAACAAATTGAATTTTTGCAATATCCCCAGGATCAAAGACCGGCTGCTGACGAATTCATTCAGGGTCGCAGTATCCATCCCCCGCCGCGCCTGATCGAACATGAAATTGACAAATGGTGACAACAATTTGTTCACGCTCAACCGTGGACCCAGCCAGAGAAAAACATCCAGGACCAGCGGCACAAGGATCAACGCGACGCGGTTGGAAACAATATCGAACCCCGCCCTGAGCGAACCGATCACGCCAGGTGGCGGGGGCAAAGTTTCAAGCTTTTGAACGTCCATAACCATTTGATTCTACCATACCGGGCATGTCTTGGCAGTCGTTGATGGGGCAGGTACAATGCTCATATGAACGCACAGGAAAGCCATATGCCCGATGCCAACCGGCTCGGTCTGCTTACCGCCACGGTACTGCTTGCATTTGCGCTTACACGCCTGCTCCCATCCTCGGAATTCAACCTGGAATTTCAGTTTCCCGGTTTTTTCTTCATCCTGCCGCTCAATTTGACCACCGCCATGACCATGCTCACCGCCGGTCTCACTGCCACCGGCATGGACTGGCTGCTGCGCGGACATCCTTCCCTTAAAGGAAGAGCGACGTATCAATGGTGGCTGCTCCCCACACTCACCACTTTTGTGATCGGTGTACCGCTCTCCATTCTCCCCAATGGCGCGCCATGGTGGATCGGTTTTGCGATCAGCGGCACACTGCTATTCTTCATCTTCCTTGCCGAGTACATCGTGGTGGATGCAGGCGCTCCCTACTATGCACTTTCGGTTGCGGGACTTACGGCAATCTCCTACACGTTATTTTTTATCTTCTCGGCCGCGCTCCGTTCGAGTGATGCGCGCCTCTTCCTCATTCTGCCCGCATTATTCATCACTGCTTCGCTGGCAAGCCTGCGCATCCTCCACCTGCGAATCGGAGGCAGGTGGGAATTCGCCTGGGCGCTCGGGATCGGATTGGTCTGCATTCAACTTGCGGCAGGTCTGCACTACTGGCCGTTGTCTCCCGTCCAGTTCGGTTTGATGCTCACCGGTCCGTTGTACGCGCTGTCGAACCTAGCCATCAATCTGGATGAAAACATCCCCATGCGCCGCGCCATGCTCGTGACCGCCATCATCGCCGCCGTGAGCTGGGGATTGGCGGTCCTCTTTTGATACAATGATGCGACGATTGATCATCGCTAAAGGACATTTACAGGAAATGATCAAACACGTTTCCCGGCACGCTCCTCTGGAGGCATGTGGATTGCTTGCCGGGAAAAACGACAGGGTTGGAAAAGTGATCGGGATACGGAATCAGGCTCAAAGTCCGGTGCGATTCGTAATGGATCCGCATGAACAGCTCAAAGCCTTCGATTGGATCGACTCCAATGGGCTCGACCTACTGGGCATCTTCCATTCGCATCCTGCGGGACCTGAAACTGCCTCCGTTACCGACATCGCTGAGGCGGCTTATGAGGTTGTCCATGTCATCCTATCGCCCGCAGGGACCGGCTGGAAGGCGCGCGGTTTCTGGATACAGGCTGGCACAGCGCGTGAGATCGTTTTGGAATTTTCGTAGAGAAACCATATCGGCTCTGATGTGTTTCAAGTTTTATACTCGTCCTGGAGGATAGAGATGCAAATTTTGCTCGAAGTTGGGATCGTGATCCTTGGCTATATCATCGGCTCCATCCCATTTGGCTTGTTGATCGTAAAGCTAAAGACAGGAAAGGATATTCGTGAGATCGAGAGCGGACGCACAGGTGGGACCAATGTTGTGCGCGCGGCGGGTTTTTTTGCAGGCTTGCTCACCGCCATTCTGGACATCCTGAAGGGCGCGGTGTCCGTCTGGCTGGCACAGGCACTCAGCTCCAATCATCTTGTCCATGTGCTGGCTCCCGTGGGGGCGATCCTCGGGCACAACTATTCGGTCTTTTTGATCAGTCGTGATGCCGATGGGAAACTGCGTTTTCATGGCGGGGCTGGCGGCGCGCCCGCGCTGGGCGGTGCAATGGGGTTGTGGCTCCCGATCTTCCCGATCGTTTTCACGGTCGGCGCGGTGATCTGGTTCACCCTCGGCATTGCCTCCGTGACCACCATGGCGATCGGTCTCGTTGTGATCGTCGTTTTTGTCATCCTTGCCATCAATGGACAGGCGCCGGCGATCGATATTCTATATGGCGTGCTGGCGGAAATTCTTCTGGTTTGGGCGCTTCGCCCCAATATTAAAAAATTGATCGAGGGCAGGGAACGGGTGGTGAAGTTCAGCCTGAACGGGTGGTTAAGGGCAAGGAAGGAAGCCAGGGAAGAAGCAGGCAGGTAGATAATCGAGTAGGAGGCGGCGGCTAACCGCCTCCTCTCACACCACCGTACATGCGGGTCCGCATACGGCGGTTCATCAAGAATGGCGCAGATCTTCTTGCGCTGGATTTTCCTTCGTCTCGTACCGGGGATGCTCGGCTCTCTGCACAACTCCCATGGGCTTCACCCATTTCGTTTGCACAGTAGTTCCTCTTTCCGAGGTAGGCAGCCTTCTGTGTTCATCCC
>DIDP01000022.1 GCA_002418205.1 Anaerolineales bacterium UBA5797 | reverse complement strand
ACGGACACGATGCGATACCCCTCCCGCTCGAGATACATGCGGGCAAGCTGGATGATGGACGGTTCGTCATCGACGAGAAGGATGAGTTCGTTGGACACGTTGTTGATTACTGGCTGTCAATTCTAGGCAATCAGTCACCACGAACGGGAGAGAGCAAGGCGATGCAGTCGATCTCGACCAGCGCGCCTTTGGGCAGACCCGCAACCTGGACCGTGCTGCGCGCGGGCGGGTTCTCAGGGAAGAACTCGGCGTAGACCGCGTTCATTTTGGCGAAGTCAGCCATATCCTGCAAAAAGACGGTAGTCTTGACCACGAAATTCAAGCCTGAGTCCTCTGATTCCAAAACATTCTTGAGATTGGTCAACACCTGCCTGGTCTGGGCTTCCACGCCGCCCTCGACAAGTTCCATCGTTTTGGGGTCAAGCCCGATCTGCCCAGCTGTGAATATCGCTTGCGTGGTGCTGATGGCCTGGGAGTAGGGTCCGATCGCCTTCGGGGCTTTATCGGTTGCGACAATTTTTTTACCTTCTGCTGTGTACATGACTGCCTCATCTATTGGATTTTACAATGAGGCGATTGTACTGCCTATTACAATTTTATGTAAACTTTTATGAACAGGCTTCGGAGCCCCCTCGATCTCCGAAGCCTGTACTGCATATGGTGAATTATTTGTCCCGGGCTGGCTGAGGAGGCGGGTTGGCTTCACGGAAGGTCCGGAGGGCATCGTGTAACGCCCTGCCAGTCCCATCCATGGCTTCCTTGATCTCCCGCAGTTTCTCGCCCATCGCCTTGACGGTCTCTTTGGCTTTTTCGGGGTCGGTCACTTTGCCCTTGTTGTCAAATCCCTGGTGCGAGTTGACAAGTCCCTTGCCGCTCTCGTAAACGGGATGCGCCTCCTTGAGCGCGGCTTCGAACGCGTCCAACGCGGCCTGCACAGCCGAGACGTCTTTGTCGTTCTGTGCGGCGCGATCGATCAACTCCTGGACTCGATCGACAAACGTATCCGCGCGCTCAAAGCCATTGCCGATCCTTTCGTAGATGCGGAGTTGGCGCGCCCAGATCCGCTCCAGCCTTTCATGGGATGCTTCCGTGGATGGCGAGGGCGGATCGTTCTCCGCCGCGGCTGCCACGCGGACGAGGGGCAGACTCGCCACTGCCAGCGCGGCGACAAGCGCGATCATGATGGATTTCCTGAATATGTTTTTCATCGTAAGCCTCCTGTGGTTTTAGGTTACGATGATGATTGTAGATTGTGCAGATTATGGGAGTATGGTGTGGATGTAAAATCCTTGTAAAAAGTCAGGCAGATCGTGAGACGAATATTATTACACCCTTCTCAACACCAGCATCGTCAAGTCATCAGCGGGAGGCATATCCTGCACGAAATCGATCAGGGATTTTTCGACGATGTCCATCAACTCATGGGCGGAGGAGCAATGGTTTGCCTTCAACGATTCCATGAGACGCTCATCCCCGTAAAATTCGCCGTCGTTGTTGTAGGACTCGGTCAAACCATCGGTGTAGAACAACAGGCTGTCCTCTTTTTCGAGTGTGACAACACGCTGTTCATACTCCAAATTCTCCGCCGCGCCGAGCGCGATGCCAGTGCGCGATAACTTCTCCACTGCTCCGCTGGCCCTCGCCAGCAAAGGCGGATTATGCCCCGCGTTGACGTAGGTCAACTCGCCCTTGTTCATGTCAAGCACGGCATAGACCGCGGTCACGAACATGCCCTGCTTCGTATCGGGGATCAGGAGATCGTTGACGCGCTTCAAGGCTTCGGCGGGGGATTCGGTCTCGATCACGGCGGCACGTACCAGCGTCCGCGTGAGCGCCATGAATAGGGCGGCTGGAACGCCCTTATCAGAAACGTCCGCAATGAACAGCCCAAGTTTGTTATCGGTCATGTTGAACACGTCGTAGAAATCGCCGCCCACCTGGCGGGCTGTCTTCCAGCGCGCGGCGAGTTCCCAATCGGAAAATTCGGGGAGCGTCTCAGGGATGAAGGTCTGCTGGATCTGGCGCGCCAACTGCACTTCCGTTTCGAGGCGTTCGCGCACGACCATCTCTTTTTGCAGGAGGTCGTTCTGAATGGCAAGCGCGGCTTGTTGCGCAATGCCGGTGATGATCTCGAGGCGCCGGGCGCGGAAGCGGAGTCCGCCCGCGGCTTCCTCGATGAGCATCACACCATAAAGCGCTTCCTTGACCGCGATCGGAACCGCGAACAGGAACTTGCCGGGGTTTCCCAGGTTGACCTCTTTCGAGGGGTCTAATGAGAGCCATGCCTTGAGTCCGTATTGCGAATCAGAATCGATCAGGCAGGCGCGCAGACCAGTCTCATCGCGGCAGGCATCCAGGAAGGCAAACTCTCCGGCACTGTATTCACGGTTCCAGAATTCCTTTTCATCCTCTTCGTCCAGTCCATATTCCTGTGATGGCAGAAAAACGTTCTTGTCCGAATCCCATTGGTAAAGCGCAACCCGCTCCACACCGACAAGGATCGGGAGGATGCGGATGATCGTGCCGAGCGTTTCATCAAGATCGTTGAGGCTTACAACCGCCTGCGCCACCTGCAACAACGCGGCGGAGGCGTACGCCTGCTCCTGGGCGGTGTCGTACAGGCGGGCGTTCTCGATGGCGACCGCGGCATAGCTTGCAAAGGTGGTGGTCATCGCCCGTGCCTCGTGACCGTACCTGCCGGACGTCTGATGCGAAAGCGTGATCACACCCAACGGCTGATCGCCAATCCGCAGCGGCGCGGCAAGACCGGAATAATTTTGATCGAAACCTGCCGCAAGACCGGTGATCCAAAGCGGGTCGGTCGGTTTGCGGATATCGGGCTTCTCCGCATATAGAACGCGCATCAAGGCCTCATAGGCTTCAGGCGTATCGTATAGAAGTTGCTCCAGCAGATCTTCATCGCAATTGTGGCAGGCGGCAAGATATAACTCATCGTCCTCCAGCAGCCAGATCGCGGAGATATCGACCGGAAGATTGCGGTCCAACTCCAGGAGGATGGCTTCGAGCACATCATCCACACTGGCATCCGCTGAGATCAAGCCCGCCACTTCACGGAGGCTGTCTGCCACCTGCCGCCGCCATTGCTCGGAGCGATACAGGTCGGCGTTGTGGATCGCCATGGCGATATTATCTGCAACCGCTTCGAAGATCATCAGGTCGTCCTCGGTGAAGGCGTTGACCTTGTCCGATTGAATATCCAGGATGCCAACGACCTTTTCATCGAACAGCAGGGGAATGCACAATTCCGCTTTTGTATTCTCCGGCGGGAGCGGAGAGGCGCGATAACGCGCCTCCTTCGACACATCATTTGCCAGGACCGGTTTCCCCTCGCGCGCCACCCACGGAATGATCCCATGGGCGTCATCGAGCAGCAACATCTGACCGACAAGTCGGCCAGCCCGCTCACCGCTGCCCGCTTCGTATTCGATCAGGCGGCGGTTGGGATGAACCGTGAAGAGATGAACGTATGGATACTTAAACTTTTCATGGATCAACGAAGCCACGTTCTTCATCAGCGTGGGCAGTTCGAGCGAGGAGTTCACGCTTTTGCTGACCTCAGCGATCAGGGTCAGTTGGTCCGCGCGATGGCGGAGATCGCTGTACAAACGTGCCCCCTCGACTGCGCGGGCGATGGTATCCGCCAGCGCCTCGAGGATCAGCAGGTCATTCGGATGGAAGGCGTTGGGTTGGTCGCTTTGCACATCGAGAACACCCAGCACCCGGTCTTCGATCTTCAGCGGGATGACCACTTCGGACCTTGTTTCGGGGAGCGCCTCGATGAAACGGTAACGCGTATCCTTCTGCACATCTTCGACAAGGATCCGTTCGCCCGAAGCCGCAACCTGCCCGATCAACCCCTGGCCGATCTCCACATCCAAAGCGACCTTCTTCCTGCGCCTGCCCTTGCGGGAAGCCATGGCGCTTGCCCGGAAGCGCAGAGCGGAGGAATCCTTTCGCAGTGTAAAGATGGCGACGTAGTAATAATGGAATGTCTGCTGGATCAGTTGTGTCACACGGCGGGCGAGTTCGTCCACGTGCAGGACGTTCGCGATCTGGGCGCTGACCTCGCGTACCAGGTTCAACTGGTTGAGCCTGAACCTTTCAACCGCGACGCGGTGCGATGCAACAAGGCTGACAGACGCCACACCTGCCACGCCCTCCAGCAGATTCAATTCATCCTCTTTGAAGTCGGGTCCTTTGGTGCGGTTGATCTGGATCGCTCCCAGCGTGATCCCCTGCTCTTCAAGCGGAATCGCTACCCAGGTCCCGCGTGAGGCGCCGTTCCTTGTCCCTCTTCTTTGCTTCCTGCAGATTTTCCCCGTCTTCATGGCTCGCTGCATGCCCGTTGAGGCAGGTTGTTGTTCGAAGATCTGCTCTTCCTTCAGGTTGGGCAGACGGAACAAACCGTCCTGAAGCCAAACATCCACCTCTCCTTTTACCAGATTGGACGTTACCGCAACAATGCGGTCACGTTGGGCGGCAAGCGAGGTGGTGCTGATGATTTGTTCCCCCAGGCTGGCCAGGTCGCGCCAATCGTTGGAAAGCGGGGAACGGGTGGCGGCAGACATGCCAATCACCCCTTTCGTTTGATCAATGTGAGGGTGTTACTGTTACTCTCAGGGTGGGATTCGTAATGGACTTCATCCATCAATTTGCGCATGAGAAAAATGCCCAGTCCCCCGATCTTGCGCTTCGACAGGTCGGCTTTCAGATCTGGCATCGGAATGGTGGACGGGTCGAATGACTCTCCATGATCGGTCAGAATGATCGTTATGGCGCCATCGCGGAACCCGCAGGACATTTCCAGCATCCCATCGGCGATGCCCTCATAGGCGTGTTCGATGACGTTCGATGCGGCTTCATCCGTTGCAAGTTGAATATTGTAGATCTCCTTCTCGGTGAATCCGGCATCCCGCGCAATATGACCCACGAAATCGCGGATCTCATCGAGAAACTCAAACTTTGCAGCAAATTGTATGGTTTGCATTCCTAAAAAATTAAAAGCCGCCTCAGCCGGTAGCAACTGATGGCGGCATCCTTCCTAAGTAATAAGCTGTTCACTCCGAGTCAAGACCCGGGGACACCTAGAAATGCCCCACCGCCGACAGGGTATCATCGAACGTCTTGAATAGCTCTGTAAAACCAGCCAATTCCAGCGCTTCACGAATACGATCCGGAACAACAGCCAGCACGACCTCGCCGCGATTATATTTCTTGCAATTTCGCTGGGCGGCAAGCAGGGCGCGGAAACCAGCACTGGACATATATTCCAAACCTTCCATGTTAACGACCAGTTTGTATTTGCCGCCTTCATTCGCGGCTTCCAGCGCCTGCGCCAGTTGGGGGGCAGTCGCGCTGTCCACACGACCTTTGATCGTGATCATATCGCAATGCTTGAATTCCTGGACTGTAATCTCCATGGGACATCCTCCATCGTGAATTAATTACTGGTGCACGGATTATATCACGAGAAATTTTCATACAAGGGTGGGGAATAATCGGGACTTCCCATCTTATGTATTCACATAGCGGGTCTTCTGCCGTTCTGCAAAATTACTTTCGCCGCGGTCATCCGTGGCGAAATGCCCCGTCCATTAAGTGATGCTATACTTGACGATACAAAGGCTGGAATGATGAGGCAATTCGTCCAACCACCCGAGTTTGACAATGACGAGACAAGGAACAACGCACAGGCGGTCTATTACACATCTGCAGGGCTGATCATCCTGAGTCTGGGATTTATCGCGACAACCCTGCTGATCGCGCCGGAACTGACGTTTCGATCCGTCCTGTTGACATCGGTGGCGGTTCCCACCTCCGTTGCGATCATGGTACTGATCCGGTATCGCAAGGTACGGGCGGCTGGCATCCTCCTCACTGCACTGATGTGGCTGCTCATCACGGTGGTTGCGATCATGGCTGGCGGAGTATCAGCCCCGATATTTTTTGGATACCTGGTGGTCATCCTTTTGGGCGGACTGGTTTCACGCGGAGGAACAAGCATTATCGCCGCGGCCATTTGCATTGCGACCAGCATCGGAATTGCCTATGCAGAAACGAACGGGATGCTGCCTCCGCCCATCCGGTATTCACCTTTTGCACGCGTCACGATCTACATCTTTTTCTTTGTCATCGCCATGATGCTGCAGAGTATCAACTCCCGGAATATGAAGCGACTGCTCAGGCAGACCCGGGAAAGCGAAAAGCGTTACAAATCCCTGCTCGAAAACATCCCAGCCACTACCTATATAAACAGTCTCGATCCAAATGCCAGTACGTTATACGTCAGCCCGCAGATCGAAAAACTGCTCGGGTACCCGCGCGAGGCTTTTACCGACGATCCTCATCTGTGGATAAAGATCCTGCACCCTGAAGACGAACACCGGGTGATGGAGGAAAACCAGCGCACAACTGAAACCGGTCAGCCTTTTGAAATGGAATATCGTTTGATCACAAAGGATCAGCGCGTAGTATGGGTAAAAGACGAAGCGATCCTTGTGCAGGACGAAAGCGGCGATCCCGTATATTGGCTCGGTGTCTGGACGGACATCACGTCCCGCAAACAAGCCGAAGAGGAACAGGCGGGATTGGTTGGCATGATGACGAAACGCACAATCCAGCTCCAGACCGCGGCGGAAGTTTCCAGAGCGGCATCCGCCTTCCTCGACCTCAACAAACTGCTTCCGAACATTGTGGAACTCATCCGCAACCATTTCGATTATTACTATGTGGGCGTCTTTCTCCTGGATGAGACACGGGATTGGGCAAGCCTGCGCGCCGCGACCGGAGAAACGGGAAAGCACATGATCGAGAAGGGACACCGCCTGAAAGTGGAGGGATCCTCCATGATCGGATGGTGCATCACCCATGGGCAGGCACGCATCGCACTGGACGTGGGCGTGGATGCTGTCCGATTTGCCAATCCCCACCTGCCGCTGACCCGTTCCGAAATGGCGCTCCCGCTCATCACACATGGCGAAGTGATCGGCGCAATGACCATTCAATCTGAAAAGCCTTCCGCCTTTTCGCGGGTGGATATCACCGCCCTGCAAACCATGGCGGACCAGATCGCGAACGCGATCGAAAACGCCCGGCTCTATACCGAACGCGTGAGCCTCAACAGGGAACTTGAAGCCCGGAACGCCGAACTGGAGAGATTCACCTACACCGTTTCCCACGATCTCCGTTCACCTCTCGTCACCATCCGCGGCTTTCTCGGATACCTGCGCCAGGATGCCGAAGCCGGAGACATGGTCCGGTTCGAGAACGACCTGAACCGCATCGGGAACGCCGTTGACCGGATGCAAATGCTCCTCAATGAACTGCTTGAACTCTCGCGGGTCGGAAGGATCGCGAACGCGCCGGAGGATGTCCCGTTTGAAGACATCCTCCGGGAAGTGATGGACCAGCTTTCGGGTCCGCTTGAGGCGAGGGGCGTAAAGCTTGAAGTGACGGGCGGGCTTCCCGTCGTCCGCGTGGACCGTATCCGCGTGGCGGAGGTCGTGCAAAATCTGGTCAGCAATGCCGTCAAGTTCATGGGTGAGCAGCCCCATCCCCTCATAGAGATTGGCACAATAGGCAAGGATACGGATGGCAAACCGATTTTCTTTGTCCGGGATAACGGGGTGGGGATCGAGCCCAAATATCACGAGCGGATCTTTGGATTGTTCAACCGGCTGGATCCAACGATAGAGGGGACCGGCATCGGTTTGACGCTGGTGAAAAGGATCATCGATGTCCATGGAGGGCGAATTTGGGTTGAATCCGAGCTTGGAAAAGGCGCCACTTTTCTCTTTACCCTTCCGACCACGGAAGACAAGGGATGAAAGTTCTGTCAGCCGTGTCAAAACATGATCCATGGGAAAGATAAGATCAACCGCGTCCTCAAAAAATCAAAATCGCCGATCCATTCTGTCCAAACTTTATTGCAAATTCACAGACGTGGAAAAGCGGTTAGAATTGCAAACACCGATGGAAAAACAACAAGGAGAATCCCATGGTTGGTGAACCGATCCTGGTCATGCTGGTGGAAGACAATGTAGACCATGCAGAGCTTGTCATCCGCACCCTGGAGGAGCACAAAATTGCAAACAAAGTCCGTCATTTCCTCGATGGACAATCGGCGTTGGATTATCTTTTCCATCGTGGTGAATTCTCCGTACCCGCCGCGAATCCCCGCCCGCATGTGATCCTGCTGGACCTCCGTCTGCCACGAGTGGATGGGATCGATGTCCTCAAGGCGATCAAGGAAACGGATTCCACAAAAACGATCCCGGTGGTGGTGTTGACGACCTCTGAAGCGGAAAAAGATGTTGCCCGGGCATATTACAACCATGCCAACAGTTATCTTGTGAAACCGGTCGGTTTCGAAGAATTCAAAAAGCTCATGGACGATCTGGGGTTTTACTGGCTGGGGTGGAACACAAACCCGGAGATCAAAGAGTAAGCACAGACCATGAGGATGAGACGTTCCTCTCATGATGGACAGCACAATTCAGATTCTTCTCATTGAGGACGACCCTGCCCACGCAGAATTGATACAGCGCGCATTCGAAGACCGGGGCGACGAAGCTAGGCTGATCGTTGCGCACACTTTGCATGAAGCGCGCGATCAAATGAACAGTTTTACGCCTTCTCTGATCATAGCGGACTGGCGCCTGCCGGATGGGGAAAGCAGCGAACTCCTGGGGGATAACAGAAACCATTCGGACCCGCCGGTCATCATCATGACCAGTTATGGGAGCGAGCGGAACGCGGTGGATATGATCAAGTCCGGCGCGCTGGATTACATTGTCAAGTCATCCGAATCGATGACCGACATGCCGCACATCGCAGAACGCGCCATCCAGCAGTGGGAAATCATACAGGAACAAAAGAGGATGCAGACTGCCCTCAAGGAAAGCGAAGCGCAATTCCGCCTGCTCGCAGAGAACTCATCAGACATGATCTCACGCCACGACACGAACGGCGTTTTCCTATATGCATCCCCCGCCTGTAAGACCCTGCTTGGTTATGAACCGGAGGAACTCATCGGCGCATCGGTCGTCCCCTTTGTACACCCGGACAATATAAAACAATTGCTCAACATACTGGCGTCCTCCAAATGGGGAGACGTTACCGTTACCGTCGATTACCGCGCCCGGCATAAGAATGGCAAATATATCTGGCTGGAAACAACCACCCGGCCCTTCTTCGATGAACACAACAACCGGCGGGAAATTCAGGCATCCTCACGCGACATCACAGAACGGAAGGAATCAGAGGATGCCCTGCAACGCGCTCATACAGACCTGCAGGAAGCCTATGACAGGACCATCGAAGGCTGGGTGCTGGCGCTGGATTTGCGGGACCGCGAAACAGAGGGACACACCCAACGCGTGATGCAGATGGCGGTAAAACTGGCGCGCAAACTCGGCTGCACGGAAGAGGAGATCGTCAACATCCGCCGCGGCGCCTTGTTGCACGATATGGGAAAGATGGGCATCCCTGATGAGATCCTCCAGAAACCCGGCCCGTTGACCGATGAAGAATGGGCGATCATGCGTCGTCATACGGAATATGCCTTTCAAATGCTGTCGCAGATCAAATACCTGAAAGATGCCCTGACCATCCCATACTATCATCATGAACGCTGGGACGGCAGCGGGTATCCGCACAAACTCAAAGGAAAGGATATCCCCCTCCATGCCCGCCTCTTTGCGGTGGTGGATGTCTGGGATGCCCTCTCAAGCGACCGCCCCTATCGAAAAAGAATGCCGCATCACGAAGTCATCGATTATCTTAAAAATGAGGCGGGACGATTGTTCGACCCGGAAATTGTCGAAAAATTCATCCCGCTCGCTGAAGAGATCGAACGATAAAACATACGGCGCTCC
>DIDP01000065.1 GCA_002418205.1 Anaerolineales bacterium UBA5797 | reverse complement strand
AATCGCTGAAGCCTCTCTCGTCGAAGAGATCAATTATTGGAATACGTTCTTTGGATCGATCCGCATTTCGAGCGGTGTGGTGATCGCTATGAATCCGAAGACCGGAGAGATCCTTGCCATGGTCTCCTACCCGACCTTTGAGAATAACCGCATGGTGCGCTTTATTCCGGGATATTACTACGAACAACTGAGTCAGGACCCTCGCAGACCCCTTGTGAACAATGCCATCTCTGCTGAACTGGCTCCCGGGTCGGTGTTCAAGCTCTCAACAGCGACAGGCGCGTATAACGAAGGCGTTGTTTCTCCCACGGATATCATCCAGACTCCGGGCAGGTTGGTGTTATGCGAGCGCTTCCGTCCGACCGATCCATGCACCGATGCGAACTCGCGTCCGTTCGTGGACTGGATCTATGAGCGTAACGGCGTGATCAATGAAGCGGGTTTCGGCGCGCTGGATTTCTTCCATTGCATTGCCTATTCGAGCAACGTTTGTTTTTATAAGCTGGGCGGCGGGTATGAAGGCGAGATCGAAGAAGGACTTGGCATCTTCCGCCTGCGCGAGTATGCGCGCGCTTTGGGATACGATGAACGGTCTGGCATCCAGCTTCCCGGTGAAGAGGATGGCTTGATCCCATCGCCGCAATGGAAGCGCATCAACACAGGCGAGAACTGGTCCACCGGCGACACATACATTGCCAGCGTGGGACAGGGCTATGTCCTCGGAACGCCGTTGCAGGTCCTCATGTCTGGGGCAACGATTGCGAACCGCGGAAAATTGATGCAGCCAACCATCGTCCGCGAGGTGCAGGATGACGAAGGCCGCGTGGTCCCGGTCTGGTTTGACCCGTCGGATTTTTCAATTTATGAAGTCCGCAGTGTCACAGACAGGCAGGGCAGAAGCCAGGAAATGTGGGTGAATCTGGCAGACCCAACCGATGCACGCCCCGCGCCTCCCGAAGGCAGTTATCAGATCTCTCCATTCACTCCAAACATGAAATGGGATATTACCCAGAAACCGATGATCAAGGAATATAGCTGCGATCAGGGATATTGCGATGAGACGGGGAACCTGAAGATCGTCAGACCCGAATCCGTGGAAGCCGTGCGCACCGGGACGCGCCTGGCGGTCACCGAAAATCCGCTTGGCACACTTTATCGGGTGTTCAATGAGGATTATCCGCTCCCGATCGCGGTTGCAGGCAAGACGGGAACCGCCGAATATTGTGATGACGTTGCGGCGGCAGCCAATCGTTGTCAGTTCGGCGCGTGGCCAACCCATGCATGGACTCTGGCATACGCTCCATACGACGACCCGGAGATCATCGTCATTGCATTTGCCTATAATGGCGGCGAAGGTGGTACGGTGGCGGCTCCAATCGTCGCGCGAGTCATGCAGGCGTATTTCGAACTCAAATCGATCGATATTGCCCGGGAGACCGGCGGGTAATGCCATAAAGAGACATGCTATAATTCGTCAATTCAGATGGCAATATCCATGAGCGAGGCGAATTCAAAGATCCAGATCAAGGGCCTGCGTGACGGTCTCCTGGTTACGCTGGACGATGCTCCCTGGGAGGAACAGCGTGCCGCGTTGTTCGCACAGGTGGATTCGCAATTGGAATTTTTCCGGGGTGCGCGGCTGGCGCTGGATGTCACAAGCCAGGTTTTGCATGTCAATGAAATGGTTGAACTTCGGGACCAACTTTCCGACCGCGGAATTTTTCTTTGGGCTGTGGTCAGCGAATCGCCCACGACCGAAAAGACCGCGCAATTGCTTGGGCTTGCCACACGCATATCCAAACCGCGGCCCGAAGAGACCCGTCAGTATGCCGTTGAGGACCTTGGTGAAGAGACCGCCTTGTTTCTGAATCGCACCCTGCGTTCGGGGACCCGGATCGAATTTTCTGGTCATGTTGTCGTGCTGGGTGATGTGAACCCAGGCGCCGAAATCGTTGCAGAAGGGAACGTCATCATCTGGGGACGCTTGCGCGGCATGGTGCATGCAGGTTCAAAAGGCAACAGGGACGCCGTGATCTGTGCGCTGGATCTTTCGCCGACCCAGTTACGGATCGCGGACGAGGTCTCTGCCACATTGAAGCCACAATCAGACCCGAAGCCTGAAATTGCCAGCATCAATCACGATGGCAGACTGCACGCCGAGCCCTGGACGATAAGTTAAGTATTATTTTTGGAATACAGGAATAGATTATGCCAGCAGAAGTTCTCACTGTAACCTCAGGCAAGGGAGGGGTCGGAAAGACCACCACCGTTGCAAACCTTGCGGTTGCCCTTGCCTCCCTGGGTTCCAAGGTTGTCTGTATCGACGGCGATATCGGCTTGCGAAATCTGGATGTCATTCTCGGGTTGGAGAACCGCATCGTTTACGATATTGTGGATGTGATCGAAGGTCGTTGCCGCCTCAAGCAGGCAATGATCCGTGATAAGAAAATCCCGGAGTTGTTTCTGATCCCTGCCGCCCAGACGCGCGATAAGAATGCGGTTTCAGCCAGCGACATGAATCGCCTGGTGAAGGACCTTCGTTCGGAATGTGACTACATCCTGATCGATTCACCGGCTGGCATCGAGCGCGGCTTTAAAAATGCCATCGCCCCGGCCGACCGCGTCATCGTGGTCACCAACCCTGAAGTCAGCGCGGTGCGGGATGCAGATCGGGTGATCGGGATTCTCGAAGCGGAGGAGAAAGGACCCGGATCCCTGATTTTGAACCGCTTGAATCCGGTCATGGTCCGGAATCATGATATGTTGTCTGCTGATGATGTCCTTGATCTGCTGGCAGTCGAATTGATCGGCATCGTCCCGGAGGATGAAGGCGTATTGATCGGAGCCAACCGCGGCGCACCGGTTGCCGCCGACGGGAAGAGCAAGGCTGGGCAGGCTTTCAGGAATATCGCCCGTCGCATCAAAGGCGAGACCGTTCCATTCCTCGATCTGGATAGCGGCGGGAGTCTGTGGCAGCGGCTTCAGAAACTGACGGGGAGGAAGTGATCATGTCATTCTGGGATAAACTCCTCGGCAGGAAAACCAGCGCGGACAGCGCCAAGGAACGTCTTCAGCTTGTCCTGATCCATGACCGCACGGATCTGACTCCGGCTGAACTTGATTCGCTTCGAGACGATTTGATCGCCACGATCAGCCGCCATGTGGAGATCGACACAACCGCAATGCAGTTTGGGCTCGAACATGATGGGCGTTCACAACGCCTGGTCGCGGATATTCCGATCAAACGCGCCCCGCGCCGCCGTTCGTCCGGGAAGTCCAGGTCGAAGTAAGTCTCTCCATGTTGCGTGAAATTTCATGGCGCCATTTTGATTTCTGGCTGCTTGGCGCGGTTGTGCTCGCCACTGCCTTTGGCACGACCATGATCCGTTCAGCCATTGCGGGGAATGAAGAATTGCTGCCGCTCATCAACCGTCAGATCTATTTTGCACTTGCAGGGCTGGTGGTCATCTTTGTGTTTGCCGCGATCGATTATCACTATTGGATCGCGTTATACCGTCCCATCTTTATTGTGATGAGCATCCTTCTGTTTGCCCTGTTCCTGAGTGCGCAGGCAGTGTTCGGCGCGGCACGCTGGTTCCAGGTTGGTGTGTTGTTCGTTCAACCCACTGAATTTGCAAAGATCGCCGCGATCCTTTTATTGGCGCGTTATTTCGACAAAACACAGGACCAGCCGCGCAATCTGCGCTGGATCCTCTTCGCGTTCCTGTGGGTGATGGGACTGGGTATCTGGATCCTGCTGCAACCCAATCTGAGCAACGTGGTCGTGCTTATGGTGATCCTCGGCTCCCTGCTTTGGTTCAATGGGATTCAACTCAAGCATATTGCCTTGTTCGGTGTGATTGCTGGGCTGTTGCTTGGCGCGGTTGTGGGGCTGTCCGTGGCAGGCGTTCGGATTCCGTTTTTGCAGGAGTATCAACAGCAGCGTATCGTCAACTTCATTTTGCCGGACCCCAACGCGACCTTTGGTGCGACGTACAATGTGCAACAGGCTTTGATTGCCATTGGCTCGGGTGGCTTGTTCGGCAAGGGGTATGGGCACGGCACGCAAACCCAGCTTCGTTTTTTGAAGGTCCGTCATACAGACTTTATCTTCTCCGCCATTTCAGAAGAGTTCGGTCTGGTGGGCGCCTTCTTTGTCATCGTTGTGATTGTCCTGGTGATCTGGAGATGCCTGCGTGCCGCCCAAAAAGCGCGTGATGTAGCGGGCATGACCATTGCTTATGGGGTTGCCACGCTGATCTTCTTTCAGGGCATGGTCAATATCGGCGTGAACCTGAACATTGTGCCGGTCTCTGGTTTGCCGTTGCCGTTCATCAGTTATGGCGGCAGCGGTCTCACCTCCCTGATGCTCGGCATCGGGCTTGTCGAAAGCGTGGCAATGCGTCACAAGGAGTTGGGATTCTGACGCTTTTGGGTATTGTTGTTCAACCTTATACTTCGTAATACAATAAAGAAAAATGCCGGAGGTCCATTAAATTGAAACCCGCACGTACACGCGTCGCCCCGTCGCCTACGGGACATATGCATCTTGCTACAGCACGTGTCGCCCTTTATGATTATCTGCTTGCAAAAAAAACCGGCGGACAGTTCATCCTGCGCATTGAAGATACCGATGTGCAGCGCACAGTTGACGGCGCCGAACAGGAGATCATGGACGGACTCCGATGGCTGGGATTGAACTATGACGAGGGTCCCGATATTGGCGGTCCCTACGGACCTTATCGCCAAACCGAGCGGCGCGATATTTATCAGTCTCACGCGAAAATTCTTGTGGATGGCGGCCATGCCTATCCGTGTTTTTGCACACCCGAACGGTTGGAAAAGGTCCGTCAGGAACAGATGAAACGCAAGGAGAATCCGCGTTACGATGGGACCTGCCGGATCATCGATCCAGACGAAGCCGCACGACGGGTTGCGAGCGGCGAAAAATACGTGATCCGTTTCAAGATGTCGCATGAAGGTACAACCACGGCACATGACCATCTACGAGGTGATATCGTCACTGAGAATCAGCAGCTCAACGATTATGTGCTTTTAAAGTCCGACGGTCTGCCCACATACCATCTCGCCGCTATGGTGGATGATCATGAAATGGGGATTACGCATGTCCTGCGCGGCGCGGAATGGTTGAGCACCTTTCCGTTGCATGTCAACGTGGTTCGGGCGTTCGGGTGGGAGGAGCCTGTCTGGATTCATCTTTCATTATTCCTCAAACCGAGCGGCAAAGGCAAGCTAAGCAAGCGTGATGGTGCAATTGCGATGAAAGACGGTTATTCGGTGTTCATCAAGGATTTCGGCGAACTCGGTTTCATACCCGAGGGCGTCAACAATTGGATTGCATTGATGGGGTGGGGGGTTGCAGAAGACGACGTGATGGACCTCGACCAAATGATCGAGCGATTCAGCGTGGACCATTTGACTGCTTCGCCAGCCGCGATCAACTTCCAGAAGCTGGACCATTTCAACGCAACCCACATCCGCCTCCTGACGAACGAGGATCTGTCAGCCCGTATCAAGCCATATTTTACGGGAACAGACCTGGAGGTCCGGGATGAGACGCTGCTCAAGGTGACCCCGTTGATCCGTGAACGGCTTGTCACATTGGATGATTGTCTTGCGTTCGCAAGTTTCTTCTTTCGGGAAACTGTCGGGCCCAATCCTGAAGATCTGGTTGCCAAAGGGTTGGACGCAAAGCAGTCTGCGGAAATCGCCCGCAAGGCATATGAAATTCTGTCTGGATTGAAGGAGGTTGCCCACACGGTCGCCGAGCCGCCGATGCGCGCCTACGTGGAAGAGAGCGGCTTCAGTGCCAGCCAGGTGTTTGGAATCCTGCGCGTCGCGGTGACCGGGCAAAAGGTCAGCCCGCCTCTGTTTGAATCGATGGAAGTGATCGGACGCGAAAAGGTGCTGGAACGGATCAGACGGGCGGCTGAGATTCTGGAGAAAATGTAATTGGTTGGAGCGTTCCTTAAAAAATGAACCGCCCGCGATTTTGAGCGGGCGGTTTGGATTCACAAGGTTTTTCGGGTCTTGCGCGGGGTTCGCCTGCGTCTGGGCGCTGCGCGGCGGGATTTCCTGGGCTTCGACCAGCGTTCGTACTTGCGCCATAAGCGGCGGGAGATCTCCCCGGTCATGGTGGCAATGCGCTCTTCGTTCCTCTCGTTGATGTTCATGCCTTTGCGCGTAAGCACCCAGTCGAAGATCAGGTGTTGGACTTCATGCGCGACCAGTTCGTGCGCCATGGGGGAGAAGTTCAGTTCGCTGAGATAGATGTAGCCGAAAAGACCCTGTCTCTGCTTGCGTATCTCTGCCGCGATGTAGTAGGCGTGACACTGATTTTTACGCTTGAAGTGGGCAGGGTTCTTGGCAACGTAGATGTTGACCCATTGTTTGTTGTCGTTGAAGTAGACGCGGAAGGCAGGTTTGGACATTTTGGGCGCCTCTTGGAGTATCGAAGTGCGGCACATTATATAACCAATGTCAGGAGGCGGAAAAATTTTTAACATTAAAAAATCGACAGATTTATTGGTTTGCCATGCATCTGAATCGGATGGCGGGGAGGGCAATGCAACGCCCTGATTTGCGTGTAGTCACATATTCCAATTAACCCCACGGGATACATTTTCCCCCGATTGCCGATAACTCAGGGTTGTCTGTACTCCACAGAATAGGCGCTGATATTAATTCCCGATATGGTGATGGTCATAGGACGCGCTTTAATTCCCGCCTCAGTGGGGATCATATCCATTGCTTCCTTCGTGATCAACACTTCTCCGGCTGCGGCAACATCCTCGCCAAGTTTTGAAGCACGGTTGACTGCGTCACCAAAACAATCCACATCCCGGATGACCAGTATCTTTCCAAAATCGATCCCGCACGCGATGTAAATATCCAGATCGTCAGTGGTCAGCAGGTTGGAGGCGTGGAATGCATGTTGCATTGCCACACCGGCATTGACCGCCGATAGGGGGTCGGGAAAGATGGCAAAGCAATTATCCGCCTCGTATTTGATCATGCTGCCACCATACGATTTGATGATCGGCTCGGATGTCAATTGCATGCGTTTGACCATCGAGAGATAATGGACGATCCCGTACTTGCGGGTGAGGAATGAAAAACCGGACATATCGAGCACGAAAACGGCGTGGTCAGCGCCAAAGTTCTGCCAGAGGTCCGTTTCGATCCTTTGACGCTCCTCCGGGTCCTCGGCTTGCGAGAAGTTAAGGAGCAGGTCTTGAAATAGTTTGGATGGTTCGGTTTGCATGGGCGCTTAAAAATGGACCGGGGAGAGACTCCCCGGTCTGACATTACTGTTTATTCTTTTTCTCGATCTTTGACCATGTGTCTTTCAATTGGACGGTCAAATTGAAGACGGGCTTTTTGTCGGTCGAATCCTGGTCGGTGCAGAAATATCCCTGGCGTTCGAATTGAAAACGGTCACCAGGCTTGGTCTGCGCGAGAAGCGGTTCCACATATCCATTGAGAATATTCAGGGAATTCGGATTCAGACAGTTGATGAATCCCTCCTCGCCCTCCTCCGGGTCCTCCCTGGTGAAGAGGCGATCGTACAGGCGGAACTCCGCTTCCTTCGCATGAGAGGCTGATACCCAGTGGATGGTGGACTTCACCTTTCGGCCATCTGGCGCATCACCGCCGCGCGTGGCTGGATCGTACGTTGCATGCACCTCCACGATCTCATCATTGTCGTTCTTTACCACGTGCGTGCACTTGACCAGATAGGCATATCGCAGGCGGACTTCATTCCCAGGGAAGAGGCGGTAATACTTCGGTGGAGGTGTTTCGCGGAAATCATCCTGCTCGATGTACAGCACCTTCGAGAATGGGACCTTGCGCGTGCCGGCATCCGGGTCCTCCGGATTGTTGATGGCATCCATCTCTTCGACCAGTTCATCGGGGTAGTTATCGATGACCAGCTTGAGAGGCTTGAGCACAGCCATGCGGCGCAGGGATTGTTTGTTCAGTTGTTCGCGCACAACCGCTTCGAGAAATGCAATATCGGCGATCACACCCGCGTTCGAGGTTGCAGTTGTCGAGATGCCCATGCGCATGACAAATTCAACGATGGCTTCTGGCGGATAGCCGCGTCGGCGCATGGCGCGCAGGGTGGGCATGCGCGGATCATCCCAGCCGCCGACGCGTCCCTCTTCGACCAGGCGGCGAAGTTTCCGTTTGCTCATCACTGTGTAGTTCAGGTTGAGGCGTGCGAACTCGATCTGGCGCGGTTGGAACACGCCCAGTTGTTCGGGGAACCATTCGTAAAGTGGACGGTGGTCCCGATACTCCAGCGAGCATAAAGAATGTGTGATCCCTTCCATCGAATCGTTTTGTCCATGCGCCCAATCGTACATCGGGTAGATCTTCCATTTCGAGCCGGTGCGGTGATGGGGAGGCTCATGGATGATGCGGTACATGACCGGGTCGCGCATGTTCAGGTTCGGGTGCGCCATGTCGATCTTGGCGCGCAACACCCGCGAACCGTCCGGGAATTCGCCGTTCTTCATGCGCTCGAGCAGGTCCATGTTCTCTTCCACGTCACGGTCGCGGTAGGGCGAATTCTTTCCAGGCTCGGTGAATGTGCCGCGATTGGCGCTCACCTCCTCCGGCGATTGGTCGTCCACATACGCCTTGCCCATCAGCACCAGTTTCTTCGCCCACTCGTACAGCTCATCGAAATAATCCGAAGCATATGTGATCTTGACCCACTCGATGCCCAGCCAGCGCGCGTCCTCGATAATGGCGTCCACATACTCGGTCTCTTCCTTGGTGGGATTGGTATCGTCGAAGCGCAGGATCAACTCGCCCTTGTTCTCCTTGGCGATCAGATAATCGATCATGAACGCCTTGACGTGTCCGATGTGGAGATAGCCGTTCGGTTCGGGTGGCAGGCGCGTGCGGACGTAGTTGAAGCGTCCGGTCTTCAGGTCTTCCGCAACGGCTTCGCGGATAAAATCGGTTGGTTTTGTTTCGTCGGTCATAGGATCCTCAATTTTTGTCACGGGACAGCGGTGTGATATCCTGTGCGGGTATCGGGAGCAAATGCATCTTTTTGTGAGTCTGTAATCCGGTCAATTATAACAAAGGGTATTGTATAATTCCTGTGGAGGTACTATGAGCGAACAAAATGAAAAGCAGCCCGGCTTTTTGGGCACCTACTTTGACAGGGATGGTGTATTGCGTCTGTCGCGTGCAGCAGATGTGCTCGCCTGGGTCGTCCTTTCCCTATACGTCCTTTCGTGGTTCCTTTCGCTGGCCTTGTTCCTTTCCCAATATTTCAACGGAATGATGTTCGATAAGGGGTTGACCTTCCTGAATGTGTTCAGCATGATCAAGCCGTATTTCCTGGAACCTTTCCCGGGTGTACTTTATTTCTTCGGGCTGCAGGGAATCTCGAAGGTGTTGCTGATCCTGCTTGATATGGAGGACAACACCCGTCGGGCTGCAAGGAAATAGGGATCACTTAATTCCAGATTTGGGATTTCGGTGAGTGCCCTTGATTCTGCCTTGGGGGCATGTTACAATACCGCCCGCTGATTTGGTGGGGGCTCGTCTAATGGCAGGACGACTGACTCTGGATCAGTTAGTATAGGTTCGAATCCTGTGCCCCCAGC
>DIDP01000013.1 GCA_002418205.1 Anaerolineales bacterium UBA5797 | reverse complement strand
TTAAAATCGTTCAAGAGATAATAAAGGATTTGGATGCGCCGCTCGAAGATGGTCTGGCACAGATCGATGAATTGCTCGTCGCTGATGCAGCCATCCTCCAGTCCGGTGGTGTCCTGGGGCCAGCCGAGAGTGAGATAAGGACCGACCTCACTCCATAATTTTTTTGCAAAGGATTTGGATGAAGCGTAGTTCCAGGTGGAGTGCAGCGGATGGATCTGCAGCGGCAGGGCATAAAGCCGCACCGCGCCGTTCAGGCTTGTCAGCATCACGCGCGCAATGGCGTGGATGTTGAATAACAGCCCGGCTTTGAAGCGCAGTTCAAAGATCTCGCTCCACTCGCCGACCCTCAGACGCATCTTTCGACCATCGATGTTCAACTCGGCGGACGCATCATCAATGACATCGAGCGTGAGCGGCAACGACAGGGAGCGCGGCGGACCGGATTTGTTCGGCACCTGCGGACCGGGCAGTTCCGCTTTGAAACGGTTCTTGCCGGAAGATTCAAGTTTGATGACCCGGACTTTTTTCTTTTCCTCGGGTTCAGTTGTGAACAACGTCCCCACACCGAGTTGACCGCGGATATCGGGCGTGCCCAAACCGGGCAGGGTCATGACGGGCAGTTCAGGACGCGCCGGGAACATGGCGGGCCACCACAATGCGGTGGCGGGATAGCCCAATTCCGCAGCTTCCTCGAAAAATGTTTTGGCGTTATACGGAGGGACGAACTGTTCTCCAAGAACGCCTTTGCGCGTCGGGAGGATGGAGACATAGGGGATGTATGTCGCCGGGTCGCGGTGGACGAAATCGAAGATGCCGTGCCCGCCCGGGTCTGCGCCGGTTGCGATGCTCGTCCACGAAACTTCGGTTTGGGGCGGGGAACACACCTCCAAGCGCGAGTATCCGCCGTGTTGGGTAAATTTTTCAAGATGGGGTAACCGGTTCTGTCCCGCCATCTCTTCGAATATTGCAGGGTCGAAAGAGTCGAACCCCAGGATGAGTGTCTTCATGAAGCGGGGAATTAGTTGTCTTGTTCTTCTTCGTCTTTGCGTGAGCGGCGGCGCCAGCGCGCAATGCCTTCTTTGATCCTGCGTGAAAAGACCAGCACCACACCGGATGCCGCCACGAAGATCCCAATCAGTGCCTGAGCCAGGATGCCGCCTGTGCTTGGATCAATATACATCTTTATCACCTCAATTTGTATTACCTGAATCGGTAAAATATTTTATCACTGTCGTTCAGCGCTTCGCGGGAGCGGTATTCGCAGAAATTTTCACACATCCATGATGAAGTACAATGTGTCGAACCACTGGATTGTCAATGACGATTACAAGTATAATCCACTTTCGGTGATTTATTCGGACATGGACTCTTCGCCTGAATCCTTCGATCGTGCCCAGGGCAAACCTGATCCCCGCGATAAAAAGAAATTCCACTTTGACGATACTCCCCAACGCCGCGCTCTGGTCGCTTTTGCCCGTATGTTGTTCAGCCTGGTCATGGAGATGGAAGTGGATGGTCTCGGATACTTTCCGCGCGAGGGACCGGTCATCCTGGCGGCGAACCATGTGACCAACTTCGATGTGTTCCCGATGCAATTTGCCCTGCCGCGCCCGATCTTTTTCATGGGCAAGGCGGAACTGTTCAGGAATCCCATCGTGGACGTTCTCATCCGGACTCTGAGCGGGTTCCCGGTCCATCGCGGAGGGAACGACCAATGGGCGATGCGTCATGCGGCGAAGGTGTTGAACCACGGCCAGACGCTTGGCATGTTCCCGGAGGGGACGCGGTCAAAGAGTCGGGGGCTGAAGGTTGCCAAAACGGGAACAGCCCGATTGGCGATCGAGGCGGACTGTCCGATCGTGCCGATGACAATCGTCGGCTCGGACCTATTCTTCAAGCGGTTCCCGCGTCGGACGCGTGTCCACATCTGCATCCTGCCGCCGTTGATGCCCAACCCGGGCGAGACTCCGCTGGCTCTGACCGACCGTTTGATGTTCACGCTGGCGCGGGCTCTTCCTGAAGCGATGCGCGGTGTGTATGCTGAAACCCCGGAGGGGTTCGTAACGTAAATCTTGTGCAAAGGAGTTGACTTTTATGGAATGGATCTCACAACCTGAAACCTGGGTGGCGTTCATTACGCTGGTGGCGCTTGAATTGGTGCTTGGCGTGGACAACGTGATTTTTATTTCTATCCTGGCGGGGAAACTCCCTGCAGGTCAGCGGGTGCGCGCCCGGACGACCGGCATTGCGCTGGCAGTGGTCACCCGCATTCTGCTGTTGCTTTCCATCTCTTGGATCATCAGCCTGGAGGAGGCGCTGTTCACCCTGCCTGTGCTGGATGTCGGAATTTCGGGACGCGACCTGATCCTGCTTGCGGGTGGTTTGTTCCTGTTGTGGAAGAGCACGCATGAGATCCACCAGAAACTGGAGGGCGTGGAGGGGCATGCCTCGGCAAAGGTGGCAGGTGCGTTCTGGAGCGTGATCGTCCAGATCATGCTGCTCGATATCGTCTTTTCGCTGGATTCGGTCATTACGGCGGTCGGCATGGTGGAGCATATCGAGATCATGGTCTTTGCCGTGATCGCCGCCGCGGCGGTGATGATCTTTGCCGCGGGCCCGATCAGCGAATTCGTTGAGGAGCATCCCACCATCAAGATGCTGGCGTTGTCGTTCCTGTTGTTGATCGGGTTCACGCTGATCGTCGAGGGACTGCACCAGCACATCCCGAAGGGATACATCTACTTTGCGATGGGCTTTTCGGTCTTTGTGGAAATGTTGAACCTGCGCCTGCGCGCCCGGGCGGAACGGCCGGTCAACCTGCGGAAGGCGTATGTGGCGGTCAACCCGGATTCCATGATCGTGAAAGGCGGGGTGCGGAGTTCGTCATCCCAGAGAAAGAACAAAAAACGATAGGTTGTGGTGATGGGAGTTGCTCCGAAAGGCAACTCCCGTCTTTTTGATCCGCGCCGGGTGGAAAATAGGAGTTTGGTAGGTGCGAGCCGACAGTGCATCG
>DIDP01000010.1 GCA_002418205.1 Anaerolineales bacterium UBA5797 | reverse complement strand
TCACAGCAAATCCCAGAGAACCATTTTGTCCGCAATCCAAGCCCCAATGCAAACCCGCCTCCCAGTGCAATGATCGCCGCGTACAGGAAGGCATCCTGCCAGAAGCGGAGGGGGAACAGGCGAATGAGCGTATCCGAATATAGGAACAGCCACGAGTCGCCTTCAAAGAACAGGCTGTGGAATCCTGCAAAGAAATTCCAGAAGACGTTTGGATTAATGGAAATGCCGATCACAACGATCAACCCGATGATCCCCGCCAGCCCGACCATCAGCCAGCCGCCTCGCATCAAACCCTGACGAAATGCCTGAGTCCACCCCCCGCGCCATGACCAAATCCCGAACATGACCAGCAGTGCCAAAGAAATGTACCAGAGGTTCAACGCGCCCCGCGTCACGCGCTTGACATCTTCCATGTGACTCAACTCGCGCTCGTTATAAAGCGGACTGCCGTCTGCGAACTTCAAATCGCCGAGATACGAAATGCCTTCATTGTTCACCAGATAATCCAACGCGTATGGTGCCCACTTCAAGCGGTCTTCTTTTGTGAAGCCGTATTCGTCAGGCGGAAAGTACGGCATGTTGTATTCGATTTGCAGGAAGAGCGGCGTGAGGAGCACGCGCAGTCCCAGCCCGATGAGGGCGATGGGAACGAGGAGGGCGGCAAGCCAGGATAAGATGCTCAATTTCATGTTGCTCCGAGAATATTGTCACTTCGAGGTAGCGAGAGGTCTTAGCTGTGCCGGGAGTGACGTTAGGTTGAGCGTGAGATATTACTGCAAATACTCCGCCCCGCCGCCCATGATGAATCGAATCACCATGTCATTGACGATCCATTCGATGGGGGCGTGATCGTCGGTGAAGACGGTGGTGGCGTCGTAGTCCGTTTGCAGACCGGAGAAGGTCACCTGCATGGTATGGATGAGCAGCGGGTCGATCTTTGGGTCATTGGTTAATGCGACCAGGTTCGCCGCGAAGTTTTCGGCCCTGGTCTCCTGCTTTGTCGCAAAGATCATCGTGTTCAATGAGCCGGGAATATCCACCATGTAAATGGAGGGGAAGACCGTTGCCATCGTGGTCGCCAACCCGTCCACGAGGCGGCGGTCGCCGGGGACCGAGGCAGAGTTGATGGTCAGGACCCCGTCATCGGTCAGGTGTGAAGCGACGATCTGGAAGAATTCCTGGGTCGTCATATGCGGAGGGATGTACGGCGGGCGGTAGGCATCCACGGCGATGATGTCATATTTGTGTTCGCTTCGTTCAAGGTTGAGTCGTCCATCCCCGATGATGATGTTCAAATTTGGCATCGTCATGCCAAAATATTTTTGTCCCACCTCCACGATCTTCGGGTCGAGTTCGAATCCGTCGATCGGGATGTCGCCATACACGGCGGTCATCTGGCGCGCAGTCGTACCCGCCGCGAGTCCCACAATGGCGACGCGTCGGATGTCGGAAGGCTTGCGGTCTGCATAGAAATACGGGCTGGCGAGGAACTGATCCCAGGGACCATTGTATTGCAATGTGTTGGGATTGTAGATCGAGTGCACGCCTTGCCCTTCATTGAGGCGCAATAAAGTGAAGTCGCCCTGTTGTTTCACCTGAATATAGTTGTAGGCGGATTCGGTCTCATACACCTGTCCCGGATTGTTTTTGAGGGATTGATTTGCGGCCAGTATGGCGATGACCGCGATGAGAACCGGCATCCATAAATACTTGAACAATTCCTTTTGCCCCGCAGATTTTCCAAGCCCTGCCAGGGCGACAAACAACAGCACAAGGCTGAACAATAAAAATGTTTTTGTTGTCCCGATGGCGGGGATGAAAACCAGCGTTGGAAGGAATGTGCCGATGAAGGAACCCAGCGTTGAGATCGCATAAATTTGACCGGAGATTCGACCGGCATGCGCGGTGTCGTCCACGAGTAGGCGGATGGCGAAGGGGGAAATCGTCCCGAGCAGCGTGATGGGGACCACGAACAGGATCAACACCGCAACGAACGACGCGCCCAGGATGCCGATGTTCAACGCATCAAAAGCGTTCGCCGCGGACCTGAGAACTGGCCCCGCGACATACGGGACGAGTCCCAGCGTGAACGCGCCCCACGCGAGGACGCGGTACATCACATGCGGAGTCGGGTTGGCGTCCGCCCATTTGCCGCCGAGGAAGTAACCAAATGTCAGATAAATGAGGATGAGACCGATGATGCTTGCCCAAACGATGTTGCTTGTGCCGAACACATTGCCGATCAGGCGTCCGGCGGCGAGTTCGGCGGCGAGCGTGGTCATGCCGGAGATGAAGACCGTGAAGAGGATATAACGTTTCATATGGAGGAGGATTATACCGTTTGGAGAGGAATTCTAAACGCACGCACCGACAGCTAACTTTTGCGCGAGACTCTCCACCAGAACAGCCCGCCAGCCACAAGCGCAACAATACTCACCACCAGGAAAAGACCAAGGTTGAATCCGCTTGCTTGAGGTTCCGTGGCGGTGACAGTCGTCAGCGCGGTTGGCGGCGGTGGAGTGACGGATGGGCGGAGGGTGGGCGTGGTCGTTGCCGGGGCGGGCGTAACTGTCGTGGTGATCGGCGGCGTAACGAGCAGGAGCAATTTCTGGTCCGTGCGGATGATGGAGGTATTATCCATTCCATTCCATCTCATCAGGTCGGAAAGCGGAACATCGTATAAGCCTGCGATCCACGAAAGTGTTTCGCCGCTCTGTACTGTGTGGTAGTAGTTGCCGTCCGCTTCGGGGGTGAGTCTCTGGATGGCGCTCAGGGTGGGGCTGGGAGTGACATTGCCCGGCGAGATTAAAAGCTTTTGCCCGATTTGCAGGGGCCAGTCCGCCTGAAGTCCGTTCAACGCCAGGATCCGATCGATCGTGACGTTATAGGCTTCCGCGATCGTGATCAATGCCTGATAAGGCTGGACCTCGTGGATGATCCTGCCGTCCGCGTCCGGCGCCTGGGGTACGACCATGCCAACAGGCGTTGGCGTGGCATAACCTGCCGTATCCTTGTTCGGGATGAATAAACGTTGTCCGGATTGCAGCGGGATGTTGCGGGAAATGTTGTTCCACGTCTCCAGGTCCTGGATGGTGATCTGGTAGGCAATCGCGATCGACCAGAAGGATTGTCCGGCCTGCACGACATGGTATACCTTGCCATCCGCATCGGGTGTGGCGATCATTACCGGTATGATGATCTGCGGCACCAATCCTGAACCGCCACCCGGTTGGACCGTGCCTCCTGACGACGAATAACTCCCGCATTCCTGCCCCGAAACATACGCAGCCTGAAGGATGTAATATGTTTTTCCGTTTGCAGTGGCGACACCTGCTCCCACATTGCAATACGCCGGTTCCACTGCCGGACGCATGTGATCGGGATCCGCCCAGGCAGCCATGATCTGGTCGATGCCCATGCCTCCGCTGCTCACAGCGAAGTTTTCGGTTGCCCAAACCGTGCCGCCATTGCCGTATCCGGCGGATGCCAATCGCCCGCGGACGTTGCCGATGTGCCATGACATGCTGTTCTCTGCCATGATCTGAGCCGTGGATTGGGCAACGGCATTGACGATCGGGTCCTCGATGAGAGCCGGGAGTCCGTATGAGACGCGCAGGGTGTTCATCGCAATGATCAGGTCGTACGCGCTGACCTGATCCGCTAGAGCGAAATCAGCCTGATCTGCCCGGGCGGTCTGCGGAGGATAGAATGCCCCGAATCCGAGTGCAATGAGAATGAACCAGTTAAATAAACGTCGGTAACGCATCCAATGATTATAATTCCATATAAATATCCGTTTGACAACCCAATTTCCAGACAAATGGATCACGTTTTGCCTAACCAAGGAGAATCATGTATATTGCCAAACTTTATCGTGAAGAAGACCGGGCGAAAATACTGGAATTCCTGCGTCAGAATGAGTTTGCCATATTGGTTGCTAATGATGGAGAGAAGCCGACCGCCAGCCACTTGTTGATGGAAGTGGCGGAGGACGGTGAAAAAATTTTCATCAACGGGCACATGTCCCGGGCGAACCCGTTGTGGCGGACGTTCGAAAAGGTTCCCGAAGTGCTGGTCATCTTTCATGGACCGCACACGTATATCTCACCGACCTGGTACAACCATGTCAACGTGCCAACGTGGAATTATCAGGCGGTGCATTTGTATGGCAGTCCGCGCATTGTAACAGGCGAGGAATATTATGCGATGCTTTCACGGCTGATCACCAGACACGAAGGCGGGACAAACTATCGGATGGAAACCCTCCCACAGGATTTCGTGGAAAAACAAATGAACGGGACGGTCGGGTTTCAGATCCTGGTGACCCGCATCGAAGCCAATTACAAACTCAGCCAGAACCGCGACGACGAGGATTATAACAACATCATTGCGCAATTGGAGAAAAGGATCGATAATTCTTCTCAAGCTATTGCAAGAGCAATGAAAGAAGTCCGGAAGTAATAGCGGAAAGGACCATAAAATGGACATTCTTGACAACTTATTGACCTGGTTAGGTAATCCAATGGTTAAGTGGGCTTTTCCTATAGTAGTTGTCTCTCTGTATTTATTATTTTTGATAGGACGTGGGATTTTTCGTGCACTATTTTTATCTAAAGGTATCTCGTCTCAGAGCAAGTCGTTTTCAGTCGAGGTGGAAGAAAACCATAACCAACCGATGGGTAATTCGGAATCTATCGGTAGCATTAGTATGCGCCTCGGAGAAGATGTAAGAGATGTGTGGGAAATGTGCTATTCAAACGAGCAAATAAATGGTGTTTTGACAGGTAAATATTCATTAGAGGATCTGTATAAAATGAAACCTGATGGAAAAAGATAAAAATATCTTTTTTTGGAAGAATCAGCAATAATAATATTTTGTTTTTCGATATTATGGTAAAATCCTGCCCGCCATGCTCGAACCCGAAGAATTCCCCGAACTGGACTCACCACAAGTGACCAACATCTCGCATTCTGATGTGGGCAATGTCCGCGCCGAGCTGGTGCGGATGCACCAGGCTGATGCGGAGACGATCACCGCCGAAGAGGTCGAACTGCAGAACAGCGCGGCGGGCAGTGTCAAAGCGACAAATGTCACGGGTCACATGGTTCTGATGGGCGCGGTCAACGCGGAAGAAGTGTCCGTGGAGGAGAGCGGGCTGGGATTTGTCCAGGCGGGGAAAGCGTCTGTGAGCGGGTATACAGGCGCGGTCGTCGCGGGAAGCGCAGAAGTCCATCACGGGATGACCGGTTTCGTGGCGGGACGCGAGATCCATGTGAACGAATCCAGCACGGGAGTCCTGCTCGCCCGGACCGTGCATGGAAATGTGAAAGCGGTCCTCGATACGCGCGGCGCGCTGATCGCCGGATTGACCGGCGGTTTGTTCGCCGGACTGATGTTACTGCTGGGGCGGATGTTGTTCCGGCGCAGATAATTCGAATGTAGTGCGGCACGCGGTGCCGCTTGCAGAAATTCTATTTCATAGAGCGAAGGTAATCATGCAAGGCATGGTGAGAGGCGCTCGAGGAGTAAAGATGGAGAAAGTAGTTATAAAAGCAACCAAACGGGATGTGGCAGGCAAGCAGGTGAAAGCCATGCGCCGCGAAGGAAAACTGCCCGCGGTGATCTATGGCAGACACACCGAGCCGATCAACGTCACATTGGATGCCCACAGCGCGTCGCTGGCTTTGGCGAAGGTCACTTCTTCAAGCCTTGTGACGCTCGATGTGGATGGCACCGAGTACCCCGCGCTGGTGCGTGAGAAGCAACGCGATTTCATCAAGAACCGTCTGTTGCATGTGGATTTCCTCGCGGTGTCATTGACCGAGAAGATCCGCGCGACCGTTGGTTTGAATTTCGTCGGCGTTTCACCGGCTGTCAAGGATTACAATGCCGTGCTGGTCAAGAACCTTGAACAGCTGCATATTGAATGTCTGCCGTCGGATCTGCCCGAAAACATCAGCATCGATATTTCCGTGATGGCTCGTCCGGGCGACGGCATTCGCGTGAGGGAAGTTGCGATCTCAGACAAGATCCGCGTGCTGGAAAACCCCGATACGATGGTTGCCGTGGCGACTGCCGCGAAAGTGGAAGAGGAAGTTGCGGCTGTGCCGGGTGTTGAGGGTGCGGCTCCTGCCGAGGAAGAACCCGAACTCTCCGTGGAACGCGGCAAGAAGGAAGATGAGGAAGAAGAGTAAACCTCTTGATGATGAAAAACTCCCCGATCCTGGTCGGGGAGTTTTCGTTGTGCGCCCAGCATGGGCGTT
>DIDP01000005.1 GCA_002418205.1 Anaerolineales bacterium UBA5797 | reverse complement strand
TCATCGAAGAGGCGCGCGCTTTCCAGTGCAACGCTCATCGAGTTGGCGAGGGTTTGCAGCAGGCGTACATCCGACTCGCTGAAGGCATTCTCACGATCCACGTTCTGCAGGCTGATAAACCCAGTCACAATATCCCGGCTGATAAGGGGAACGAACACACCGGATTTCATCGGCTGGGTTCCAGCCGGAATGATCATGCCATATTCCCTGCCAATCTCATCGGCATATTGATTAATGACGATCGTTTCTTTTGTGGCAATGAAATGCTCCGCCATTTTATTGAAGGGAAGCGCCTGCGAAACATAGATGCGTTCACCTTTTTCCCAGTTGTATCGAGAGTGACGTGTGTGGTTGGCATGATCATAGGTCAGGATCAATATGGATTGTGCATCGAATATCTCCCTTACTTTATCGCCGACCGCGTCGTAAATTCCCTGTATATCCAACTTGGCGGCAAGAGCAGCCTGCACACTGTTGATGATTGCCAGTTCGGCGTTGCGCTGTTCGGTTTCCTTGAGCAGGCGCTGAGTTTCGTCGAAGAGACGGGCATTTTTGAGCGCGACCGCCATGCTGTTTGAAATTGTTGTTAATAGGCGTAAATCTGATTCGTCGTAGGCATTCTCCATTTCTGGCTCATGCAGGGAGATCGCCCCGATCACGTCATCGCCTGAAATGATCGGTGCACCGATCAGAGACTTGCGCATGGGAAGTCCGCCGGGCATGACCGCCATTTGCGATATCTGCTCACGATTTTCAGAGGTCATGATAAGCGGCTGGCGTGTTTGAATGAGATGTGACATCACCCCCCTGCCGAGAGGCAGATCGTCCTGTTGAACGCGTCCCTCGCTCGTTGACCAGTAAGGAATGGAGATCAATTTCGTTTCAGGGTCGAATATCGCTATCTCCACTTCCGAAACATTGAAGGTTTTTTGGACCTGGTCTCCAACCAGATCAATAATTGATTGGATATCCAGTTCGGATGCCAGACCATGTTGGATGCTGTTGATGACCGCCAGCTCGGCATTGCGTTCCTCGGTCTCTTTAAGCAGGCGCTGGGTCTCGTCGAAGAGACGCGCATTCTCGAGGGCAACGCTCATGGAGTTGGCGAGGGTTTGCATGAGACGCAAATCATCCTGTGTATAGGCATTTCGTTTGTAGCTTTGGACAGCGATCACCCCGATGGGTTTGTCCCCTGTCATGATCGGAACACCGAGAAAACTCTCGTTCCTGTCCACATCTTCCCCGGCGCGGAACTGACGAATCGCGCCCAGCTTTTCCGTTTCCTCACTCGTGCCCGCCAGGATGAGTTTGCGTGTGTCCACCATGTGAGCAGCCAAACTCGGTCGTCGGGCTGGTCCCTCTGGGATGGTGATACGCTCGCCCCGGTCCATATAATAGATGTTCGATGTACTGTCGCTTTCGAGATCATACATCACGACCATGGTGGTATCTGCTTTGAATATCTCGCCCACTTTTTCACCGATCAGGTCAACAATGCCGCGGAAATCGAGTTGTCTTGCCAGCCCCTCCTGCACGGTATTGATGATCTGTAATTCTGCCACGCGCTGCTGTTCGGCTTCGAACAGGCGTACATTCTCCACCGCGATGGCAGCCTGATTCGCAAACGACTGGACCAGCGCGATCTGTTTGTCGGTCAGCAGTTCGGGTTGTGCCCTTCGGATCGAGATACAGCCGATGGCTTTGCCTTCTCGCATCAGCGGCACGGCGCAGGTCATTTTGTAGCCGTATTTTTTGGCAACCTTGTCGCCCGCGGGGAACTTTGACTTCGCCCCGCGTTGGTTGTGAACTGCCTGGACGGTGCGTCCCTCTAGAATGGCGCGACCAGCCACCGAGTCCCGATCGAAGCGGATTCCCTCTCCAACGGGAATCATGGGGATGTCGCCGTAATGGGCATCCACGCGCAGGATGTTGCCATCCCGCAACGAGATCAACGCATCCTCCGAACCCGAAAGCTGGGCTGCGTTTCGAGCAATGACGTCCAACACTGGAGCGATGTCGGTGGGCGATTCGGCGATGACGCGCAGAATATCGTTGCTGGCGGTCTCGCGTTCCAGTGATTCGGTGATCTCGGTGTTCTTCTTCTGCACCTCATCGAAGAGACGCGCGTTCTCGAGCGCGACGCTCATGGCGTTGGCGACGGTTTCCACCAATCGGATATCAGTATCGGAAAATGTTTTACCGCTATCTATATCCATCAGGGCAATGACCACGACATTGTCTGAATCTTTTTTCCTGATGACAGGAGTGACCAATACGGATTGCGGGATTTCCCCCTGCGAAGGCTTCCAGTCTTTAAAGTTCACCGCAAATTCTGGAAAATCACCGTTCCTGACAAACGTGGAATCCAAATTGAGAATATGCTCATACAAAGAATTGAGCGGCACATCCATCGGTGGATATTTTTGTCCTTTTTCAAACCCATAATTCATATGTATGGCATTGGATTCCAGGGCATGGGAATAGATCGTCACAGTTTGGAAATCAAAAATTTCGCGCAGTTTTTCACCGACTACATCGTAAATTTCCTGAATATCCAACTCTGCCGCAAGAGCCCCCTGTACGGCATTGATGACCGCCAGTTCGGCATTGCGCTGTTGGGTCTCATCGAAAAGACGCGCGTTCTCGAGCGCGGTTCCCAACGAGGCGGCGATGGTGGTCAGCAGGCGGACTTCGGATTCGCCGAATGCATCTTCGCGTTTGAAGTCTTCGATTGAAATGGCGCCAAGCACACGGTCACCACTGATGATTGGGACAACGATGCCCGACTTGGACTGGTCGGTTCCGGGTAACGCAAGGTAATTCATTGCTGCCATTTCGCCTATATTCTTGAAGATGATAGGTTGGCGCTTCTGACTTAAAGCCTCATGCATTTTGCCCGGTCCAAGCGGTAGCGATGGAAGGCTCAGCCGCTTGCCGTGTTCGTATGAATAAAGAAAATGGACCAGTTTTGCTTCTTCATCGTACCAGTCAATCCCAAGATCACCCGTCTTGAACACCTCCCGCAATTTATCACCGACCAGATCCACAATGGCTTGGAAGTCCAACTCGGCGGCGAGTCCCTGCTGAATGGAGTTGATGATCTGCAACTCGGCCACACGCTCCTGCTCGGCTTTGAAGAGACGCTGGGTTTCATCGAAGAGACGGGCATTCTCGAGCGCCACGCTCATCGAGTTGGCGAGGGTTTGCAGCAGGCGCAGGTCATCCTGCTTGTAGGCATACTGCTTATAACTTTGTACTGCTATCAAGCCGATGAGTTTATTGCCAGTTAGAATAGGGACACCCAGAAAGCTCTGGTTCCTGTCCACCTTTTCCCCCGGGCTTGGCGTTTGAACAGCGCCCTGTTTTATCATCTCTTCCTGTGTGTGAAACAACAATGGCTTGCACGTATCCACTCCGATTGCCGTCAAACTCGGTCTTTGAATGGGCCCATCAGGAATTGGGATGCGCTCGCCGCGGTCCACATAATAGACATTTAATAACCAGTCACGTTCGATGTCAACCATGCCCACGCCTGTTGTATCGGCATTAAATATCTCGCGCAACTTGTCGCCGACCAGGTCAATGATCTTTTGGAAATCGAGCTGTTTCGCCAGCCCTTCCTGCACGGAGTTGATGATCTGCAATTCAGCCACACGCTGTTGTTCGGCTTCGAATAGGCGCGCATTTTCAAGTGCAACTCCCAAGCTGCCCGCCAATGTTTGCAATAAACGTACATCCGAATCATTGAAAGCATTCTCGCGTTCCCAGTTCTGAATCGTGAATCCGCCAACAACTTCATCCTTGATAATGATCGGTACGCCAAGCCAGGATTTCGGATTGGGCCTTTCAGGATGTTGTTCAATATTTGAATTGATCATCAACGGCTTGCGGGTTTCGACCACTGTTGCGACAAAACCCCATTCGCTGATTGGGAATTCAAGATTCTCGATTCTCTTCCCGTTTTCAAAAAGATAAGGGACCTTCATGATGCCGCTGGCTTTATCTAAAAACCCAATGCCAACGTTTTCCACTGAAAAGATCTCAGCGAGCTTATCGCCCACGGAATCGACGATCCCTTGAAAGTCCAATTTGGAGGCAAGGGCAGTCTGCACGCTGTTGAGGATGGCAAGCTCGGCTGTGCGCTGGCGCTCCGCTTCGAGCGCGCGGGCGCGGGTCATTGCGGTGGAGATGTGCTGGGCGACGAAGATCAACAACTTGAAATCATCATCGGTGTAGCGGACATCCTTCAGATAACTCTGTATTACAAGAACGCCGATGGTTTGTTTCCCTGATTTGAGGGGAATCCCGATCCAATCCTCGTCCATTGGTCCTTCGGTTTCAAGAACGCCCTGTTTGACCAATTCAAGTGTATCCTGCCGGGTTGCGTGGAGTGGTATGCCATGTCGAATAACATAGACCGTGCCGGAGCGGCTCACGGGACCGTCATCGATCACACGCGGTTCAGGTGGATTTTCGTCCACTGAATCCACATAATACGACCAACTGACCATCTTCGTGGCTTCTTCATATTGGGCGATAAAAAAGTTCTCGGCGTACATCAACTCTCCCACCACGTGATGGACCTTTTCATAGAAGTCCTGCATATCACGTGAGGCGCTGGCTGCATCCGCGATCTTGAAGAGTGCTTTTTGTACCTTGTTGCTTTGACTTAAATCCGCGGTCCGTTCCTCGACCTTGCGCTCGAGTTCTTCGAGCAGACCGGCATTATCCAAAGCGACAGCGCCGTGATTCGCCTGCATGCCGAGCATGTCGCGGTCGGTTTCATCGAATGCCCCGTAGAGGGAATCCATGTCCACGTAGAGGTAGCCGATGACCTGGTTTTGAGCGATCAACGGAGCGACGATTCGGCTGAGTCCCTTGCGCTTGGGTCGGATCAACTGCACGGTGCGTGTGCGGCGGGCTGGGGAGAGGTGTTTCTTGATCGAAGCAAGAGTCTGTTGAGTGTCCTCACCAATTGGAACATAGGATTCCGCCAATTCCAATTCCTCATCCTTTTCAAGAATCAAGAACACACGTTCACCGCCGATTAGTTCGGTGGCTTCTTCGACAAGGAAGGTCTGGATCTCTTTGATGGATTTCAGCGCGTTGAGTTCTAAGCTGATCTCCGCCAGCCGCTCGAACGGCTCGCGCAAACTGGATTCGACCTCAAGGTGCGGCATGGTAGGGGCGACTCGCGAGTCGCCCCTACGCTTTTGCGATTTTTTCGCCCATGCCTGTAATATCTCGCGATTGATCCGGACCTTGTTGAGATAGTTGCGGCGCAGACCGTCATCGTGCAGGCTTTCAATGCCCTTCAAGAGAAAGCCATACGCCATTTCGAGCGCTTCATCGGCTTCCTTATTTTTCTTGTTGGCACGTAGTGCAAGCGAATGCCGCCACCAGATATTTTGGGATGGATGATCATCGATCGATGGAAAGTTCAGTTCGCGATGTTTTTTCACGGCACGCAATGAGGATTTCAAGGCAGCATTTAGATTTCCATCTGCCAAGTATGCCTCCCCAAGCAAAGCAAGTTCACCAATTTCAGTAATCTGCCCTGCATTACGTGACAAGCGAATTGCTTTATTGATGTGTCTAACCGCTTTTTGGGGATTGCCTTCCAACATGGCGACTCGACCAGCCAGTTCTTCAGTAAACGCTTTGAGCCCATCCCCCATTTCCATGGAACGCAATTCTATAATGTGTTCATTTGCTCGATCTAATGCACCTTGCTCGATCTCGATATGGATTATGTTGGCTCGTTGAAGGGCTGTGGCATACAGTGGCAGGATCTCGATTCCTTTTTGGTAATAACGAACCGATCGTGGATAAAGCCCAAGCAGAGAATAGTGGTATCCCAGATTGTTAGTAACACTACCGAATCCACCAAGAGAGCCCGAAGCTTCAGTTGCTTGAAGAGCTTGTTTATCAGATAAAATGGCTTGGTGAACATCCGTTTGAAGGAAAGCAAGAGAGCGAAGAGCCTGACCTTTTCCAAGGTTGTAGCCGATCTGTTCACTCATCTCCAAGGCAATTTGTGCATGTTGTCGTGCCTCTTCGAGATGACCCGCTCCTGCCTTTGCGTAGGCAAGATTAACTAGTGCTCTGATCAATCCATGTTGATCATCGTTCGATCTGAACTGATCCACGGCTTGTTGGTTGGTTTTAATCGCCTGCTCACCTGTCTGATAATAACCCAAGAAGTAAAGGCTTTTCGCCTCAAGACGTTTGTCTTTACTCTGGCGCGCAGTTTCGACTGCGTTGGAGAGAGTTATCCTGGCTAACGCAAAATTGCTTTCGACCATCGCAAACACCAGCCCCTTAAAGATTAATGTCTGTGCTTTCAGTGCGAGTTTTTTTCTTTTTGAGGAGGAGGGCGCGGCATTCGCGATCTGCATCATCACTTTGGCGTCTTTCTGTAATCCATCCATATTTATTCGTGCAATATGGCTTTCTGCACGTATTCCAAGCAAATCCATTTGGATTTGTGCTGTCCGTGAGTTGCCCTGCCCGATCGCATCCAGCGCCTGCGTGCAGACCACGATCGCCTTCTCGTGCTGCCCCGCCCATTGATGTTCGCGCGCTTGAGACAGCATTTCATTGAGTCGTTTGTTCGAAAGCTTGACGACCGTTCTCGCCGTCTGTTTTTTCACAGCGTTCGATTTCCCCGTCTTAATAGCCTTGCGCACGGCTGATGACTTTTTCGCCATATCCGCTGCTCCTCATTCCTCTGGTTCGATGAAATGAGTTTACTTTTTGGAATGGCTTAAGTCAATAGACCCTCACTCCCCCGGCATCATCCTGATGTTTTGGATCGGCGTGGACGGGACCAGGTCGCAGCCGGGCCAGATCGCGTCCACGCCCGCTTCTTTCGCCCCGACAACTGCTCTCGTTACATCAGCCTCATCTCCCTGCCACAACGTCGTCACAGGATCGAGATTTCCGAACAACCTCACATCCCCCAATGCTTTACGCGCGGATTTCACTTCCGTCAACTGATCAACGGAGACCGCCTCCGCGCCTGTCAGCGGCAGCAAATGCAATGCCTTGCCCATCCTCCCGCACACGGATAAAACACTCGGCTTCGGCAGTTTCCCGATCAGGTCCTTCTCCGCCGGGAACACGAACTGCTCATACACCGAAGGCCCAACAAACCCCGCTGACCCGCCCATGTCGTGGATCGTGATGAAGTCCGCGCCTGCCTCGCGATAGGCTTTGCCGATCTCCGCGAGGAATGATGAAAGATGAAAGAGCGCATCGAGAACAGCCTGCGGCTCCTTTTTCATTTCCAGCACCATGTTCGGCAGGTTGCAAAGATACAACAGCAACGTATACGGACCGGGTATCATCCCCGAAATGACGATATCCTTCCCAACATCTTCCTTCACCAAACGGATTGCCTCACAAATAAGCAGAATCCTGCCAATTCCCCAATTCCCAATTCCCAATTTACCACTTACCATTTCCCCAATCTCTCTCGTGCTTTGAAATATCACCTTCCTCACCTGCGGAAATTGCAGCCCGCCATCCTCATAAAAGATCAATTCCGACCCCAGTGCCTCGGCAGGCGCGCACAGATCCAACGGCAGCGTCGCGGACGGCATCCCTGTCAGTTTGAACGTGCTCGCTGACGCACGTGCCATCTTCCGCGCATCCTGATGGACTTCATGCAATTTCAACCCCTCGCGCGCCAATCCCTCCGCCGTGACGTGGATCAACCCACTGAACGCGGGAACCGTGTCAACTTTTTGACCTGACAATAACGAGATAATCTTTTCGCGCATGTTCATTAAATGTGTAGGGGCGACCAACTGGTCGCCCCTACGAAATCATTTCACAGCCTTTGCAATCGCTGCGATATGCTCTGGCGTGTTCCCGCAGCAACCGCCCACGACCTTCGCTCCCAGTTCCACATAACGCTTTGAGAAGTTTGCCATGTCCTCGGGGCCCATGTCGTACACGCCTTGTTCGGTCTCGATGTCCATGTGTGGGACGCCCGCGTTCGGCTTCACCCAAAGCGGAAAATTCGGCACGGTCGCGGCGTATTCCTGGATCACCGTTTCCATATTCTCGAGGGTCGTTCCGCAGTTCGCGCCGACCAGAGTCGCTCCCATCTCGGAATATCGCCTGATCACATCCTTCGGCTTGACGCCCATCATCGTGCGCGTGCCGCGATCATAACTGAATGAGACCACAATGGGCAGGTCAGTCACGGAGCGCGCGCCTTCGAACGCGGCGGTCGTCTCCTCGAACGAGAACATCGTTTCGATGAGGAGCAGATCCACGCCGCCTTCGGCGAGCGCTTTTGCCTGCTCTGCAAACGTTGCTTTGACCTCCTCCGCCTTCAGCGGACCATACGGTTCGATCAAAGCGCCGACAGGGCCCATCGAACCGGCGACCAGCACTCCATCACGCGCCGAAGCGGCTTTGCGGGCGATCTCCGCCGCGCGCATGTTCACCTCGGGAGTCCGATCCTGATATTTCGAATCCTTCATCCGCAGGCGCGTCCCGCCGAAGGTGCAGGTCAGGATGATGTCCGAGCCTGCATCCACAAACGACGATGCAAGTTTCAAAATGGTATCCGGGTCGTCGATGATGAGGTCTTCAGGCGGCTTGCCCGGCTTGAGACCCATCTTCTGCAAATTCGATCCCGTTGCCCCATCCGCAACGAGGATTTCCCCGCCGTTCAACCGTTCAAGAAATTTGTTCATGGTTCTCCAATTATGCTCGGTGGTTGAGTAGGGCGAATGCTCGTCTCGCCCGTATCGAAACCACGAGTTTTCAAGATGTATTATGTAACAAGAAATACTTTGCTTATTGGTGGTTTCGATATGCCGCTTCGCGGCTACTCAACCACCAGTGTATATCATTTCATAAAATTCTTCGCCATCGGATCCGCTTTGTGATGCGGGATCAAATGCGCAATATGTTCGAAAGGCTCGCTCATGTGCGGAAAGCTCGTCGCCAGCATGAACTGGTTTTGGAAGTCGGGATCGGTCGGCAGTTCGAACCGCTCCACCTTGCGCGTTACGCTGTCGATCTCATTCCGCTTCTCGATGTTCAACAACGCGATGCGTGCGCCGTCGCCTGCCGCATTCCCGACCGCGTAAACGTTCTGCAACTCGCAATCGGGGATCAACCCAATCAGCATCGCCTTCTCTTTGTCGATATAACTGCCAAACCCTCCCGCCAGAATGATTTTATCAGGGCTTTGCAAATTACTGCGCTTCAACAACGTGCGCGCCGCCACGAACAACGCCGCCTTTGCAAGCTGTATCTGTCTTACATCCTGTTGTGTGATGGGGATGTCGCGACCTATGGATGTTTCCTCCGCCCAGGCAATGACATACTCCCAGCCCGCCTCTCCCTCCCGCACACGCTTCGACTTTAACTCTTTCCTGAATCTGCCCCGAGAATCGACGATCTCAGCCCGGAACAATTCTGCCACCGCATCGATGATGGCGGATCCGCAGATGCCCTTGGCTTTGCCTGTGTTCCACTCCTCCTCGCCGACGATCTTATATTTTGGTTCGAGAGTCTTCTCGTCAATGTGAACGCGCTCGATAGCACCAGGTGCAGCCCGCATCCCATATTCAACATGCGCGCCCTCGAGCGCGGGACCCGTGGGCGTGGACGTGCAGACCAGCCGCTTGCGGTTGCCCAGCACCAATTCCGCGTTCGTGCCGACATCGATCAGCAGCCAGTTCTCGTCCTGCTTGTGCGGTTCTTCTGCAAGGATCATGCCGCTCGTGTCCGCGCCGACAAAGGACGCGATCGTTGGCAGCACATGGATGTTTCCAGACGGATTGATCTGCAACCCCAACTCCCGCGCCTTCACATCCACCGACTCATGGATGGCAGGAACGAACGGAGCCAGCCCCAAATAGTTTGGATGCAGGTTCAGAAGGATGTGGTGCATGGTCGAATTTCCAACCAGTACCATCTCCAAAATGTCATCCAAAGTGATTCCCACTGGTCGAGTAGAGCGAGCGCTTTCCCCGCTCGTATCGAGACCAGAATCCTCCTTTATTTTTTCGTTCGCCGACTTCACCGCCTGTTTCAACAATTTATTCAACGTTGCGATGATCGCCTTGTGCAGCTTCTCCAAGCCATCTGGATGCTCGATGGTGTACTGGATGCGCGACATCACATCCTCTCCATACACGATCTGCGGATTCATCTCGGATTCTGCCGCGAGCAATTCACCCGTTCGTAAATTACACAGGTAAAGGGCGACCGTCGTTGAACCAATATCCACTGCCGCGCCGTAACTATCCTCGTGATACCCAGGCTGGACCTGGATCACTTCCTTGTCGTTCCACACCGAAACCGTGACTTGCCACTTTGCATCGCGCAATGTTTTGGAGAGTGTCCGCAAACATTGATAATCAATGTACAACTCATACCAACGCGGAAGTTTCTCCTCCGCCCCGCGCACCAGTCCCATCGAGGTCTCCAGTCCCTTGGCCAGCCGCTCCCAATCCGCAATGGGACGTTCGAGCGTGGGCGGGCTCATCGAAACCAGATATTTGCGGATCGCAGGTTTGATCTCGATCTGCCGTTCCCGCGCGGTCTTGCGAACGATCTGCTTGTTGCCGCGGCTTTCTTCAGGCACGTTGATCAGCACATCTCCGCGAATCCTGCATTGGCAGGAGAGCCGCACCTGCCCGACTTCCCAGCCTTTATCCTTTAATAGCTTTGGCCTGCGCTTGAAGTAATTTGCTTCCTCGATGGTAACGGGGGAGACGTTCTCGCGCTTTGAGTCAATGTTATATTTCTCGAAGCGGCCTTCTTCAATTAAAACCATGCACTTGCCACAGGTGGCATTCTCCGCGCAAATGGATTCGATCTCCACGCCCAGTTCACGCGCCGCAGTGCGGACGGATGTGCCTTCTTCGATTTGTCCGCGGCGGCCTGAGGGCTGCAAAATGATGGTGTGTTTGGTCATGTTATGTTTTGTAGGGGATGGCGGCTGCCGTCCCCTACATGGGATTTCCATTTCGACGCGGAATTTCTATTTTGGCGAACGCAGTTTCCAGTTCCGCGAGAAGCGCAGACGCGACCTCTTCGGGCGCGCCGTCGCGTTCGATCCAATCCCCGCGCTTGAACTGATTCGCGTAATCCGATGTGGAGGTCAATCCCTCCGCCATCGCGTACGCGTCGATCGCGTTCTGGATCTTTTGTGAGAGTTGTTTCTTGATGGTGCGTCCATCGCCTTCCACGGTAAACGATTGCGGGATGTGCTTCCAATACATGATGCGGTAGCGAGTCATATTCACCTTTGCGATTATATATAAAGTGTTTGGGGATTGTACGAGATGATAAGTGGAAGGTCAATGGCAAATGTGAAATGCAATGTGCTAGAATCAATCAACTTTATTGGTGAGATATGAAATGCCCAAATTGTCAGACGGTCAATCCGAATGTTGCAAAGTTCTGCATGAACTGCGGCACGCGTTTGGAGGTCGAGGGCGCTGGTGGGAAACCCGAGTTCAGCATGGACCGTTATCTTCCGCAGGAGCTTGTTGCAAAACTTGAGTCGGCTCGTGCACGCAATGAAATGGTGGGAGAGCGGCGCATCGTCACAATGTTGTTCTGTGACGTGAAAGGCTCGACAGCCGCTGCCGAAAAAGTGGACCCCGAAATTTGGACGGACATCATGAACGGTGTGTTCGAATATATGATCCGCCCGATCTATAAATATGAAGGCTTCGTCCCGCGCCTGATGGGAGACGCCATCCTTGCCTTTTTCGGCGCACCGATCACGCATGAAGATGACCCGCAGCGGGCCGTGCTGGCGGGGTTGGAGATCCAGGAGGGGATTAAGCCATATGCGGATGAGATCCGCCTCAAACATGGACTTGAGTTTGGTCTGCGTGTTGGAATAAATACCGGCCTGGTCGTTGTCGGCGAGATTGGCTCGGATTTGCGGATGGAGTACACCGCCCTCGGCGATGCGATCAATCTGGCAGCGCGCATGGAGCAGACCGCGCAGGTTGGGACGATTCAAATCTCAGAAGAAACGTATAAGTTGATCGCACCGTTCTTTGAAGTGGAGTCATTAGGCGGTGTCGAGGTCAAGGGGAAGACCGAACCTGTTCAAACGTATCGTGTGCTCGGGGTGAAATCCACGCCTGGGCAGTTGCGCGGGCTGGATGGATTATCCTCACCCTTGGTGGGACGCGATGCCCAATTGTCGTCACTCAAGGTTTGGTTGAGGGATCTAGCCGGGGGAACGGGATCAGTCGTCGCCGTGGTTGGTGAAGCGGGGTTGGGAAAGTCCACGCTCATCGCGGAGTTGAAGAAATCCAATGCAAACTTTGCATGGTTGCGCGGCGATTCCTTATCCTACACGCGCTCGGTCAGTTATTATCCGTGGCGGCAGATCATCCGCCAATCGGTTGGCGCGCACGAAGATGATTCTCCCGCCGAGGTGCGTAACAAGCTGGGTTACGTTTGCGAGTGTTGTTCACTGCCTGGCGGCGACCTCCCATTTTTGGAGGCGATGCTCGCGGTGGAAAGTGAAGAGAGCGCCAGGGTAGTAATGGGTTTTCAAGGCGACGCGCTCAACCAGCGGATGATCGACGCGACGCGCGGATTCCTGTGCGGGCTGGCGGTGGAGAATCCGATTGTGATCGTGTTCGACGATCTGCACTGGGCGGATGAAGCGTCCTTGAACCTGTTGCTCAATGTCGTGGATTTGAGCGCGGCCCAACCGCTGTTATTCATTTGTATGGCCCGCCCTGATCATTCCGCCGCAAGCTGGGATTCGATCCAAAGGATGTCAGTTTCGATGGGGGATGGCTTTCACTTCATTGAGCTTGCGCCATTGCAGGTCGATCAGACGGAGATGTTGCTCGGCAATTTACTTGGCATCATGGATTTGCCCGAGCCGATCAAGAATTTGATCATCGAGAAGGCGGAAGGCAACCCGTTCTTTGTGGAGGAGATCATCCGCTCTTTGATCGAGACGAAGCAGATATTTCGTGAGAACGGTCATTGGAGAGCGGCAGGCGACTCGGCAAAGATCGCATTGCCAAATACCTTGCGTGGAGTCTTGAGCGCCCGCATTGACCGTTTGCCCGAAGCATCCAAACATGTCCTCCAAAACGCGGCGGTGATCGGGCGTCGGTTTGATGTACGCGTCCTGAAACCGCTGACCAGCCTCAATGGTGGACTCGACGCGCATATCCGGTTTTTGAAGGAGGCCAGTCTGATCGAGGCCCTCCAGAATGAGTATGCCTTCCGGCACGTGCTGATCCAGGAGGCGGCGTACGAATCCATCCTGCTCAAGAAGCGCGCCGAACTTCACCGTCGCATCGGTGAGATCATGGAAGGGATCCATGCCGGGCGCATCGAGGAGTTCGCACCTCTGCTGGCCAATCACTTCTATAACGCGGGCGATGGACGTTCACTGAAATATGACCTGATCGCGGGTGAAAAGTCCGCACGCCTGTATGCCAACGCCGAAGCCGCCGCACATTTCCAACGCGCCTTGGAGGTTGCGAGACGTGTCGATGCAGAGAGTGGACAACTCACGTCGATCTATGTTCAATTGGGACAGGTATATGAACTTTCAGGACGGTATGACCGCGCGTTGGAAACCTATAAGGAGATGCGGACTACCTCCATCGAACGTAAAGATCGTTCCATGGAATTGAAATCCTTGATGGCACTTGCCACCATCTATTCAACCCTCACGCCAATCCACGACGCGGAATTGGGTGAAACGATCCTCAAACAGGCGCTTGGCCTGGCAAATGAGCTGGATGATATCCGTGCACAGGCAAAACTAAATTGGAACCTGATGCTGAATTACCTGTTCTCTGAACGTGTGGCAGAGGCTCTTGAATATTGTGAACCGACGATTGCTTTGGCGCGCCAGATCGGCGACATCGACCAACTGGCATTTACTTTGAACGATGCCGGGCGTGTGTATCAGGGGATCGGCGCCTATGACAGGGCATTCGAGGTTTTCGATGAAGCAAACGGTCTTTGGACACGGCAGGGTAACCAGGTCATGCTGGCAGATAATCTCGGGGCTTCTGCCATGGCAAACTACTTCGCTGGGAACTACGACAAAACTCTGATGCTTTCCGACCAGGCCTGGGAGCTCAGTAAACAGACCGATAATCACTGGGGACAATCATATAGCCGTGTCTGTCCCCTGTATGTATATCTGGATCGTGGTCTCCCGGATCTGGCGATTCAGGCAGCGACCGAGTGTGTGGAGGCAGGTGAAAGAGGTGGCCTGGTTTCCAGCACTGTTCTCATCCCCGTTGAAATTGCATGGATACATGGGTTATATGGCGAGACCAGCCGCGGCATTGAAATGGCTGAACAGGCCCTTGAAACCGCGCTTCAAAAAATGCCGGATTGGAGATCGCCTGCATTGACAACCCTGATCCGCCTGCATTTATTGATGGGCAACATGGACGCGGCAGAGAGGCTTGCCAGTTCTGAAAAAATGATCCCCGTATTGGCCGTGGTACGTTCTCGCTATCTGACACTGACCACGTTGGCATCCGTGGAACTTGAACTTGCAAGGAACGATTTTCAAGCCGCGTTGGCACTCAGCGATAAATTGCTGGAGGAGATATCGCCGCTGGGATGGATCAACAACCCTGAGATACTCTATCGAAAAGCGGATGCGTTGACCGGATTGGGACGACTCGATGAAGCGCTTCAAACCCTGACCGAAGCCTGCACCTTCGCAGAAAAGCTCGACGCCAGACATCACCTTTGGTCGATCCTGTCGCGCCTCTCGGATGTCAGCGCCCAACTTGGCAAACATGAGGAATCGGACATGTACCGCAGCCGGGCGCGTAAGATCGTTGAGTTCATCGCTGAAAGACTTGCAAAGATCGATCTCAAAGATGCTTTCCTGAAACAACCCCGTGTGAAGAAACTATTCGCCTAATGCATTCCCTGCCAGCCAGCCCGTTGTCCACGAGGACTGAAAATTGAAACCGCCTGTGATGCCGTCGATGTCCAGTACTTCACCTGCGAAAAACAAATCATCCACGGCGCGGCTTTGCATCGTTTTGAAATCCACTTCCTTCAAACTCACCCCGCCGCATGTGACAAACTCCTCCTTGAATTGTCCCTTGCCCTGAATCTCGAACTCGCCCGCGGTCAGTTCCTGTGCAAGCTTTCGCAGCTCTGCCTTCGACACATCGCCCCAATTCTTTTCGCCAGCAAAATCAACCAACTGCCTCCACAACCTTATAGGGATTTGCGAAAACGCAGGCGCAGACGCAACCCTCCTGCGCGCATTCTCCTTCCAATCTTTGTTGCGTTGCAGGATCTCGAGCGCCTTGTCAAACGAATGGTCGTGCAACCAATTTACGGTCAATCGGGCATGATATTTTTTCTCGAACAACTCGCGTGCGCCCCACGCCGAAAGCCTCAGCGCGGCAGGTCCGCTCATGCCCCAGTGCGTGATGAGCAGCGCGCCGCGCGTCGTGATCGCATCCATTCTCAGCGTGACGTGTTCCACCGAAACGCCCGACAATCCCTCGATGCGCTTGTCCTTGATGTTGAACGTAAATAATGAAGGGACAGGGTCGATGATCGTATGCCCAAGCGATTTGACGATGTCAAGCGTTTTGCGGTCGCTGCCTGTGGCGATCAATAGTTTTTTCGTTTGGAGGATGAAGTTCTTCGCGTCGTTCCTGACCTCCAGTCTGAATCCGCCTTTTGAACCTTTCTCCACCCTCAGCAGACTCGTCCTCAACTCCACCCGCACCCCAGCCTTTCTCGCCGCCTCCCGCAGACAATCCGCGATCGTGTTCGAATCATCCGTCACTGGGAACATGCGACCGTCGGCTTCGGTCTTCAACTTCACCCCGCGTGCCTCGAACCACTCCACCGTATCTTTCGGGTGAAAACGGGAAAATGCCCCGCGCAGTTCAGTCCCGCCGCGTGGATAATGGGTGATGAGCTGTGCCGGATCGTAGCAGGCATGTGTCACATTGCAGCGCCCGCCACCCGAGATGAGGACCTTGCCGAGCGTCTGGCTTGCCCTCTCGATGATGAGGACGCTCAGCTTCGGATTCAACTCCGCGCAGCGGATCGCCGCGAAAAATCCTGCTGGTCCCCCGCCCGCGATGACCACATCCCAGTTTTGAGTGAGTGAGCCTGCCATAAAGAAACCGCCCCGTCAGTATAACCGAAGGACGACAGGCGGTGAAACGTTGATGAAAGATTGGGATTTGTAATTGCACTGGATGGGGAACATGTAGCCATAACCATGATATATACTTACATGCCTCATTTGGCAAATCCGCCCCCGATGTGATTGTATTGATTCCTTCAATAGGGATCTTATGAATACGGGTCAAACCTCATGGGATGGCTTACGAGAGGTTGGGTCTGGTTTTGTAATGTACATTCGCTGTTTGCCTCAGCCGTTCCGCCGCGATCTCAGGGGTGATATCGCGTTGCGGCATGGCGAGCATTTCAAACCCGACCATGAACTTTTTCACGGTGGCAGAGCGCAATAATGGTGGATAGAAATGTGCGTGCAACACCCATTCAGGATGCGCCGTCCCATCCGCAGGGGCTTGATGAAACCCCATGGAGTAAGGAAAAGAGATTTCGAAGAGGTTGTCGTACAGGGTGGTGACCAGTTTGAAGACCTCGGCCAGGGCAGAGACTTCAGAGGCGGACAGATCGTTCAAGGATTGTGTAGGTCGGTGGGCAGAGACCAGCACCTCAAAAGGCCAGACCGCCCAGAAAGGTACTACGGCTGTGAAGTGGTCGTTGGAGAACAGAACACGCACTTTGCGTTTCTGTTCCTCGAGGATGTAATCCAGCAATAGCGGGCGGTTGTGCTGATTGAAATATGCCGTCTGTGTCGCCAGTTCTTTGATGATCTCATTCGGCGGCTGGGACTGCGCCCAGATCTGGCTGTGCGGATGCGGATTGGAACAGCCCATCATCGCACCCTTGTTCTCGAAGACCTGCACATATTGAATGAAATCCTTTTCCGCCAGATCGTTGGAGGCGCGCGTCCAGGTGGTGAGCACGTTCTCGATGGCGGGCAGGTCGAGTTCGGGCAGGGTCAGGTCATGGCGGGGCGAGAAGCAGACCACCAGACACTGTCCCTGCTCGGGAACGGAAACAAGCAGAGGGGAGTCCGAGCCGGTCCCTTCCTTTTCCGGATGAGGCAGCAGCGCAGCGAAGTCGTTCTCGAAGACGTAGGTTCCCGTGTAATCCGGGTTGTGGACTCCTCCGGCGCGTTCGTTGCGCGGACAGAGGTAACAGGTCGGGTCGTAGGCGGGCAGGGTCTCGGGCGCCAGCTTTTCCACCTGCCCCAGCCAGGGACGTTTGGCGCGATGCGGCGAGACGAGCACCCACTCCCCGGTGAGCGCGTTGAAACGACGATGGGGGTTGTTCAGCATGGTTGGTCCTCTTTGAAAATGATCTCAAGCCATTCGAGAATTTCGTCCTCGCGTGAGGGTCGAAGCTCCAGGTCAATGTGTTGGTTCTGACATGCGAGGCGGGTTGCGTGTTGACGACCGCTCAGGTAATGCTCGATGAGTTCGGCGGTCTGGCGAGTGGAACTGTGTCGTATTGTACAACGACCTTCGCCGAATGGGACAACCCCCAACCGCCCGGCGTGAGCAATGTCATCATCGGTCATCGACGCGGCGACCAGCATGACATCGGTGTGCAGGATATCCTTGTACGCGCGGCTGGCAGGCTTGCCATCGAAGCGGTGTGTGCGGAGGGCGATGAGAACGGTCTTGTCATCCTCCAGCCGTTCCCACGAAGGCGAGAACGCGGCACGCAAACCGCCCTGCCAGTGGGCGTCGATGGGCTGGATCTGGAATGTGGTTTGTTTGCGGAGGATGGCGGAGAGACCGTTATATTTCGCGATCCATTCGTCTTTGGGCAGGTCGCCGTTCTCGTCGCCGTCAAAGCAATGAAGCGAGCCAAGCGTGCCGGAGGGCGCGGAGTCGAACCAGATATCGAGGGCCGAAGCCCAGTCGTAACCGGAGGAGCCGTAGGTAGGCATGCCCAATTCGCCGCACAGACTGCTGAAAAAGATGCGGCGATTGGTCTCGAGGTCGTAGTCGCCGCCACAGTAGACGAGGTCATCAGGGCTGTGCAGGTCGTAGTGTTCGATGAGCAGCGGCGACAAGCCGTAATACATAATGACCAGGTCGGGATTCTCCTCCTTCATCGCACGGACGATCACATCGAGTCCTTTTTGTAGCAGTCGTTCGCCCGCCCAAGTCATGTCGGCGGGCGCGGCAACATCGAGGGAGGGAAGTTCGTAGCCGAAATCGAGTTTGATCAGGTCGGGGCGATAGGCGCGGATGAATTGTCTGGCGCGTGCCCGCAACACCTCCTGCACCTCGGGCTGGGTGACATCGAAAATGCCATAGCGGGATGTCTGATGCGACAGCCACAACGGCTTCTCCTCGGACGTCTGCAACAAGTGCGATTCATCCAGCCCCAACGCCGCCGGATCCTGACAACGCAGGAACGCCACCCACAGACCGATGAAATAGCCCTGCCTGCGGATGTCTGCCAGCAGCGCTTCAAAATTCGGGAAACGGGCCGGGTCGTGTTTCAACTCACCGTAGCGTCCCTCCCATTTATCGTCGATGACGAAGGTTTTCGCGCGCATGCCCGAGCGCTGGAATTTTTGAAAAATATCGCGCACGAGGGACTCGGTCAATTCCTCGGGCGGCAGTGCCAGCGCAGACTCCACGCCCCAGGTGTTGTATTGCGGCGCGAGCATGATCCCGGCTTTCTTGTGCGAGTTCGTTTTCGGTTGGATGAATTTTTCGCGCAACAGGATTTTGTAATAATTGCGCATCGCCTCGTGAAAGTTGGCGCCGAAGGTGATGAGAAATGAAAAACCCAATTGAAGTGTGCCGGGAGTCTTGAACTGCTTCCACAAGTCACTGCGCAGATTCAAAACGGGACTCAACCCGATCTCGCGCAACTCAAGCCTGAAATCTCCGGCCGGGAGTTCTGCCAACCCCCAGCACGCCGCGCTGGATTGAAGTCTTTTTGCGCCGATGGCGTTCCAGCGATCGGAAGTGTTGAAGGTGCAGAAGTAATGGGCGGGCAGTCCCCATTGCTGCGTGAAGCCGGGTCCACGCATGGCACCGGAGCCTAGCACGGCAGTGACGGAGAGGCGCGAGTGCAGGTCCATGACCGGGCTGATGTTGGTGCTCATGGACAATCCGGGCACCACGGCATAGCGGCTGTAAAATGCAGGTTTGTAGGTGTCGTTGTGTGCTTCGGGGAAGTAGACGATCTGGAGAATATCCTCCTCGGCGGAAGACTCGTATAGGAAAGGCTCGAGGGAGATAAAGTCGGGGTGGAAGGACCAGCTCACAGTGAGGCGTGAGCCGCTGTCTTTGAGGAGGTAACTGATCGAGAGGCGGTCGCGGTCGATGCGGAAGTCAACGGTTGAGGCGGTGGAATTCCAGCCGGTCTGTCTTGTGCAGATGAAAGGCCGGTGTGGCCCGCGCCCGATGGGGCGGTTTTCACGATCACGAAGCGTGAAGAAGTCGGTCTCGGCGTCCCATTCCCAGGAATAAACCGGGGTGGAGACCAGAATTTTTTGGTCATGCGACTGGATGTTGACAGGCATGGGCTTTTGCCTCTTGACAAAGACCTTTCGTTCTTGTAAACTAATGTTACCGGTCACGTGACCGGTAACATTATACCACTCCCCACGTTTATGCCTACTTCCCGCCCCACGATACGCGATGTGGCTCGACAGGCTGGTGTGTCGCACCAAACTGTTTCACGCGTGATCAACGGGCGAGATGATGTTTTACCTGAGACGCGGGCGCTGGTGGAAGCCGCCATCGAGAAGTTGGGATACCGCCCCAGTGCCATTGCCCGCTCGATGGCACGCGGTCAGACCCACACCCTGGCTTGCATCTCCCCCAATTTGACAGACTATACCTTTGCCAGCGTCATCGAAGGCGCGGAAAGCGAAGCCCGGCAGTACGGGTATTTCATGCTGTCCTCTTCTGCCACCGACCCGGAGGCGTTCCGGGAGTTGTTGGATGAGCTGGTCGGTCACCGCCGAGTGGATGGTTTAATCATCATCAATCCCTATTCCGATCAACGCTATGAGCATATTCCGCAGAACTTTCCGGTGGTGTTCGTGGGCGCGCGCCCGCACGGTGAGTCGATCTCATCGGTCTGTCTCGATGATGAAAAAGTGGCATACGAGGCGACCCGCCATTTGATCTCGCTCGGACATACGAACATTGCCATGGTCACCGGCCCGATGGAGGAGGATTGTTCGCAGGACCGTGCCGAGGGCTACCGCCGCGCCTTGCAGGAGGTGGGACTTGAAGTGGACGAGACCATGATCATCGAAGGCGATTGGTCTGCCACATCCGGGCAGGACGCGCTGCTCTCGTTCGTGGAACTGGGACGGGCGCCGACCGCCATCTTCGCGCAGAACGACCGCATGGCAATGGGAGTCCTGCGCGCCGCGCGGGATGTGAACCTGAAGGTGCCCACACAACTGGCGGTCATCGGCGTGGACGATATGCCTTTATCCTCGTACTTCGACCCGCCACTGACAACCATGCGACAGGATATGCCTCGCATCGGTCGGGAAGCCACCCGCATCCTGCTGAATATCATTCAGGAAAAGAGCAGTACCGTGCGTGAAGTGAAATTATCTGCGCAGTTGGTTGTACGACAATCCACATCGCATAAAGGAGGTGATTAATCGCTCAAAGAGACAACGCGAATAGATCCACACTAAAAATCCATATCCACTTTCTAAACATTCAAGGAGAAGAATAAATGAAGAAGAGTTTTATATTCAAGATGCTCAGCCTGTTCATGGTGGCATCTTTTGCTTTGGCAGCTTGTGGCGGTGGGGCTGTAACGGAAGCGCCTGCTCAAACCGAAGCGCCAGCGATGACGGAAGCCCCAGCGGTCACTGAAGCTCCCGCCACCGAGGCACCGAGCACTGAAGAAGTTGCCTTGCGCTGGCGCACACGCCCGGACAATCAGGAAGAGATTGACGTCTACAGCCAGATCAGCACTGAACTCGATGCCCAACTCGATGGTATCACATTAACTTATGAACCGGGCGGCACCGAAGGAGCGAACTATCAGGATCAACTTCGCTCTGAGGTGGCAGCAGGCACCGCGCCGGATGTGTTCTGGATCCCCGGCACCGATGTGGCGGACTTCGCCACCCGCGGCTTGATCCTCAATATCTCCGACCTCGCCGCGCAGACCGAGGGCTTCAATGTGGGCGATTTCTATCCCGGCCCGATGTATCACCTGACCTACAATCCGGAAACAGATGCCTCCGGCGCAGACTCCGGTGCGTTGTGGGGTCTCCCCCGCGATGTATCCACGTTCGCCCTGTACCTGAACCTGGATCTGATCAACGAAGCCGGTGCACCCGATCCGCGTGAACTGGCCAAGGAAGGCAAGTGGGATTGGAATGCGTTCCTCGATGTGGCGCAAAAGACCCGCGCCCTCGGTTCTGACATCTACGGTTACGGCGCCAGCGCCTGGTGGGGTCCTTATGGCGTTTGGCTGAACGCATCCGGTGGCGGTTTCTTCACCGCAGATCGCAAAGCCTGCGCCCTCAACACCCCTGAGTCCCTGCAGGGTCTCGATTTCCAGCGTTCTCTCTATCAGGATTACGATGTCGCCACCCCGTACGGTGAAGATCCCGAGCCGCCGTTCCGCGCCGGCAAGGTGGCCATGTTCCAGAATGGTCGCTGGGCGACCCCCGGTGTCCGCACCGTGGACTTTAACTGGGATGTGGTCGAACTGCCGAACGGACCCAAGGGTACGCCCGGTAACTGGCTGTTCTGGGGCGCTTACGTGATCAATGCCAAGACCGCCCATCCGGAAGAAGCGTGGAAACTCGTCCAGGCGCTGACCACCGCACAAACCCAGGGTGAAGTCGCCGCTCTCGGCGCCAACATCCCGAGTCGCGTGAGCCAGGAAGCGCTCGATGCTTTCCTCACCTTCACCCCGCCCGCCAACAACCAGGCATTCCTCAATGGCATCGCCGATGCCGCCGCCCCGACCGCGGAAGGTCCGCTGTGGGCTGGTTCGTGGCCCGAGTTTGACAAGATCATGGGTCCTGCCATCCAGGGTGTATTGACCGGCGCAACGACCGTTGATGCCTTTGGTACCACGATCTGCGACGAAGCCAACAAAGTCTTCAATCAGTAAACATTGCATAAAGGGGCAGGCAGATATCTGCCTGCCCCTTCCTTATCAACTCACAAGCAGATCCCCAAATCACAAAGCGACTTTGTGATTTCGTGATCTTTTTGTGGAAGCCCTTCCCAAACTTGAACACCCAAGGAGATGAGCCATGACCAAGGTTGCATCATTGGACGCCCGCACGAACCAGATCCTGCGCCTGCAAGTCATCTGGCGCGTGGTGTTTGCAGTGCTGGCTGCGGCAGGCACACTGGCACCCTGGATCGGCTGGGTGACACTTGCCTCGAACTGGCAGAAGATCCTGGTTTCTGCTCTGCTGTTGGTCGCGACGCTCGCCAGCCTGATCGGCGCCCGGCAATTGACCCGCCGCAGCCATGCGGGACGGCTGGTCTCCCTGACCCTGGATTATCTGGCGTTCGTGACCTGTGCCGTGATCACGCTCAATACGGGTGAGATCTTCATTGGCATCGATGCCCTGGGTGAAACGTTCGGGCGCGGGCTGCCTTATCTGGGCATCGCCATTGCGGGATATTTCCTCGGTGCGATCGAAGACTACTACCCTCAACGCAATCTCTCAGTTACCACCAGCCTCAAAACCGTCAGCCGTTGGATCATTCTCGGCGGATTCGTGTTGTTTCTATGGCAGGTCGGCGCAGTGAATGGACTGCTGTATTTTCTGGGCAAACTCGCTCAACCCAAAGGGTTTGTCGCGGTGGCGGGTATCCTGGTCTTCGGGTTTTCCCTATGGTCGATGATGCGCCCGGAGGTCGCCCAGGCGCTGAACGCCAAGACCAATCACGAACAGATCATCAACGGGTGGTTATTTCTCTCTCCCAACCTGCTGGGCTTTTTGATCTTCTTCGCAGGTCCACTCATCCTTTCCTTCTACTTCTCCTTCACCGACTCGGATGCCTTCAACCCCCCGAACTGGGTCGGTTTCGATAACTACGCCCGCATCCTCAACGTCCGCTTTGCCTGGCTCTCCACTCCCGACCAGTTGGCGCGCGATGTGGTGGATATCAAGGTCTATGACGAGGTGGGCCGCCTCACCCTGGGCAATGGCGGATTGCTCTTCGCCGCCGCCGACAAGTTCTTCTGGCTGGCGCTGCGCAACACCCTGACCTTCGTGCTGTTTGCCGTCCCATTCAGTGTGATCCCCGCCCTGCTCCTTTCCAACGTGCTCAACAGCAAGCTCCCCGGCATGAAGTTCTTCCGGGCGGTCTATTTCATGCCGAGCATCGCGGCGGTGGTGGGTATCTCGCTCGTCTGGCAATGGCTCTACAACGCCACCATTGGGTACATTAACTATTTCATTACGTTGGGTATCGAGTTCTGGAACAACCTGTTCAATCTTGCTGTCGTCGACCCCAAGATCCAATGGGTTTCGGACGAGAAAACTGCTCTCTTCGCTGTGATCATCATCGCCGCCTGGCAAAGCATGGGTTTCAATACCGTATTGTTCCTGGCTGGCTTGCAGAACATTCCCGGCGAACTGTACGAAGCCGCCACCGTGGATGGCGCCGGTTCCTGGGCGAAGTTCTGGGGCATCACCCTGCCCATGCTCGCACCCACCACATTCTATGTGGTGTCCACCACCACCATTCAAGCCATGCAGGTCTTCGAGCAGGTCTTCATCCTGATGAACCCACCCGAGGGACCCAACAACTCCACGATCACGCTGGTCTTGTACCTGTACCGCAGCGGCTTCCAGAATTTCAAACAGGGCTATGCATCCGCCATCGCCTGGGTGTTGTTCATCGTCATCTTCGGTCTGACGCTGGTACAGTTCCAGCGCCAGCGCCGCTCCAGCATCTACGAAGGCTAGGAGGCGAGCCATGAACCCTCAATCCTACAAATTGCGCCGTTTTCTGGGGAACTTCGCCATCTATTTCGTGCTTTCCTTCTTTGCGCTGGTGATGATCTTCCCGTTCCTGTATATGCTTGCCACCTCGTTCAAGATCCCCTCAGATACATTCCGCTATCCGCCGCGCATGCTGCCGCGCGATCCCGTCGAGATCACGGTGACTGGCTACGGCAAGCCCCTGCCGCTCTATTACGTTGAAGTGGATGGCGTCCAGAAAGAATTCGCCCTTGCCCAAAGCAACATCAAGGTGGGAACCTATGCCCCGGCTGATAATCTGAATGCCACCGTGGAACGGTACCTCTCGGAGGTCAAACCCACGGGCGGTGCGATGAATCCGCAATCGGTTACGATCAACGGCGAGGAAACGAAACTCTTCGACGTGGAGCTGGACGGTCAGGTGATTCCCATGATCCTCGTCAGCCAGACCACTGTCGGCGAGTTCATTGATCCGCAGAATCCCGAGATCAAGGTTTATCGCAACGTGCGGCTGAGCGATCCGGTGGAGAATATCAGCTGGCACCCGGAAAATTACCAGCAGGTCGTCGAGTTGAACAATATGAGCCGCGCGCTGACCAACACCGCGCTTGTCACCATCCTGGTCGTGCTCGGTCAATTGGTCACCTCCGTGTTTGGCGGCTACGCCTTTGCCCGCCTGAAATTCCCCGGGCGCGACACGGTCTTCGTCTTCTACCTCGGTACGATCATGATCCCCTTCGTGATGCTCATCGTGCCGCTCTACCAGCTCATGGTGCTCATCGGCTGGACTGACCGTCTCGCCGCCCTCATCATCCCGTGGATCTTCACCGCCTACGGCACGTTCCTGATGCGCCAGCATTTCATCACGTTCCCCAAAGAGATCGAAGAAGCTGCGCTGCTGGATGGCGCCTCCCGCTTCCAGATCCTCAAGGATATTTTGATCCCCGCCAGCGTGCCTGCGTTGGCAACCCAGGCCACGTTCACTTTTCTTTACGCATGGAACTCGTTCTTCTGGCCCCTGGTCATCATCAACGTGGGCAATGAAAAGAACCATGTGCTGACACTCGCCCTCAACGTATTGCGCGGGCGCGCCTCCGACACTCCCAACCTGATCCTGGCGGGCGCAGCGATTGCCATCATCCCGCCGTTGATCGTGTTCATCCTCGGGCAGCGTTTCTTTGTCGAAAGTGTGGCAAGCAGCGGCGTGAAAGGGTAATCACTGCACGCGGACTGTTGTCCACGGCTGAAAAAGGGAATCCATGGCCAGCTATGTGCTTCACAATCCGCATCTTGAGGGTGGGGACTTCTTCTGGGAGGCAGGAGCGGTGGGGGTACTGCTTCTGCATGGATTCACTGCCACCACCTCGGAAGTCCGTCTGTTCGCCAAACGTCTGCACGAAAAAGGTTTCAGCGTAGCCGGACCTCTATTGGCAGGGCATGGCACGTGTCCCGAGGATTTGAACCGTGTCCGCTGGCAGGATTGGGTCACAAGCGCCGAGACACTCCACGGACAGTTGACGTCACGCTGTAAGCATGTCTTCGTTGCCGGAGAATCCATGGGCGGGCTGGTCGCTCTGTATCTGGCTGCCAGCCATCCCGAAGTGAGAGGCGTTCTATTGTATGCACCCGCCATCGATTTGACCATCTCCAGAGCGGACAAGGTCAAGCTGTATCTTGGCGCGAACTTCCTGCCGTTCGCAAAACGGGAAAAGATGGATGCTTCGGATAAATGGCAGGGATACGACCCCGAACTGCCCACCAGAGGCATCATTCAATTGCTGCAATTCCAGAGCGCGGTAAAAAACGTCCTACCCAAGATCACCCAGCCGATCATCATCTTTCAGGGAGGGAAAGATGACACGGTTTCACGGCAGGCAGGGGATATAATCCTTAACGGTGTTCATTCCTATTTCAAGGAACACCATTGGATGGAGGGATCGTCACATCCGATCCTGCTCGATGACGAACTGGACGCGGTGACAGAATTGTCACTGCGTTTTGTTGAAAAGGTTTTGGATTTGAAATAATTTTCATTTCAAGGAGAGAGTGTTCATCATGTTACAGAAGAAGGACGGACAATATCAGGTATATGGCAATCCCATCACCAAAAGCCAGACCCGCGCCGCGGACAAGTGGAAGGACATGCTGGCGAAGAAGTTCAAGTACGACTCGAACGAAAAATTCAACTTGAGCGTGGAGGACCATCCCTACGGTCACGAGATCTTCGGACTGAAGACCATTGTCCGTGATGGGCAGGGAACGCCGCTCAACAAGGAGAACGGAGTCATCGTCAGCACCATCCGTATGGGTTTCGGGCATTATCGCATCGCCATGGCGGGCGTCTCTGCCGCGAAGGCGATGGGCTTTACCCCCTACTGGCTTGATCTGCTCTCCATCCCCGGTATCACCACCGATGTGATCAACTGGTGCAACACCAACTACAGCAAATATTCGCGCATCTCACAGCGCTATTCCTGGTTCGATGAGTACGTGTGGGAGTCGCTGACCACCGGCGAGCCGTCCCTGCCCGGCTTGAACACACTTTTCAACAACTGGATCGTCACCTGGCCCTGGCGCTTCCTCAAGACCGAAGTCAAAGATTACAAGATGAGCGAATTGTTCAAGAACCTGTACGGAACACTTCCCTCCGACATGCCCATCCTCACCTCCCACATGTGGAATTGCATGGGCGCGGTGGCGGGCGGCATGACCAACGTGGTGGACATGATGTTCGATAACTGGCCCATGGCGTTCCAGCTCACCGAGGGCGCGAAACATGCCGTCCAATCGCCCTCCGGCTACTATGGATTCCGTGTCATGCGCGGCTTTGACGACCAGGGCAAGATCCTCAAACCCACACCCTCCGACGCGCTCTTCTACACCGGTCACCACGTGGACCATGAACTCGTCGAAAACATCGAAGCCGATTGCGACGACCGCCTGCGCCGCATGAAAGCCAAGGAGCCGCGTCGCTTCCTCGTCACCATGGGCGGCGCAGGCGCACAGCGCGAACTGTTCAAAGCCATCATAGAGCACGCCATCCCCATGATCCAAAAAGACCAGATCGCCCTGTTCATCAACCTCGGCGACCACAAGAATAACTGGGAATGGCTGCAAGGTGAACTTGCCCACCACAAGGACCTGATCAACACCCACTTCACCTGGGACGACACCCGCGAATTCACCGACAGCATCCGCAAGAAACCGGCGCACGGCTTGCACGTCTTTTTGCACGACAACACCTTCCACGCCGTGTACGCCACCAACTACCTCATGCGCGTTATGGACGTGATGATCACCAAGCCGAGCGAACTCGCTTTTTACCCCGTGCCGAAGATCTTCAACGCTCGCGTCGGCGGACACGAAATGTGGGGCGCCATCCGCGGCGCGGAGATCGGCGACAGCACCGTCGAAACCCGCACCATCCCGCAAACCCTGCAAGCCATCGACCTCATCACCGCCGAAGATGACCTGCTCACCATGTTCTGCGATTGCATCGTCAAGAACAAAAGCATCGGCATCTACGACGGCGCGTACAAAAGCGTCGAACTCGCCACCGGGAAAAAGTTCAAAAGATAATCAGACTCGCTCGGTCATGGGCCAAGCCCATGACCGAGCATTTTTTTTATGAGCATACAACTCGAAGTCACACGCGACCCGTTTTCCATTTCCTTCCAACGCGACGGCGTACACTTGATGACCGCCAGGCTTGGCTCACAGCCTGTGCTTGACCTCCACACCGACGCCTCCTCCGTCACGGCAACCTTCGCGACGTTCACCCTCCGCCTCAAGCTGCTCGGCGATCAATGGGCATTGACCACTACTGAATCCGACTCGCCGGTCGAGCTCGCCATCGAACTCCCCGGTCACTGGTACGGAGGCGGCGAACTCATCAATCAACAATTTCCGTTGAACCGCGTCATGCTGCAGATGGCACCCTTCCACACCTTCGATAACGGCCCCACCGGACTCAGCGGCGTCCTCACGCCCGCCTGGTACTCCTCGAACGGTACGTTGATCGTCGCCGAGTCACCCCTCGAGGTGGGCATCAACCAGCCGCCCGCAGACTATCCGCGCTATGAGTGGGGCTTCGCCATGCAAAACCGCGGACCGTACGCGCACCGTCCCTTTACAGACACGGGCAACCTCGGCGATGGATTATTGACCTTCAAAGGCAATGCCCTCGATCTGAAATTTTCCTTTTCAGAGAATGCCGTCACCACTTACCATAACCTGGTGAAGCATTTCGGTCACCCGGCTGAGACTCCGCCTGAAAACCTGTTCACCAAGCCCACCTGGACGACGTGGGCGCGCTACAAGACTGCCATCAATGAAGAGGTGGTCCTCCAGTTTGCAGATGAGATCATTCAGCATGGGTATCCCTATCATGTGCTGGAGATTGACGACCGCTGGCAGGTGCACTACGGCGACCTGGGCTTCGACCCGGTTCGTTTTCCCGACCCCAAACGAATGATCGATCAACTCCACGCAAAAGGCTTCAAGGTCACGGCGTGGGTCATCCCATTCTTACAATCTGAATCCCAAGCCTTTGCGGACGGCGCAAAAAATGGCTGGCTCGTCCGCCAGACGGATGGTTCACCCTATCTCGTGGATTGGTGGCAGGGACGCGGCGGTCTGCTGGACGTGACGAACCCGTCCGCGTTGGAGTGGTTCTTCGGACGGCTGAATCAGCTCCAGGTCCAGACCGGACTCGACGGCTTCAAGTTCGACGCGGGGGAAGCCTGTTTCGTCCCGCCGGACGCGGTCACCCATCGCACCATCCATCCCAATCAATATACAAAGATTTATGTGGACGCTGTTGCAAAGCATTACCGCCTGACGGAAGTGCGTTCAGGTTGGAAGAACCAGCGCGCGCCGATCTTTTTCCGCCAATGGGATAAGACGACGTCATGGGGATTGGATAACGGCTTGCATTCGGTGTTGACGGGCATTCTGGCGCTGGGGCTGTCGGGGTATCCGTTCATTCTGCCCGACATGGTGGGCGGTAATGAATACGATGAAAAAGCGGACGCCGAAATGATGATCCGCTGGACGCAGTTGAACGCGCTGCTGCCTGCCATGCAGTTCAGCCTCGCGCCCTGGGACTACGGCGCAGACGCGACCGAACTCTGCCGCCGCTACGCCGACTTGCACACCGAATTCGCGCCGCGCATCCTGGCGCTCGCCAAAGAAGCGACCGCAACGGGCAACCCCATCATCCGCCCGGTCTTCTGGCTGGCCGCAAAGAACGAAAAGGCGTTGATCTGTGACGATGAATTTTTGCTGGGGAATGATCTGCTCGTCGCGCCGGTGGTGAAACCGAATCGGCGCCAGCGCGATATCTGGCTCCCGCCGGGAACATGGAAGGATCACTGGACGGGCAAAGTTTACCAGGGCGCGACTACACTGACCGCATACGCGGTGCCGCTCGAGACCCTGCCGATCTTTGAACGTGTGGTTGCAAGGGGAGATGTTTGAATGGAAAAAATTGGTACTTGAAATTCGGCGGGATCGGTTGTAAAATATAACAAATGAACATATACTCAATTGTTTGATTATATGGAGTAATTTACATGACTTTGTCTATTTTGGATGAACATACCGCCGCCCGCGTGGCAGAACTTTTCAGGGCCTTCAGTGATACGAGCCGTGTCCGCATTATGTCGGTATTGGTCGAAGATGAAAAGAACGTGACCGAACTGGCGAGGCTGGTGGGTATAACAGAGTCAGCCATCTCGCATCACATGCGCGGGTTGCGTCAACTGCACATCGTGCAGGGGCGGCGGGACGGCAAGGAAGTCTATTACAGTATCGTTGATCCACACATCGTGACATTGTTCCAACAGGGGGTTGACCACATCAAGGCAGGAGAATAATCGTCATGCCGCCTGCATGGCGGCAGCGCAGTATGGTCAGCGCTCAACTCTCAAAGACCAATCAAGGAGTTGACGATGGAGATCACGGTCCTGTCGTTTTGCGAAAAGGCGTACTGCATCCAATTCAGGGAGGAAAGAAATGGACGTTCAACCTATTAGGGTCTTATGCTAGTTG
>DIDP01000080.1 GCA_002418205.1 Anaerolineales bacterium UBA5797 | reverse complement strand
TGGGCGCCGCAACTTCCGCTTTGGGCGCTTTTCCTCGGCACGTACCTGCTCGACGTGATCTTCCTCTTCCTGTGGATCGCCGGGATCGAAGGGCTTGCTCCCATTGACCCGGCGCTTCCAAACGCCTACGGAGGCGTTTTGATCCACGCCGATTACACTCACTCCCTCGTCGGGGCGTTATTGATCGCCGGGATCGCGGGATGGCTGGGAAGTCGCCTTTGGGGGAAACGCGGCGGGACGATGATTGCCGCGGTCACGTTCTCGCACTGGATCCTCGACCTGCTCGTTCATCGCCCGGACCTCCCGATTCTGCCAGGCAACTTCGGGAATCTCCCCCTCCTTGGCTTTGGGCTTTGGGAGGTCCCGACGGTCAGTATGTTGATCGAAACAGTGCTGGTGATCGGCGGCGCATATCTTTACTATCGCGCTGCCACACAGCTTGCAACATCGAAGGACGGACAACGCCGGGCACTGACAGCTGGTGTGGTCACCGGCGTTCTGCTTCTGGGTCTCCTCGCCGCAAACTTTCTTGGGATCTGAATGAGAGCGCATCGCCGCTCCAAAACATGGTGATTGGGTCGGCGAGATCGAAGAGCGCGCTGACGATAAAATGGAACGCACGCCTGCATCTCATCGAATTGAGAATCAGAGGAGAAACAAAATGCGAATCGCAGTCCTGTCCGATGTGCATGGAAATTGTTTCGCGCTTGAAAGCGCACTGGCGGATATGAAGGAGACCGGCTTCGACCATATCGTCTGCAACGGTGACATGATCCAGGGCGGACCTCAGCCGCATGAGACCGTCCAACTCCTGCGCGGGATGAATTGCTCCATCGTGATGGGCAATTCCGACGCCTGGCTCATGACCGGAATCGAGACCGACGCGCATCTCATTTCGGAGGAGCGCAGGCAAAAACTGAACATCGTGCGCGAGTGGTCGTTGAGCAAGCTGGATGAGGAAGACCGCGCTTTCATCCGATCGTTCCAACCCACGGTTACGACCGACCTCGGTCGCGGCAGAAAGCTGCTTGCTTTCCACGGTTCTCCAACATCGTTCGACCAGTTTCTGCTGCCCTCCACGCCGGAGGATGAGTTTCAGGAGACCTTGAAACCGTATGCGGAGAACATCCTCACAGGCGGTCACATGCATCTGCAATTCACGCGCCGCCTGCGCGACAGCCGGAACTTCTTTTTCAATCCTGGCAGTATCGGTGTGGCATATAATCACGAACAAAGCAACGACGTTGGCTACTTCGATCCGTGGGCCGAATACGCGGTGCTGACCGTTGAAGGAATGCAACTGAGCCTCGAATTTCGCCGCACCCCGCTCGATATGGAAAAGATGGCGCAGATCTATCGTCACAGCGACAGACCCTTTGCAGATACAGCCATGGATCAATATACGCGTTATGAATGAGGCTGGAATAGACAATGCCCAAACTCGATCAGCGATATCAACTGCCCAACGGGCGCAAACTGGCTTATAACGAGTATGGCGCGTCGAACGGCACGCCGCTTTTCTATTTTCATGGCTCACCCGGTTCGCGCACCGAAGCCGCGCTATATGCAGGTGAAGAGCTCCTGCAGTCGCTCGATGTCCGCTTGATCGCGATGGATCGCCCCGGCATGGGTCTCTCCGACTTTCAACCCAACCGCCGCCTGTTGGGTTTCCCCGACGATGTTCTGGCGCTGGCAGATCATTTGAACATCGAACGCTTTTCCACCCTCTCCTATTCGCTCGGTGGCCCCTACGGTTTTGCCTGCGCGTTCGCGATCCCGCAGCGGTTGCACAAAGTGGGCATCGTCAGCGGCGCGGCGTTGTTCACCGAGCCTGAACTGGTGAAGGACATCAACGAAGGGACGCGCAATTTCCTGACCCTGCCGCGTGAAAAACCGTTCCTGGCGCAATTGTTCATCGGGATGATGCTGGGCGTCATGCCGCGTCTGGCGCCCAACCGGTTCGTTGCCCAGGCAGGCTCGTTTCTTCCCCAAGCCGACAGTTCGCTTCTCGCGACCAATCCCGCCCTCCAAAAAGGATTCATCCACACCGTGCGCGAAGCGACCAGACAGGGAACCCGCGGCGCGTTCCACGAATCCCTGCTCTCGGTCACGGATTACGGTTTCCGCCTGCAGGAGATTCAGATGCCGGTCAGGTTGTGGCACGGCGAAGACGATCAAAACATCCCGGTGGCGATGGCGCGTTATGCTGCAGCCGCCCTCCCGAAGTGCGAAGCGAAGTTTTATCCAAATGAAGGCCATCTCTCGCTATTCAAGAGGCACGCGGAAGAGATCATCAAATCACTCGTGGCTTGAAATGAATCAACTGATTGGGGGGTACTCCAGCGGGCGCGCACGTGCAGGCTTTTTGTGGGTGCCAATTAGCCAGCCGCATTGGCAGGGATGTACACAATCGAACAGGCCGAATTCTGACTCATCGGTTGTTCACAGTTTCGCAATCACAACACAGTTAGAGCGACATTCCCTTTTTTATTCCCTGATTCAACATAGCGGTGCGCCTCTGCTGTCTTTTCCAACGAGTAGGATCTGTCAATGACAGATTTGAGCTTACCTGCCTCGAGCAGTTCTTTGAGGAATATCAAGTCATCCTTCTTTTGAGCGGAGGATTCGATCTTCAACCTCTTATTGCTCGTCATAGAAGTCCACATGCTGAGCAAGATATGTGAGAGCCCGGCATAAGCCAGGAAATAATACCCGCCTTCTTTCAACAATTTCAACCGGCGTCCAACGGAGCCTTTGCCGACCACATCAATGATGAGATCGTAGGTTTCGCTTATGCTGGTGTAATCTCCCTTTGTGTGGTCAATGACATGATCTGCGCCCAATGATCGAATGAGCTCCAGTTTTTCCGGGCTGTCCACGCCGGTCACTTCAGCGCCAAGCTGCCTGGCAAGTTGGATCGCAAATGTACCGATGCTTCCGCCTGCTCCAACGATCAAAACCTTCTTCCCGGGCTGGATATTGGCTTTTCTGAGAAAATGAAGCGCTTCGAACCCGGCAGTTGGAACAACGGCGGCTTCTTCATAAGTTAAGTTTTCTGGCTTGAGCGCCAAGGTCCCCTGCGCATCATCAGGTCGTTCGGGCAGACAAATGTACTCGGTGTACGCGCCAAACTTAAAACCAGTGGTGCCAAAAACCTGATCCCCGATCTTATATGAAGTCACACCCTTGCCAACTTCCACAACTTCGCCAGCCAGTTCCTGCCCGAGAATGGCTATTCGTTTGGGTTTCAAAAAACCCGCATACAGCCGCACAGGGAAGGAAAGCATCAGCGGAAGTTCAAGCCTGCGCATCTCGCAATCACCCGCAGTCACGGATGAGGCGTGGATTTTTACCAAGACCTCATGATCCCTGGGCGTCGGCATGTCGACCTCCCCAAGCTGAAGTCCATCGGGTGAACCGTACTTTGTCCATATGATCGCTTTCATATGCGCTCCTCCTGGTTTTGGGTTTTGTCACCACATCATTGTAATGACAACATTTCCCTTTTTGCGCCCGCTCTCCACATAACGATGCGCCTCGGCTGTTTGCTCAAGGGGATAGCTCTTATCGATCACAGGTCTGATCTTTCCATTCTCAGCAAGTTCTTTGAGGAGCATCAAATTCTCGACTCTTTCACTGGTCGATGACTGGACGGACAGAAAACGATTCTTGTGCGGTATCAACTTCTCGACGTTCGTAAACGACAACTTACCTACTGCATCGAAAATAAAATCATAAGTCTGACCCTTCCGGGTGAAATCCTCTTTAGTGTAGTCGATCACCTGATCGGCTCCCAATGACTTGACCAACTCCACATTCGCGGCACTGCACATCCCGGTCACTACCGCGCCGAAATGATGTTTGGCGAGCTGCACTGCAAACGTCCCCACACTCCCTGATGCGCCGTAGACCAAAACACTTTGCCCGGGCTGGATGTTCCCTTTTTGAAGGATGAACAAAGCCGTCATCCCTCCAACCGGCATTGCCGCGGACTCCGGGTAGGTCAGGTTCGTCGGCTTGACCGCCAACACGCCCGCAGCCCACTCTTCCGGCACACAGACATACTCTGCGTTCGCTCCCACGCTCAAACCTGTTGTGGTTCCAAAGACCTGATCGCCCGCCTTGAACCGCTTCACGTCCCTGCCGACCGCTTCCACCTCCCCGGCAAATTCGTGCCCGGGTATCTCCTTCCTTTTCACACCAAACAAACGCAAGGGAAGGAGTAATAACGGATGCATTTTCCGCAGGATGACATCCCCTATCGTGACCGTTGAGGCGTGTACTTTTACGAGCACTTCATTGCCATTGGGCGCAGGCTTCTCCACATCCCCAAGCTGGAGCACCTCCGGCGGACCCTGTTTTGTGGATACGATTGCTTTCATGGGTTTGTCTCTCTTTATAAAAGATAGCCCCTCGGAGGGAGACCTCGCTTCGGCCCTCCTCCGACAGTTGGTTACGCGGTCTCAGGGGCAAGTTTATTCCATCCCTCGGCATTCACGCCCTTGATCAACAGCCACAAGGGGAATGCGATCTCGGCCAGCGCGATGGGGATGGCAAGGAAGATCGGTGTCGTATCATAACTGGTCGAGAGCAAAAGCGCAAAGCTATCCACAAGATAACCCACACCTGCCGCCAGGAACAGGATTCCCAGAACCGCGGGAAAGTAGCCAGACTTGAGGATCAGATAGCCCAGAACGAAGACATGGATGGTGAGAAATGCGATGCCAATGGTGAATCCATAATGGTGCGCATCCAGGAACAGCGACACAAGGGCATCGATCTGCTCCGGCGCGAATGCGGTCACATAACCGGCACCGCCCACGAGGGACAGAATGAAGTAGTAATTCAACAGGTTGAGACCGTGGATGGTGGTCATCGCCAGGCGGGAAACCGCTGCGATCAAAGACAGCGTTTTATTCACCGGCTTGAGCAACACATACAGGATCACTGCCAGTACGATCTCGCTCAACAGAATGATCAACTCGCTGCCGACACCACCAACACGGAACAGCGTTTCGGATGCCGCGATATTGCTCGCAGTGGTTGCGGCATCTCCGGGCACGATCAACGTGGATGGAACATATTGATGAGCCACGATGGCAGCCACGGTAATGATCAGATAAAGCACTCCCGCAAATCTGGCGGTCTTTTGGACGGATTTCATTTCTTCTACTCCTTTAGTTTATTTAATTTGTTTCTTCAGGCTGGACTTTCAAGCCCTTGATCAACAGCCACAAGCACAGCGCCAACTCCGATATGAAGGCGGGCACGAAAACGACCATCGTGAAAATGCCTTCGTAGCTCGCATAGTTCGGCATCAGGAATTTTGCAAAACTATCAACCAGATACCCCACCGATGCCAGCATCAACAGCGCGCCCAGGGCTTTGGGGATGTAGCCCGACCTGAAGATCAGATACCCAAGCACAAGGATGCTGAACCCGAAAAACACCATGGCGATGGAATATCCCGTGCCGTGCGCGTTGAAGAATAGGTACGCCAGCGAATGCAACTGCCCCGCTTCAAACGTGGACAGAAAACTGTCTCGGCTCAAAAGCTGTATCACGGCGAAAAGATTCAACAGGTTAAGTCCCAGAATCGTGGCTTGTCCCAATCGAAAGAACGCCGCAAGCAGGGAAAGTGACTGGTTGACTTTTTTGAGCAGTACATAAAAGATCAAGGCCAATGCCACATCGGACATGATCATCGCCAGGTCGGCGGCGATGCCGAGGCGGAACAAAGACTCGGATGCCATAATGTTACCGGCGGTAGCCGACGCATCGCCGGGCACGCGCAGACTCTGACGCACAAAAAATTCTGCAAAAATGCCGCTGACGATGATGGTCAGGTACAGCAATCCCGCGATCCTTCCAATGTTGAACAGGGATGCCGTATTCGTGTTATTTTTCATCTTATCTTTCTCCAGGGTCAATGTGTTCGAGCTCATCTTATTACTCCTTTTGTAAAAGTCTTTTTAGATAATTTTGTCTTCTTCGTCTTTGGCTTCCGAAGCACCTCCATGGTCCGAATCGACACGGTTGAGGGCGACCAGGTTCATTCCCAGATCGCGGACTTTCTTTAGCAATCCATGCAGGGCTGGCTGATCAGCTACAGGTCCAGTAAGAACCGTTTCACCGTTCTCCTCCAACGTCATGGTCAATCCGTCAAACCAATCCTGCCATTGCGGACCCAGATGTCCCTTGATCCTGATCTGATAGATCATGGGCTGGTCCGGATTGGTTTTATGGTCATTTCTTTCTGACATGATCCTGCCCCGCTAATATCCCTGCGCTTCGTACTTCATGCCGGGGAGTTCAATCCCGCTGGGGACAAGCGCATCGGACGCAGCCGAATCCTGCTTCAGTTCCGTGAGCAGAAACGCCGTGGTGAAGTGGCTGACGAGTTCGTGGGCATAGTTTCGATCCCAATCCGGGTCGGAGCAAAACTCACGGGAGAAGAGCTTCAGATAAAACGGAACCTTTTCACACGGATTTGTGAAGATCATGTGCTCGGCATCGGTGAGGGAGATCAACACTTTTCCCGGGCTGGAAGCATATTCATAAGCAGGATGGGTTCCCCATTCATAAGGAGCGTCGTTATCTTTGGTGCCGCCGATCGCCATGACAGGCACATTGATCTCAGCCAATCCTTCATGACCGAAGAAGAACGCGTCTCCTGCCATCGGTACGATGGCCGCTATGCGAGGATCGGTCCATGCAGGCCAAAGACCATCCGGTGTTGACTCAAGTCCGGCAAGGTCAGCCATGTCATCGAGATGAGGCAGGAGTTCGTCGCACAACCAGGTGGCAGGGTGATCCGATGCGGACGCTTCCTCACAATGTGCCTTGAATTCCGGTGTGTTGATCCGCGCGCCTGCCGCAGCCAGTGACGTGTATCCGCCATAGGAATGACCGATCACCCCGACACGCTCTGCGTTGACGAGACCATCAAACACTCCACCGTCCGCTGTTTGTTCATCCACGTAGGCAAGCACGCTCAAAATATCCTGTGGGCGCTCGATGGCAGACCGCCACAATTCATTGGCAGGATCAAGATGCTCCTGATGTTCAGGCGCGATCACTACAAAACCATAAGAGGCGAGATGCTCCGCCAGCCAGGCATAGGTGGATGCGCCAAATGAAAAACCCGGGGAGAGGATCACTAGCGGGTACGGGCCATCCGAGAGATCGAATGCTGCATCACGAAATGCATCCCCATCGTACGTTGCAAGGGAGACTCTCCCAAAGGGATCGCCCATCTTGATCTCGTACCGATACGAGACCTTCTCTGCGCTATTACTGGCACTCGATGCGGGATACCAGACTGCAATTGCCAAAGGCGATTCACCATCAGTTTCCAGGTCGCGTATTCCAACCGGATGCGAACCTCGTGAAGCGTATGAAGGTTCGGTAGACGAAGAGTTGGTATATTTCACTTCCGTTTCCCTGTTTGCCCTGGCCCCCATAAACAACAAGGCCAGCACCGCAAATACGATTACCAGGTTGACAGATTTCTTTCGATTTGACATGTTAACTACCTCTTAAAGATCTATCTTGTGAACCACGAACACCAACGTATTTCACTAATTCCATTGTCGTGACCATAGTGTAGGGCAGGCAACGCAAAAAATCCCCACAGGAAACTGTAGTTTCAGGGGAGGAAAAACTGTAGTTCGTGAAGTGAAAACGATGGATGAATTACAACAGGTTAAGTTCCTGAGCCTTCAGGACAGCCTGCGTGCGTTTATTGACCCCCAGCTTGTTGTAAATGTTCTTGGTGTGATAGAGCACCGTGTTGAGGCTGATCACCATTCGTTCGGCGATCTCCTTGTTCTTTAGCCCGTTGGCGATCAGTGAGAGTATCTCCCGTTCACGTTCGCTCAGGGGCTCAACCAAAGGTTGATTCGGCGGTGTTTTGCGTTCGGTTTCTCCAAACGCGGTCAGCAATTTGCCGACATATTCCGGCATAAGTCCCTGGGCATTTGCCTCCGATAGCAAACGAGCCATTGATGTGCCCTCATCCGCAAAAATGCGGACATAACCTTCAGGCTCCGCAAGTTTCAGTGCATGTTCCAAAGCCTCAATGGCACAAGGAAGATCGCCCTGCGCTTCGTAAGCGAGCGCTTCCAGTATGCGAATCTCGATTACGCTGCCCATCCTGCCGCCAGCTTCAGCTTCCTTCAGCAGGCGTGTGAGCAAACTGAGCGCATCCTGAAGGGCTTCATCCTTTTGTTCATTCTTAAATTGTGCAAGCAACACACGTGCGAGGGTGATATGGTCAAACTCACGCAGGAAGCACAGCTCATCTTCAGGAGAAATTTTCTGTCGCCTGACCCAGTCCAGGGCTTCGCTCAATTTATTTTGTTTGATCCAGATTCTTGTCGTCAAAGAGGCGGTAGGGCGCACATCCGGCATGGGACCCCTACGGTAATTCGCCTCCGCTTCTTCCAACAGATTGAACGCCGCATCCAAATCCCCCTGCGACTCTTTCAACCGTGCATGAGCAAGACACCAGCGATACCGCCAGCGGGGCACTGAGGACTTTTCGCCAAACTCCCTGCCCACCAACAGGCTATCTTCGGCAGCCTTAATGTCATCCGTTTCACGATACAGGTCGCTCAGCGCTGAGTAAACATCCGCCATCCCCCAGCGGACGAAGTGTGGCTGTCCTTCCGCAAGCTGCAAAGCCTGCAGGCATACATCGAACGCCTGACGGAGCCGCCCCAGCGTTATCCGCATGTCGGCAATGGCGTACGCGCCAGTGATCGTATAAAGAATATTGCCGGCTTTTTTGTAGCTCGCCATCGCGTTGACCAAAGCCTGGTCGGCGGTTTCAAGATCCCCGTCGGTCCACGAGGCGAGCGACAGGAGCGACGCAGGAGTCCCTCGCCGCAAATATTCATCTGCAGGCAAGAAGTCCAGAGCCTGACGCGCATAAGTCATGGTATTGTGGATGTTGCCAACAGCAAGAGAATGATAGGTTCGGGCAGTCGCTATCGTCGCCGGCAGGAAGCGGAATTCTTCTTCATCAACGACCACTATTTCGGATGCATCTTTCTCCAGACAGTTCTCAGCATCCCGAAGCCGCGTCTCCCCAGCCTCCAACTCGCCGCGATCCAGCAGAGCCCAGGCATATCCAACGCTGAGCACCGGTCTGAGGCGGACCATATCATCCGGCAATACCTTTGCCCATTCGAGCCACTGGGCAGACTGACGGTTCCGGTCCATCTCCGACCAGACCTGCTCCACCAAACCTGCCGCTTTTTCATAGTCCCCGGCAGTCAGGGAGTGGCGAATGGCTTCAGACGACAAATCATTTTGTTCGTACCACTCACTCGCCCGACTGTGGAGTTCAGACACCTGGTGCGGATGTTCCTGAATCAGATGCGCACGGAGAACATCCCTAAAAAGATGATGGTAGCGATACCACTGACGATTGTTATCCAATGGAACGATGAACAGGTTGGCACGCCCCAATTCATCAAGCAACGATTTGCCATCCGTTCGTTTTGTGACAGCGTCACATAGTGAATGATTCAAACGGCTGAGAATGGATGTCTGGAGCAGGAAACTCCGAACCTCTTCGGGCTGACGCTGGAGGACCTCCTCCACCAGATAATCCACGATATATCTATGATCGCCGGTAAAGGAGTTTATGAATTCGGGAATATCCTCGCGCCCCCGCATGGAAAGCGCCGCGAGTTGAAGTCCCGCGATCCAGCCTTCGGTGCGGTTTTCCAGCGCGGCGACATCCGATGGAGAAAGGGACAAACCCGATATGTGACGGAAAAACTCAGAAGCCTCTTCAAGCGTGAAGCGCAGGTCTGCGGCACGAACCTCCGTGACCTGTCCACGGGCGCGCAGGCGCGGCAACGGCAGGGAAGGGTCAACGCGCGAAGTGATCGTCAGGTGCAGGTTTGGGGGCAGATGATCGAGCAGAAAGACAAGCGCATCGTCAATGGCTGGCGCTTCGATGACGTGGTAGTCATCCAGAACAAGAATAATATCATCGGGAATATCCGCCAATTCGTTGATCAATGAAGTCAGAACGATTTCATTTGGTGGCGGTTGTGGAGATCGGATCATCGCCAGCAAACTTTCCCCGAAGCCGTCATCGATCCTATTGACTTGCTTCAATGCATGTATAAAGTAGACCAGGAAACGGGTTGGCTCATTGTCGTTCTCATCCAATGACAGCCATGCAATTCTTCGACCATTACCGGGATCTTCGAGACGCAAATGACCCACCCACTCGCTGACCAGTGTTGTCTTGCCAAAACCGGCCGGGGCAGAGATGAGAATCAACTTACGGAGCAGACCATCCTTGAGTTGACGTATGAGGCGGGGACGGGGGACGAGTTCTGGTTTGGCAGGCGGAATATAAAACTTGGTGTAGAGGAGTTGATCCATTTTAGGCACTTTTCACTGCAAGTACACCAATTTCCAACCGAGGCTGATAACCGTGATGGTTCAGGGTTTATCCGGCTCATTCTGTGTCGATCTGAAAGCAGACCACAGAAGCGTTTTTCTCGTCCCGGTCATTATAGCACGGGAAATTCCACCTCCCTTTATACAACCAGCCGAAACATCAATATCCCCCCAGGGACCAATGAACTTCATTCCAATGCAGATCACCCCGTCACATCGTGCTGTCCATCAACTTTGGGCGATATTGCAGCGCCTCCGCCAGATGGGCGGATTCGATCTCCTCGCTCCCCGCCAGATTGGCAATCGTGCGCGCCAGTTTCAGGATGCGATGATAGGCGCGCGCCGATAAATTCATCTGACTCATCGCCGCCCGCATCAAACTCTGACCTTCATCCTGCAACCGGCAAAACTGCCGAATCTCCCCGACGCGCATATCCGCGTTGCAAATGATGTCAGCAGATTGAGCAGTGGTAAATCGTTGAAGTTGGATGTCCCGCGCCGCCTGGACGCGCTTACGAATGGACTCGCTGGTTTCCCCCAATCTATCTCCGCTGAGCTTTTCGTAATCCACGCGCGGCGCCTCGATGTGGATGTCGATGCGGTCGAGCATGGGACCGGAGATGCGTTTCTGATATTTGGTAACGACAGCAGGAGCACACCCACAGGCTTTTTGTGGGTCGTTAAACCACCCGCACGGGCAGGGATACACACAATCGAACAAACTTTTCGTGTTTGATAAAAAATCAAGAAATTGTACTTAAAGCTTTTTTCACAGATTATGCTAATGCTCATTCAAACAGAATGTGAGGCAACCTCTTGAATCGCGGGTTCGAATCCCGTCGGGACCGCCAAGAATAACAACTTGATGATTTTTGATCAAGTTGTTTTCTTTTGCCGCATGGATTGGGCAGGATGCTGTAAGCCAACGAGTGATTACATGGTTAGTTTTGATCTTCCATTTATTCACTCGCAATTTTAACGTATTCAAAAGATGGCGGATCTCTGTGACATAAGGACTGAGACACCGCAGGAATAGTGAGGTTATGTTGTATTCATTGGGGTAATCCTTTTCGACGAAAAAGTGAATATCACCCTGGATCATACAACCCTTCAAAAAGGGGTGGTTGCTCAACCGACGCGAAGAGATCCGATTAGCAGAACTTGTTACAGCAAAAAAGGAATATGGACACCTTGATGAAATATCATCAAGGTGTTTTTTTGCATCCGGGCGATGCAACTTCGAGTGGCTTCATTTGGTCTTATGGCATAACACCTGTACCCTGTAAAAACTTCANNGAAGTTTTTACAGGGTACAGGATTCTGGTTAATCGTGGTTCTATGAAAACCTGTCAGGTCTGAGGTGTATTATTATTTCAACCAGCCTTCCACCAAATCTTTAGCCTGCTTACGGAACCATGCTTTCACGGTTCCCCATTCCACCGGCTCGATCAACGGCACGGGCGTTTCCTGTTCGGCACGGTCAAAGTAAACCAGATGCCGCGCCACTTGCGCTTCAAAATCGCGCACGTCGGGATATTTCTGTGGCGCAAGGTCGAGCAGTTCACGCAAACTTATCCGCTGACAGAGCGCGTACAGGTCATGAAAATCCTTGCGGCTGGCGCGTGAAAGCAGGGCATCCAGTTTCATCAAGCCGATATCTTCCGCGCTGGCAAGCGTCAGGTCTTCCATTTTCAACAACGGGCGGATCAATTTATACCCATAACCGTAAAAACCCACCCGCACATCGTTTACCAGAAAGACCAGGTTGCCCCATGAACTATCCGATAGCACGAGTGTGAAATCGCCTAACGCGCGGCGCAAAGGTTCAAGCAATTCCGATATATCGCTCTGGGTCGGGGAGAAAAAATCAAGATCAACGGAATGTCGATGACCCAATTGCAAAGCCAGAGCCGTCCCGCCTGCCAGATAAAATTCGTCCGCAATTTTACTTTTGGTAAATCCACCCCATACGGAACGCATAACAGGGGTGATGGTGTTCCAATGCAGGTCATTCATTTACTCGATCTCCAGCGCCAGCCGCCAAAAGGACAAGTGCGGCGCAGGCAAGCTGAAACTGCCCCATGCCTGGATCCACTCCCGAATTTGTGTCCGTGAAAATTCCGTGAACAACCATTTGAGTTCGGAGCGCGTTCCGTAACGCAGTGTCCGCTCGATGATGGTGCCAGAATCAGTCCGCGAATTCAACTTCGTAACATCATATTCCTGGAAGAAGGGCGCAAGTGTAAGGGGAACAGTCATATCTGGATTATATCCTGTACCCTGTAAAAACTTC
>DIDP01000054.1 GCA_002418205.1 Anaerolineales bacterium UBA5797 | reverse complement strand
TTGTGCTATTCGGGTTCGAGGGTTATGTTTATGGTCTGTGATTTGTATCCATCCACTTTAATGGTTACGGTCGCCGTCCTGCCCGAAGGCGGAGGCGGAGAATCGGGCGGCGTCAGCACTTTGTACGAACAATAGACAACTCCCAAATGCGTGATGGCGATCCATGCGTTCTCGTTGACAAGATGCGCCCATTGGTCGCCGGCTTTGTTGATCTGCGTTCCGGCGCTGTTGTACAGGTCGCCGGGCGCGGTCCAGATCTCATCCGCGGCAAGGACCGTTTGGGCATTGGGGATGGAGCCCACCCGGTCCGCGCCTGTGTTGTGATCCTTGCGCAGGGACATGTTATTCCGCTGGGTGGTCACTTCATACGTTGCCATGCTGCCTCCTTCTACATCGAATATCAGAAAAGGATTGATGACCGGGCGCTCGCCTGTCGGGTCGCTGGGTCTGATGGTCAATTTGCCGCCCACCACCTGGGATGTGGAGCCTCCGCTGTCGCCATCGAACGCGCGGAACGCGCCGAATGATTTCAGAATGAGCGCTCCTTCATACAATGTGATCCCATCGCCAGCCTCCACTCTTCCCTCGACTGCCAGGTGGATCAGTCGTCCATCCTTGTGGACGCCCCACAATGAACGGGGATGTCGTTCGGTGTATTGCACTTCCGAGCCTTTCAGGTAATCCGGTATTGCACCCTCGATGATCAGGAAACGGAAACCTGCGAATGCGTTATACCAATCATCTGAATATCCCTTTTGGATTTCCACCACGCCATCGCGCCTGACGTTGAGGTAGGGTTCTCCGGTATCCGGTGAATAGATCTCTCCCTCGCTGACCGCGAGACCCAGAGGTTGGTAGGGCTCCGTCTTTGTCCACGGGCTGGCGTTCATGGCGAGGATGGCGCCGGTCTGTTTTGCCAGGTCGGATGGGCGGATCAAGGTCCCTTGTGTGTTGGGCAGGCGAACGCGCCTGTTATTCATGTCCACAAGAAGACATGAAAACTTGTGACCATATCTTTCGCCCGTGACCTGTGTCACGCCGACGTAGGGTGTAATGGTAATGTCAGGCATGCTCGGATCTTGTTGAAAATTCCGGTTGGTTTGTGTCCCTGGGTTGTAGTTTGCTGGAATGGAACAAGTCGATTATAGCATCTGTATTAATCGTCCGCTGCACGGATGGACAGATCCTCGGTTGTGATATCCAATCCGTTCAGTGCGGCAAAGGACAACTCTTTGGGATCGAGATCTGGATATGTCCTCCTCAGGCGCTCGAAGAGGGCATGATAGCTTGTGGGAACAGCCGCCTCCCAGTTCAGTTGCAGTGCCTTTGCGACAGCCCGGATGGATTCGACCGATTCCCCTTCGATCTCGACAAAGTTTCCGTAGGGCAGTTCGTCAAGCATTACATGCGTTAAGACCCCGGAAGTCTGTCGCAATTCATACGTCATCCGATATTTTTCATAATAGACAAGTTTTCGATATCCGAGTGCTTCAAGGAACTGCCGGGCTTTGTCATGATCCTCGACTGCGAATTCGATTTCAGTCCGGCTCAAGACTCCCTGTTCGTTGGTGCTGGCGCTTTTGTAGGTGAGTCTTGCCTCGGTATCCTGCCGGAGGCGCAGGACCCGCCCCTCGGAACGGAGTCCGCCGTCGGGTAGATCGAAGCGGATGTTCGTCTCGAGCACGCGATCCTGAATCAAATGCGCCCCCATATCCTGAAGGCGCAATTCGACCCGTTTCAAATTCCTCACGTAAAATTTTGCTTCGGTTTCCTGCATGATGTTACTGCACGCTGAGCAACGGCTGTTTTTGTTCCACGCTTTCCCCCGCTTTGACCTTGATGCGGTTGATGACGCCATCGCGCGGTGATTTCAATTCGTTCTGCATTTTCATGGATTCGAGAATGATCAGCACCTGTCCCTTGGTGACCTGCTGACCTTCCTCCACGGGGATGGAGACAACGAGACCGGGCATGGGCGCCTTGAGATGGAATTCACCGGTCTCTGCCACGCCTCCGCCTGCCGCGGCGCGCAGACGCTTTTCGCGTTCATCCTGCACCGTGATCGGGTAAAGACGGCCGCGCAACAGCACCTGCCAGGCATCGTCTCCCTCCTGGACATATGCCTCGTGTGACCTGCCATCCACGATCAACGAATAGACCGGCTGTCCACTCACGGCTTCGAAATCCACATCGTATGTTTTCCCGTTGACGCTGATGTGGCGTTCGTCGATGATCTCGATCAGAAATTCCTTTCCGTCAATGGTCGTAATGTATTTCATATCCGATCACCTGTGCATTCTTTCCCAGCGCCCGACCCACTTCCAGTTGCTGGTGTCGCGCTCGTTGCGCTGGACGATGTTGGCGGAGCGTTCCGTCTCGCGGTGTGCGACCAGCGTGGCAAGGATCGCGGCGACCTCTTCATGGTTCTCGCGATGTTCCTCCGCCTCCTCCATCGAGAAGCGTTCCTCGACGAAACGCGTATCATATTGACCCGCCATGAAGCGGTGCGAATCCATCATCGTCTGATGGAACGGGATGTTGGTGCGCACGCCGACAATGCGATATTCCTCCAGGGCGCGGCGCATGCGCAGAATCGCCTGGGCGCGGGTCTCGCCCCATACGATCAACTTCGCGATCATCGGGTCGTAGAATGGCGTGATCTCGAAACCCGGATACACACCCGTATCCACGCGCACGCCGGGACCGGTGGGGAGCAGGCTGTGCGTGATGCGCCCGGTGGAGGGCATGAAGTTGCTGTACGGGTCTTCGGCATTGATGCGACATTCGATGGCGTGCCCGTTGAACTTCACTTCGTCCTGTTTGTAGCTCAGCACACGCCCGCGCGCGATGCGGATCTGTTCCTTGACGATGTCGATGCCGGTCACCATTTCAGTCACAGGATGTTCCACCTGCAGGCGTGTGTTCATTTCAAGGAAATAAAAATTCTTGTCCTTGTCGAGCAGGAATTCGATCGTGCCCGCATTGATGTAATTGACCGCCTGCGCCGATTTGACCGCCACGGCTCCCATCTGATTCCGCAGGTCTTCGTCCAGCGCGGAGGACGGCGCTTCCTCGAGCAGTTTTTGATGCCGCCGTTGCAGGGAACATTCGCGCTCGCCCAAATGGATCACGTTCCCGTGCGAATCCGCCAGGATCTGGATTTCGATGTGGCGCGCCCCTTCGACCAGTTTCTCAAGATAAACATTCCCATCCCCAAAAGCGGACTCGGCCTCCCGCCTCGCGGACTCAAGAAGGGTTGGCATCTCCTCGATCGCCTTGACCTCCCTCATGCCTTTTCCGCCTCCGCCCGCCGTGGCTTTGATCAACAACGGAAAACCGATGGTCGGCGCGATGCGGAGCAGGTCGTCGTTGGTCATGTTGCCGACATCTTCCGTGCCCGGCACAACCGGCACGCCCGCCTTGATGACGGTCGCGCGTGCCTCGGCTTTGTCGCCCATCGCCGCAATGGAGGATGGTTTGGGTCCGATGAAAGCGATGTTGTTCTCCTCACAGGCGGCAGAGAAATCGTCGCGCTCCGCCAGAAACCCGTATCCGGGATGGATCGCGTCCGCGCCTGACCTTTTGGCGACATCCAGAATCTTGTCCACACGCAGGTAGGATTCGCGCGAAGGCGCCGGTCCCAATAAATAAGCCTCGTCCGCGTAGCGCACATGCAGCGCGTGACGGTCCGCCTCCGAATACACAGCGACGGTCTCAATCCCCAGTTCGCGGCATGCACGGATGATGCGTACCGCGATCTCACCTCGGTTGGCAACCAGTACTTTTTTGAACATGACACCTCACGATGTCATTGCGAGCGTTTGTTGCGAAGCAATCTCCACCAGCCATGAGAGATTGCCTCGTCGGGCTGCGCTTCGTATCCACTTTGCCATCGCTCAGTGTCTGCTCAACGCGAGCCCTCCTCGCAATGACATATTTATAAAGGAATATTCCCGTGCTTCTTGGCAGGATTCGAATCGCGTTTATTGCCGAGCATTTCCAGGGCATTGATCAGACGCGGGCGCGTCTCTTTTGGTTCGATCACATCGTCGATGTAACCGCGTTCCGCCGCCACATACGGGCTGGCAAATTTCTCGCGATAGTCGGCGACCAGTTCCGCCTTGCGCTTGGCCGGGTCTGCAGCCTTTTCAAGTTCCTTGCGGAAGATGATGTTGACCGCGCCCTCCGGTCCCATCACCGCGATCTCGGCGCTGGGCCAGGCAAGGTTGATGTCGCCGCGGATGTGCTTGCTGCTCATCACGTCGTATGCGCCGCCATAAGCCTTGCGTGTGATCACGGTCAACTTGGGGACGGTCGCTTCGCAATAGGCATACAGCAGTTTCGCACCCGAGCGGATGATGCCATGATGTTCCTGGTTCGTGCCAGGCAGGAACCCCGGCACATCCTCGAATGTGACAATGGGGATGTTGAACGCGTCGCAGAAGCGCACAAAACGCGCGGCTTTTTCGCTAGCATCGATATCCAGCACACCGGCGAGCACGGCAGGCTGGTTTGCCACAATGCCCACCGAATGTCCGCCGAGCCGCGAAAACCCGACAACGATATTTTGCGCATAATTCTCATGGATCTCGAAGAATTGTCCGTTATCCACGATCAACCGGATCACTTCCTTCATGTCGTAGGGTTTGTTGGCATCATCGGGAATGAAGTTGTTCAAGGTCTCATCCATGCGGAGCGGATCATCACCGCCCGGAATGAAGGGCGGATCCTCCATGTTGTTTTGCGGCAGGTAATCGAGCAGTTTGCGGATCAGATACAAAGTATCCGCCTCACTATCCGCCGCAACATGGCACACGCCGGACTTTTCCGAATGGATGCTCGCGCCGCCCAATTCCTCCTGCGTAACCTCCTCATGCGTCACAGCTTTGACGACATCCGGTCCGGTCACGAACATGTAGGAGGTGTTGCGGGTCATAAAGATAAAATCTGTCAGGGCGGGGGAATACACCGCGCCGCCTGCGCAGGGTCCCATGATGGCGGAGATCTGCGGGATCACGCCCGAAGCCAGTGTGTTGCGCAGGAAGATGTCCGCGTAGCCTGCCAGCGACACGACGCCTTCCTGGATGCGCGCACCTCCCGAATCGTTCAATCCGATCACAGGCGCGCCGTTCTTCATCGCCATGTCCATGATCTTGCAGACCTTCTCGGCATGTACTTCTCCCAGGCTCCCGCCGAACACGGTGAAATCCTGCGAAAATACATACACCAATCTGCCCTCGATGGTCCCCCAGCCTGTAACAACGGAATCGCTCATGAATTTTTGCTTGTCGAGCCCGAAGTCGTGCGTGCGGTGCTGCACGAACGCATCCACTTCGCGGAACGATCCCTTGTCGAGCAAAAGGTCGATCCGTTCGCGGGCGGTCAAACGTCCCTTTTTGTGCTGGGTATCGATTCGTTCCTGTCCGCCGCCTGAATGTGATCTGGCTTTTTGCTCATTCAGATACTGGATTCTCGTCTGTTTGTTCATGTTCCTCGCTTCTAGTAAAAAAGAGTAATGTGTTTTTTTGATTGGCTGCAACCCATGCAACAGCGGTGATGAAGATGGAAATGGCGACCGCAAATGACAGGTTGGCGCGCGGCGCTTCGAAGAAGATCCGCTCAACCCAATATTCTATCAGCCAAAGCGGGACGGCGATCAGGATGGCGGATGGGGTCCAACGCCTGCCGCTCCACATGCCGTATAAAAGCACGCCTCCTGCCACGCTCCAGCCTGCTCCCGTCATGGACAGATATAGCGGGCTGAGGCTCGACCCGAATTCGGACAGCACATCCCACCAGCGCAGGGCGGAGAAAAACCGGACTGCGCCCCAGGCTGTTAGGCTTAACACCATCCATAGCAACAGGGTTACACCAAAAGGTCGTTTTTTCGGCATGGGTCAATGATCGTAAATGGAATCAACCGTCGGCTTGGTTCGAGGCGGATGGTCATCTACGGAACGGAAGAATGATACTTCATAAGTTCCTTGCCGCCATAGCGGACGCCCGTCCAGTCGAGATATGCATCGAATTGACCCTTGTAGGGAAGCTGGTCGAGCAGCCCGGCATTGGCGAGGACATAATCCATCCCGAGCTCTGAGAGATAGGCGCCAGCCTGCCTCTTCTTCAGCAGTTCAAAATACGCGGCGCTGTTGATCAAGCCGTCCATGTTGACGACCGTCCGGTCGGAGATGAAATAGCCGGCATTGCCTCCGCCAGTCATGCCGATCACGCTCCCGGGCTCGGTATGCTCCTCCAGAAAGGCGGATATCTCGTTGTACGGCTCAGTGGATGGCGTCCGTCCGTATGGCATGACGTGCTGGATGTATTTCCAGAACGAACTGCCCATGGATATCGCGACACTGAATGCGATCGCCCAGACCAGAAGATTTGCGGCAGGGTATTTATGGAGCGGATAATACAACATCCCGGCGATAAGGCTCAAGGTGAGGACGATGAGGATGGACTGGCTGACCCAGTACCATTCCTTATATGCGGAATATCCGGTGATGTGATAGGAGAGCACCTGAACCCACGCACTGGCAAGCAGGGGAATGATGCCGAGGCGCAGGACCGCGTTCTTTGCCTTTTGTTTGTTGCTCAGGAGGATGAGATAAAAGACCAGCGCGAACAAGGTCAGGGAGAGCGTATAGCGCCAGTAATCCATGATCCCCATTTTGTAGAACTTTTCAGCCCATTCACCAATGATCGTGGAGGCCGGGTGCCAGGCGTTGGCTTCCCCCACGTAATCGATGCCGAGGTACGATAGGAGCGAGCGCGCTGCGCCTCCATAGACATTCCCGGAAAGAGATCCCCACCAGCGTTTGATCTGTCCGCTGACGGGGGAGAAGGTCCCAAAGGCAATCTTGTTCCAGACCATGTAAGCCGCCAGCGCGCCAAACACGATGCCGTAATAGATGAGCCCCTCGTTGAGCCAGGTCTTCCAGTTTGCCGAGAATTGCTGCAGAGGCAAGGGTCCGGTTTGTGCATCCTTGGAACTTGTCTTTAAACCGACATAGGCCATTCTTGGCAGCCCCAGGAATAGGACCGTGAGCGCCATGTCATAGAAAATGACCGTGCGTGGAAAGCCCTCGAAATGTGCCAGCGGCGTAAGGACGATCATGATCACACCTGCGACAGCCGAAGACGATACAGCCAACACCGTCAGGCGGGTCACGAATTTGCGCGGGTCTGATAAAACCGGGGATTGATATAAACCGAGGAAATACGCCCCCGGGATCTTTATTGCCAGGCTCAGCGCGATCATATAGACGGCGGTCTGGGAGTATTTATAAATGTTATCGAAGGTGATACGAAGGATCAACGCCAGCAAAACGGACAGGATGATCGAAACAACATCCAGCGGGAGGAGATAACGAACCGTGGTTCTGCGGAAGATGATCCAGATGCCCGCCAGTCCAGCCAGAAATACGAGGTCGAGCCTGCTGAACATCACAAGGACGGCAAGAATGGCGAGGGTTGTCAATTGTTTTCGTGAGATGGGCTGTTGCCGCCAGGCCCTTTCGAACTCGAAGAGCTTGTAAATGAACAGCATGAGGAAGAATGCCGCGATGCCGGTTTCCAATCCCTGTTTATAGACGCGGTCCAGCACGTCCCTGCTGAAGACCCAATAGACCGCGGCGATGGCTCCAATGGCTGGCGTAAACACCTTCCCGATCAGGCGGTACATCAGGATCGCCGTCGCTGCCGATAACCCGCTCATGACGAGCAGCAGGATTCGCAGAGGCAGGATCAGATCGAAGCGCGCCAGAGCGAAGATGGGGATGCAGATCCATAGCCAGAGCGGATGATAACCGTTAGTGGGATTGACGCCATCGAACGTGCTGCCATGTCCTTCGCTGATGTTTTGTGCAACCTTGTAATAGTAATAGGCGTCATCGCGGATGAACCAGCGCATGGACAGGTTTTGCGCGTCCGACAGCGCCGCGTACAGGCTCATCGACATCACCGCAATGACCAGAATGATCTCAAACCAGGGGATACGTTTCATTTACTCGATGCTCAATGTGATCTTTCCGAAATTTTCGTTCTTCCACAACCGTTCCTGCGCGATCCCTGCCTCTTTCAGCGGAAAGGTTTTATCCATCACCGCTTTCAATCTTCCTTCCACGATCAGTCCCATGACCTCATGGAAATCAGCCATCGTGCTCATGGTCGAGCCGATGATGCTCAAATGTTTCGCGAACATATACCGGTTGTCGATCTCGAATTTGGGTCCGCCGCTGTTGCCGACGGTCAGCAGCCTCCCGCCTTTGCGCAGAGTCCGCAGGCTTTGCATGAACGTTGTGCCGACGTTGTCCACCACTACATCCACGCCGAGTCTGTCCGTTGCGAGAAAGACCGCCTTCGACCAATCCGCCTCCCTGGAGCGGTCGATCAGGATGTCCGCGCCGAGGGCTTCCGCCTTTTCCAGTTTCTTCGCATCCGAACCAATGGCGATAACCTGCGCGCCGATAAATTTGGCGACCTGGATGCTGGCAGAGTTGACTCCGCCTCCCGCGCCGACGACAAGTACGGTTTCGCCTTTTTGGACGTTCCCGCGTTTGACCAGCGAATGCCAGGCAGTTTGATAGACCAATGCCGCAGCCGCGGCTTGGTGAAGATCGAAATCATCCGGCAGCTTGAAGAGTTGCTTTAGCGGCAGCGCAACATATTCGGCGTTTGTCCCGCGGACGGTCTCGCCGAGCAAATGCCAATCGCGGCACATGTTGTCTTTACCGGCGAGGCAATACTCGCATTCCCCGCACCCCAGATTGGAATTGATGACAACATGGTCACCGATTTCAAAGTCTGATGAAGCGCCGTTGATTTCAACGATCTCTCCCGCGCCATCCGCGCCGTTGATATGCGGCAGTTCCAGTTTCAGCCCGGGCCAGCCGTTGCGCACCATCACATCCATGCGGTTGAGCGCCGCGGCGCGCAAACGGATCAACGCTTCGCCGGGCTTTGGTTCGGGAGCCGGGAAATCGGTATATTCGAGGACCTCAGGTCCGCCGTGTTTGCGGAAGAGAACTGCTTTCATGCGCGGCTATTTCAAACCCAGTTCACTTCTCGAAATAACCAGCCTCTGAATCTCGCTTGTCCCTTCATAGATCTCCGTGATCTTCGCGTCACGGAAATATCGCTCGATGGGCAATTCCTTGCTATACCCCATGCCGCCATGGATTTGCACCGCCTGATGTGTCACCCACATCGCGGTTTCGGATGCGAATAATTTTGCCATCGACGCTTCCAGCGAATAGCGCCCGCCTGTCTCTTTGGATTTGGTCTTGGCGAGCGCGGCGTTATAGATCAACAGGCGGGAGGCTTCGATGCGGGTCTTCATATCTGCGATCTTGAATCCCGTTCCCTGGAACGCGCCGATGGGCTGACCGAACGCCTCTCTCTCGACCGCGTACTGGCGCGCCGCTTCGTAAGCCGCTTCCGCGATCCCAAGCGACTGCGTCGCGATCCCAATGCGACCGGCATCCAGCACGGTCATGGCGATCTTGAAGCCTTCGCCTTCCCTGCCCAGCAAATTCTCCGCAGGGACGCGGCAATCCTCAAAGATCAACTCGCTCGTTGCCGAGGCACGGATGCCGAGTTTTGGCTCCTTCTTGCCGCGCGTCAGCCCGGGTGTATTCGCCTCCACCAAAAACGCGCTGACGCCCTTCTGCTTCTTCTCCGGGTCGGTCATCATGAAGACCACGTAATAATCGGCGACGGGTCCGCTCGTCACCCAGGATTTGCGGCCGTTCAAAACGTACGTGTCGCCGTCGCGCGTGGCGCGGGATTTCATTGTCCCTGCGTCTGAACCGCTCATCGGTTCGGTCAGCGAGTACGCGCCGATGGATTTTCCCGATGCGATCGGGGCGACAAATTTCCTCTTCTGTTCCTCCGTCCCAAACTTCATGATGCCGTGGCAATACAACGAATTGTTCACAGACATGATGACGCCGTGCGAGGCATCGGCTTTGCAGATCTCTTCGAGGGCAAGCACATAGGCGAGCGTATCCATGCCCGCGCCGCCGTATTCCTCAGGGATCTCGATGCCCATGAAGCCCATCTCGCCCATCTTTTTGATCGTCTTGTGCGGAAACTCTCCGCTTTCGTCGAATTCGGCTGCAATGGGGACGATCTCATTTTGTGCGAAATCGCGCGCGGTATCGCGGATCATTTTATGTTCTTCGCTCAAAGGGTAAAGCGCAAGTTCGGACATGTTTCCTCCGGGAATTAATCTTTCGGGATTATAACCTGTCTATGTCTCTCTGATAAAATACAGGCGGGGCTCGTGTTCAAATACATGACTTGGACGGTCAGCATGAAGGATAAGCCAACCACGGAAGAGCGCATTTGGGCAGCATTGTCTCATTTGTCGGCCATTGCTTTTGGCATGGGGATCCTGCTCCCGGTCATCGGCTGGTCGGAGCAAAGATGGAAGTCGAATTATGCCTCCTTCCAGAGTTTGCAGGCTTTGGGATATCAATCGCTCGGCTATACCATCTGGATCCTGACGACGCTGGTCCTGATCATTTTCAGTTCGATGGGACTTGTGCTTGGCATGGAGAGCATCGAAAACCTGGATGCTGAATTGTGGGGATGGGTGATCGCGCATATGATCCTCATGTTTGGGTTGATCGGTCTTTATCTCCTTTTGCCGGTCGTTGGGGCAATTACCTGCGCACTTGGGTGGGACTTTCGCTACCCCGTTTTGGGAAATCGCCTCGCGAAATATCTGGGATACGACTCGATCAATGACGAACGACCATGGCTGATCGAGGAGCACGAAGACCGCTGGGTCGCGGCGATGGGACATTTTGCGGTCATCATCATGTTGTGGGGGATGCTGGCTCCGGCGACCGCCTGGGTGTTGCGGGGAAAACACAGCCCGTTCCTGAAGTTTCAATCCATTCAAACGGTTGTATACCAGATATTGACCACGGGTTTGTATTTTGGCTCCGGGGTTGTTTATTCTTTTGGATTTTTTGCGTTCGTTCTCATAACAGGGTTTGGTACCAATGCCGGGCTCGATTCGTCCACAGGCATGATCGGGATTCTCGTGTTATTGGCATCCATATTCGTTGCAATGATCATCGTGATGGTTGTTCCCATGCTGCACATCCTTGGTCAGTGGGCGGGGTATCGCGTGCTCAAAGGGGATGAGTATCGGTATCCAGTTTTGGGAAGATTGATTGAAAGATGGACCATGAGACGATGAGGATTTTTAATAGCATCTAATAACTCGCATTGTCATTTCGAGTGGCGCCTCGCGCCGCGAGAAATCTTTCTCCTCGTGTAACTTAGATTTCTCCTCGCTGCTCACTCACTTTGTTCGGGACAAGGCTCGTCGAAATGACAACACTTGAATATTTGAGGAGGATCAATGAAAATTCTGATCGCGACGGACATGGAAGGGATCACAGGCGTGACAACGTGGGAGCAGGTCACGCCGGGGAGCGCGGAATATGCGCGCTTTCGCAAGCTGATGACTCAGGATGTTAATGCCGCGGTCCGCGGGGCGGTGGAGGCGGGCGCGGACGAAGTCATCATCGCGGACGGGCATTGGAACGGTTCGAATATCCTGATCGAGGAACTCGATCCGCGGGCGAGATTGAACACGGGTTCGCCCTCGCCGTTTTCGATGATGCAGGGAATTGACGAAACAGCGGATGGCGTTTTCTTCGTCGGTTATCATGCGCGTAATGGGAGCCCGGACGCGGTCCTCGACCATACGTGGTCATCGAAGACGGTTGCTAATGTCTGGTTGAACGACATTCTGACGGGGGAGTACGGTTTGAACGCGGCGGTCGCAGGTCACTTTAGCGTGCCTGTCATCATGGCATCCGGAGACCAGACTGCCTGCGCGCAGATCGTGGAGTTGTTGGGCGATATTGAAACTGCGGTGGTCAAGCAGGCAGTGGGGAGATATGCCGCGGAGTGCCTGCCTCCGCAGATGACGCAGGATATGATCTTTATGTCCGCGGCGCAGGCGGTGGAACGCCTGGAGGATGGAGATGCGCCCGATCCATTTGTGCTGGATGCGCCGGTGCGCGTGACTGTGGAGTTCTTCTCATCGGACATGGCGGACAGGGCTTCGCGAATCCCGTCTACGCAGAGGAGTGGAACGCGCGTCTCTTTGACGGCGGAGGAGATGGTTTCCGCTTATAACGGCTTCCGCGCGATGGTGATGTTGGCGGGAGGATGAGGGGTGACGAAGGCTGATGAAAAGGAAACAAGCCCCGGGTTGGGGCGAAGCGGCTTTGTCCGGATAATTCGCTTGTCATTATCGGAAATCGTTGATTGCCTTCCATTCCGCATTTTTATATAATTGAATCAGGTTGCTCGTATCCAAATGGAGTTAGGGGTGTACTCTACTATAACTTGAAAGGAGGTGCGCTTTTACCAAGGTCCCTTTCGCCTTTTCGTTTTAGTTGACCAACCAAAATTTCCAAAGGAGAGAGATATGAAGTCCAAGTGGTTTGCTTTGTTCAGTTTTCTGGTTCTTGCAAGCCTGGTCCTTTCTGCTTGCGGGGGCGCTGCCAGTGACAGCGGTATGAAGACCGAGATTGGTGATGGTGAAGGCGAAGTTTCGATCATTTCGTGGGCAGGCTATATCGAACGCGGTGAAACGGATCCTGCTTACGACTGGGTGACTGAGTTTGAAAAACAGACCGGTTGTATGGTGACGAACAAGGTCGCCGCCACTTCCGATGAAATGGTGACCTTGATGAACGAGGGCGGCTTTGACCTGGTGACTGCCTCCGGTGATGCCTCCAACCGCCTGATCGCTGCCGGAAAGGTGCAGCCGATCAACATCGATTTGATCCCCTCATGGAACACAGTGGATGATCGCTTGAAGGAAGCTCCGTGGCATACGGTTGACGGGGTGCATTATGGCGTTCCGTATCAGTGGGGCCCGAATGTGTTGATGTACAACACCGATGTCTTCCCTGAACCGCCGACTTCATGGGATGTGACCTTTGTTGAGATGACCCTGCCGGATGGTCAGTCGAACAAGGGACGTGTGCAGGCTTATGATGGCCCGATCTACATGGCTGATGCAGCTTTGTATCTCAAATATCATAACCCTGAACTGGGAATCGAGAATCCCTATGATCTGAACCAGGCTCAGTTTGACGCGGTGGTCGCATTGCTCACTTCGCAGCGCGCCTTGATCAATCGCTACTGGCACGATGCATTCGTTCAGATGGACGACTTTGCGAACGAGGGCGTGGTCGCATCCGGTTCGTGGCCGTTCCAGGTGAACTTCATGGAAGGCGTGAGCGTTTCCTCTGTGATCCCTGTAGAGGGTGCGACCGGTTGGGCAGACTCAACCATGATGCACGTGGAAGCCGCACATCCGAACTGTGCATATAAGTGGCTTGAGTGGTCATTGAATCCCAAACTTCAGGGCGATCTTGCTTCCTGGTTCGGTTCGGTCCCGTCCGTGCCCGCGGCGTGTTCCGGCAATGAACTTCTTGGCGATGAAGGCTGTGCCGTGAACGGCTTCGATAATTTCGATAAGATCTGGTTCTGGCGCACCCCAACCTCCGAGTGCAGCACTGGAAAGGGTGATTGTGTCCCTTACAGCAAATGGGTTGAGGCCTACGTCGGCATCATCAGTCAGTAATTCAACATAAACTTCGGGCAGGGACATAGTCCCTGCCCGAAGCCTTACGGAGCGCCGAAACTGCATGACAACTTCTGCTGTACGTTTTGAACAAGTGAGCCGTCATTTCGGGGAGGTAAAGGCGGTTGATCAGGTCGATCTCGAAATTCAGGATGGTGAATTCTTTTCCATGTTGGGGCCTTCGGGTTCAGGGAAGACAACCTGCCTGCGCATGATCGCTGGCTTTGACCGCCCCACGCGTGGAACGATTCACTTATATGGGCAGGATGTTTCTGACTTGCCTCCTTATGAACGGGATGTGAACACGGTCTTTCAGGATTATGCCTTGTTTCCGCATATGACCATTGATGAGAATATCGCGTATGGCTTGATGATCAAAGGCGTGTCCAAACCGGAGCGGAGGGATCGGGTGGATGAAATGCTTGATCTGGTGCAGTTGCCGGGATTTGGATATCGCAAACCATCGCAACTCTCCGGCGGACAAAGACAACGCGTCGCGCTGGCCCGTGCCCTGATCAATCATCCCAAAGTTCTTCTCCTCGACGAACCTCTTGGCGCATTGGATTTGAAACTGCGCCAGCAGATGCAGGTCGAGCTGAAGGCGATCCAAAAACGCGTGGGAATCACTTTTATCTTCGTGACTCACGATCAGGAAGAGGCGTTGACGATGAGCGACCGCATTGCTGTGTTCAATCTCGGCAAGATCGAACAGGTTGGAACACCGGCTGATATTTACGAAAAACCAGCCACGCCTTTTGTGGCGGGGTTTGTCGGCACATCGAACTTGATCAGCGGGGAAGTGGCGGAGAAACTCACCGGCTCGAGGCAGATGTTTTCTGTGCGACCTGAAAAAATTCATTTGGGCCTGCCGACCGATACACCTGGCAAGGATATGCTGTCCATTGGCGGCGTTGTCCGTGATGTTGTGTATCTGGGTCTGTTCACTCGTTATCTCGTTGAAGCTGAAGGTGGTATCGACCTTGTGGTTGTGGAACAGAATCTCAAGACCACGTCGATGGATGTGTTGACATCAAAAGGGCAAAAGGTTTTGCTTTTCTGGCATAAAGATCACATCAGCCGCGTGGGAGGATAGGCATGTTGAACCGCCTTTCCACCTATTTGTATCAACGTCCAAAACTGGTCCTGGGATTGTTGCTGGGTCCGCCATTGATCTATTTTTTGGTGGTGTACATCGGTTCGTTGTTGGCCCTGCTTGTAAATAGTTTCTTCCGTTTGGAAGAGTTCACGGGCTTGGTGGTGCGGGAATTCACGCTTGAGCAATATGCCAAGCTGTTTACCTCCACAAATCTCGGCATCTTCGGGCGGACGGCAGGCATGGCGATCGCGGTGACCATCGCGGACGGGATCATCGCATTCCCGCTCGCATATTACATTGCCCGTTTTGCCTCCCCGCGGATGAAGACCTATCTATACATTGCCGTGACCATTCCGTTGTGGTCAAGTTATCTGGTACGTGTGTATGCGTGGAAATTGATCCTTGCAAAGGAAGGCATTGTTTCGTGGTTCTTTAATTTATTTGGTCTGCAGTTTGTTTTGGATGGGATCCTGTCCATTCCAGGCATCGGCGGTTCGTCACTATCCCTCTCTCCCATCGGAATGTTCATCACATTTTGTTATATCTGGCTGCCGTATATGATCGTCCCGATCCAGACCGCGCTGGAGCGTGTGCCCAAGTCTTTACTGGAAGCCTCAAGTGACCTGGGCGCCAACGCGGCGCAGACCTTCCGTAATGTGATCCTGCCATTGTCATTCCCCGGTGTGGTGGCAGGTTCGATCTTTACTTTTTCTCTTACGCTGGGTGATTTCATCATTCCGCAGGTACTGGGGAACTCGCGTTTCTTCATTGGTCAGGCGGTTTATTCCTATCAGGGCACGGCAGGGAATATTCCACTGGCGGCAGCCTTCACGATGGGACCCATCGTTATCATGATCGCGTATCTTTTGATCGCGCGGAAGATGGGAGCGTTCGATGCCCTCTAAAAATTACGGCGAAAAAGCCTCTCTCGGTTTGACGTTGGGTGCAATTGGCGGGCTGCTCTTTTTGCATGTTCCGATTGCGATCATATTTTTGTATTCCTTCACAACGGATGAAGCCACGTATTCATTCCCGCTGCCCGGCGTGACCACGAAATGGTTCGGTGTGGCGCTTCAACGCGCGGACCTGTGGGCTGCGCTCACGCTCTCATTGCGAGTCGCGGTTGTGGCCACGATCGCGGCGCTTATTCTTGGGACCTTGGCGGCTGCGGCTGTCTATCGCAGTAACTTCTTTGGACGGGAGGCGATCTCGTTCCTGTTGGTGCTGCCGATCGCTTTGCCTGGTATCGTGACCGGCATTGCGCTCCGTTCCGCAATTGGTACGATGAACATCCCATTTTCGTATTGGACGATCATCATCGGTCATGCCACGTTCTGCATCGTGGTTGTGTACAACAATGTTCTGGCGCGCTTCAGGCGCATGCAGGGATCGCAGATCGAGGCCTCGATGGACCTGGGCGCAAATTCATTCCAAACCTTTCGTTATGTGATTTTGCCGAACATGGCAACCGCTTTATTGGCAGGCGGCATGCTTGCCTTCGCACTTTCGTTCGATGAAGTCATCGTGACGACGTTTACAGCGGGACAACAGTCCACGCTGCCGATCTGGATCTTCAGCCAGCTTGTCCGCCCGCGTGACCGACCTGTGACGAACGTGGTGGCATCCATTGTCATCCTCATCACGTTCCTTCCGATCTTCTTAGCGCAAAGGATTTCGGCGCAGAGTTCAGAAACGGAAGGCGGGGCGAAGTAGCGTTGATTTGGCGGACACATCTGAGGTGCCCGCCAAATTTTTTTAAACGGAATCAGTTTTCGGCGTGGCGCGAAGCGTGGTTCGAATCCCCCAAATTGCCCTCTCGAAAAGATTGACATCACGTCAATTCCCGTTACAATTGCGTCCAACTTCTACAAGGAGAAACTCTATCGCACGAATTGCACGAGTGTGAATGAAGAAATACTTGTGCCCCTTTTCTAATTTGCGCCACGAATAAAATCTGGCTTCCGCCGCCCTCCAACTGATTCCTGGTGAGGCGGCGGGACTGCTTAAGCAATTGCAGTCAACACAGTGGTTCGGAGCTGTTGTGCTTTGGCTGTTTTTGTTTGCAAATGGAATGTCATAAAGTAGTCACTTTGGCGCACGTTGCCAAAGATTATTCTGGGCGAAATGCCTTCACCAAAACGAAAGGAAAGAATGACCGGACAGTTTTACTCCTACCTGAACCCGAAATGTGACTCGGGCATGTTCGAAGAGAAAGGCGGATGCGGTGTGTTTGCCCGCGAGCCGATCAAAAAGGGTGAGTTGGTCTGCCTGTGGGGCGGCCGCATTGTGGCTGAGGACGAACTCGATCCCAACATGGAGTTTTTCACCCAGCGCATCCTTCAGATCGAGGAAGGATTGTATCTGGAAGCTCCACTGCCTCTTGAACCCACCGATTGCTTCAACCATTCCTGTGACCCCAATGTTGGGTTTACAGGTCAAATCGGTCTGGTTGCCATGCGTGATATTCATGCGGGCGAGGAACTCAACTTCGACTATGCCATGTGCGACGGCACCTCATACGACGAGTTCAAGTGTTACTGCGGCAGCGAGAATTGCCGCGGCAGCGTCAATGGGACCGACTGGATGCGCCCCGAACTGTGGGAGAAATATGACGGCTATTTCATGCCGTACCTCGCCAGACGCATCGAAAAGCTCAAAGCAAAGATGCATGTCATTGCGTAAAACAGGAACGGATTGCACGGTACAATTGTGCGATCCGTTTTTCGTTTAAATCCATCCGGCGAATGCCTGTCCCCAAACCATGTCCAAATCGTTTGCGTTCCGAATTTACATCGTCGCCCTCGTCCTTCGGTTAATCCCCGTGCTCCTTGCGCGCGGGTTGGGGATCGGTCTCGACGACATGTTCCAATACGATATGCTGGCACGCAGTCTCGCGCAGGGACACGGATTCCGCTGGTACGCGCAGGCGGATTTGAACCAGTTCGCCTCTTTTCTGACCTTCGATCTGTCCGGCCTCAAGGACTATGATCCCGCCCTCGGCATTCCCACTTCGTTCCGTGCGCCGCTATATCCCGCGTTTCTCGCCATCGTCTATTTCTTCAGCGGGACCGGTTTCTCACGTTTCTTTGCCGCGCGTTTGGCGCAGGCGATCCTTCTCGGCGCGCCGCTGGCGCCGTTGACCTATTGGGTGGCAAAACGCCTCTTTCCTGATTCTTTCAATGATGAAGAAGGAGGAAAGAGGCGAGAGAGGACCGCGCGTCTCTCAGCCTGGGTTGTTGCCGCCTATCCCATGCTGCTTGTGTATCCGCTGGGTCTCGGGACGGAAAATCCATTCTTCGTCCTCCTCCTTGCAGGTTTTTACTTTCTTCTTTCCATCATTGAAAAACCATCTGCTTTCGCCTATCTACTTTCCGGTCTTTTTCTCGGACTCACCGCCCTCACGCGCTCCGTCATCCTTCCGTTCGCGGTTGCCGCCTTCCTCCTTCTGTTGTACTGGCACGGGAAACGCGCCCTCCTTGCAGTGCTTTCCTTTACCATCATTGTTACCCCCTGGATCGTCCGCAACTCTCTTTTGCATCACAAATTGACCGGTATCGAGACTTCGATGGGCTACAACCTGTATCTCGGATATCATCCACAAGGGAATGGTTCCTTTGTGTTTGGTCCATCGCTTGACCTGTTGACAGTTCTCGACGATGCCGAACGTGACAGGATCGGTACGCAAAAGGCGGTGGAATTTATCAAAGCCCGGCCCGAAAGGTTCATCCCGCTTGCCGTCAACCGGCTTGGATTTTTCTTCGGGCTTGAAAAACGCGTGTTGATGTATTTCTACTCGAACAACATCATCGGATTTGTGCCACTTCCATTGTTGCTGACGGTCTCCGCCATCTTGTTGGTGCCATTCGTTGTGATCGCCATTTCTGCCGCCTTGGGGTTGTCTCTTCTTCGTTGGAAGCCCGAACACATTTTGCTCGGAGCATTATTCGTTTGTTATATCCTCCCGCATGTTTTTATTCTTTCTGAGGACCGGTTCCACCTTGCGTTGGTCCCGTATATCGCCATTCTCGCCGCGCAGTTTTGGGCGAACGGATTGGGCGCGCTGTCCGCCCCCTGGCGGGAATCCGCCTACGGCAGGGTGATGGTCGTTTTTGCCATCGTTGCGGCGCTGTTCCTTGTAACCAACTGGGGGTTTGAACTCACGCGTGACTGGGATAAAATTGCGCAACTCCTGGGACCGAATGGAAACAGGACCTACTTCCCCTATTGATGACCATGAAATATCTCCTCGGCGAAAAACTGCATTTTGACTGGAAGATCGTCACCATCACGATCGTTTCCACCCTGCTGTTGATGATGGATTATTATCACAAGTTCACCCCATACAAATATTGGGACCGCACGATCCTCTATCTCGTGATCCCGCTCCTGGTTATCTTCCTCTTCTTCCGGGAAAACCCGAAGGAATATGGGTTCTCGTTCGGTGACTGGAAGGCTGGTCTTCTCATCACGGTCATCGGAATTTTGGTCATGGCTCCGGTCATCTGGGTTCTGGGAAGCGGCGACGATTCCATGCAGAAATATTACAGGCCCTACACGTACGGACTGCCGTGGACGACCTTCCTTGATTTGATCGGATGGGAATTCCTCTTTCGCGGTTGGATATTGTTCGGGTACCTCCGCAAGTTCGGACCGGAATCCCTGTGGCTGCAGGCTGTCCCGTTCGCGTTGATGCACAATGGCAAGCCCGAGGTGGAGACCCTCTCCACCATCTTTGGCGGGTTCGCCTTCGGCTGGGTCGCCTACCGGACAAAATCGTTCGTCTGGCCGTTCCTCATCCACTGGTTCATCGCCACGTTCATCATCATCGTCGCGGCGGGGTTGGTGTAAACATCACCTCATCATGTCAACGATTAAGCTGCGCCCCGCGCGGGAAACGGAATCAAGTCAAATACGAGACCTGATTCATTTAACCGGGATCAACCCGATGGGTCTGGATTGGAGGCGTTTTGTCGTCGCAGTGGATGACCGGGACCAGGTGCTTGGGATCGGTCAGATCAAGCCTCACGGGACGGACATCCTTGAACTGGCTTCGCTTGCCGTGTATCCTCAACATCGCGGAAAGGGCGTTGCGCGGGCGATCATCGAACACCTTTTGAAGGACAGTCCGCGCCCCTTGTATTTGATGTGCGAATCGTCGCTGGGAAAGTTGTACGAGAAGTTCGGTTTTCGCGGGATTCCCTACGAGGAGATGCCGCGCTATTTTCAACGGATCAGCAAACTGGCGGGGTTGGCAACAACACTTGCCCGGAGGGAAGAACGCCTGCTTGTGATGAAGTTGCAGTAAAATAACGTCAATGCAAAATTTCAAATCCATCCTGTACATGATTTCGGGAATTCTCTTCGGGTTGTTCGTTGCTGCCCTTGTCTGGGTGGTGGCGCGCAACCCTGGCGGGGAGGCGGTGACCCTCCGGCCGGTGCCGACAGACAAGCCGATCATCGTTCATATCACCGGTGCTGTGCCGCGCCCGGGTGTGTATGCCCTGCCTAAAGGCGCAAGAGTGCAGGATGCGGTTTCCGCCGCAGGCGGTTTCCTTGCAGAAGCGGACAAGGAAACCATCAATCTGGCGCAATTGCTGGAAGATGGCGAAAGACTGGATATTCCCTACATCGAGGGGTTTTCACCTGTCATTCCAACAGCTGCTCCTGAGGTGGTCGAAGCGACCACAGAGTTGATCAATATCAACACCGCTTCCTCATTTGAGCTCGAATCGCTGCCGGGCATCGGTCCGACAACTGCCCAAAAGATCATCGCCTACCGTGACGAGAATGGTCCGTTTCTCTCCATCGAAGATATCATCAATGTGTCAGGGATCGGTCCCGGAACGTACGAACGCATTAAAGACCTGATCACAGTGGGACCCTGAACCATGCCATTCGATCATTTTGATGTGATCGCCCCGATCTATGCGCGGGTAACCTATTCATCATTGGACAGGATGCGACAGATCGCGGGATTGCCCGCAAAAGGAAGATTGCTTGACATCGGAGGCGGCACGGGACGTGTTGCCTCCGCCCTGCTTAAAGATGTGGATGAGGTCCTGGTTGCCGATGTTTCCATGGGGATGTTGAAGCAGACGCATCCTGCCACGCTCAAGCCTGTCTGCTCACATTCGGAATTTCTCCCGTTCCCCAGCGACTCCTTCGAGCGCGTGATCATGGTGGATGCGCTCCACCACGTCATTGACCAGCCCGCGTCCGCGCGGGAGATGCTCCGCGTGCTCAAACCCGGCGGGCGGATCATCATCGAGGAACCGGATATCAACTCCTTCGGCGTGAAGTTGATTGCGCTGGCCGAGAAATTGCTCCTGATGAGGAGTCACTTTCTTGCGCCTTTGCGGATCGCTTCGCTGTTCCCGGCGGGTGATACGAACATTATCACGGAAGATTCGAGCGCCTGGGTGGTCATCTCGAAATAGGGAAAACAGACGGGAACGATAACGGACGAGGAGGGTTATAAAATCTGTAACCAATAACGACATGGAGAGAACATGAAAAACGCCAGGGATCGCGTCCCAACGTTTACCAAACTCGCCTATGGGGCAGGAGACTTCGGGTTCTCCTTCACGGATACCGCCCTGGGAGTGCTCTTCGCCATATTTCTGGTCGATGTTGTGGGTCTGGTCCCGCGGCTGGCTGCATTGGCTGTGTTCATCGGCAAATCGTGGGATTACATCAACGACCTGTTGATCGGTTACCTTGTTGACCGGACTCGTTCACGCTGGGGTCGCCGCAGACCCTACCTACTCTTCGGTTTTATTCCGTTCGGTGTGGCGTTTGCCATGCTGTGGTGGCGTCCGCCCTTCGAGAGTCAGTGGGCACTGGCGATCTATTACGCCGCGGCTTATTTTGTCTACGATACGATCCTGACGGTGGTATCCCTGCCTTTCTTTGCGCTCACGCCTGAACTGACCCAGGACTACGACGAACGCACCTCCCTGACAAGTTATCGCATGGCATTTTCCCTTGTGGGCGGATTGGTCGCATTCATCGTCCCGTTGATGATCATCGGCACGATGCGCCCGGAGAACACCGGCAAGGTCTTTCAAATGGGGGTGATCTTTGCGATCGCATCCTCCCTGCCGTTATTGATCACCTTCTTCGGCACGCGCGAGAGGGAGGAATATGCCCACCAGGAGCAACCAACCCTGCGTGAATCGTTGCGGGCGGCGCGCAGGAATCGTCCCTTCCTGTTCGCAGCGGGGATCTTTCTGTTTACCTGGACGGCGATCGAGATCATCCAGAACATGCTCCTGTTCTTCCTGAAGTACCGTATGGATCTGGAAGCCGAGTCGGATATCGTTGCCGGGGCGGTATTTGTCACCGCCATCATCGTGTTGCCGTTCTGGGTCTGGGCGTCACAGAAGACCGATAAGCGCAAGTCCTACATTTATGGGATGCTTTTCCTCAGCGCGGTCATGCTGACATTGATCTTCATCGATCCATCCCTTGGATTCAACTATGTGATCAGTCTCGCGGCGCTGGCGGGCTTTGGCGTTTCCGCGGTCCACGTGCTGACCTGGGCGATGATCCCGGACGCGGTCGAAGTGGATGAACTCGAGAGCGGCGCGCGGCATGAAGGCATGTTCTACGCGCTCGTGTCACTCTTCAAAAAGGTGGCATCTTCGATCTCGATCCCTCTGACCCTGCTTGTTTTGGATTGGAGTGGATTCATCTCCAACGCCTCACAGCAACCCGAATCTGCCGTCTGGGCGATCCGCATCTTGATGGGACCGGTGCCTTCGCTCTTCCTCCTGGGTGGGATCCTGTTTGCAGTTTTTTATCCGTTAAGCCGCGAGTCCCATGCCAAAGCACGTGAAGAGATCGCCGCCCGGCGCGAAGCAATCGCCGATTAAAAAAACAGTCCGACCTGCGCAGATCGGACTGTTGTATCATTCGATCCTTCCATCCCAGGCAGACCACTTCCTTCCATCCCTCGCAAGCATTTCATCCGCCTCCTTCGGACCCCATGAACCGGATTCGTAAGAGGCGATCGGCTGTTTTTTCGCCTCCCAAGTTTCGATGATGGGATCGATCAACCCCCAGGCGGTTTCCACCTCGTCGGCGCGCGTGAACAGGGACGCGTCACCAGTGATCGTGTCCAGGAGGAGCCGTTCATAGGCTTCCGGGATCGCCGTCTTGCCGAAAGAATCCGCATAGTGGAATTCCATATCCACGGAGCGCATGTCCGCGATCGTATCCGGCACCTTGGCTTCGAAACGCCAATGGACGCCTTCATCGGGTTGCAGGAACAGCACCAGCATGTTCGGAGTGAGTCTGCCTGTGGCGGTGGGGAAGAGCAGGTGCGGCGGCTCCTTGAACTCGATGGTGATCTGGGTGAGTTTTTCCTTCAAGCGTTTGCCGGAGCGCAGATAGAACGGCACGCCCTGCCAGCGCCAGTTATCGATCTGTAGTTTGACCGCCGCATACGTTGGCGTGGTCGATTCAGGGTGGACGCCATCCTCCTCGCGATAGCCCTCATATTGGGCGCGCACCGTTCGGCGTGCGACCTCCTCCTCCTTCAACGGACGGATCGAACTCAGAACCTTGACCTTTTCATTGCGCAAGGCGGATGCGTCGAAGGACGCGGGCGGTTCCATGGCAACCAGTGATGTGAGTTGGAGCAGGTGATTTTGGAACATATCGCGCATCACGCCCACGCTATCGTAGAAACGGGCGCGATGTTCCACGCCAACCTGTTCCGCAACGGTGATCTCGACGTGATCGATGTAGTTGCGGTTCCATAACGGCTCGAAGATCGTGTTGGCGAAGCGCGTGACCAGGATGTTCTGCACGGTCTCCTTGCCGAGATAATGATC
>DIDP01000059.1 GCA_002418205.1 Anaerolineales bacterium UBA5797 | reverse complement strand
GATGCGAATACAATTGATTTTGGCGTTCAATTCATGTACACTTGGGTCGAGGAAAAATGGACGAACGCAGAAAACAGCCGCGCAAGGATCTGATGTCCTACTCACAGGTCTTCGACCTGCGCGGGGGTTATTTGATCGGTTATCTTGGGGACATCAACCTGCTTGGCGCAATGGTCATCAGTGACCATGAAATCAAGCCCGATACTGAACTTTCCGTCTCGATCCAACTGCCTGAACTGGAAAACTTTTCCGAATCCAGCATGTCGCTTTCCGCGCGCGTTGCCTACTGTAAACCGGACCTCAGCCCCGAGTATTTCAACGTGGGCATGGAATTCAAATCGGTGAGCGAAAAACAAAAGGAGATCATCGAAGCCGTCATGGAAAACTACGAGTTCCGCAGGCAGTCACCGAATTATCCGAAGCACCCAAACGAAGTGGATGAACGCGGATAAAACTGGTGCAGATCGATGAGCGAGGCATACGCCTCGCTCTTTTCGTTTACCGGATTCGCTTTTTATCCTATAATGGCAGGAATTCTGGCGAGAGAGGATCCAAATGAGCGCTCCATATCTCTTTATCAGTTACAGCCGTGAGGATACCGCCCTGCAGCAAAAGGTGATCCGGGAACTGCGCGAACGCGGTATCAATGTCTGGGTGGATATCGAAAACCTCATTCCCGGCACGCCTGCATGGGAACGGGAGGTCGAGCGCTCGATCCGGGGGGCATCCGGGGTGATCGTATTGCTGTCGCCGGGTTCCAATAATTCCGAATGGGTGCGTCGTGAGGTCAGTTTCGCGGAGGAGAACGACAAACGGATCTTTCCGGTCTTGATCCGGGGCGATGAGAACGACTCCATCCCGTTACGGCTTTCCAGCCACCAGCGCGTGGATCTGCGCAGAAATTTCAACAAGGGGATGGATTATCTTGCGGATACGCTCAACGATTTTCTTGGAACCACTGTCATCAGCAAGCGAAAAAAAGAGGAGAAGAAATCCTTCGATCTTTCCAGCATCGATTTCAAAAAGTTTGCCATTCCGGGCGCGATTGCGCTGTTCGGGCTGACCTGTCTCGGCGGATTGGCGTTCGCGGTCAACGCCATCATCAACGGCACAAAAACACCTGTGCCCGCCACCACCCCGCCCGATGTCGACCCGGCTATTACGGAAACCGCCACAAAGCCCGTCACTGCCCAGGACGAACCTACAGGCAGGATCATTTATACCTGCCAGGTTCAGGGAGATGAGATCTGCATCATCAACGCGGACGGTTCCAACTGGCGGCGACTCACTGACACATCGCTTGCCAGTTTCAACGCCAACCCCTCACCGGATGGGGAATCCGCCGTCTATGTCGTGAGCGATGGAGAGACCTCCGAAATCTACGAGTTGAACATCAACACCGGCAAATCAATGCAACTGACAAACCTGGAACGGAGCCTTGGTTCGCCTGAAATCTCACCCGACAACAAATTCATCATTTTCCATTATCCAATTGGGAATAACAGGGTCAACAACCTGCAATTGTGGATCATGAACCGGGATGGCAGCGATCCGCATGAATTTTATAGTGAACCAGGCAGGGATGTACATGACGGTACCTGGTCGCCGGATGGAACCCAGGTCCTGTTCGCATTGGGACGCGGAGAGAACAACAAGCTTTATGTCATCGACTTCAACGGACGCGAACCCAAGCTGCTCAATGCTTCCATCGACACGCGCGGGCGTAGCGATTGGTCGGTCAATGACCTGATCTCGCTCGATATGGGCGGCGCGTGGGCGCACGAGGTCTATCTGATGAATGCGGATGGCAGCAACCTGGAGCAGGTTTCCCCGGGAGGGCTGAACGCACAGGGAGCAAGCATTTCACCGGACGGCAAATGGATCACGTTCTCCGGCTACACCAATGTTGCAGGCAAGGATCTTGCCTCCTGCGAAATTTACATCATGCGCGTGGATGGCTCCGACCTGCGCCGGTTGACGAACAACGGTTATTGTGACTATCAGCCCAGGTGGGGGAAATAGATGGCGAGTTCCCACTACATCAAATTCCTAAACTGACTTCTTCTCTCCCACTTTTTTTCTTCGTCTGTTTGGCTGGTGGCTTTTTCACGATTTGGCAAATCAGGGAAGGCAAATAGGTCCGACCTCTGTTCTATCTGGGGGAAAGTAAGCTATATCAACTTCCAGTCGATATAGCTTATCAGACCATCCATTTAGCCCATCCTCAGAACGGTCAATGCCAACGAAAACGAATAGGGTGATAGAATTCAGCCTGAATTTCATGGCGGCTTCCACCAAACAGGGCTCTGACGTTAGTGCTTTGATTTTATCCGTATAGGAGAATAGAGTAACCATGCCCATTTTGCCTGCCAACCCCATATTCATAAGTTACAGCCGTAGGGACGATGAGACCATGCGAAAGATCGCATTCTTTTTACGCGATCATGGCTTCAAAGTATGGGTGGACAACGAAAAACTGATACCGGGAACCGCAGCCTGGGAAGAATCCATCGAAGATGCGATCAAGAATGCATTTGTTGTGATCGTGATCCTGTCGCCAGATTCGAAAAATTCCGAGTGGGTACGACGCGAGATCACCTATTCTGATCAATTTCAAAAGCGCGTCTTCCCGATCCTCGTAAGGGGAACCGAAGATATGTCACTACCCATCCGGCTGGTTACGCGCCAATACGTGGATTTTCGCAAAGATGAAGATGAAGGCTTAAACGCCTTACTCTCAGCCATCACCTTCTACATCGAAGAAAAACAAACCTTGGAGATGAAGAGACCTTTTATAAAAAAGGGGACAACCGGCGCTCGATCTTCCACATCGGCTCCCGCCTTTGAATCCGAAAGTCGAAGACCGTCCAATGTATGGATCATTTCCGCAGGAATATTAATGGTTATATGTATTATCGGTATTGGCATGGCATGGATCGGCTATAGACTCTATTCGCTCTCCATACCTATCACAGGATCTGCTTCCACTGCCTCCCCCTTTACAACGGATGTACCAACAAAAGAAAGCAGTTCCATATCCACGAACACTGCTTTTCCAACCAGTTCAAATCTATCAGCACCTGAAATTGATGTAGCTTCTGAATTTCTGAATGATGTGCGAGTCGTCAATTTGGACACATTCGATGACCCTGGCGGAGATGGGTGGGGATTTCAGATTGGCGACATCAACGACGGCGTTCTAGAGATCATTGGAAATGAGAACTGGGACGGGGTCTGGCGCAAAAGAGAGTTCCTGGCGGGCGAGGGTGTCATTACAGATTTTAGTTTTTCCGAGTCACCCACCTTTACAATCCACCTGAATTATGGAGGATATGATACAGATCAGTATAGACGGTTTGGAATTTACTTTGAAAACGGCTTCCCTATGGTGGACGGATATGAAGGCAGGGAATTTGTTTGGGGAGATTTCTCGGGCAATTTAAACTTTGAACCAGGGATGACCTATTCGATCCTCATTGCTGTTCTTCCCGGCGGGGAGCTTCTTGAAGTCACATGGGACTTATCAAATCCAGCAAGCAGGCTTGAATATCGCAAGAGTTTTGGTGAAGATCAAGCAGGTCTAGCCTGGACCTTTTTAATACAAGCCGTTAACGGCATCCTTTATATTGATAATTTCAGAGAAATCCAATTCGGCGGATTAAAATAACACAGCCGCGTCAGCCAACCAGATTTTGCAGCAACCTATTTTTTCAGGCGAAATCCTTGGACAAACACCTCGGTCATCAGTCGTCGCGTTAGTCCAATTCCTATTTCCCTTTTGATGGCTTCTTCGACGTTAACTTCTTCTCAGCAGGTTTCGTTTTGGTGGGAACTTTCTTCGTCTCTTTCACAGATTTTTTGACAGCAGCCTTCTTTCCTCTTTCCTCTTTCCTCTTCGAGGACGATGTCTTTGCCCCAGTTTTCTTTCCCGGTTTCTTGACCTTAACTTCCTCATCAACCGCTTTCTCTTTCACGCCAAACAACTCATCCCACTTCGCAGACATGGAGTCCACGCCCGCGCCATTCAACGCGGTATGAACCTCGCCCCAACGCGGATCGTCCACAAAGCGCCAGTCCATAAAGACGTGGTGCTGGTAGGCTTGCAGTTCGACGTACAGTCCCTTGCCCCAGAGTTCCTCGCACGAGCGGATGTACTCAAGGTGCGTGACGTAATCCTTGAAGATGACGTAGCCTTCGAACGGCAGTCCCAGCGCTTCGGCGAGGGATTTTTGCCGCAGATCACCTGTCGCTTTATCTAGATAAGCGGCGGAGGTTTTGACCCAGCCTCGGGTATCGGCAAAGCGATTGTGATAAAGGACGAGTCCGCGTTCGTCCTGATGGACGTTTGAATAGGCGAAGACATTTTCATCCACGGAGCCATCGGAGCGATAAAGGTCGTAGAGGAAGAACTGCTCGACATCTGCGAACAGGTATCGGCGGTGAAGGACCGGGAAGATCTTCCAGTCGTGTCCGCCGATGAGTCCTTCGTTGGGTCGCTCGTCCATCTTCGGCTTGCGGAACTCCATCCCGTATTTTTCGCGGAAGCCCTCGACCTGTCCGTGGCCGAACATGGGCAGACCGGGTAATGTTGCCAGCACAGTGCACACACCGAAATATTTATCGCCGTCGCCGAACTGCTCGATGGCGGTCTTTTCATCGGGGTTGTTCATGAAGTTGACGTAGCGCTTGAGGATCTGCGGATCGAATTCCAGCGTGTTCTTGATCGCCAGGCGATACTTGGCGTTATCCTCATCGCGCAGCATATGCATGAATGCAGAGTTGTAGACGCGGTGCATACCGAGCGTGCGGACGAAATATCCCTCGAGCAGCCAGAACGCTTCGGCAAGGAGCAGCGTATCGGGGACTTCCGCCGCGACCCGGTCCACGACCTCGCGCCAGAACTCCTCGGGGATCGCCGTGTCAAACTCGGACCTGGTCATGCCGTGCTCGGACCGGGACGGGATCGCGCCGCCCGCGCCGGGTTCGGGGAACCACAGGCGCTGGATGTGTTTCTTGGCAAGCGTCATCGCCGCATCGAAGCGGATGACCGGGAAGTTACGCGCCACGTGCAAGATGGTCTGGATGACCGCTTCGCGCACTTCTGCTTTGGAGTAATCGAGCTGTGCCGTATCGTTCCACGGAAAAGACGTGCCATCGTTGCCATGATAGATGTAACGCGTGTCGCCCGTCTCGCGGTCATGGCGCTTGAAGACGACCGACGCATCGGAATGATCGTAATAATGATCCTCAAGGATGATCTCCACCCGCGGATCATCGGCAAGATTTTCAGAGTTGAAGGTATAGGATGGATAGGGTGAATATGGGAGGGACAGGAACCAATCAGGATGTTCGATCACCCACTGCGAGTCGATGCCCATGTGGTTGGGGACCATGTCAGCAGACAGGCGGATGCCGCGCTGCCAGGCGCGCGTGCGCAAATTCTCCAACGCTGACCAACCGCCGAGGTCATTCGCAATATCATAGGAATACAGCGAATACGCCGATGCGACCGCATCCTGGTCACCCATGCGCTGTTTGATGCGCTGTGATGCCCGCGAGCGCTCCCATAGACCGATCAGCCACAAGCCTGTAAAGCCGCGGTCCCGCAGAATATCCAATTCTTCATCAGGGATCTGATCAAGCGTCTTGATCCATCTCCCATATTTTCTCGAAAGTTGTTCGAGCCAGACGTAGGAATTCTTGGCGATGAGGATCATGCGCGGCATCCATTCCTTGTCGGGACTGTAGCGTTCATATTCCGCGTACTCGCCGCCGCTGTAGGACTGCAATGGGATGTCCGGCTTGAAATCACCGTGCGCCAGATTTTGGCGCATGACCTCTTCACGCAAAAAGTCGATGCCGCGGATGATGCGCGCCACGAACGTCTCGCCGAGCAGATCGCCCCATCGGGCAAGGATGAATTGCAATTGCCCTTCGAGGGAATCCGGGGAGGCTTCGGATGGCGCCCGCAAAATATCGAACAGCGATACTCCCCCGCCCTGGGGGGCATCTTGTGCAACCTGCGCAAAGAACGTGTTAAGAGCAGAGATCAAATTCTTGTAGGCGGTCGGTTCCAGCGGTTCGTCGTCCACCAATTCGAGCAAGGGACTGATCGCCGGGTTGGCGTTGTGCGTGAAAACGTAGATCAACTCCTCGACGGTTTTCACGCGTCCGTTTGTCAGTCTGGCAAGATACTCTTCGACCTTCTCCTCGCCGCGATAGACATTTTCCGGCGGATACTCGGACACAAATTTCTTTTCCGTGGATTCGAGCCGTTCGGGACCGACATTTTCATTGACGGAAGCGACCGCCTCCTTCAACACCGATGACGGGGCAAAGTGCCTCACGAGCACGCGCAGGGCCTCGTCGATCAGGGACAAGGCATATAAATCGGAGGCAGGCACCGGCTTGGCCCGATGCGCTGACATCCGGGCGGCAAACCTCCGGGCTTCGGCAAAACTGTCAAATGCCACGCGCCCATCCGGTCCGAAGAAATCCGATGAGAACTGGTAGGTATCGCGGGATGTCCTTGTGATATGCATGATGTAATGATAATACAATATTCATCGATTCAGGTTATACTTTGCGCCGATGTCCCCGCAAGTTGTGAACATGATACTGCTTTTGATATTGGCGGCGCTTTACCTGCCCATGATCGTGATGCTGCAGCGGCGTCACGAAGGACAGGAGAATGCCGCTGTTCTCTTAAGTGGCTATGCCATCGTCGCGTTGCTGTTGAATGTGGCTGAGGCATTGCGCTTCGGCGGTCAATGGAATGTCGACCCGCAATTTGCCGCCGATCTGCAGGTATATGGGGCTTTGTTGCTTTCGGTTCTGATGATCCTCACGGTGTCTGTCTTCACACGCCGCGATCCATGGACCTGGCTGGGCATCGGCGCATTCTGGGGGCTGGGCATCGCGGTCATCATCCCGAACCTTTTTGGGCTGGGGGATGTCATTTGGACGAACGGCGCGATCACGTTGACGCGCGAACGACTCGCACCGGCCTGGGCGGCACTGGGATGGCTGGTGTTCACCGTCGGCGCGATCGTCAGCGTGCGCTCCAGACACAACCGTTCGAAGCAACCGCTCCTGCGCAACCGCCTGAACTATTGGCTGCCGGTCTTTCTGTTCATCCTGCTCAGCGATATTTTGTTGATCATGGGCAGGCAAATTCCCGGCAACCCGATCAGGCTGGTCGCCGTGATGCTGGCGGCATTCATCGTCACCACCCACGATCCACCGGACCTGCGCGAAGTAACGCGGCGGGTATTGATCTACATCATCACTTCCCTGGTCATTGTCATCTTTTATGTTGCCGGTTTTTCCGCTTCACAAACCGCGTTCAACGCCCTGCCGAACTACAATCCGTTGGTCGTTGGCGCAGGCATTGCGATGCTGCTCTCGCTGATCTTCACACCACTGCTTTCACTGGTGCGCCGGGTGGTGAGCCGTTGGTTCAACCTTCAGGAGTTCCACCCCAGCAAAACCCTGCACGCCTACAGCGAACAGATCAGCAACATCCTCGACATGCAAAAACTTGCCAACGTCGCGGTGGGGCTCATCATCGAGGCGATGGACATCTCGCGCGGCTTCCTGTTCCTTGTGGACCCGGAACGGACCGGCGAATTGATCCGGTCGTTCCGCATCCGCGCCGTACGCAACCAGGGCGAGCGCCAGATCAAGATCATTTCGCTGACGGAAGAAAACCCCATCGTAAAATATTTTATTCAGGAACAGCGCCCGCTTCTGCAATATGACCTGGATCTACTCCCGGCATATCGGTCTCTTTCCTCCTCCGAGCGGGAATGGTTCGCCCGGCTCGATGCCGAAGTGTATCTACCCATCTTCTCCAAACGCGAATGGATCGGCATGCTCGCCCTCGGCGCGAAGATCAGCGGCAACCGTTACACCGAGGATGACCTCGTGACCCTCTCCGCCCTCGCAAACCAGACTGCGGTCGCGCTCGAGAATGCCCGTCTCGTTGACAACCTCGTCCAGCTCAACACCGAATTGCGGCAGGCCTATCGTTCGCTCGACAAAGCCAACCGCGATCTCGAACGCCTCGACCAGACCAAGTCCGATTTCATCAGCATCGCCTCGCACGAATTGCGCACGCCGCTCACCACCATGATCGGTTACACCGAAATGCTGCTCGAAGACGAGTCCCTTTCGGACATGGCAAGGAACATGCTCAAGGGCATTTCCAAAGGGACGCGCCGCCTGCACGAGATCATGGACTCGATGTTCGATATCGCCCAGATCGATACGCGCACGTTGCAACTTCACATCGTCCCGGTGGATGCCAGCCTGCTGGTCAAGGAGGTCGGCACCGGTTTGGAAAACACCCTCAAGGAACGCAAGCAAACGCTCATCGTCGATATCCCCCCTCTGCCCATGATCAAGGCAGACCCAAACCTGCTGAAGAAACTGTTCCAGCATCTTTTGGGCAACGCCATCAAGTTCACGCCCAACGATGGCAGGATCACGGTCACCGCCAAGCCTGCCTCCGCCCAGGAATCGGAACTGCCGAACGGCGGCGTGGAGATCATCATCAGCGATACCGGCGTGGGCGTCGACCCGGAATCGCGCGACATCATCTTCAGCAAGTTCTACCAGCCCGGCGAAATCTACAAACACTCCACCAGCAAAACGCGCTTCAAAGGGAGCGGCGCGGGATTGGGGCTGGCGCTTTCAAAGGGCATCGCCGAAGCGCATGGCGGGCGCATCTGGGTGGAAAGCCAGGGCTACGACGAGGTCAACTTCCCCGGCAGTCAATTCCATGTGTTGCTGCCGCTCGGTAACGAGGAGACCATGGCAGGCACGGAAGTGAAACTGGAAATTCAGTAGTGGCATTATTTCGAGGGGATCAGCCAACCCGCCAACCCATAAACCAGACCAAGCGCCAATAACCCAAATTTGATCGACGCACAATAAAAGGCAATTTCAGGATAGGGGGAATGGATCCTGTTCAACAGGATCTGGAACAAAGCGTAATTTTCGACCGCGTCGAACAGCGCCGCGGCAAACGCCCCGTAACCTGCCACCGCGCCAAGGGACTTGAGCCAACCCGTATGCTTCGACGCGGCAAGCAGCGTCCCGAAGGCCAGCGCGAACGAATAAAACGGCATGAAGAGATAATCGATGCCGAGACTGAAGGCGGCAAATGCATAAGGGACATTTACTATGTCCGGGTTGGGCTGCCCGGCTGTTGCACTCAGGAGCAGACTGGACTTCTTCCATTCATCGGTGATGGCGCGCGCCCGTTCCACGCTGCCTGCCAACTCGAACGAGACAATGCCGTTCGGCGCGGCAGGAGTCCGCAAAGGCTGGTCCAATATCCTGAAGACGGCGAACAGGATCAGGGTCAGGAAAAGGAACGTGAGGAAGAATCGCCTGCGATGAATCTGAGCGACGAATTCCAACGGGTGGCGCATGTCAACTCCTTTACCTGATTCTCCTGCGATAGACGCGATGATTCTTGTATTCCACACCGTTCAGGTTTTTCAGGTCGGCCCGCATCTGCTCGGTGGTCTCAGCCACCTGGGTCATTTCGACATGCTTGAATTGTTTGAAGCCCAAAAGTGTGTGCCCCATTTCGGAGTAGAGGATGGCATTGCCGCCGTGACCCTGAAACTCGGGCAGGATGCCCATGCCGTTGACCGAGACCTGGTCCGTGCGTTTCAGTTCGAAGAGGATGTCCAGCAATCCAAACGGGAACAGCCGTCCACGGGCGCGTTGAAGCGCCGCCGAAACGTCATGGAAGGCAAACAGGAATCCGACTACATCCTCGCCATGCACGATGATCTTGATCAGGCGATGGTCGGCGATGGTCATGATGTTATCCACGACAAAATCGATCTCGCGTTGAGTGAGCGGATAATATTCCCAGTTGTTCACGAAGGCGTCGTTATAGGCTTTGCCGATGCGCGGCGCCCAGGCAACAAGCTCCCTTTTATTCTTGAACCTCTTTACCTGCAAACCGCCGCGCTGCATGACGCGTTGGGTGATGCGCTCCACGCGTTCAGGGACCTTGAATTGATCGGCAGGCAGAAAACATGAGACAAAGTCCACCTCCTTTTCGAAGCCCAGCCCCTCCACCAGTTTTTGATAATAGGCATGGTTGTAATTCAACATGGTCATGGTGTTGCGGTGCTCATGACCGAAGACCAGGATCCCGTATCCATCCAATGGACCCATGCCCTTGGGACCCACAACTTCCTTCAGCCCGTGTTTCTCGGACCATTCGAACACGGCATTGAACAAGGCACTGGCAACATCTGGATCCTCCTCGGAATCGAAGAAATAGAAATTTGCCTTGTTCGTCTTGTGATATTCGTTGAACGGCTTGTTCTCGATGGCGGCGATCCGCCCCACGTCCCGGCCATCGCGCGTTGCTAAAAAGAAATCGACATCGGAATGCTCATGGAAGGGATGTTTTTTGCGGTTGAGGTAGGTGTAGGCATCGATGTTGATCAGCGGCACCCACTGCGGACAGTTTCGATAGAGGCGAAAAGGCAGTTCCACAAAGCGCTTCGCCTGCGATCTGTCCTCTGTATCGATTTTTTCGATTGTGACCATGATAACTCCGGGTGGATTAATTCCCTGCATATTGTATAACACAAATCCCCCGGCGCAGGTTCGTGCTTCTATGAGAGCGAAATTGTCAAGAGGAGCGATCAGAGGCAATCCTGCCAGATCGTCCTTGTACAGGTCGCTTCTGGAATTCTCCGC
>DIDP01000072.1 GCA_002418205.1 Anaerolineales bacterium UBA5797 | reverse complement strand
GGAGGTGGTTAAGATAAGTGATCGGCGATTGGTCGCTTTGCGCAGGCGGATACGATTGTCCCTGGCGGTGCCCAGGGGTTGGATCGGTACGCGTATGTGAATAATAATCCGGTCAGGTATACCGATCCCAGCGGGCATAAGTGCGTGGGAGATGAGGCTGAGTTATGTTCACCACCCAATTTGCATGTCTCTGCAAATTCAGATGGACCAGATACATTAGACGATGATCTTTTAGATAGTAATAAAAGAATAGAGGCACTTTATAGAATGTACGTGGAAATGTGGGGGAACAAAGATGGCTGGTGGTGGGCGCGTTACGGAAGTGGAGGCTTTAGCATTTGGGAGTTCATGGCGATCATCTGGGGATACGAACAGGCAGGTTATCCAAAGACAGATAAGTTTGTATCTGCGCTGAGCAACAAGGCGGCAGTTTGGTGCCATGCCAGGAATTGCGACCCATCGACTGCAGAGGGTTCCATGATGTTCATGTCTCGCTATAGCCAATCTGCTCGAAGTCGTGCGTATTGGTACACCCAAGGCAGGAGTATCGACAGTCTGTTCTACAAACCTCCTTCGTCTTGGGCAGACGGTGGTATGCAGATCGTGCAAGGCATCCAACAAAGTGTATATACTGGCCGCCCGAGTTCCTCAGCCTTGTTTGATGTCGGCAACATATCCTTAAGGTCTGATATTTTCAGGAAGTTGTTGAGGCTTGGGGATGTGATTGTTTGGGGGCAGGGTGGAGACGACCGTCTGGTGATCCTCACCTATTGCCAGGCTTTAATTGTGAATTATGCCTATGCCAATGGCGGGGCCAGAGCCATCAATCCGGGGACATATAACAGTTTCTGTGGAGGTTGATCCGATGTTTGGGATAAAACGATTTATATACTTTGTCTGTATGATGGTTCTATTGACAACCATTTCTTCCTGCGCAAACAACCCCGAGAGTGCTGCTACGGACACGGACCTTCCGCCCAATGAAAACGCTGATCTTCTCTTCACGCCCAGCCCTGTAAACACCCCGCCTCACACTTCCACCCCTGAGGAGATGGTCACATCAACTCCTTCGCCAGAACCACTGCCAACGGTGAAAGCCCAATGTGTGAACGATATCAGCGAGTCTCAAAAACTTGATCTGCAAGGTGTCCTCGTATTGAATCGCCCATACAAACAAGTGGATTTTCAAGCTATGGATGAATCCGGTCAATACCAGGCTTTTGATTATGGTTTTTATTTTTTCAACCTAAACAACAAGCAAATTATCAAATCGATTAGCGACGGGTTGCTGGAACAGGTTTCACCGGATGGGAAATACCTTGCTTATATTCATTATGACTCTTCGGGCGACAAAATGTTTCTTGGGATACTAGACAACAACGGGAAGGCAGTTAACGATTTTTCGTTATTCATCGATGGAGGTTGGCAGGACTATTACAACTGGCAAAATTCAGAACTAATAAGAATAGTTGCGACACGAGGAGCCGTTAAAGTCTCATCGCGTTTTCTTGATCCCTTTACCAAATCACATTCTCTTCTTAAGACTGACTGGAATGATACATATAATCCTGCAAACCCTTACGTGGATAACGTGGCAGACTGGAAATTCGATAGAAGGGCAACTAAAACCTTTAATGTGTATGGCGCTAATATCCTTTACGATCCCACCCTTACGCGTGTGGTCTATCCAAAAGATGACAGCGTTGTTTCACTGGTTGATGTTGAATCAGAAACGGAACTTGCCAGCGCAAAATTCACAGATTGGGGGCGTATACCAAGCTGGTCGCCCAATGGAGAATACCTCACGATATTGAATCATGAAGGAAATGCCGATGAGTTTTATATCGTCTCAAAGGATGGCGGCGAGTTCCAACGGATCACGAATTTTGCTGAGGAATTGGGGTTTGCAACCATAACCGATTACACCTGGTCGCCTGACAGCACCCTAATTGCTTTTTGGCTGAATACGGGACAGGATGAAGTTGCCGATGGAGAACAATCTGAACTTGCCATTATGGATGTATCGAGCAAACAAGTGACAAGGTTGTGCATTCAAGGCATTAGCACAAATGCTTACGATCCCTGGACAATGCTCCATCCTGAACCTGTTTGGTCACCCGATGGAAAGTACATTATGTTCACACAATGGGATGATGTAGATAACCCCAGAAATTTTTATGTTTTGGTTGTTGATCCGACCACAGGCGAGTTAGAAAACATTTCGCAAAATACCGCCCCTATTGGCTGGATGATTGCACCATAAAATAGCTTTGCCTATGATGGCGACGGAGATCGTGTATCCTTTCGGGCATACATGGCACAGACCATCAACCCATCGTCCGGCTCAGGGCTGGGGTGGGCGGTTCTCTTGAAATCAGCGCGAGAGGCGGGTGATGAGACACTTTGCTGCCTGTGATAAAATCACGTCATGGAACGGGAAAAGGTCATCCAACTCCTCAAAGTCCGGAAACGCCGCTTGAAGAAGTTCGGCGTTCGCTCCATTTCCATTTTTGGGTCGGTCGCAAGGAATAAGGTGGGCAGACAAAGCGATGTTGACCTGCTCGTGGAGTTTGAAAAACCGGTCGGGTTGTTTGAGTTTGCCCGGCTCCAAATGTACCTTGAAGAAGTCCTCGGCAGGAAGGTAGACCTGGTCACTCCGGAAGCCTTGCGAAAAGAATTGCGGGAAACCATCCTCCGGGAGGCAATTCATGCCGTCTAGGAACTGGAAAATGCGGGTCGGGGATATTTTGGAGTGCATTACAAGGATCCAGAAATATACGCACGGTTACAAATTCGGCGAGTTCGAAGAGGACGACAAGACCATCGACTCGGTCTTGAGAAATCTCGAGATCATAGGCGAAGCCTCCCGGCATATCCCAAAAGATGTCAAAGCCCGTTACCCCGAATTGCCGTGGATGGAGATGAATGCCATGCGTAACATTGTGGTCCATGAATACCATGGGGTCAATCTCAGGATCATTTGGACAACCATCAAGGACGATCTGCCGCCACTCATTCCGCAGTTGAAGAAAATTCTGGAAGAAGAGTAGTAAAAGTTGAAGGGGATAAGTTGGCGACCGATGCGAACGACAATGTGATCTCAGAGTTGCGATATTGCGAAGCATCCCTGTGGGACAAATCGTGTCCCCTCCGTTTCACTTCGGGGATGCTGCGCGAGGGCGAAGTGCGCTATGCTTCGGGAACGACGCCGACGGAATATCGGTTCACCGGTCAGTTCAGTTACGAGTCACAGTTTGGGCTGTACTACCTCAACGCCCGCTGGCTGGACGTTTTGAGGTGGAAAAATTGATGTTTGAAGGAGGGTATAATCAAGGCAGGACGATCATGGAATACAAAACCCTTTTACAGACGAATCGCAGAAAGATCCTTGAGACTGCTGCGCGCTACGGGGCTTCGCATGTGCGTGTTTTTGGATCAGTGGCGCGCGGCACTGCCGATGAGGCAAGCGACATAGATTTTCTGGTCACACTGGCTCCAGACCGGAGCCTGCTTGATTTGGGTGGTTTGCTGTATGAACTTGGACAGATCCTCGGCGTGGACGTGGATGTTGTGACGGAGGATAGCCTGCGAGCCAGCATCCGCCGGAAGGTTGTTTCAGAAGCGGTGGAGATATGAGGGATGATCGCCAGCGACTGATGGATATGCTGGAAGCCATCGAAAAGATCGAGCAATATGTCAGTTCCGAAAGCGCCAGCCAGATCCTTGCTGATGACGAACTGCTCAATGTCTGGGTGGTCCATCACTTGCAGATCATTGGCGAGGCGGCATCGAAAATCTCCCCTGCTTTTCGTGAGGCTCATCCTGAGGTTGCCTGGGGTGGAATGATTGGCATGAGGCACGTTCTGGTGCACGGTTATTTCGAGACGAATACCGCCCTGGTATGGAAAGTGATCGAGCGCGATCTGCCCCAATTGAAAGCACAATTGAAAAAGATACTCGAAGAAGAATAATCATTTCTCCGGCGGGGCGGAGGAATCCCACCAGCGCGAGAGGTGTTTTTGCGGACGATGGGGCTGGTCGGCGTAGTGGGAGATGTCGTTGAACAGCATCAGCCGGGCATGCACTGCATCCCTGAAATCCAGAATGTTCAGGCAGGCAGGCGCCTGGTCGAGGCGGTCGCGGTAGCCGCGCGCATCGAAGCCCAGCAGACTGCTGATGATCAGCCGGATCGTCGCCTTGTGCGAAACGACCAGCACGTTCCTGTCCCTGTGCCGGATGACGATCTCGCGGATGACAGGCAGCGCCCGCGCCAATACGCTGATGCCGGATTCGCCGCCCTCCGGCGCGAACGTGAACGGGTCGGTCTCCCAGGCGGCATACTCCTCCGGGAACTGTTCCTCCACCTCGTTGCGTGATCGTCCCTCCCAATGTCCGTGACTTATCTCGCGCAGCCCGTCATCGGTGATGGGTGTCAATCCGTGCGGACCGGCGAGGATGGCGGCGGTCTCCAGCGTTCGATCCAGCGGGCTGGAATAGACGGCGTGGATGTTATCGTCTGCCAGTCGGCGGGCAAGATGTGCGACTTGTTCGCGTCCTTCGTCCGAAAGGTACACATTTTCCGCGCCGGAGAATTTGTCCTCGGCGGTGAGTTGGGTTGCGCCGTGCCTTACGAGATAGAGACGGGTGGTCATGCGAGTTGCTCCCTGGTTATCAATATTTGAAAAATTATTTTCTGTTTCCAATGTCGTTGCGAGCGCTCTTCGAGAAGCAATCTCCTTCTTTCATGCTGTTTTACGGATCATTCGGACCGGGAGATTGCTTCGTCGGGATCCTTCGACTGCGTCCAGCTCAGGATGCTTCCTCGCAATGACATGTTTGCGGCGGGAATTTTTAATTCAGTAGTTTTAGTACAGTTTAACATACCTGTCGAAGAACTCGATCGTCCTCCGCATGGCGGTGCTGAAATAATTGGAGATGTTGTGGTTATCGCCTTCGTATTTATATAACTCCACGTATTGACCGGCGTCCAGCATTTGATAGAAGAGCAGTTCTGAGAACTCCAGCGGGACGTCGGTATCGGCGGTGCCGTGATGCAACTGGATGGGACCGGAGATCTCGCCCAGGTAGGAATTGGCGGAGATCGAGTCCCAGAATTCCGGGTTCTCTTCCGGCGTGCCGTAGGTTTCCACGAATGTGGTGCGCCACGAGCCGGGACGCGGTCTCGAGTCGGGCGAGGAGCCTGTTCCGCGCCGCCAGTTGTATAGAAGGTCCGGATACGAGCCGACGACGCCCGCCCAGATCACACCGGCTTTGATGTCATCCGTGATGACCATCGAACGCAGGGTGATATACCCGCCCATGGAATGCCCCCACATGCCGATGCGGTTGGGATCGGCATCGGGATGGCGCTTCAGCGAGGCGACCGCGTTGAGCACATCAATGGTGTAATCGGGTCGGCTGTAGGCTCCGCCCGCCACGCCCTCAGACCGGTCATGCCCGCGGTAGTCCGAACGGAAGACGATGTAGCCGCTGCGCGCGATCAGGTCCACGTAGGCGACGTAGCGTTCGGTGGTGCGATAGACATCCGGCGGGATGTAGCCGTGGTTGAATACGATCACGGGCCAGCCGGTGATGGGCCGCTCGCCGTTGGGCACGGTCATGAGAGCATAGATCTTCAATCCCTCCGAAAGATACGAGACGTAATAGCGGCTGTAGTTCACGCCGGGGTCGAGCACATCTTCGATCACGATGTCACTGCCGGGGTAGTCGCGGGCGCGCATCGCCGCGATCTCGAGCGGGTGCGGGATGGGCGTCGGTGTGGGGAGCGGTGTGGATGTGGAGGTGGGGACGGGAGTCTGTGTGGGGGGATGGGTGGCGGTTGAAACGGGGGCAGTTGTCGGCGTAAGCGGTGAGGCGGCGACCGTCATCCCGCAGGCGCTGAGGCATAAGGATAGCGCGGTCCATATCAACCAGTAAGATTTTCGTCTGCTCATCGTGGTCTCCTGAAATCGGCAAAGCGATGTTAAACAAATCGCTCCCCGGTCTGTTGAGGAGCGATCGATGCCTTGGGGATGGGCGTTCGGCTAGGCGTTGCTTTGCATCATTTTCCTGGCGGATTTCGTGACGAGTTCCTTCAAGACCTTTGGATCGACATCCTCGAGTTTCCTGATGTACAGACACGATTTACCCGTCGAATATTTCCCCAGGTCTTCGAGCAGTTTGTCGTAGTCCTCGAACCCGGACATGATGTACAGCGTGATGTTCTGTTTGCGCGGCGAGAAGCCCGTCAGGAACCATTCGCCTTCGCGGCCCGATGCATATTTGTAACGATACCCCCCGAAGCCGACGATGCTCGTGCCCCACATTTGAGGCTCGGACTTCGTCGCCCGCTTCATGATCTCGAGGATCCTGAAACAGTCCTCCTGCTTTTGTTTGTCCTTGACGCCTTTGAGGAATTTCTCGACGCTGGCTTTGTTGACTTTGGTCTTCAGTTCAGCCATGACCTTTCCTCTCGGGCGTCAATGGACGCAATCGCTTCTTTCCGGACCATTCGGCTGTTCCCTCACGACGTCTGCGGGATGATCCTGATCTCGATGGTGAAGCCCTTGTTGGAGGCACCGGCAACACCCGCGAGTTCGATGATGTAATCGCCGCTGGTGGTGAGGGCGTACGTCCAGACCAGGTTGGTATCCAGCGGCTTGAGGGTGGCGCCGTTCGGACCATACACCGCCATGGCAACCTCGTTGGCGGGTGCAGTGACCTTGATGTCGAGGATCTGGTTCTGGTTGAGGTTGATCACATAGCGGATCTTGCCCGTGGGGGAGAGCGTGTTGGAGAAGCTGACCTTGTCGGTACCGGCCGGGATGTAAATGCGGATCGGCTCATTCGATGGCTGTGTGGGAGTGACGACAACCCCGCCTGAGCAGGCTGACAGGGCTGGCGGGGCGGGCGTTGCGCCACCGGCGGAGTTCAGCGGGATCCTGACGCAGGCGCCGGTCCCAAATGCCACGTTCCAGTTCGCCTCCAGCAGAACATCATAGTCGGCGTTATATTTTTGGGCGATGGTGTTCCACGTTTCGCCGGATTGGACGATGTGATAGCCGATGCAGGGCTTGCCGAAGATCCTGCCGTCACTGCCGATGTTCGGCACGGTCAGCACCCAGCCCGGTTTGATGAACCGGGGGTTGGCGATCTGCGGGTTGGCGTTGCGCGTGGCGGTGAAGTCCGCGCCGTAACAGCGGACGATCTGATACATCCATTCGCCCTTTTCGACGATATGCGTGATCGTGGAGCCTTTCGTCAGGTTGGAGGACGGCGCGCTCCTTGAGATGGTTGCGCTGACCGCGGGGGATTGTTCCGCCCCGCCGCCGTTCGCCACCGCGTTGTTCGTGACCGAGGCGACGTTCATGTCAGCCTGGGTGATGCTGTAGTTCGCCGAACAACTGACGGTTTGGGAAGGGGCGAGGGTGGTCTGGTCGCCTCCGCAATTGATCGTGAAGTTGAAGTAATTGTCCTTGACCGTGAACTGCGCCGGTCCGAGGGTGGTTGTCCCCGAGTTCTGGATGGTGTAGGTGTAGGTAATGACCTGACCGACCTGACTGTAAACGGTCGGGTTGGCGGTCTTGGTCAGGGAGAGTTTTTTGGTCTGGGGGGAAAGCGTGACGGTGATGCTGACCTGGTTCGAGACGATGCCGGAGACCGTGGCGGTCGCGACGTTGGTCACCTTGCCGGCATCGAGATCGGCTTGGGTGATGTTGTAGGTGGCGGTGCAGGTCAGAACTTCGTTCAGGTCGAGGTTGCCGTCCAGGTTGCCGATGGTATTGAGACCCGGACAGTTGATGCCGGTGATTTTGTTATCCTGAATGGCCACGGGACCCGCCGCCGCGGAACTGCCGGAGTTCCTGACCTTGTATTCATACGTGATGGCTTGACCCACCGTGTTGAAGACGGTCGAGGCGTTGGTGGCGGTCTTTTCCAGTACGATGATCGGACCTCCATCGAAGATCGTTTGACCGCCTCCTCCACCGTTGGGCGGCGGTGTGGCAGTGGGAGGGATGTTGCACGCCCCGAGGGTCAGTGCAAGGACCAATAACGGGATGACGAATTTCGACTTTAGCATGATCGCGTCCCTTTCTCCATCGGTTGTAAGGTTGATCCGGCGTTTGTGCCCCTGTGTTAACTGGCTATGGAAAGTATAGCATAGAGTGCCGCTGAAATCATCACCTTCGATGTGAAATCATCCGCTTTCGAGGTCTGCCAGCCTGGTTTTGAGGAAGATCCATGGCGCAAGGAAGGTTGCCCAGAACGTGGCAGCCCCATAGCGGATGTAGCGCAGGAGGTAACCGAGGGTCGTTTCATCGGGGGCGATGGCGGAAAAGACGAGGTCGAGACCGTAGTAAAGCAGGAGCAGGCCGACGATCCCAAGGATGTAGCGGATCAGGCGTTTGCCCCAGTCGCCTTTTGCGCTGAAGCGCGCATATTGGCGGGTGAGGGCATACCCGGCGATCATCCCGAACAGGGCGCCGGAGAGGGTGATGAAATGGTCGATGGACCGCGCCTGCGTGGAGAAACTGCTCCATGAAACGGGATCAGGGATCCCGGAGATGATGAGGCGGATGAGGATCCCGGTCAGGGCAATGACGAGCGAAACGACGAACCCGATCCCGATCTGGGCGGAGAGCGATGCCGACCTGAACCAGTCCACGACCTCATCGCCCCATTGCGAAAGCGTCCAGAGGACGAAGAGACCGATGACCCACCCGAACAGCGTATCCTGCGGGAAGTGCACGCCGAGATACAGGCGTGAGATGCTGATGAAGAAAACGAGGAAGACAACGATGACCCAGAACCAGGTCTTTTTGACGCGGCTTGCGAGGTAGCCCTGGACGGCAAGGGAATCGCTGGCGTGGGAGGAGGGGATGCCGTAGGATGTTTCGGTGCTCAGCGGCTTGACATCGCCGATCCAGTAGGGGCGCGGCTGGTGGAGCAGCAGTTTGAAGGAGGTGGCGATGGTATCCACGTAGAGCAGGACCAGAAAGGTGCGGATGCCGATGCGCCGGTCGAGCACCCAGTAAATGAACGGGACCAGCACCAGGTAGAACTCGATGCGTCCCATGAAGGTAAAGGCGTTCATGAAGCCATCCAGGGCGGGGCTGAAGTTGTTCTGCAGGAACTGGATGAGGGCGATGCCGAATTGATAGAGGGCGTCCATGGGAACTCCTTGAGATGGTTCAGATTGTTAAAGAAAGTATAGCATGCCTGTCAAGTGAAGAAACACAACCTGTAAGGCGCGAATCATGGGAGGCTGACCACAGCGCACGAGGAGGTCGAAGAACTCAAACTGGATTTTGACGCCGATTTATGCTACAGTATGAATGAAGAGATGTTCGTCCAAAGAAAGGAGGCAACCATGACTCCGAAAAAGAGACTGAACATTCTTTTTGCCGATGACGGTTCTCAACATGCCCAGGCGGCGGTTGAGTTGTTGCAGGATGTTCCCCTCCCCCCGAACAGTCGCATATCGGTCTTGCGTGCCTTCCACTCCGGCCAGGTCCCGCACATCACGGAGTATGAGCAGTCGCTCGAGCGCACGAGAAACCAGCTTGCAAGCAGGGGCTTCCGTGTCGAGACGGAGTTGAAGCTCGGCTATCCGGTCGAGATGATCCTCGAGCATGCCGAAGACCAGAAGCCCGACCTGATCGTGCTGGGCGCCAAGGGTCTGCGCGCCACCGCCGGCATTCTGTTGGGCGGCGTTGCCCAGCAGGTGGTGGAGTATGCCTGCTGTCCGGTGTTGGTCGTCCGTGCGCCGTACCACGGTTTGCGGCACATCCTGCTTGTGACGGACGGTTCGCCCTGCAGTCAGAGGGCAGCGCGTTACCTCGCCAAATTCCCACTGCCTGCAAAGGTGGACCTGCGCGTGCTCCACGTGCTGCCGCCGCTCCCAAGACCGGTGATGATGGAGCCGTATCTAAGCGGATGGCGGACCATCTATGCCCAGTTCCCCGCGCCGGAGGATGAGACCGCCATCGCAAAAAAGGAGGCGAAGGCGGGGCATGCGCTTCTCAAGCGGACCTCGGGCCTGCTCCTGCAAAAGGGGCTGAGATCCACCGACATGCTGGTGCGCGGCGATGCGGCGACCGAGATCATCGATTACGCCACCGTCCACCAACTGGACCTGATCGTTGCCGGGTCGCGGGGTCTGAGTCAGTTCAAGAGCCTGCTGGTGGGGAGCGTCTCGCGCAAACTTGTCCATTATTCGAAGTGTTCGGTCCTGATCGTAAAGGGACCGGGAAAGGAATAACCACCCATGGAAGTGGAGATCGGGAAGGTCACACATTACTACAACCACATCAATGTGGCGGTGCTGAAACTGAACGAGAACCTGAAACTGGGCGATAGGATCCACATCCTCGGGCACACCACGGACTTCACCCAACGGGTGGCCTCGCTTGAAGTGGAGCATCATACCGTGGTGTGGGTCAAGCCCGGCGACGATGTGGCGCTCAAGGTGATCGAGCCGGTGCGCGAACACGATATCGTCTACCGCGTGGTGGAAGAAACGCCCGAACCGCACCTTGCCTGAAGAGCGTTGAAAGTGTGATCAGAGCAACGGGGGCTGTTTGCAGTTAAGTTGTCCTGCGCCGCCGCTATGGTTGCAAAATAAAAGCAGACCGGAGAATCTCCGGTCTGCTTTTTGGTACATGTGTCAGATGGTGTTATGGCATGGCAACCGTGATGCTGGTGCCGTTGCTGTCGCCATCCGGGTCGTGGTTGGCGGAACTGTTATAGGTGTATCCGGACCCGCCGGAGAGACCCGTGACCGTGAATGTGACGCTGGTCTTCTTCGAATTCATGTTGCTGGAGGTCACACTGCACTGACCGCTGGCATTGGTGACACAGGATGACGTGCCCGTCGTGCCGCCGCTCCAACTGCCGGTGACCGTGATGCCTGCAACCGGGTTATGACCCGCATCATGCACGGTGATGGTGACCGTCGCGTTCCAGTTCTTGCGGATGACGGCGGTTGTCGCATCCAGGTCGCCCACGTGGATCGCAACGACGGATGCGTTCTGCACGGTGACGTTCACCGAGTTGCTGCCGGTCTGGCCGATGGTATCGGTGGCGGTGGCAGAGACGGTATGAGCGCCATCGCTGTAGCCGGTGGTGTTCCAGGAGGCGGCGTAGGGGGCGGTGGTATCCGTGCCGATGCTCGAGCCATCCACAAAGAACTCGACCTGGGTCACGCCGTTGTCATCCGAGGCATTGGCTGTGACATTGACCGTGCCGGAGACGGTGGAGCCGTTGGTCGGGCTGGTAACCGTCACAGTGGGGGCGAGGTCTGTGGGGCCGCCGCAGCTTGCGAGTTGGAACGAACCGACGCGGGTCTGCCATCCGGCGCTGCTGACCGAGTTGTAGTATTCGGTCGTGAACCAGAAGGTGCAATCGTCCACCGGGTCCACCGCCATCATGGCGTAATCGCCCCAACGCCCGGAGGTGTGGGTCTGGTAGCCGCTGCCGTTGATGATGGTGCCTTCGCCCTGGGTCATCTGGTTGAGCGGGTCGCCAGCCAGCCGCCCGGTAAAGCGGATGGACGGGGAGATGCTCGTGCTGGAGACCGAGTAGCCGAGACCGATATCACCGGCGCCGTTCATGGCAACACTGCCCACCCAGCGGTTGGCGGCATCGGGGGAGTAGGTTGCCTGCTGGTACACGCTCCAGCCGCTGCCGGTGTTGCGCAGTTCATACCAGCGCACGCCTGCGCGGTCTGCGCCGTTGGCATCCACTGTGTGGTTGAGCACCATGGTCTGGTGGGTGCCGAAGTTGCGGTATTGCAGACGGAACATCAGACGGTCTGAAAGGGCATCCACATTGGTGCCGCCCGGCTGCGGGATGCAGTTACGGGCATAGCCGCACATGTCAGAATCGAAGGAGCTGACCGGCAATGCCTGACCGAAGGTGAAGGTGGAGTTCGCCGGGTTGCTCCAGTCCACGTGGAAGTTCCAGACCTGAAGCTGGTCGCCGGAATAGCCCCAGGCGTTGTCGTCCATCTGGGCGAAGGGATTCGGCGTCCCTGCGGCAGGAGGCGGACCGTCCAGGTCGGCGGGTAACATGCCGCCGAGGTTGGGGTCCACGTTATACAGGTCGAAGTAGACCATGCGGGCGGCCTGTCCATTGAGCATGGCATCGCGCTCGAAGGCGACCGCACCGGCTCCAGCCCAACTGCAGCCGATGAACTTGCAGGAGAACTGGTTGATGGACATGTAGTAGCCATCGGACCAGACGCCGAACTTGGGATAGTCATCGAGCTTGCTGTTGCTGATCAGGAACTCATAGCGGTTCCACGAGCCCAACGGATCGGGGGACTGTGAGACGGCAACACATTCATAGAACGGACCGCGGGGATAGTTGGGCAGGGCGAACTGGGTCATCAGCCAGCGGTCTGCCAGGTGGTCGTAGAGCACGACCGGGTCGCCGTCGTTGGTGGTCTCACAGGGACCGCCGAAGCCCTGCCAGAGGGTGTTGCTGCCCACAGGACCGTAGAGCTTGGTGCCGTTGCGATCATAGACCGCGAACGAGAGGTTGACCATTTGGACATAATGGTTGGGACCGATATCTCCCACCGTATCGGGCGGCAGCACGCCGTTGACGTTGTTCACGCCCTCGAAGTTGGCGCCGGTGCCGGGCGCATCCACCACGGGCGCGGCGGTCTGCAGGGCGGGGTCTTCACCGGTTGGGCTGGTGTTGCTCTGACGGTTGGGGAGCATCTTGCGGGGCCGCTCGAAGACCTGACCAAGCACGGCAGGCAGGGGCGGTAACTGCGGCATGCGGCTGAGCGCCTCGGTGACATCGCTGCGCGTGGCATACGCAACCACGGGATGCCCGCCGCCTTTTGCCTGGACACCTGTCGGTGAGAAACCGGCAAATGCCAGCATGAAGATGAGTACGGGGGTTACGAACTTGATGAAGGCAGTCGTCTTATTGCTCATTTTTTTCTCCTCACAACAAAGCGATTTTCGATTAAGACAACAGGTTTTGGTTTTCCGAACGGTCGCACCTCCAAAAGCATGACATGGATTTGTCGGCATCCCCATGAATATGGCAATGTCAGGCTTGTTTTGCTCCTGCAGTGATTTCCCAAACCCCCAGAGTGCCGGAGAAGGATTGCATCCCTTGGCTGAATGCTTTTTGCATGACGGGACAAGCAGTGAGAAGTTACGAGGTCCGATTAAATCACGTTTTGCCGGGATTGTTAACCCCATTCATGGACCAATTCGTGATTTCTCGAAATCTGGATTCTAAACCTTATCGTACACGGACTTCGCGGAGAGGATGATGTATTTCCATGTTTCCCGAGGAATCCCATGTTGTTGTCCGTGCACAGGCAGTATAAAGCGCTTACGGAATTGCAAGCTGAACCCCCAAATATGGATGTGCGTTTTTCGAGTTTTGAGTGAATGCACGAGCCGCCGCGAGTATAGGCAGAGTATGGTTACAGCCTGCCTTTTATGGATTCCGGCGTTGCCATATATGGGGGTGGAAGATATCAGGTAAGGTGACGGTCACCCTGGGGGCTCTCGACCGTGGGACCCATACATTTCTGCGACTTAAGCGGATTCCAGGATGGTTTTGAGCATTGCCAGGTTTTCCTTCAACTGGCGTTTCATCTTCTTTTCGAAGATGGTCTCGGTAAATTCGAACAGGTTGGCAGCATTGGCCTGCATGGACAGGTCTATTTGTGTGCAGTTCTTTGCCATCCGAAAGGTATAGGAGGTAAACGAATTCAAAGGACCCGAAAGGGATTTGAACCCGTATTTCCGGTTCAGTTCATATTCGGTCACTTCATAGGTGCTCTGGACCCGATGTCCCATCAGATGACCGACTGTTCGGAAAAAGGTCCCCACTTTGGTGACGCCTTCGGAGATCCGCGTGGATGCGAGGGTTCCGTATTGCCATTGGAAATCGTTCTCGGGTGTGCTGATGAAATCGAAGACCTGTCTGATGGGTCGGTAGATAAAGGCTGTGGATTTGATTTGAATCACTCTTCCTGCTCCTTCGTGTAATTTACGTGTGACAGAGACCAGCCGGGGACACATTACGCGGCTTTGTCCATGGCTGCTTTCAATACCTGCCGGAAATTCTGCCCGTCCGGGTCGGAGCCCAGCACGATGAAGGTGATACCGGTTTTATTCTTGTCGGTATATCTGCCTGTGATATTGAGACCCTGATCGGGGCTGATGGTGAAGCGGGCAGTGTCCCGGTAATCGCGTACGTCAATATGCTTTAGTTGTGCAGAACCCACCTCGGCATCGTTCTGATCGGTGCTGTCTGCCCAGACCAGCCATTTTGGGGTGACAAAGACGGCTGACAGCGTTGTTACGATGCCGGCGAAAAGCCCTGATTTCTGCCGGATGGATGTGGTCTCACAGCACAGGAGCACATCCGACTCCAGATCGGTCAGGTTGTATCTTTTCGCATGGGTGTGCATGGCAGCCCTCAGATCGCTGTTCAATGTTTCGAGTGTGCAAGCACGGGTCGTACGGGTGATCGTATTCACGCCAATTCCTTTCGTTTCTGCTCTTCAAATCTTCAAACGGTTTAAATTCGAATTGTGCCATTCCCCCATGTCCATTTTGTAGTTAATAACTTGCCTTGCGCAGAGCGTCCCAAACAAAGGCTTTGCCTTGAGCCTGTCGAAGGGTTCTCGTGATTTGGGCCTGGTATCTGCCCAAACCTTCGGAACGGTGCATGCTTGGATTTAACATATAAGCCGCCGACCCATAACTGGGTCGGCGGCTGAAGAACCACACAAATCCGGTTAGTATGTTCGAGCGGCTATATTCAGTGTACCACACATTGACCTGATGGAAGGACCGCAACCCGGTGCATTCTGCCGTAAAATGTGACGGTGTTCGGGGATGCGGGACCAGGTGTGAACCGTGATATAATCAGGCATCTTATAAAAGGTCGAGCGTGTACACACCACCGTCAACCCAAATAGGGCTGACGGTTTTTTTTCTTAACCGTCGACCAAAAGGAACCCGCATGGAAGCAAAACTGTATGTTGGAAATCTGCCCTACGATACCACCGAGGAGGCTTTGCGTGAACTATTCATGCAGGCAGGCGGGGTGGTTTCGGTGGCGGTCATCAAGGAGCCGGGCACGAATCGCTCAAAGGGCTTTGCCTTTGTGGAGATGAATTCGCAGGCGGAACTGCAAAAGGCGATCAGCATGTTCAACGGCTATTCCATGGCTGACCGCCAGCTGGTGGTGAACCCTGCCCGCCCGCGTGAAGAACGGGGCGGGTCCCGCCCACCGCGCGGTGGGAATCGTCAGAACCGCGGTGGGAACCGACGCTATTAGAAGCGCCTCATGACATTCAATATTGGCGACCGGGTGGTGCACCCACAGCATGGGGTGGGGGAGGTGGTCAATTTGGAGGATCGGACATTCGGGTCCGATGTGAAGCAGCGGTATTACGAGGTTTCCATCCCAAACGCGAACTGCACCTTATGGGTGCCGCTGGAGCCGCCCGGCTATGGTTTGCGCAGGCTGGCGGAGCGGAGTGAGATCGTGCAATGCCGCCGGATTCTGGCCTCTCACCCGGCGCCTCTGACCGACGATGTACGCTCGCGGCAAGCCAATTTGCTGGAACGCCTCAAGCAGGGGACGATACGCGTGCAGTGTGAGGTGGTGCGGGACCTGTATGCGTTTGGCGAACACAAATCCCTGTACGGCGCGATCGCCGGATTCTTCCGACAGACGCAGAATGTGTTGTGTGAGGAATGGGCGCTCGTGGAGGGGATCACGCAGGAGCAGGCTGCCCGGGAAGTGACAGCGCTGCTCGAGCAGAGCAGGAAGAACGTGGAAAAATCGAAGGCGTAGTTGGAAGATCGAAGAGTTGACAGGTCGACGTCAACTCTTTTTTATTTCCGGGTGACCTCCAGTCATGCCGTTCCACAGCGGACAGAGAGCAGGTTGCGCCCATCCTGTAGTTGGCATGAAGAGTGCAGCCTTTATATTCCCCCTTGTGTGAGGCAGCCGTGTTGGAGGGGAGGGGGCTGAGAGCGGGAAGAGACCAACGGCTCACGTTACCGGCGGCTGGCGGGACGAGACTCTCCCACTAAACGGATAAAACCCAAAGACACGAAAAAGCTCCTTTTGGCGGTGAGAATCCAGCCGTCCGCGTGCACGCTGTGTTAGCCCGCTCTTGAATGAAGATGCCTCTTTTTCTTTTCATCGTCTTTACCTGTGAATCAGCAAGGAAAAAACCCCAATCTATGACGATGCCAAGTATAAATGACATCCTCTTGGAATAACTCCATTGCTTACACCATGACGCAACCAACCTAAACTTCTTCCAATAAAACCTTCAAGGTATTGAGTTCTGCCTCGAGCATCTTTTCGGATTGTCTTACCATCATTCCCGCCATCAGTTTTAGTATTCCTTTTACTTCCATCTTTCCAGTCACAGCAAACTCCGTACCATTGTCTTTTGATTGAAGGTCAAAAGTATGCTCGAATGAAGGACCATCAACTATTTTCTGAGCAATGTGATTAGGGGGCTCCCAAGCTGTCACCTCGGCTGTATTTTCTTGTTTCCGCCCCATAAACTTACTTATTTGACGTAATCTAGAACCTATACCGACAGAGCCTTGAGAGAGCCATTCTGCGGATTCAATGGTGCTTCTCCACTTTGAAGCATTAGCAGGATTGGACACGAAGTCGAAAACCTCTTGCCTGGGGCGATTAATGAATATGTGTTTTTTGAATGTGATCATGGGGCATTCTCCTTTTTACCATTGGAAAATCAAACCATTCAAACTGGATTTAGCGGGCTAACGAGACTGTCGAAAAACCGTTTTTTCGACAGTCTATCCTGCCCAGGGGCTGACCGCGAGACCCGCGTCTCGCATGGTACGGGTATTTTACCCCGTCAGGGGTCAGCGGATCGCCCCAAAGGTGTGGATCTTGCCGATATTGTGGACCAGAGCGAACCGCGCACGCGTCCATTGCACATCTATTTTGCACTTGGTGCGCTAAGTGAAGCGGATCAATCGCATGGCACATGGACGAAGCCGCGCGGGATGGGTTGACCCGCCAGCAATTCGCCCGGTATTATCTGATGAAGTTGGGGATTGGGCACGATCTTACACGGATTGCACTCGATCCAAAGCATCCGCGCAGACTGGCGAGTGAGGCGGAAGTTCTGGCGTTGCGACCGGAACTCCAACACATCGAGTAATGCACCCTATCTTCGTTCGTTGCCACAACCGCACCCGAGACCGGGCGTGGCCTGGAAGGCTGTCCCCAGGCTGAAAAATGGACAAAAAAGCGGTTTGGATCAAGCAAGATCCAAACCGCTTCTCTTCATCTATGTTGCTTTTACTTTTTCCCCTGCCTCCCTCGCG
>DIDP01000003.1 GCA_002418205.1 Anaerolineales bacterium UBA5797 | reverse complement strand
TCATTCAAGAAGCACAGAACGGCGGTCTCGATGCCTTCAACACGCTCATCCTGCATTATCAGGACAGCGTTTTCAATACCGCGGTCCGCATCCTCGGTGACGATGACCTCGCTGCCGATGCCGCGCAGGAGGCGTTCATCTCCGCCTTTAAAAGCCTCTCGTCATTCCGCGGGGGATCGTTCAAAGCCTGGCTCATGCGCACGGTGACCAACGCCTGCTACGACGAATTGCGCCGCCAAAAACGGAGACCCACCACTCCGCTCGAACCCGATACCGAAGATGGCGATGAGATGGATTCTCCGCGCTGGCTTGCCGATCCGAACATGACTCCCGATCAGGAAGCAGAGGCGAACGAACTCGAACACGCCATTCAGCACTGCCTCGAAAACCTCCCGCTCGAATTCAAAACCGTGGTCGTGATGGCTGACATCCAGGGCATGGATTACGCCGAGGTCGCCACATCCATCCGTGTGCCGCTCGGCACCATCAAAAGCCGCCTCGCCCGCGCCCGATTAAGATTGCGTGAGTGTTTGCAGGGCTTCGCGGAACTTTTGCCCGCATCTTTTCGTCTGGAAGAAGGAATAAACGCGTAATGAACAAACGTGATCTTGAACTTCTTTCGGCATATCTGGACGGGGAACTCAAGCCTTCGGACTCCACAAAACTGGAAGCACGCCTCAAATCGGACACTCAACTTGCCTCCGTTCTGAACGACCTGCGCGTCACCCGAAGCCTGCTCCGCGGACTGCCCTCGCGCAAAGCGCCGCGCAACTTTACCCTGACGCGCAAAATGGTGGGACAGAACCCGCCGTTGCCGCGCACTTATCCGGTATTTCGGTTTGCCACAGCCATCGCAACCCTGCTGTTTGTGTTCTCGATTGGGTTCAATACCCTCGCGCCCCAAATTGCTTCCCAGCCGCCGGCTTTTGGCATGGGAGGCGGTGGGGGCGGAGGCGAAGCGGAATCCTACGCCGCGGAGGCTCCCGCGGAAGAACCTGCCATGGAACAACCCGCGGCTCCGGCGCCTGCTCTGTTCCCTACACCGACAGCCGCGGCAGATGCCAGCGAACCATCCATCGCGCTGGCGCCCCAAGGCACGGAAGTCCCTCCGACCGAGGAACTGAGCACCATGATGGAGACTCCGGTGGAGAAGAACGGAGTGGGCGGAGGTGTGGAGAGTCCGGATCAATATGCGCGGGAAACCCAACGCCAGGTTCCGTTGATCCCATCCATATGGGTGGCGGGGCTGGCTATCGTTGCGGTGATCAGCGCGCTGGTCATGGGGCTGATGAGACGGCTTTCCGCCCAACGTTGGAAATAAAACTGAAACAGCAGGGGCGGCAGGCCTGCCGCCCCTTTATGATTCTCATGGCAAACAACGAATATAAATATTGTCCCCGCTGCACGACCCAATTGAAACTCGAAGAACGGTTCGGGAAGATGCGCCCCGTCTGCCCGAATTGCGGCTGGATCCATTTTGTGGACCCAAAGGTGGCCGCGGCAGTATTGGTCGTCCGTGACGGGCGCGTCCTGCTGGTTCGACGCGTCAATGAACCGTTCCGCGGCATGTGGACTCTGCCCGCGGGATTCGTCAACGGGGGGGAGGATCCGGCTGGGGCGGCGATCAGGGAATGTATGGAGGAGACAGGTTTGAGCGTCCGCGTGACGCGTGTGTATGACATCGTCTCAGGTCGTGAGCATCCGCGCGGCGCGGACTTCGTCATCGTCTATCAAGCAGAGATCCTCGGCGGCGAAATGAAACCGGATGACGATGCGGACGCGGTCGAGTGGTTCGACAAGGAACATCTGCCTGCGCTTGCTTTTCTCGCCACACAAAAAGTGCTACAATCTTTTTATGATTGATGTTCGTCCGTCGCCGATTGCCGGCAGGTGGTATGAGGGGAATGCGAAAGTTTTGTCCCGTTCTGTGGATGAATATTTGGAGAACGCGAAACTCCCCGAATTGGAGGGGGAGGTGGTTGGGGTCATCGCGCCGCACGCGGGACATATCTACTCGGGCGCGGTCGCCGGTTACGCGTTCGCGGCGCTTCGCGGGCAGACACCCGATCTGGTCGCCGTTGTTTCGCCGATGCATCATCCCTATCATGAGCCGCTGATCACCACCTCGCACGATGCCTATCGCACACCGCTTGGCGATGTTCCGGTGGATAAGGTTGCACTGAACGAACTTGATGTGATCCTGAAATCTGAATTGGGATTTGGGCTGTCGCCTGTATCGCGTGACCCGGAACATTCGCTGGAGATCGAATTGCCGTTCCTGCAACGCGCTTTGGGATCCGACTGGAAGTTGTTGCCTGTGATGGTACGTGCCCTCGATCCGCATGTCTCACAGGGACTCGGCAGGGCGCTGGCGCAGGTCTTGCGTGATAAGAAATTTGCCCTCGTCGCCAGCACGGATCTGTCGCATTTCAATAACCAGAATACCGCCCTGAAATATGATCGTTTCATGCTCGAACAGATCGAAGCCTTCGACCCCGATGCCGCGTTCGATGCCGAGCGCGCCGGTAAAGGCTTCGCCTGCGGACTTGGCGCGGTCACTTCCGTATTATGGGCGGCGCGTGGATTGGGCGCGGATCATGTAAAGGTGTTGCGTCATGCCACATCAGGTGACGTGACGGGTGACTATTCTTCGGTCGTGGGATATGGCGCGGCAGCGATATTGAAAACGAAGGAATAATACCTTGTGGATCAAAAAGGCGACTCGAGCAGGGTCGCCTTTTTTAACTTTGATTGCCGGTGACAATTCTCATGTCCAAACCATGATAACTCCAAGTGGTCTCCTCATAAAAATATCTTTCACGATACAATCGTCCCGATGACTGCTTACGTTCGAATCGTTGTCAACGTCCCGGCTGTTGCAGGGGTGTTCGATTATGCCGTTCCCGGGTCGCTTGTGGGGCAGGTGGGTGTGGGACATCTGGTCATCGTCCCGTTCGGCAGACAGACCGTGCAGGGTGTCGTATATCGCTTTGTGGATTCGCCGTCCGTGCGAGGTGTGAAGGAAATCCTTGAAGTGGTGGACGACGAACCGGTTCTGACCCAGCCCCAGCTTGCCCTCGCGGAAGAAATGGCGGACTCCACGCTCCAGCCTTTGGCGTCCATCGTCGGATTGTTTTTGCCCGTTGGCTTGAGCCAGCAGGCGGACGTGTTGTACTCCCTGCGCGAAACCGGAGTTGTCGACCAGGGATCGAAGACCGATCCGAACTCGGTTAATCCGCGTACAAAACGACTGACCACCGAAGACCGTCTCGTCAATCTGCTGCGCTTGCGCGGTCCCTTGCGCGGACGTCAGATCGATACACACTTCGCCAAAGTGGACTGGCGCAGGACGGCGAACTTCCTTGTGCGGAAAGGCGTGCTTTCATCCAAAAGTGTTTTGCCTCCGCCTCGGGTGCGGACAAAGTACATTCGCGTTGCCCAGCTCGCGGTCCCGCCTGAAGCGGCGGAGGCGGCGATGGAGTCGCTCGGCACGAAACAAACGCTCGCCCGCCGGCAGTCTGCTTTGCGGTTTTTGATCCGCCAACCCGAAGCGGTCAACATCTCGTGGGTTTATGCCGAAAGCGGATGTAATCTCAGTGATCTTGAAGTGCTTGAAGAACGCGGCTTGATCCGATTGTTCGAGAGCGAGGTCTTTCGCGATCCGCTGCAAAAGGTCGAAGGGAAAAAGTTGCAGGTTGAAAGTGTTATTGCATTAACCCCCGAACAAAATGTTGCGTTGAAAGAAATTTTAAGTTCCATCAAATCATCCGATGCTCCTCGTCCGTTTCTGTTGCAGGGTGTCACGGGCTCGGGCAAAACGGAAATCTACATCCGCGCCGCGCAGGAGGTGGTCAAGCGTGGAAGACAGGCGCTCATCCTCGTCCCTGAAATTGCGCTCACGCCGCAGACCGTTCGTCGATTTTTGAGTCGTTTTCCGGGACAGGTTGGTTTGCTGCATTCCAGACTTTCCGAAGGCGAGCGCTACGATACCTGGCGGCGAGCGCGTGCGGGCGATCTCATGGTCATCATCGGCGCGCGCAGCGCCCTGTTTGCGCCTCTGCCGAATATCGGTCTCATCGTCGCGGATGAATGTCATGATTCTTCGTATCACCAATCCGAGCCGCCGTTCTACGGCGCGGTTCAAGCGGCGCAGATGTATGCGCGGTTGTGCAGCGCGATGTGCGTGCTGGGTTCCGCAACGCCGACGGTGGGACAACGTTATCTCGCTGAGACTGATCGAATCCATAAATTGGATTTGCCCAAACGGATCGTCGAAAAGGGATTGCCCCCCGTCCACATTGTGGATATGCGCGAGGAACTGAAGACGGGTCAGCGCGGGATATTCTGCCGGCTTCTGCTCAACGAACTGGAATCCACGCTGAAACGGGGAGAGCAGGCGATCCTCTTCCTCAACCGGCGCGGGACCGCCACCTACATCTTTTGCCGCGATTGCGGATATGTGCTGAAATGCCCCAATTGCGATTCCCCGTTAACATTCCATGTGGAGGATCGGGAGCGTTTGCTCTGTCACACCTGCGGATACGAACGCGGCAGGCCGAAGAGTTGTCCGCAATGCGGCGGGAAACAGATCCGCGAATACGGATTGGGAAGCGAAAAGGTCGAAGCGGAAGTGAACGCGTTGTTCCCCAAGGCGAAGACCCTGCGCTGGGACTGGGATACCACGCGTAAAAAAGACGCGCACGATATGATCCTGACGCATTTTGCCAACCATAAAGCGGACGTGTTGATCGGCACGCAAATGCTCGCCAAGGGACTCGATCTGCCGATGGTGACCCTCGTCGGCATCGTGCTGGCGGATGTGGGTCTGCACCTGCCTGATCCGTTCGCGGGGGAACGCGTCTTTCAGGTGTTGACACAGGTTGCCGGGCGCGCGGGGCGCAGTGAACGCGGCGGGAAGGTCATCCTGCAAACGTTCGATCCGGAGAATCAGGTCATTCGGTCCGCGGCGCAGCACGATGTGGACGGCTTTTATAAATATGAATTGGAACAGCGCCGACGGTTGGGATATCCGCCGTTTACGCGTCTGGCGAGACTCGAATATCGAAACACGGATCCATCGTCGGCGGAGATGGAAGCGAAGAAGGTGGCTGGCAGGTTGGCGGCAATTCGTAGTCAGCGTTTGTCGGTGATCGGTCCTGTCCCGTGTTTCTTTGGGAAGGTCGGCGGTTATTATCGCTGGCAGATCGTCCTGCGCGGGACGAATCCGGGTGAGGTGCTGCACGATCTGAAATTGGATGGCTGGCGGGTTGAGGTGGATCCGGTAAGTTTGCTATAATCGCACGGTGAGCGTTATTCCAAACAATAACGTGAACAATGAGGAGAATACGATATGCAGTCTTTTTCACGCGGGTGGTCGTTTCTGAAACAAGCCTGGGACATGGCGTTCAAGGACAGGGATCTGCTTAAACCCTCCATTTACGCGCTGGTCGCCGGGATGATCGTTTCGGTGATCGGAGTCATCCCGATCGCAATTGTCGCCGTTTTATTCGGCGGGTCGCAGTTTGGGAATATCGTGATGGCTGTGTTTGGCGCGATCCTGGTCTTTGTGCAGTTCGTGGTCACGTATGTGTTTTCGGGGATGACCGCCTATTTGATCTTCGGCTATCTCTCGGAAGGCGACGGCAGGTTGGACAAAGCCTGGGATGTCGTCCGCCGCGACTTCTTCGACATTCTCACTCTCGCCGCGGCTTCGACCGCCGTCAACCTGATCAAGAATGCCGCCAACCGCAACCGGCGGGGCGGCGTCGGCGCAAGCCTCATCCGCGGCGCGGCAAACCTGCTTGAAGTGTTATGGACGGAGGCGTCATATCTTATCCTGCCTGCCATGGTCATTGATGATTTGAACCTCAAGGATGGCATGCAGCGCGTCCTGAAGATCACGAAGGAGAACCTGTTGTTGATCGGCATCAGCACGGTTGGCGTCCGCTGGGTGACCGGGTTGATCGGCTTTGTGCTTGGTCTCGGCGGATTTGCGATCGGGTTTGCGGTCGGCGGCGGAGCCGCCTACGTGACCGGCGGGATCAATTTTGTTTCCATTGCCGGCATTGTCGTTGGCGCTCTGATCTTCTTTACATTTGTCGTGGTCGCCAGTGTGATCACATCCTATACTTCCGTTGCGTATCACACCTGCCTCTATATCTGGGCGCGCGATGTGGAGAAGGCACAGACAGCCGGTCAGCCCATGCAGGTGACGGCACCCGCCCCTCTGGCGGCGGTATTGAATTAATCCGCGCAATGCGGAAATCGAAAAGAAAGTACAGGCGATGCGATGCAACCACAACGCCCACAACCACGCCGTGAAATGATCACATGGGAGGAGGTGGATCGACTCATCGACCACCTCATCCCGCAATTCAAACGCGAGTTCACCGCCATGGTGATCATCACGCGCGGCGGCATCATACCGGGCGGTCTGCTCGCCGATGCGATGGATATTACGCACATCCTTACCGCCGCGGTGGATTTTCCCGCGCAATCTGAAAGCGAGAAATCGAAGCTGATGGCGTGGCCCCAGTTCATCCAATTCCCCGCGGACGATAAATTGCGCGGCCGCCCCACCTTGATCGTTGACGATGTGTGGGGCTCGGGAAGGACGATCACGGCGGTGAAGAACCGTGTCTCTGCAGCGGGCGGTTTCCCTGAGACGTGTGTTTTGCATTTCAACCCGTATCGCAATCTGTTCGGGCATGTGCGCCCGGATTACTACGCCGCGATCACCGACGCGTTCATCGTCTATCCGTGGGAGATCGATCGCGGCCCCGACCAGGTCCTGTTGGGCGGGATTTGAGTCTGCATGAAGCTCATAAAAGTATCGAAATCCGAAAAGCTCAGGACGTTAAGCGAAAACCCATATTTCGACGAGCTCTCCGATGATATTCTGAAGGAGATCTCCATCCATACCGAACTTCGGGAATACAGGCGCGGAGATGTATTGTTCTGGGAGGGCGATGTTTGCGCCGGTCTGCACATCATCGAAAGCGGGAGCGTCAAGCTCTATCGCATCTCGCCGCAGGGGCGCCAGTACATCATCGCCATATTGACGGAAGGCGCGACCTGTAATGAAGTCCCGGCGTTCGATGGGGGAACAAACCCCGTCAACGTGGAGGCGCTCGAGACGACGCGCGTCTGGGTGGTGGATGCCCAATTGTTGCTTAAGCTGGTCAAGGCATATCCAGAGTTTGCATTGAAGGTCCTGAGCAAATTCGGTCAGAACCTGCGCAATTTCGTTGGCAAGGTCAGTGAGATGGCTTTCTACCAGGTCACCCACCGATTGGCGCGTCTGATCACCGAACTGCCGACGGATGGCGTCCGCCCGCATTGGACTCAGGAACAACTTGCCGCGCGTCTTGGCACCGTCCGCGAAGTGGTCTCGCGCTCGTTAAAGGAATTGGAAACAAGCGGCGCGATCCGCATTGAGGGCAGGCGCATCCAGATCGTTGACGAAGACATCCTCCATCAATGGACCCAGCCGGATGCTTAAATACACAGCGGACGCTTCAAGCGTCCGCTATTTTTTCGCTTCATGACAAGCCGAGGATTGCTTCCGTTTAAGGGAGCGGCTCGAACCCCGAAACAGAGATGTACAACTCATCGTCCGCGGCGAGCTCGATGTAGTCAATGGCGACCTCGGTGGGGAAGCCGTAGGTGGGATCGTAGCTCACAGTGAGGTTGTCGGCTTTTTGAACGGGATCAGACCCAAGTTCCGAAAAGATGCGGTCGATCGTCGCGTGTTTCATGACGAGGTCGCTCATTGGGTCGTCCATTGGGAATGCCTCTCCGTTTACGTCGATCATCGAGACCACCTCACCATCCTGCACTTCCACGGTTAATGGCATCTGGCTTCTGAAGAGGCAGAAACAACTCACGCTCAGTTGAAAGCGATAATGGGTGATGCCGGCATCCTGCCACTTGGACTGGTTGCGGCTGAGTTCACTTCCGCCCGCGGAACAGGCGGCTAGGATCAGGGCGAGTAATACTAAAGTCAGCTTTTTCATGGTCGTCTCCTTTCACTGCTTGACGAGGAGATATGACAAAAGGTTCCCGGTTGTGTTGGTCTGCTTCGAGTTCTTGCAGCGCGTGGGGAGGTTCAATTGTTCATGTTCATTTCTGTGGCTTCCCTGGCGGTTGCGGTCAGGGTAATATCCGGGCTGTTCTTGAATTGCAGTGTCACCTGAATCTCGTCCCCGGCTTTTAGGTCTTGTTTGAGATTGACGAGCATGATATGGAGACCGCCGGGCGTGAATTCCACCTTGGCAGCCGGATCCAGTACAACCGAGCTCACGCGGCTCATTGTCATCACGTCGCCTTCCATCCTGCTTTCATGGATTTCCACTGCTTCTGCAGAATCTGAAGCCGCACCGATCAATTCATCCGTCATCCCGGTATGATTTTGGATGACAAAATAAACGGCGCTATTCGTTCCCTGTGTCGAAGTGCGCGCCCATATGTCGCTGACTTCCATGCCTTCCTTGTTCCCGCAGGCGCCCAGCAGAAACATCACTGAGAGCAATAAAATAACAGTCCGTTTCATTTCTTATTCCTCTGATTGGATATTGTGTTGTCCGGCATTCCCGGGCGCTTAACTATATCACCAATAAAAAAGGCGCTGTTCACAAGGACAGCGCCTTTTTAGAACAACGAAATCGATCACTTGGCCGGGACGGGTTTGGGATCCATCTTGTCGTAAATGCCCGTTTCCAGCAAAGCCATATCGTTCACGGATTGTGCGGCAAGCATCTGCGCCTGTCTCGCCAGGTTGGTGGAATCCGCCAAAATCTTCAAGGCATACTCCGGGTTGTGGAAGCCGGTGCTGTTCTCGGCTGAGACGAAGTCCCACATGAACTGCGCCTTGCGATGCAGGTTGCGCGCCTGGTCGAGGAGTTCCTGATTGGCGTTCGGGTTTGCCGCCGCCAGTTTGATGGCGTTGATCGCGTCGATGATGGCATTCTCGGTTTCGACCTTGGTCGTTGCCACCTGATCCTGGATCAGGTTGACCCGGCGGACAACGTATTCGCTATCCGTGTGGCATTGTCCGCAAGCCTGCTCGGGGTTCAACAAGGGACTGTGAACATCGTGCGTGGAATACTTTGCCGCGCCGTCGCGCATATAGGGCATGTGACAATCGGAGCAGGATACGCCGGCGTTGTAGTGCGTGGAGCCTGCGGTGAAGAACTCAAACTCAGGGTGTTGCGCCTTGAGCATGGGCGTCCCTGCCTCGGGATAGTCCCAATCCTTGAACCCTGACTTTTCATAATATTCGATGATCTGGTTGATCTCGGTGCCGTTCGCCCACGGGAAGGTGAGATATTTCCCGTCACCTTTGAAATAATATTCCACGTGGCAGTTCGCGCAGACGACCGTGCGCATTTCCTGGCGGGTGAACGTCTCCCAGTCCTTGCCCTGCGCCTCGAGCGCCTCCTTCAAGGCCGGGTTGGTGACGATCAACCGCATCGTCCCTGCTTCATGGCAGTTGGCGCAGCCGATCGAATTGTTGATCAGGGGCGTCAGCTCGTTGAACGACATCTTGTCGAACTCTGCCATGCCGATGTCCGACCAGATGCCCGGGTTGTTGGAGGATTTGCAGGAGTAACAGGTTCCGGGCGTGTGCTTCGGATCTTCATCGTTGAGGTTCAACCGTTTGGTGGCGCGCACATCCGTCAACGCGTTGGCGTGACCGCGGTCATCGTTGTAGTCCTTGCTGAAGGCATATCCCGCAAACAGAATGACCTGACGCGGGTCGCGTTCCAGCCACGAGAATTGTGACGAGCCTGCGTAGGTTGTGTCGATGTTGTTCGTTTCGGTCTTCAGAAAAGTGGTGTACTGATTGGGAAAGTTCACGCCCCATTTTTCTGAAACGGGTTCCATCAGGGCGATCTCCACGAGCGGCTGGAATGCCCTTTCCTCCACGGGCTGGTTCTTCATGAACACCAGCACGCCGGTCAACACGGCGGCAAGCAGAACGATGATGCCAACCAGTATCCAGGTTGTGTACTTCTTCATAAGCAAATCTCCTTTTGCGTTTTCAACTTATTTGATCGGGTAGAAATTGGAATCCTGATACGGGGCAATGGATGCGCCGCGCGGACCGTGCGCCACATTGCGATGACAATCCCAGCAATTGCGGTCGAAAGGCTGTGCACCCATCACGATCGATTCGACTGCATCCTCATGACAGTGGATGCAGTTCCCTTGAATGATCTCCTGTGAATGCTCGTTCGCGCGGATCACATCGGGCGTCTGCCCTGTGCTGAACACATACACATCGTGCATGCCCTGGCGTCCCTTTTCGATGTAATAGTTCACGATATTGTTGTGGGGCAGGTGACAGTCCGCACATTCCGCCCAGGGCTCGTGCGCAGCGTGATAATAATTCTCGTACATGGAATCCATCACATGGCAGTTCGCGCAGGTCTCGGATGCGGTCCCGGCATACGCGGGCGCGTCGGTCACGAACACAAATGTCCCCAGGGCAATGACCGCCGCCGCGATCGCGATAAAAAGCGGATTTCTCAGCATGCTCCTCCTTTTTTGGGAAACCATATCGCCAGAAATATATCCAAATCTTTATGAAATGTATGTGACTTATATCACAAATATGAGAAACATATTAAGTGTAATTATGATAAATCTACCCTGACTTATCCGATTAATAAAGTGACAAACATCCTGAATTGGATATGGTTTGCGCTTCATTCAAAGCCGACAATGGATCCCGCCTCATAACCATTCCACCCTTTGATTTGATCCCGTTAATTCACCTCGTAGACCCGGCCCTTCCATGTCACCCCCTTGCGCGAAACAACCTTCCACGCGGATGTGAACATCATCGCGCCGAACACCGCCGCGCCAAGCGGAGTGGTCAACGCGTACCAGGCGGGGATCCCCATGTTGGAATTGACCTTCACGCGCATAAAGATCAGATAACCCCACAACACAAGCGCCTCAACAACAACACTCGCTGCCATCCAGCCGCCGCCAGTGGAATACCATAATAGACCCAGCAGGGGCCAGAGGGGCAGGAACAACGAAGCCATCACTGCCAGGAAGGCTCCGAACACGCCCAGCCACAACAAGCCGGTTTGATCGCGCAAGCCCAGATAAATATTCTTCGTCCAGCCTTCCCACATCTCGGGCAGGGATGTGTACATGCGCGTCTTCGCGACCCTCATCCCATCCGCCACGACCAGGCGATGACCGTTCCATTTGACCTGTTCCGAAATCGCCTTGTCCTCCACGATGCTGTTCTTGACGCTTTGATGACCGCCGATGGCATCATACACCGAACGCTTGATGAGGATGAACTGTCCGTTCGCGATGGCGTCCCTGCGATTCGGGTCGTTGACTTTGCGCGGTGAGAATCCAACAGAGAGGGCGGTCATCACGAGCGGCATGACGGTCCGTTCCCAAAAAGAGCCGAGGATCTGGAAGGTCATGATCGTGAACATGTCTGCCTGGGTTTCAATGGCTTTGGCATGACAGGAGGAAAGCGCATCGTGTGTGAGGAACGTGTCCGCATCCATGAAACAAAGCCATTCGCCGCGTGCAACGGCTGAGGCCTGGAACAAGGCATGGGGTTTGCCTGCCCAGCCCGCGGGTAGGTCCGAGCCGCTGATGACGTGGAGGCTGTCATTCTGAGCCGCAAGTCGGCGAAGGATCTCGTGAGTCGAATCCGTCGAGCGGTCATCCAGAACGATCACTTCCAGGTTGGGATAATCCTGCGCGAGGGCGGCTTCCACACAGGCACGGATGTTGCGTTCCTCATTGCGCGCGGGAATGCAGACCGAAATGAGCGGAGCGTTTGATGGGGGAGGCGCCGGTTCGACGGCGATGTCGAGATGATATTGATTGTGAAGCCAGTATATGATGATTGAACCGCCGAGGAAAAGGACGGTGGAGAGGATGAGCCAGGTCATGGTTAGAGGACACGCAGGGTGGAGCCGCGTTCGGTCTTTTCCACTTCGATGCGGGAGGGAAAGGCATCCTTCAATTCATCGAGATGTGTGATGACGAGTATTTTGGCGAAGTCGTTCTTCACAAGATTGATGGCTTCGATCAGTCGTTGCTTGCCCTGCACATCCTGTGAACCGAATCCTTCATCGATGACCAGCGTTTGCAGGCGCGCGCCCTTGCGTTGGGCAAGGATCTCCGAGAGCGCCAGCCGGATCGCGAAGTTGACGCGGAATGCCTCGCCGCCGGAGTACATTTCGTAATTGCGGATGCCAGCCGAATCGCTGATCTGGATGTCGAGCGTTTCCTTGAGATCATCGCGCTTTTTGTCCCTGTATTCCGTCTGGGTGACGAAGCGGATGGACATCTGCCCGTCCGACAAACGGTCCAGCAGTTCGTTGGCTTTTGTTTCGATGTGAGGCAGTGCCTGTTCGATCAACAGGGCGGGGACGCCATCCTTGCCGAAGGCGCGCTCCAGAGTTTTGTGGCGGGCGATCTGTTTTTGAAGTTCCCCGCGTTCCTTTTCGAAATCCGCTTTGCGGGCGCGCTGTGTGGAGAGAATGTCCACGCGCTGCTGCGCGCCGCCCAGCTCACTGCGCACCTTGTTCTCCTCCTCGCGCAGGCGGAAGAGTTCGCGCTCGGCTTCTTCAAGATCGGGCGATTGAGCTTCGGCGTTCGCCAAGGCGGAAGCAGCGGAGTCATATTCCTTTTGCTGTTCTTCCAGTTCCTCTTTTCTCTTTCGACCTTCCTCTTCGAGGCTGGCGATCTCGTTATCGATCTGATGGATCACTTCCTTCGCCGACTTCAAATTGCCGAATTCCTCGTCCACACTGCGTAATTCGTTTTCCCGGCTGCGCGCTTCATCATGCGCGGACGCATCGTAGCCAAGTTTGGCGAGTTCCTTGTCGAGTTTGGCGAGCTGCTTTTGTTCCTCGTTCGCGTATTTGCCGCCATCCAAAAGTTTTTCGACTTCCTTCAGGCGCTTTTTGCCCGTCGTTTCCCAGTCCTTTGTGAGCGCTCGCAGGGTTTGCATGCGTTCGGTGCGCTGGGAGACCTCGCTGGCATATTTCACACGATCATTTTCTGCGGAGGATAATTGCCTGATCTGTGCTTCGTATTCCGTGATCTGTTGCGTGAGTTCGGTTGTCTCTTTTTGATTCGCCCGGAATCGATCGCCTTTCTGTTTGCCTTCGCCTTCCAACTGCTTGAGCGTGGACTTGCGGTGCTTCTCGCTCAACTCCTGACCACACAGCGGACAGGTCGCTCCTTCGGCAAACTTGAGCGCTTCGATCCGCTCTTTGAGTTGATTCATCTCAACTTTCAGAGTCTCGTTCTCGACCTTCAACGCCGCCTGACGTTCGCGCGCCTCGTTACGTTTTGCGTCCAGTTCAGCGCGTTCGGCGACTCTGGTCTCTGCTTCCTTCAAAGCCCTTCCTGCCGTCTCGATGCTCTTTTGCAGTTCAGCGATCACGGATGACTGGTTGTTGATTTCCTCTTCCTCGACCAGTAATGTGCGCCTCTCCTCCTCCAGGCGTGCCTTCTCCACGGCGATCTTTTCGAGCAGGGGGGCGCGTTTCCTTTCGTGTTCGCGGAATTGCGAGGCGGTCTTCTCCCATTCCTCCAGTTCCCTGCGAATCTTTTGCCACGCCTTGTAAGCGAATTCGATCTCCCGGGCGCGGTCCATGAGATCGGCATAAGCGGCGCGGTCCGTTTGTTTGGCGGCGAGACGGGCTTCAAGTCCCGCGAGAGCCGTGTGCGAACGTTCGAGTCCGGCGGATAACGTGGATGTCAGTTTCCGTTGTTCCTCCAGCAATACAGCGTTCCGCCGGATGTTCTCCAAAACGGATTCCCGCGCGGCGCGGGCGGAGGTCAATTGCTTAAGGCTGGCTTCCAGCTCCGCCAGACGCGCCTTGCGCGTTTCCTCCTCGCCGAGTTCCGCATCGATCTCCGCGATTCGCCCCTCGATCTCATCCACTTCGCGTTCGATGGATTTTCGCTTTTCAGCGGTGCGACTCTTGTATTGCTCCCATACTTCGAGACCGAGGATGTTGCTCAGCACCTCTTTGCGCTTGGAGGCGTTCTGCTGCGTGAATTGATCGGCTTTGCCCTGCAAAAAGAAGGAGGCGTTGACGAACGTGTCGTAATCGAGGCGCAGGGTTTGCTCGATGCGCGCCTGCGTGTCGCGGGTTGTCTTTTCGGTCAGCGGTTTCCAGCCATCGCCATTTTTGACCTGGAACTCAAGCACGGTGCTTTTGTTGCGCGGCAGCGTACGCTGCACGCGATAGATGTTGCCCTCATATTCGAAGGTAAGCGCAACCTCCGCGGCTTTTACATCCGCGTTCAGGTTGATGATGTCACTGCTTTTGCCGCGCGCCTCACCGAACAGGCTCCAGATGATGGCATCGAGCAGGGAGGATTTCCCCGCGCCGTTGTGACCTGAAATGCAGGCAAGTTCGAAGGCATCGAAATCGAGTTCGACCGGATCGCGATAGGAAAGAAAACCGGAAATGCGGAGACGAAGGGGAATCATGATGTGGCTATATCGTATGGATTATAATCGAACCATCATGCTCGAGACATCAGACCCGCGCGCGCGCCGCCGCCTCGCATTGATCGCCATCACGCTGGCAACGATCCCCTGTTATTGCATTGGGTGGATCGCGATCATGCTCGCTCCTGACGTCTCCGTTATGACCGCGACCCCAACACCGAGTCTCTCCGCAACGGCAACGCTTCAGATCCCGACCATCAGCGTCACTCCGTTGATCGTGCCGGGCACTAATACGAACATCCCCTCCGTCACCCCTTCGATGACATCCACGCCAACGATGACCTACACACCGACCCTTACCTCCACATGGACCTCCACGGGCACATTTACGAATACACCGACCCTCACGCCGTCATTCACCCCCTCCTCGACCTACACGCCGACGGACACCTTCACCCCAACGTTATCGCCCACCCCTGTGACGCCGACGATAACCTTCACCCCATCCATCACGCCGTTCCCATAATACATGACTGATATCCTTCCCTTCCTGAAATCGTTGATTTCCATTTCGGGCTTGTCAGGTCACGAAACCCCCGTTGCCAGATTGATCGAAGAGAAGTGGCGGACGCTTGTGGATGAAACAAGCATCAGCCGCGTCGGTTCATTGCATGGGCTCAAAAGAGGTTCGGGCGGGTCGAAGGGGAAACGCCCGGCCATCCTGATCGCCACCCATATGGACGCGATCGGCATGATGGTTTCGAGCATCGAGGACGGCTTCCTGCATATCACGAATGTCGGAGGCATCGATGAGCGTGTGCTGCCCGGCGTGCAGGTGATCGTCCATGCCAGCAGCGGCGAAGAACTTCCGGCGGTCATTGCCATGCCGCCCCCCAGATACCTGCCCGAGTCCGAAAGGAGCGGCGTTGTGGGGATGCGGTATTTGCTTGTGGATACGGGCTTGACGCCGCGCGATGTGGAGAAGAAGGTGCGCGTGGGAGATCTGGTCTCGTTTGCGAACCCGCCGATGGAACTGGCTGGCGATGTCATTTCGGGTCACACGCTGGATAACCGTGCATCCGTCGCGGCGTTGACCGTTTGTCTGGAGGAACTGCAGGGCAAGAGTCATGCCTGGGATGTGTGGGCAGTTGCGACGGTCCAGGAAGAGACGAATTTTCTGGGCGCGTACACATCGGCTTTCGCGCTGCGTCCGCAGATCGCCGTTGCAGTGGATGGGGCGTTTGCGAAAGGTCCGGGCGCGAACGACTGGCAGACCTTCCCGATGGGGAAGGGAGTGGGGTTGTGCATGGGACCGAACATGCATCCGTTTTTGCACACCAAACTCAAGGACCTGGCGGACAAGCTGGAGATCCCCTGGTTCTTGGATGTGACCCCGGCGCATTCCGGGACCGATGCCTTCGCGCTGCAAACGACTATGGAGGGCATCCCGACCGCGTTGGTGGAATATCCGCTGCGATATATGCACACTCCCGTTGAGGCGGTTTCGATCAAGGACATTCAACGCGTGGGTCGTTTGCTCGCCGGGTTCATTGCTTCGCTTGAAGTTGATTTTGTTGAAAAGATCGTCTGGGAATAATTCATCGATGCCTTCATTTGGAAATACCCAACTCAAATTGCTTGAGAAACTTTGCAATGTCATCGCAGTATCGGGCGACGAGGCTGAGGTCCGCAGGATCGTTCTGGAGGAGATCAAGCCTTATGCGGACGAGACCCGGGTGGACGCGATGGGCAGTGTGCTTGCGACCAGATACGGGCGTGGAAAGAGGCGGGTCCGCGTCATGGTCGACGCGCACATGGATGAGGTCGGCTTTTTCCTCGTTGCCGAAGATGGCGATGGGACCTATCGCTTTGAAACCGTGGGCGGCATGGATGTCCGTCATTTGCTCGGCAAGCAGGTGCTGGTTGGCAGGGAGCGGACACCCGGTGTGATCGGCGGCAAGCCGGTCCATTTGATGGACGGCGATGAGCGCAAGCGGAAGGTGCCGCTGGAGGCGCTGCGCATCGATCTCGGTCCCGGCGGCAGGGCAAGGGTCGGTGACCGGGCGGGATTTGCCACACAGTTCCGCCGCGTTGGACCGTCCATCATGGCCAAGTCCATTGATGACCGCATCGGCGTGGCGACGGTGATCGAACTGCTGAAACATGCTCCCTCCAACATCGATCTGTGCGCGGCGTTCTCCGTGCAGGAGGAGATCGGTCTGCGCGGAGCAAAGGTGGCGGCGCAGTATTTCAAACCGGATATGGCGATTGCCATCGATTCGACCCCCGCAAACGATCTGCCCCTGCATGACGGCAGCGAGAATATATCGTACAATACAAAACTTGGATCGGGCCCCGCGATCTACATCGCTGACGGTTCGACTCTGCACGACCCGCGGCTTGTCCGCTTTCTAAGCGAAGTGGGCGACGCCGAAAACATTCCCTACCAATTCCGCCAGCCCGGCGGCGGCGGCACGGACTCGGGTGCCATCCAGCGCGCGCTGGCAGGCATCCCGACCGTCTCCGTTTCAGTGCCGCATCGTTATACCCATTCTCCGGTGAGCATCTCGCGCGTGGACGATTGGAAGCATACGCTTAGTCTGCTTCACGCGGCATTGAAGAGGATCACGCCGGAGTTGATCGCCCGAAGATAGAATTTGCATCCCGTTTCTTGACGTTGCCCGTCCACGGAGTTTTAAAGGTGTCTTATGAATGGTCTGATCGCCCTTGTCGGTTCCGGTGAATATCTTCCCGTGATGGAGGATGTTGACCGTCATCTGTTGCACAGCCTGAACCTTAACGGAAGAAAGCCACGCGTGGTCTGTCTGCCGACCGCGGCAGGCAGGGAAGGCGATGTGAGCGTCAACCGCTGGTCGAACATGGGACTCGCCCATTTCCAAAAACTGGGTGCGGAGGTGGACGCGCTGCGCATTATCGACCGCGACTCTGCGGATGACCCGCAATGGGAATCCCTGCTCGAGAATGCGGACCTGATCTACTTCTCAGGCGGTGACCCGGGTTATCTGTATCAGACCATGAACGGAAGCCGCGCCTGGAGTGCCGCACAGCGCGCCTGGGACCGCGGCGCGGTGTATGCGGGCTGCTCCGCAGGCGCGATGATCCTTGCCAGACGAATGCCGAGTTTCCGGCTGGCGGGAACGACCGAAGGCTTTGGGCTGGTCCCGGCTGCGTTCATCGTCCCGCACTTCGACGCGATCCCCGCCGTGTTCAAGCCGCTTGTGCTTACGCTGAAGCGCCAGCTCAAGGATGGTGAACGCATGATCGGTGTGGACGAAGATACTGCGCTCGTCGGCTCGCTGAACGGCGAATGGCAGGTGATGGGACGCAGCAAAGTCCATGTCTTTACCCGCAAGGGTGAAAAGGTTTACAAGAGCGGACAATCCCTCACATTGTCCTGAGCCCATAACAAAATCATCGAACTGCCAGATCAGGAAATCGAATCCGACAATGAAAAAACTTCTCAAACAGCTCACAGAAACATTCGGACCCTCCGGCTACGAAGAGAACGTCCGCAGGATCGTGCAAGCCGAGATCAAACCGCTGGTGGATGACATGAAAGTGGACGCGCTCGGTAACCTCATCGCGCGCCGGAAACCCGCCAGGCAAACCAAAGACACGAAAAGGATCATGATCGCCGCGCACATGGACGAGATTGGACTCATCGTCAGCCACGTGGACGACAACGGCTTTGTCCGTTTTTCGCCGATCGGCGCGGCATCCCGCAAATATGTCCTCGGCGGGCGCGTCCGCTTTTTAAACGGGACGCAGGGTGTGATCGCGTCCGACCGCCTCGATAACGTCAATGAACTCCCCACGTTTGACAAGGTCTATATCGACGTCGGCGCAACGGGCAGAAAGGATTGTCCGGTCAAGGTCGGCGATGTTGCCGCGTTCGACCGGTCATTCACCGAATTGGGAAACCGCCTCGTCGCCAAATCCATGGATAACCGCGTGGGTGTGCTGGTTGCCATCGAAACCCTGCGCTTACTTAAAACCTCTCCGCATGAATTGTATTTTGTATTCACCACCCAGGAGGAGGTTGGTGTGCGCGGTGCAACCACATCGGCTTATGGCGTCGATCCTGAGGTGGGCATCGCATTGGACGTCACGTCGACTGGCGATACACCCAGGGCGCTCAAGATGGAAATGGCGCTTGGCAGGGGTCCGTGCATCAAGATCAGGGACGTTGGCGTGATCTCCGACCCGCGCGTTGTGGAGTGGATGATCCGCGCCGCCGACAAAAACCGCATCCCATACCAGCGGGAGGTTCTCCTCACCGGCGGCTCCGATGCGCGCGCCATCCAACTCACGCGCGCCGGTGTGCCGGTGGGCAGCATTTCCATCCCTGTCCGTTACGTTCATTCGCCATCTGAAATGGTGGATTATTCCGACCTGCAGAACGCCGTCAAATTGCTGACGGCGCTCCTCCGCACGCCGATCGATCTGGGATGATGTCTCGTCTGCTGCGAATCGCGTATTGCTCGACTCTCATTCTTCTTGCGGGATGCTCGTCCCTCGCGCCGTTTCTTTCCACGCCGACGCCTGCCCCCGTTATTCGACCCACCACCACGCCCGAACCTGAATCTTCGCCCACCGCGCCCGTGCAGACCGGACCCCGGGTCTTGCGCGTCTGGCTGCCGCCGCGTTTCGATCCCAATGCAGATACGCCCTCGGCGGAACTGCTCAAACAACGCATTGACGAATTCAATATCGAACACCCCGATCTTGAGATCGAGATCCGGATCAAGGCGGATGGCGAAGCGGCTGATCTGTTGAACTCCCTTTCCATCACAAGCGGCGCGGCGCCCGCCGCCCTCCCCGACCTGATCATGTTATCGCACTCCGACATGGAAGTTGCCGCGCAACGAGGCTTGCTGCATCCCATCGACGGATTGACCTCGATCCTGGATGAGCCCGACTGGTACGCGTTCGCCCGCGATCTCGGGCGGGTACAGAACACCAGCTACGGTCTGCCGTTCAGCGCGGATGCATTGATGATGGTGTATCGCGCCTCGGTCTTCGAGGAGCCGCCGTCAACATGGGAGGCCATTTTTACTTCAGGCAACCAGATGACATTCCCGCCCTCCGACCCGAAGGCGTATTTCCCATTGTCGCTTTATCTTTCCGCCGATGTGCCTCTGACGGGCGATCAAGGTTCGGTGATTTTGGACGAGGGGACTCTGGCGCAGGTCCTGTCACTTTTCAGGCAGGCGATCGATTCCGAAACTGTGCCCCTTACCATTCGGGACGATCAAACCGATCTGCAGGCATTGAGTCTCTTCCGGGAAGGCGAAGCGGATGTGGCGGTGGTCTGGGCTTCGAGCGACCTCACCTCCCTCAGCGGACAATACCTGCCTCTGATGGGGATCGACAACGCGCCCTATACGGTTGCAGATGGCTGGGTGCTGGCGTTGGCGGGCGCTGACCCGGAGAATCAATCGCTGGCTGCGGAACTTGCGTCATATTTGGTTGACAGCGATTTCATGTCCGCATGGTCACTTGCCGCGGGGTATCTGCCGACCCGCCCGCAGGCGCTGGATGGATGGCAGGATGAAGCTTTGAAAATGTCCATCGATGAGATCCTTCAAGCGGCGCACCCGCTGCCCCCGGAAAGTGTCGTTTCGGTGACGGGTCCGGTGATGGCGCAGGCGTTGTTCCGCATCTTTAATGGCGAACAGCCCGAGGCCGTCGCGCGAAGCGTGATCGAATCGCTGGAATAAAAAAGCAGTTGGAGCGGAATCCAACTGCCTGTATCGGGGGAGACTTCAATTATATCCACGCCCACAGCATCCATGACCCGATCATTGTCAGCCCGATCAGAAATCTGGCACCGAATGCCCAACTCCAGCCGATCATGTACGTCTTTGTAGAGCGGATGGCTTCGTCGCGGTCCTTGAGCCTGCGCAATTCCGCCAGGAAGAGACCGAGGGGCGCGGCAAGCAGACCGATCAATGGCGTGAAGAAAATGCTGACGACGATGCCCGCCGCGAACGCCAGCAAAATGGAACTCCACGGGATGAACTGTTCCCGCATCTTCGCGGCGATGATGATGTTATCGAGGATGTTGCCGCCGATCATCAACAATGTGATCACTCCGAACGCAAACCAATCCCAGCCGGTCATGTTGCCGGACGAGTTCTGGATGAGGGCATAGACCAGTGTGGCAAGCCACATGATCGTCAACCCGGGGAAGACCGGGACGATCAGCCCAGCCAGCCCGACGAACAATACGAACAGCGTAAATGTTTCCAGCGCGATTTGCAGGAAGAGCGTGAGCCATTCGGGCATGTTGATCCTTTTCTGCTCCGGAGAGGGCTTAGCCCCCTCCGGAGCAGCGTGTTTATGGTCTGATCACATCCACGCCACCCATCCACGGGCGGAGCACTTCGGGCACGCGGATCGAGCCGTCAGCCTGCTGGTTGTTCTCCATGACCGCGATCAGGGTGCGGGGGAGTCCGAGACCCGATCCGTTCAATGTGTGGACGAAACGCGCCTTGCCGCCGTCGGCAGGGCGATACTTAATATTCGCACGCCGCGCCTGGAAGTCGCGAACGTTCGAGACCGATGAGACCTCCAGCCACTCGTTACAGCCCGCCGCCCAGACTTCGATATCGTAGGTGATGGCTGAGCCAAAACCCAGATCGGCGGTGCAAAGTTGCTTCACCCGATAGGTCAATTCCAATGCGGCGCAGGTTGCTTCGGCGTCTTCGCGCATCTTCTCGAGCAGGGCATCCGATTCCTCGGGCCTGGCATACATGTACATCTCGACCTTGTCGAATTGATGTCCGCGTTTGATGCCGCGCACATCGCGTCCGGCGCTCATCTTCTCACGGCGGAAGCATGGCGTGTAGCCAGTATAGAGCAACGGCAGTTGCGTTTCATCGAGGATCTCGTCCATGTGCAAACCGGTCAGCGGGACCTCGGCGGTTGGCACGAAATACAATTCCTCCTCATGGTCTTTGTACAGGTTGTCGGCGAACTTGGGCAATTGCCCCGCGCCATAGACCGTATCATATTTCACCATGAAGGGCAGATACTTTTCGGTGTAGCCCTGCCGGATGTGCAAATCGAGCATGAAGGCGATCAGGGCGCGTTGCAGCCGGGCACCGGGTCCGCTCAAGACGTAAAAGCGTGAGCCGGTGATCTTTGTGCCGCGTTCGAAATCGATCACACCCAGCGCGGGACCCAGATCCCAGTGAGCCTTCGGTTCAAAATCGAACTCGGGGAGTTGACCCACCGTCCGCAGCACAACGTTCTCATCCTCGGATACGCCGATCGGCGTTCGTTCATCCGGGACGTTGGGCAGGGCGCTGGTCAATGCGGTCAGTTCCGCTTCGACCTCCGCCACCTCCTTGTCGAGCGCCGCGATCCTGTCGCCGACCTCGCGCATGGCGGCGATCTTCTTTTCGCGCTCGGCAGCATCCTTCATCTTGCCGATCTCCTTCGAGACGGCATTGCGCTCTGCCTTGAGCTTTTCCACTTCGGTGAGCAGCGCACGCCGCTTTTCATCCAGCCGGAGGATATCGTCCACGGGAGAGACATCCATCTGGCGGTTCCTGAGCGACGTGCGCACGACCTCCGGGTTTTCACGAATAAGATTTAGATCCAACATGTTGCACCTCCGTGTGCAGAAATAGAATACGCCCCCGGTCCATTTGCAGGACGAGGGGGCGTCTCGTGGTGCCACCTGCTTTTTGCCCCCACCGCTCCTTCGGAGCACCTCCCCCATTTTCATGAAAATGGGGGAGGCCGGGAGGGGCCTCGGAGTGCGCTGTAACGGGCGCTCGCGTCTTCCTTACAGCAGATCGTTACCTGCTCCTGCGGAAGCGATGGGTGAAGGGGATTTCACTGCCTGCCCGGTTGCCTCGCATCAGCTGGCAACTTTCTGAACGGTTGGACAGTTACTTGTCTTCACGCTGTCTTATAGGGCGTGATTATACACTCCCGGGGAAGGGTGTCAAGCGATATATTTTCCATATAATCGGGATATTCCAATCATCGGAGGAACCATGCTTTCGCAGATGCGCAATTATCAACGTTTCGAATCGAAGGATTTACGCGTCCTTGGCGGGCGCGCCTCGGATGGCATCGAGAGTCAGTTGTTCGTGATGCAGACCCCGTTCGGCTACCGCCGCGTCGCGGAGATGATCCGCCCTGAAGACAATGGTCCCTTTGCCGCGATCCTGTATGTCCATTGGTATGAGCCGGAGGCGCACGATTCGAACCGCTCCCAGTTTGTGGCAGAGGCACAGGAAATGGCGCGCGCAGGCGCGGTCTGTTTGCTGGTCGAAACCTTGTGGTCTGACCTGGATTTCTTCCTCAAGCGGACGCAGGAAGACGACGTTGAAAATTCCATCGAGGAGGTTGTGAACCTTCGGCGTGCCATGGATCTGCTCTTATCCCAGCCGGATGTGGATGCCGGACGGTTCGCCTATGTGGGTCACGACTTCGGCGGGATGTACGGAGTCCTTGCCGGAAGCCTGGATCAGCGCCCAACGCAGTATGTCGTCATGGCGGCAACGCCTCACTTCCCGGACTGGTATCTGTATCTGCCGAAACTGGAGGGGGAGGCGCGTGAGGCGTTTGTCCGTCAAATGTCCGGGATCGATCCGATCGTCCATGTGGCAGAGCTTTCACCGGCGCCGGTCCTCTTCCAATTCGGGACGGATGATCCGCATGTGCCGAAGGAACGCGCGGAGGAGTTCTTTGCATCCGCGCGGGAGCCGAAGGAGATGAAGTGGTATGAGGCGGGTCATGGATTGAACGAAGATGCGACACAGGATCGTAAGGCATGGTTGCGGGAAAGGCTGGGGCTGGCATAGATGGCGGATATGTATTCGGGGCGGCGAGGCGTGGGTGGGAGAACCAGTTTCCGGCTGGGTCTGAACCCGGGTTTTGTCCAATTAATGAATGATTAAGTTGTGGTATATTTTGGTCAGGAGCAATCACTATGAATGAGCGTATCCTGATCATTGAAGACGACCAGCAGATTCTTAAACTGCTACAGCGCGGTCTGGCTTATGAAGGCTACACCGTGGATACCGCCACCGATGGACGCATGGGTTTGATCCTTGCGCGTGACCATACGCCCGATCTTGTGATTTTGGATTGGATGCTGCCCGGCATGGATGGGCTGGAGGTCTGCCACCGTTTGCGCACTGGCGGCTCGATCCCGATCCTGATGTTGACCGCGAAGGATACGGTACAGGACCGCATTCAGGGGCTCGATGCGGGCGCCGACGATTACATGATCAAGCCGTTCAACCTGGATGAACTGCTGGCACGCGTGCGCGCTCTGCTGCGCCGCACCCAACCCGAGCGGATCCCTGTTTTGAAATTTGCCGATCTGACCCTGGATACCGGTTCGCGTCAGGCTTCGCGCGGCAACCGCACGATTTCGTTGACCGCGAAGGAATACGAACTGTTGGAGTTGTTCCTGCGTCATCCCAAGCAGGTGTTGACGCGTGAAGTGATCTTCGACCGCGTATGGGGATACGACTTTGGCGGCGAGAGCAACGTGCTCGAGGTGTACATCCGTTACCTGCGCCAGAAACTGGAGGGCGAAGGGGAGGTGCGCCTCATCCATACTGTGCGCGGCGTGGGGTACGTCCTGCGCGAAAACCCATGATTTGAAATTTTTTTCTGTAAATCGAAAACCATAGATCGACATGTCGTTACGCCTGCGCCTGACCCTTCTGTATTCCTTGCTGATGGGCGGCATTCTGTTGATCTTTGGCGCGACGGCGTATTTGATCGTTGGCAATGTATTGCTCAGCCAGGTGGACGACATGCTGGAGGGCACCGCCAATGAGTTCATCCGGGTGGCGCGCGTCGATTATCTCGGAAAGGTGTGGTTTGAATCCTTTCCGGTGGATATGGACGCGAACATCCATGTGCAGGTGTGGGGGCTTGACGATAAATTGCAGGACCACTTCGGCTCACTGGGATTGATCAACGAACCGTTCGACGCGGGGAGCACACGCACGAGCCAGCCTTTATACCGCGAAGTGAATTTCAAGGGCACGCTTCTGCGCGTGGTGAGCGTGCCTCTCGATCGCGAAGGCAGCCGCATCGCCGTCATGCAGGTGGCGACCCCGCTCGATACGGTCAATGCGGCGCGGGAGTATCTGCTGTTCGTCCTGGCTGTGGCATGGCTGTATGGCGTGATCCTGGCCGGGTTTGCCTCGTGGTTCACGCTCGGGCGGACCCTTGAGCCACTGCAATCCATCGTGGAGACCGCGGAAAGCATCAACCGCGCCGACGACCTTTCACGCCGCATCCCGTTGCAGGGATTGGAAGAGGACGAAATCGGCAGTCTGGTGCAGACGTTCAACCAGACACTCGAACGACTCGAAGTGTTATTTACGTCCCAACAGCGCTTCCTCGCGGATGTCAGCCACGAACTGCGCACGCCGCTCACGGTAATCAAGGGGAATGTGGACCTGATGCGCCGCATGAAACAGTTCGACGATGAGTCGCTTTCGAGCATCGATCAGGAGGCGGGGCGCCTCACGCGACTGGTGGGCGGGCTGCTGTTGCTGGCACAGGCGGAGTCCGGGAAACTGCCTCTCAACTTCCAGCCGGTGGAACTGGACCTGCTCATCACCGAGGTCTTTTCCGAGATGCGCATCATCGCCGGGAGCAAGGTCCATGTGCATCTCAACGAGATCGATCAGATGCGGGTGAGCGGCGACCGCGACCGGTTGAAGCAGGTGTTGATCAACCTGGTTGCGAACGCGATCCAATACACGCCGCAGGGTGGGGATGTTTTCCTGAGCCTTGCCAGGGTTGGAGATCAGGCTCGCATCATCTGCCGGGACACCGGACCGGGCATCCCGGCTGAGGATCTGCCGCATATCTTCGAGCGTTTTTATCGCGCCGAGAAATCGCGCACGCGCGGCAAAGCAACCGGTTTCGGTCTGGGGCTTTCGATCACGCAATGGATCGTCGAGCATCATGGCGGGAGGATCGAAGTGGATTCGAAAGAGGGGCAGGGGACGACTTTTGCGATCTGGCTGCCGCTGATCAGCTAGCCCAAATTCATCACGGGTTCAAGCCCAATCTCTGACTCGCCTGCCTGCACAGGCTCGCTCCATATTTTTGATACCATTCCTGCAACGTCGGGCTGGAACCCAGTCCATTGCGCGCATCCTCATAGATCGGCGCGCCAAAGTAGACGTACCTGAGCGTCTGCGCGGACCAACTCCACTCGCCGCGCGTGATCACACCGATGCCTCCGTTGTATCCCGCCAGCGCCAGGCGTACATTGCCGTTGGCTTTGGCAAGCGAACGGGCGAGATAGTCCAGTCCGCGGAAGGCATTCGTCTCGGGGTTGAACGGATTCTCGGTGGATTGAAAGTGGAACGGCATCACCTGGAAGAGTCCCGCCGCGCCGGCACTGGATACGGCGCGCGGGTCCCCGCAGGATTCGATCTGCATGACAACGGCGACCAGGTTCGGGTCCAGGGAGGAGGCGCCCGCCCAACGGACGATGTCATCCGACCAGTGCTGGACTTCCCGCGTGAAGATGGGCGAGATTCTGGTCGATGCGGACGTCATGATCGTTGTCGTATTTTGAATTGGGCTCTGGAATTCGATGGGGGAGGCGGAGGTTGGCGTGGGCGCGTAAAATGCGAGTGCCGTCAGCAGGCAGGTGATCAGCGCGACTGCGAAGAGCGGCAGGGAATAAACAGACAAACAGCCGCTTCCGTCTTGCTGGAGTGCGGCTGTCTGCCGTTGGACTTGTTCGGAAGTGCGAGCACGGGGCATGGTTGGGTTCCTCAAAATGATTCAGGTACCGTAGCTCGAAAAGAGTTCGGAATTATGGATCGCCGGGTTGTACCCGGGAAGTTTTATGCATCGTAGGAGCGATCGGTGTTCTGTCCTTCGAATGAAAGGTTGTGATAGGTGGGTTCCGGCCGCGTGAAGGATGTCTGTTGTGTGGCCTTGGGTGTCGTCGGGCGGAAGGTGTTTTGCGCCACCGGGCGGTTGATGCTCGAAGCGGGACGCAGGACCGGCTGGCTGGCAACGGGACGGTAGGTCTGTCGTTGTGCCGGGCGGGGAGCGTTGTTGTAAGCGCGCCGTTCATCGGTGGTGAACAGCCGGTCACCGGCGATGGAGAATGTCCCGATCAACAGCACGCGGATCAGCAGGATCATCGCAGCAACGAAGACCGGCACAGCCTTTGTCATGGTGGTGGCGCTCAGCACGGCATTGCCGCTTGCGCTGGTGTGGTTGACGATCGCCACCGAGACACCCCACCACGTGAGCGAGGCGTTCATGATGGCAGCCAGCAGCCATGCGCCGAACAGGTACCAGACTTCGGCAGGCTCGTCGCGCCCCTGTTCGGGGGTGAAGATGCGGGCGATCCCGGCAAAGTCGATTCCGCAGAACGCAACCGCAAGGATGGTTGCCCAGCGCATGTTGCCAAAGGTCAGGTTCCCCAGCACATCGAGCAGTGCAAATTGCGTGGTGCTGAAGTTGAAGATCTCGAACGCGAGCAGGGCAATGATGATCATGCCTCCCCAGGCGGCGCCGCGTTTCATGCGGCGTCCGCTCCCGCGGAACAAGGCGGCTAAACCGATCCCTGAATTTCTACGATAAGCAGTCATCTCGACCTCCTTTGTCGATGGGTTGACAGGTGAGATGATTTTAGAACATTTGTTCTAGTTTGTCAAGATGTGCAGTGTACGTAGTTCAACCCCCGAAATACTCCCTCATTGGCTTGAAATAAAAATCCTCCCAGCCCTGCCTGTAGGAATCCACCTGACCTTCGGGCATGTCCGTGTGGGTGAGCGTGAGCCTCGTGCCGTTTCCAGTCTCTTCGAGCAAAACTTCAAGGCGGGAATCCGGCGCTTCGTCCGGGAATTCAGACGTCCGCCAGGCTTGAACGATGCGTTGGTCCGGCGTCAGTTCGAGGGTAGTGCCGAAGATGTATCCATCCCAGGCTGCGAATTTCCCGCCCACCCTTCCATCCACATTGGCAGGACTGCCCGTCATGGCGGTATGTCCTTCACTGCTCAACCAGGCATTATGGATTTCGGATGCAGACACCTTGAAGACTTCGGTCAGCGTAAATCCATTTTTCATGCCAATTTTCTCCGTTCGCTGTGACGCAATGCGCGTGCGATCTGCGCCGCGAGCCGGGCGTTGTTCAACAACAGGGAGAGATTGGCGCGCATGGACCTGCCCTTGCTCAACTCGTTGATGCGATTGAGGAGGAAGGGCGTGACCTCCTTGCCGTGGATTTCCTTCTCACGAGCCTCTGTGTTTGCCTGTTCGATCCACGGTTCCATCTCGGACTTTGGAATTGCCTCCGCTTCAGGGACCGGGTTCGCCACGAGCACCGCGCTCTGCAAACCCGCGTCCCAATGGGCCTTCGCAAAATCGACGATGTCCTGCGGGTTATCGAGAGTCTCCGTGACCCCGAGACCGCTTTCGCGCGAGTAGAACGCCGGGAAGTCGTCCGTGCCGTAACCGATGACCGGCACGCTCATCGTTTCGAGAACTTCGAGCGTGGCGGGCAGGTCGAGGATCGCCTTTGCCCCCGCACAGACGACGATCATAGGGATGCCCGCCAATGCATGCAAATCCGCTGAAACATCGAAGTGCGACTCACGGTGCACGCCGCCGATTCCGCCGGTGGCAAAGACCTTGATATTGGCGTGTTTGCAGGCGAGCATCGTCCCGGCGACGGTTGTGCCACCACATGCTTCGTTGGTGATCACTGTCGCAAAATCGCGCGGACCGACCTTGTAAGGCTCCTTCTCGTTTGCCAGCCGTTCCAGTTCCGCATCGTTCATGCCGATGTGGAGATAGCCATCCAGGAAACCGATGGTGGCGGGAGTTGCGCCCTGCTCACGGACCGCCCGTTCCATATCGCGCGCCAACTGCAAATTTTGCGGGCGCGGCAATCCATGCGTCAGCACGGTCGATTCGAGCGCGACGATGGGGAGCGAGATCTTTTGGGCGCGCTTGATTTCACTTGCAGTAACCAGATCATCATGAAAGGACATAATTATGTATAGGTTACGGTCTTCCTGCCCAATGGTAGCCAAACATTGAATCAATGTAGGCAATTGCCTGAACAATGTCAGGTGAAACAATTTTATTGTTAGCCCTCAAAAATTCTGCAGCTTCTATCAGTTGTTGTCTGAAAGCTAAGATCACAGCCTGGATGGTATTCTTGTGCCCGATTTGGTTTTCCATGGCATTCTGGTATGCAGCAATAGGAACGTCTTGAATCAAGGACATCCATTCCTGAATGGTCGCCTCGTTCTTCGCATCCTCCATGGCTTTATCGCTTCCCTTGCCGATGTTCTCGCGGCTGATCTTCCAGGCTTCCAGATGTTTTTCAGGGACAATCTCGATGGGTGTCCTCCATGTGCCGACGCCAATCCAGTGAAGTTCCACTCCCCGGTCTTTGGAGTCTTTTGTAAATTCCTCTGCGAATTGTGCAAAGAGATTCTTGATCTTGTAACGCGCAAAGAATTCAGGTGGAGGCTTGATCTCCCTGCCTTTGGGCTGGTCTTCTGTTTTCGATGTCGCGAGTTGTTGAATCTGTTCGACGATTTTCTCTTCCTGCTGTTTTGCCTTTTCGAACTCAGGCATGCCAATGCTTGCGAGATAGGCAGTCAGGTTGTGTTCATTCATGAACCCACCCAATCTGCCACGGATCAGACTGATCATGTTATTGACCCATGAGAATTCGAAAGTGGACGGATTCGTCGCGTCAGGTGTCACGCGTGAAGTAGCCCTGTAGATCAGTTGTTCGATGGCTTTTTTGCCGAAGGGGTAGGGGTGATTGTCGTCGGGCTTTTGTCCCTCACGATAAACGCTGAACATGAAACGTACATCCGTCGCGGTGATGGGGATCCCATCCAGGCTGCGGCTTTTCACGGCGGACGATTTTGGATCCTGGTCGCGTAATTCTATATAATGGTCACGCAGGTCAATCGCCTGGCGGAAGCGTTCAAATCCATCCAGCGTGGCTTTACCCCCGGGTTCTTTTCCGGTGGGACCGATGATGTGAGGCGTGCCGTCCGGTTTTTCAAACAAGGCTACCGAGTCAAGATCAACAATGACCTTGCCAGGACCACCGATCAAATAGTTGGGAGAGGTCCTGTGTTCCTCTGAAATCTCTCCCTGCATGACGCGAATGGTTTCATCACTTCCTGAGAGAGCCACTTCCCAAATAAACGCCCGGGCAACCCTTATCTCTTCCAACTCAAAGATATCTGCAAGATAGATGGCGGCAGATTGTAAGGCGATGAAAAAGGGGGCCAGTACGATCGGCAGATATTGAAGCGTGCGGGCGTCTGTCACCGCGGTGTATGCGAAAAGGAAAAAACTCCTGAATGGATTCCCAATGTAGTTTGCAGCATAGGTCGGATTGAATAGGTAGTAAAAAATATCCTGAAGATATTCCCCCCATAGCCGTAATGGGTAGAATCTCAGGCTGAGCAGGAAACCGGTTAGGAAGAACAGGAAGATCAGGTATTGCAGCCTGCGAATTGCTTTTTGAGGCCTGAGGTCGAACAATCTGTTGAGGAACGCATCGCGCAGACGAACAAAATACTCACTGAACAGTTTCTGTTCCTTTTGCAGGGTCGTCTCGTTTGCAGATACCGTGGATGAGGAAGTCAATACGGTCATTTGCCGTTTGCCTCCATCCATTTGATCATATCTTCGATCTCTTCCAATTCGGTGCTCATGCGGCGGCGGAGTTGTTCGCTGTGTTCACCACTTCGGATCAACGCACGCGAGCGCATGAGCAGGGTCTTGAGCGTACCTTTGGGATCCGGCTTTCCCTTCTTTGCCAGATCATTGATCTCGCGGCTGACCACTTCTGCATACCTGATCAGTGCCTGCTCACGGGCGGAGGTTTCAAGGATATTTCTCTTGCGGTCGATCTGTTCACTTTCAGCCCTGGCATTGTTAAACCAAGTGGCAGACCATTGCTTGATCAATTGCTCGTCCACTGTGGGACTTAACCTCAAACTTCCAATGCTTACATTTAGAACTTTAAGACCACGTTCCTGGAGTAATTTGTACTCGTCGCTTTCAATTTTGCCTTCTCCGCGTTTTCCATTGTCATCCAGGATGTCCACATCAAACTGGGTCAGGCGCGCCTTGACCATCTCGTTTACAACCTTCAGCGCAGTGACCTTTTTAGATTCATCCTTTTTGTTGTTGTCCGGGACGGGCGGCTCAGGAGGAATCGGTTTTTGTGGCTTGTTTTCTTTCCTGCCTTCAAGTTTTTTGATCGCCCACCACATCATGAGATTAAGCTCACGGAGCATGGTTGCGAGACCGTCCCGCCATGTATTTCGGGTGGGGCTGACTTGTAAAGGCTGGCTTAATGGATCAACTTCCTCCTCGGTGGGTTGGGGGAGTTTTTCAGGCGGAGGAGGGATGGTCTGTGTTTGTGAAAATAATTCGTCCAGGGTGAACTTCCCCACATATTCGCGCCAGACATCGATAGCCAGCGCGCCGGGAAGTTCGTTCCAGGCGAGCCGCCTGCGGTTTTCATCAGGCAGGGCGTTCAAGTTGACGCCTTGTCCAATGATCGCTTTGCGGATTGCTTCCTGGTCAAGTTTTTCGTTCTCTTTGGCTTTCCTGGTAACACCGGCGCGGTATCCGAATCTTGACCCTGGTTCGATTTCCTTTGTCGGGAATCCCGTATCGACTCTGAAGACAACAGAGATATTCGGGATGACTTCGATGCCATCACGAGTTAACGCACTGACCATCCTCCGGCGATCTTGGATTTGTTGATATTCTTCATTGCTTTGATCTTCCAACTTTTCTGCAAATGGCTTATCTTCTTCTCTTGGACCGAGTGACTGGAACTGGGTATGCAGATCCACGGTGCCGGCAATGAATTCTCCCTTTTCGATGAAGTGCACCCCGGGACCGATTGTTTGTTTAATTGCGACTGCCGTGCGAGTGACCGCGGCGCTCGCGGAATCGAGCCACAGCACCCCGGGACCTTTCTTTAGTCGTTCACCAGAATGCTCTTTGATCTCTCCATTTTCGATGAACAATGCAGGTCCATGACTGCCGAATAGATATGCAATCAACCGGTTGAAGATTTTCTGCCGGTCGCCAAACGTCTGTACCGGGAGGACAAATTGCGAAAAGAATGCCATCCATAATAAAAGCAATATGGGGAAGATGCAAACCAGGTCAACGAAGATGTCCACTTCGCTGGCAATCACGCCACCCATGCGAACGATCTGCCATCCATAAACAATCAGCAGGATCGCCAACCACCCTATGATATACAACCACTTCTTCCTGAAAGATGATGAACCGTCCATGTGGATGAATTTTATAACAAAATGTCACATTGTGCCAACCGCAGTACAAGGTACAATCGTGAAATGTTACGCGTCGAGTTTCACTGCCATACCATTTTTTCAAAAGATTGCCTCACTTCGCCCCAAAAACTTGTGGAGACCTGCCGCTGCAAGGGGATCGATCGCGTGGTGGTGACCGATCACAATACGATCGCGGGCGCGCGGGCGGCTCAGGCATTGGACCCGGAACGGGTCATCGTGGGCGAGGAGATCATGACGACCCGCGGCGAGATCCTTGCCGCGTTCGTGACCGAGGGAATCCCTCCGTATCTCACCCCGCAAGAGACGATCCGACGCCTGAAACTGCAGGGTGCGTTTATCAGCGTTTCGCATCCGTTCGACCGGTTGCGGAACGGCGCCTGGCGGGAGGATGACCTGCTCGAAATCCTCCCGGAGGTGGACGCCATTGAAGTCTTCAACTCGCGCTGCATGGATTCCCGATCCAACCGCGAGGCGCAGACATTTGCCGAAAGACATAACGTCGCCGGGACGGTCGGCTCGGACGCGCACACGGCGTTCGAGTTGGGGCGAAGCGTCCTTTTGCTGGAGCAGTTCGAGGGTCCGGAGGGGATGCGGCAGGTCATCCGCAGCGGGAGTCCGAAGGTCAAATTGTCGTCTCCGTGGGTGCATCTGGCATCCCGTTACGCCTCCGCTTATAAGATGTTACACAAGGCTTGACACAAATTTTCGGACATGATAACCTTGCGTGCATCGTGCCCGGATCGCCTTTGAAAGCGTAAAGGTGACGGGCATAAAATTTTTTCTCAGCAGGAGATGTAAGATGTCAGATCGTATTGTCGGAACCGTCAAGTGGTTCAACGCCACCAAGGGCTATGGTTTCATCGGCCGCGAAGATGGTGAGGATGTGTTCGTGCACTTCAGCGCCATCCAGTCAGATGGATACCGCAAGCTGGAGGCCGAGCAGAAAGTGGAGTTTTCCATTGAAGAAGGACCCAAAGGTTTGCAGGCCGCCAATGTGGTGCCCATCTCGTAAGACTGAGCCTGTCGGCTTGCCGACTTAAGTTTTGCGAACCAGACAGAGTTGCCGTGAGGCAGCTCTGTTTTTTTTTTCGGGAATTGACAGGTTCGGGGAGATTGCATTGCAAATCGGGTATTTTTTGTTGACTTTTGTCATTTGTATTTTTCCATGGCGTGTCTCATAATGGGTAAATCAGCCGTAACCTTTTTCAGGCTGGGACGACTATTTATCAGATATGGGCTTAATCTCGATCCTCAAACAAGCTGCGGACAAACATACGGTTCTTTCTTCGGGACATGTGGTCCCGGATCCCGCGCGTTGTGTGCAATGTGGGATTTGTACCTACAACTGCCCGATCGGCATTGACGTCCGTGCCCATGCCTGGCGCGGTGAGCCGGTGGTCCACAGTCAATGCCTGACGTGCGGCGAATGCGTGGCGCGCTGTCCGCGCGGGGTTTTGCGTTTTGAGAAGACCGATCTGTTCGTAAAGGGGAAATCATGAGATATGTGATCATCGGTTCCGGTGTGGCAGGCCTGGCGGCGATCGAAGCGATCCGTGCGATGCATCCATCTCCTGATGAGCGCGGGGCAGAGATCATCATGATCGGCGATGACCCGCATGGCTATTATTCACGTCCCGGGCTTGCCTATTACCTGACGGGTGAACTGCACGATAAAGCCTTGTTCCCGCGCACGGCGGACGATTATCGCAGGATGAATTTCCGTTACGTTAGAGGGCGGGTGGCGAGGATCAAACGGGATGAGCGTACGTTGGAGATGGAGGGAGGGACTTCGATCACCTATGACCGTTTGTTGATCGCGGTCGGCGCGCAGGCTGTGCCATTGGAGGTCCCCGGTGCAAACCTTGAAGGTGTGCTCAAACTCGATCACATGGAGGATGCCAGGCGCATTTTGAACCTTGCCCGGCGCGGCAGGACTGCGGTGGTTGTGGGTGGCGGGATCACTGCGCTCGAATTGGTCGAAGGATTGCTTGCACGCGGCGTGAAGGTCCATTATTTGCTGCGCGGAGATCGCTATTGGAGCAATGTGCTCGACGAGCAGGAATCCAAAATCGTCGAACATCGCCTTCAGGAGGAGGGCGTGCAATTACACCATCACGCCGAAGTCATCGAAGTGCTCGGGAAAAAGGATCGTGTCAACGGCGTCCGCCTGCTGGATGGACGGACGTTGAAATGTAATCTGGTCGCGTATGCCATCGGGATCCGTCCACGCGTGGAGTTGGCGAAGCAGGCCGGGTTGGCAATCGATCGCGGCATTCTCATCAACGAAAACATGCAGACGAATGATCCGGATGTTTATGCGGCGGGCGATGTGGCGCAGGTATATGATCCGATCACCAAACGCTCCGTCCTCGATAGTTTGTGGGGACCGGCGCGCCAGCAGGGATATACCGCCGGTCTGAACATGGCTGGGAAGAAGACCGCATATATAAAATCCACGCCGTTCAATGTGACGCGCCTGGCGGGGTTGACGACCACGATCATCGGCACGGTCGGACGCGGACGCGATAACGACCTGATCGGCATTGCACGCGGCGACAGCGAAACATGGCGTCATCTGCCCGAGGCCATCGTGGCACAGACAGGTTTTGATGTGAACCGCCTGCGCCTGCTGGTTGGGGAGAATACTTTGCTGGGCGCCATCGTAATGGGCGACCAGAAACTGTCCCTCCCGTTGGAGAAGATCATTTCGGGGCGGGTGGATATATCACCGATCCGCGAAAGGTTGCTCGAGGCGAATGCGAAGTTGGGGGATATCATTGCCGACTTTTGGACAAAACATCAAGCTGTGATCACCGGCAACTAGCTAG
>DIDP01000044.1 GCA_002418205.1 Anaerolineales bacterium UBA5797 | reverse complement strand
GCCGTTCTGTGCTTCTTGAATGAGGGCTTGTTCGTCCATTGGGATTATTTTATCACCTGAGAACATCCACCGCGGTCAGCGGGAATTCCGACTCAAAAGAAAATACAGCCCGCGCCAGATCAGAATCCCAAACGCCGACGTGGATGCCAGGACAACCGCGAAGATGGGGATGATGGGGGCGTTCAGGAGGAATCCGCGCACGACCGCGGCGAGAGGTGCGGCGAAGAGCATGGCAAACACGGGTCGCCAGAGTTGCCTGGGATTGGATGTAATTTCCTGTTGGAAGAGTCCAAACCACGGAGCGAGCAGAAACCATGAAACTGTCAGTGGAACAAAGGCGGCAAGCATGCGCGGGAGAAAGGACAAGTCCGCTTCACCGTGGGTGGCAAACCCGATGACAGTAACGATGACGATCGCCAGAATATCACCAGCAATCAAGAATTGATTTGATTTGAGCATATTTAGAAATTCACCATGAGAAAGAAAACGCCCAAGCCACACAATGCAACCGCCAATGCTGCGGCAAGGACAAGCATCCGGCGCCTGTTCACCCCATCTTCTGCAAAGGGATCGCCGCTGATGGCTGACTCGTAAGGCACGTTCGTGGACGCCCCCTCCCGCTTCATGGACGCTTCGATCTGATCCACAGCATCCTTGGCTTCCTTCAAGCCGACACCGTATTCCTCGCGGTAGATCTTGACCGCTTCGATCTTTTTGCGTCTCGCAAGCAGAGACCGGATCCTGCCGTCAAGGATGGGATTATCCATTCCTCGCATATCCGAGGGCGGTTTCATCATTTCATTGCGAGCCATCTCTTCGACAGCATCCTTGGCTTCCGCCAGACCAGCCCCTGTCGCTTCGCGATAGAGTTTGATGGCATGGATCAATTGCTTCGCGTGAATATATTCGTGGATCTGCTGCACCTGGGCGGGAGTGAGACCGGGCATGGGAGCGCGCCTCTCCTTAAATCAATCTTCCTTGCGCAACGCAGGGAACAGGAGAACCTCGCGGATGGAATGCTTATCGAGCAACAGCATGGCGAGACGGTCCACGCCCATGCCGAACCCTCCATTGGGCGGCATGCCGTAACGCATGGCACGCAGGTAATCCTCGTCCATGGGATGTTTTTCCTCATCGTCCGCGGCATAATCGCGCCCCATTTCGATGAAGCGCTGCTCCTGGTCGAGCGGATCGTTGAGTTCGGTGAAGGCGTTACACAACTCGAAACCAGCCACATACCCTTCAAAACGCTCCACGGTCAACGAATCGCCGGGAATGGACTTCGCCAGCGGAGAAATATCGCGCGGATAATCGTGGAGAAACGTCGGCTGGATCAGCGTCGGTTCGAGGAATTCGGAAAGCAGGTAATCGATCAATTTGCCGCGCGTGGCATTCGGGTCAGGCGTTTTCTCGGGGTGCTTCTCCCGGATCGCCTTGAAAAGCTCCCCGGCAGTTTTGTGCTCCGCGATGTCAATGCCTGAGGTTTCGAGGATGCCCTGCCGCATTTCAAGCCGTCTCCATGGCGGCGTCAGGTCGATCGCGTTTCCCTTGTAGGTGATCTTTTGCGTTCCCAGCACCTTCTGCGCCACATGGGAGACCATCTGCTCGGTCAATTCCATGACCTGCAAATAATCGGCGTATGCCCAATAGAATTCCAGTTGCGTGAATTCAGGATTATGCTTAAAGGAAACACCTTCGTTGCGGAAGTCGCGCCCGATCTCATAGACTTTTTCCAGGTTACCGACAAGCAGCCTTTTCAAATATAACTCGAACGATATCCGCAGGTACATATCCTGTTCAAGTTCGTTGTGATGCGTCATAAACGGACGCGCCGCCGCGCCGCCATATATCGGTTGCAGGATGGGAGTCTCCACTTCGAGAAAACCATGGTCATCGAGAAAATTCTGCAAGGCACGCACAATGGCGGCGCGCTTGCGGAACGTCTCGCGGACGCCCGGATTGACCGCCAGGTCAGCATAGCGTTGACGGGCGCGCAGTTCCGGGTCTTCCAACGCGGCATGGCGGAGGACGGTCCCATCTTCGAGCGTTTCATCCTTTGCGGCAGGGAGAGGGCTGATGGATTTGGCGAGCAGTTTGAAGTCATGGACATGAAGCGTCACTTCACCGGTCTTCGTGCGGAACATGACCCCCTCCGCCTGAATGAAATCGCCGATATCGAACATCCGGTTGAAAAAATCAAGATTTTCCTTGCCGATCTCATTGGCGCGGAAGAACAACTGGACCTTGCCCGCCCCGTCCTCGATATGCGCAAAGGAGATCTTGCCCATGGCGCGCATTGCGCGAATACGTCCGGCAAGAGTGGCTTTGACCTCGATGCCATCCTTTTCCTTTTCCTCGAATTCCGCGATCGCCTCTGAGCTCAGGTGCGTGCGTTTTGCGCGGGTTGGATAGGCTTCGATGCCTTCGGCGCGAAGGTCCTCCAATTTTTGCAAACGGATCTTTTCAAGTGAATTGTATTCAGCCATGATCGAGTGTTCCTAGTAACCTGCCGCTGTCATGAAAAATCAGGGAAGCCATCAAAGGCAGGATGGTCATAAAAAATAATCCCCGCGTCCGTCACAGGCACGCGGGGATGACAGGACGTTCCTGTGGGGTATCAGCCGATCTTCAAGATTTTAACATTATACGTGCCGCCCGGGGTTTCCACTTTCACGGTTTCACCCACCTTGTGCCCAAGGATGGCCTTGCCGATCGGCGATTCGTTCGAGATCTTGCCCTCGCGCGGATTGGCTTCCGCCGCGCCGACGATGATAAAGGTTTCGGGATCGTAATTGCCTTCCTTGATGGTCACCTTCGTACCAAGCTGGACCCCGTCACTTTTCTTTTTGCCGTTATCCTCGATGATCTTGGCGCTCGCAAGCAATGCATCCAGCTCCTGGATGCGTCCCTCCACGAAAGCCTGCTCGTTCTTGGCGGCTTCATATTCGGCATTTTCGATCAATTCCCCGCCCTCCATCGCTTCATGCAGACGATTGGCAACCTCCTGGCGCTTGATGGTGCGCAGGAAATCCAATTCATCCTGTAATTTTTTGTAACCTTCTTTGGTCAAAAAGTTGTTAGGCATATTGCTACCCTATTAGAAGAATTTGCATCTCTGAATCAGAGATGCAAAGAAAATTTCGAACGGTTGGGTTGTCAGAAACGCGCATACTATATCATGATTCACCCGCCAGTACAAGATATTTGTAACTGCTTTTAATCCTTCTGGAACAGGCGGATTCCGCCCCTTTCCGCCCAGTAGGAATGGATGGATTCCTGCGCTTTTTCGGGGGTATCGAAGGATTCTCCCAACGCCGGAAGCTGGGATTTGTATTCCAGAACCGCTTCCTGCCAGGACTTCAAGCCTGCCTCCGTTATGGAATGCACGGATTCCCTCATCCCGGCTGCCTTCGGCGCGAGTTCTTCCGGTTTGTAGAAAATATACGGCACATCCACATCGTAGGAGAGCGGGCGCCCGAGCAGTTCGGCAGCCTGCCGCACGAGGACATGGTCCACGTGGGAACCGACCGATAGCTGGCAGACCAGCACATCGTCCGGTTCGAGCCGGGCGGAGACCGCCTCCGCAATCTGGGCGGGAAGATCCGCATCCATTTCCTGTGGAGGCAGGTAAATATCATAATAGGGCCATTCGCCGTTCTCAGCCCGGCGGTAGATGCAGTCCAAAAAATCGAAGTGCAGGGTCGTTGCGCCGACGATCTTCGCGGCATTTCCATCCTCCACGCGGCGCGCACGGACGGCTTCCTCCGCCGAAGAAAAGCCCCATTGATAATGCAGCAATTGGGCAAAAGGCGACTCTTCACCCGCAGGCGGATAACCGCACATGAACGTCCAGATCTCGACCGGGATACCCGATCGCGTTTGTTCGTAAATAAATCCGCCGGCAGACAGCACGGCATCGTCAAGATGAGGGGAAAGATAGATCCAGCGCATGAAAAGATTTAACCATAGATATGGTGAAGGGGGAAAGATTTTAAGATGC
>DIDP01000047.1 GCA_002418205.1 Anaerolineales bacterium UBA5797 | reverse complement strand
GAACGTTCCGATTTTTGTCCCGTGCCGCGCGCGGTGCCAATTCTTGAGGCAATGGTCGCGTTCGTGCTGGCGGATGCTTTGATCGAAAAACTTGGCGGCGATTCCATAAATGAAATGAAACCTCGTTTTGAGACTTTACGCAAGGCAACCCTTGATGATCTGCGGATGGATGATACGCCGCATGTTTATTGGGAGTAAATGATGGGGCATATCTTCCTCTACGGTCCTTCCGGAACGGGTAAATCAACGATCGGGCGGAATCTTGCGAACAACCTGCGCCTGCCATTTATTGATCTCGACCGCGTTATCGAAACGACCGCGGGCATGTCCATTCCACAGGTTATGGAGGAAAAGGGCGAGCAAGCCTTCCGTGATCTGGAAACAGCCGCGTTGAAGGCTTTGATAAATGAAAGGAACAGTGTGATCGCCCTCGGTGGCGGCGCTTTGCTTCGAAATGAAAACCGCGCATTTGCCGAGAATTCCGGTACGGTGGTTTTATTGATGGCGGAATTGGATACGTTGATCGAAAGACTCCGGGCTGACTCGAATGAACGACCTTTGCTTGCCGGGGATTTGCGCGAGAAGCTGTCTTCCTTGCTTGCAAAACGCCGGGAACATTATTTATCCTTTCCTCAAGTTGTTCGGGTCGATCGCGATACGGTTGAGCAAGTCGTTTACAGAGTGCAGATCGAAGTGGGACGCCATCATCTCTCCGCGATGGGAGAGTATGATGTGGTCGTGGGACAGGTTGGTCAATTGCCCAACGCAGACCTGATCGTCACCGATGAAAATGTGGCACGGCATCATCTGGAAGGAATCAAACAAACCATCGGGCGGGATGTTCCCTCGATTGTTGTTCATGCAGGCGAAGATCATAAAAATCTCAACACGGTTTCCATCTTGTGGGAGGCATTTCTTGACAATGGATTGGATCGCAGGAGCACGGTCATCGCGTTGGGCGGAGGAGTGATCGGCGACCTGACCGGATTCGCCGCGTCCACGTACATGCGCGGGATCGATTGGATTGCCGTGCCGACAACTTTGCTGTCAATGGTGGATGCTTCATTGGGAGGCAAGACCGGATTTGACCTGCCTGAAGGGAAAAACCTTATCGGCTCTTTTCATCCGCCGAAGCTTGTTTTGGCGGACCCAGGCCTTTTGCTCACGCTGCCGGAACGCGAGTTGCGCTCCGGCATGGCGGAGGTGGTGAAGCATGGCATCATCGCCGACCCAGAATTATTTGGGATGTGTTCGCGCGGCATGGATCGGGTGAAAGCGAATATTGAGGGGATCATCAAACGGGCGATGGCGGTGAAGATCAGGATCATCGAGGAGGACCCGTACGAAAGAGGAGTCCGCGCTGCGTTGAACCTGGGGCATACCGTTGGGCATGCGGTGGAACTTGTCAGCGGATTCGAGTTGCGGCACGGAGAAGCGATTGCGGTTGGGATGATCGTTGAGGCAAAGTATGCCGAACGGATTGGGATTGCAGAACCTGGGCTGACAGATGAAATTCGTAAATCGCTTTCTGCGCTGGGATTGCCTGTTGAAATTCCAAAAGATCTGCCGTATGAGGAGATCGTCCGCGCGATGCGTGTGGACAAGAAGAAGAATGCACAGGTGATCCGGTTTGCGTTGCCCGTCGAGATCGGCAGGGTGGAATTGGTGGAGGTAAGTGATCTGGAGGATATCGTTGCGAGGAGCGATAGCGACGAAACTATCTCCTGATCGTTGGGGATTGCTTCGCTGCGCTTGCAATGACATAATGTAGAGGAACCATGAAAATACTTGTACTGCATGGACCCAGTTTGAACCTGCTTGGAACACGTGAGCCAGAAATCTATGGCTCGCTGACGTTGGATGAGATCAACGATAAATTGATCGCGCTGGGAAAGGAATTAGGCGTGGAGGTGAAATGCCTGCAATCGAACCACGAAGGCGCGTTGATCGATGCCCTGCACGAGGCGCAGACCTGGGCGGACGGCGTGTTGTTCAATCCCGGCGGGTACACGCATACGTCCGTCGCGTTGCGGGATGCGATCTCGGCGATCCAGATTCCTGTCATCGAGGTGCATCTCTCGAACGTATACGCGCGTGAGGAGTTCCGGCATGTTTCCATGATCTCGGCGGTGTGCAAAGGGAAGATCGTCGGGTTTGGGTGGAGGTCGTACCTGTTGGGCTTGAGGGGGTTGGTGGATTTGTTGAAGGTTTGAAGCGATCTTTTTAACGGGGACAGGCACGTTGTCCGGTTTGAGGCGTAGGGGAGTCGTCAGGTAAGCATTGTTTGTCTCGTTGCATCACACTTTTAATACGCATCCATCGCGTATCAATCCAAGATATTCTCATTACGAATTAATCGCAAAGGTGCCTGTTTTCTGTAAGATTGAACCATTCAATCGATGACGACAAACGAACCATCTGTTTCTGGAACCGATCTTTCGCGAAGCCGCCTCTCCCGCCTGCGTGAGCGAATCAAGGGGATGTTTCCGTTCGCGTCCGGCGTGTTTGCCACCCTGCTTGCCCTCATCCTGTTCAATTTTTTATTCCCCGGTCAAAAGCCATTGACTGCAAAAGAGGTCAACGACGTGGTCGCGATTGCGATGGCGTCTGCCACGCCGCGCCCGGCTTTTTCTGCGGAGGTGTATCAGGCGGTACAGCCTTCCATTGTGTTGATCGAGACCGAATATGAAAACAGGAATGGGCAAAGGGATCGAAGTTTGGGGACTGGCGTGATCATCGATGATTTCGGCAACATCCTGACGAGTTATCACGTGGTTTCGGATTCGCCGAATATCTTTGTCACATTTGTGGATGGCATGAAATCGGGCGCGTTCATCGTGGATGCAACACCAGAAAGGGATATTGCCGTACTGCGCGCCTACGAAAACCCGGCGATGATCCATCCGGCGGTGTTGGGGAGCCCGCGGGCGATGCGGGTGGGGGATGAAGTGTACGTTGT
>DIDP01000004.1 GCA_002418205.1 Anaerolineales bacterium UBA5797 | reverse complement strand
TTCCGAATCCGGGATGATCTTGAACGACGAACCGGGATTGGGATCGGTTGTCACAGGAGGGATGTCAAGGACGACACCGACGGATAAGATGCTCGCCTCATTCAACCCATTGGCTTGCAACAGCGCCTCCAGGCTGATCCCATATCTGCGGGCGATACTGCCAAGCGTGTCCCCGGGTTGGACCGTGTACTGGTCAACGAACTCACGCGGCGGCGGGAGCGGATGCGGAGCGTCGGGCGTGGGCGTTGTGACCCCAATACCCGTACTGCGTTGAGGCAACGTGACGGAAATGGGCGCGCGCGTGGGCGTCGGTCCCGATGGTGTATGTGCCACCGGAATGACCCCGCCATTTTGAACCGGCGCGACGACACCGGTCGCACCCACCGGCGCGAACGGATCATACGTTGGGTAGGCTTGTGAGGCGGATGACGAACAGGCCGAAACGATCAGGGTAAAGGACAAAATGCAGGCTGTTACGCGGAATGACATGCGTGAGATTCTACCAAATCGGCATCGAATTATTCAGATTGTCATGAAAGATCAACCTGATCGAGACAATGATCGGCATCTCATTCGGATTCCCCAAACAGAACAGGAGCGGAACCGTGTAGTGAACAACCGATTTGTGGCGCTATTGAAATGATGATACATTCTGCGATGACTCGGCTGCATGCTTCATTGGTTCAGTCCCGCCCCTGTCTGACCATTATTATGACGTTCCCGGTTCATCCTGATAAGTTGCGTTCTTCATGATTTAGGAGGATGTCTGTCATATTCATTGCACATCTGTAAATACCTGCCCCACGTTCAATCCAGACCAACCCGCTGGGGATTCGAGTACACATTGAAACGATGTGTCCTGGCATACCCGATCAACGTGATGCCGTAACGCTCCGCCATTTCGATCGAAAGCGAACTCGGCGAAGTGCGCGAGATCAGGATCGGCGCGTTCATGCGCGCGGCTTTCTGCAGCATCTCCGAACTGATGCGTCCTGTAGTGATCAGGATGCGGGTCTTGAGCGAAACCCTGTTCATCAGGCACAACCCGGCGATCTTGTCGAGCGTATTATGGCGGCCGATATCCTCGGCTGATAAAACGATCTTCTCGCCATCGCTCAGCGCAGAGGTATGGACTCCGCCCGTCTCACGGTACAGGGACTGCGACTCGAAAAGCATTTCGACCAGCCGACCAATCGCCTCAGGCGGGAACTTGGGCTGGTCGCCGTTAAATGAAACGTCCACCCGCGCCAACGCGTCCACCGCGGTGACTCCGCCCGTGCAACCGGATGTCCTTCTCCACGAAGCAGGCTGTTCCACGGCTCGATTCAGCCACACATCCACGTTATCACCATGTTCGCAGACGCGCACATCCTCCACCTCCTCCATTGACTCGATGATGCCTTCGTTGAAGAGAAAGCCCACCGCCATCGCTTCGAGATGGACCGGCGTGCACATGAATGTCAGCCAGACCTGACCATTAACGGTCAACGATACAGGCGCCTCGACGATGGTCTCGGCATCGTGATGCTCCCATTTTTTGAACTCATATCTTTCATACTGGATTTCTTTTTGAGGGGTAATCATTCTCACTCCAACGATAAAACTTGTACCTGTCATTGCAGGGTTTTTCATGCAACGACAGATTTTTCATATCTTATCCCAATCTTTCGGAAGCGTGGGCGGGGACCAATCGGGATCAGGCTTCCAGTCCAGCCAGGAGCCGTCGAAGGGGTATTGCCTCATGGCAAGCCTTTCAAGAACTTCCTCTTTTGCGGCTTCGATATTTCCCATCCATTCGGGGAAAATAACTCCGTGCTCGATTGCCCTTTGATAATCATCCACATCCTTCCACTCGATGCTGAGATCCGGATCGATGACGAGGTCGAGATCCAGATCCAGGGTGTCGATTCCGCAATGGCTGCGCGTGAACGGCAGTTGGAAATTGATGTAGTGGTATAAAAACTCGCTGCTTGCATCATTCCAGAAGAGGATCGTCGAATAATACTTACCCGGTTCAAGGAGGAGCAACAGACGATTCGTGCGCCAGGTGTATTTTGCCAGAGTCCAATCGTAATTTTTGAATTCCCAACGACGTCTGCCATTCTGCTTGCCCTTCGGATAATTTTCATCGGCAATGCATTCCGTGCCAGGAAGAAGCGTTAATACAAGTTCTTCAGGAGTATCCCTGACCACGATCGTCGGCTGGACGTGCCAGACATGATCGTCGTAAATCCCTCTCCATGCAATCACATCACCGGGGTTCCACATCTTTATCTTTCTCCGAGTTGCGATGTACCTTGTAAAAGATGTCAGGGTCAGCCAGGAACGCGCCGAGGCAGGCTTCCGTACAGAGCAGGATCGTCCTGCCGCGATATTGGACGCGCGGGTAGTAAGCGGGATCGGTATCGCGGAAGATGCGGCCGCACAGGGTGACGAATTGTTTGGAACCGGGTTTGATTTTTGTTGTCATTGGATACTGGCGCGTCGATCGCATTCGGACGATACATCATCCCAGTTCTGCTCGGCGCGGGATGTTATCTCACTTCTGCGATGAACACCTCGAACGGACTGATGATCAATCCGCGCGGAGATTTGGTCGTCAGCAGGCGCTCGGCACTGGAAAACAGAACCTGCAGATTCCGTCCCTTGATCTCTTTCACGCGCGAGAAATCAAGTTCAAGTTGTCTTTCTGAAAAGTTCAACACAACCAGAACCGATCGATCGCTGTCCTTCGCCTGCAACTCGCCTGACTCTGGGCAAATGGAACGCAGGAAGGCGAGATAATCCTTTGCGGTGTTGTGAATGGGAATGTATTCACCCGCAAGGAGGGCGGGCGACTGTTTACGGACGCGTAACAGATGTTTGTAATAATTCAACAGGGAGTTGGGGAGACGTTGCTGGTCCCTTACATTAATCCCCTTCCTGTAATTTGTGTTCACAGGGAGCCAGGTCTCCACACCGGCGGGTGAGAACCCACCGTTCGGTCCGTTCGACCATTGCATGGGGGTGCGGTTCCTGTCGCGGGTCATCTCGGCAGCACGCAGAGCAGCCTCTTCAGCATCCACTTTAAGTTCATTGACCAGCCGATCGTAATACCAGGTTGCCATCGTATCGCGCAGTTTGATCGGGTCGGTAATGATGGCATCGGTCATGCCGATCTCTTCTCCGTTGTAAAGGAACGGCGTCCCTTTGAGGGTCAACACCAACGCGGCATGGAGGCGCGCCAGCTCGGCGTCGTGCTGTTTGTCACCATATCTGGTATGGATGCGGGACGAGTCGTGGTTGCCGAGCGTATTGCATTGCCAGCCTTTAAACGGAAGTGTTTCTAGCCGGGTCAAACGCTCCTTTTGGTTACGCCGGATGCGGCTGGGCGTGATGCGTTCCATCCGCATGAGGGGGAAGTTGAAGACAAGATGCAATTCATCGTTCCCATTGCCCATATAGTCGATGTTGTCATCTTCACCGACCAACATGCGGTCGCCATCATATTCATCGAGGATGGCGCGCAGCTCCTTCATCAGGTCGTGCAGACCGGGTCCGCCCCATTGATGCTTGAACATGTCATGCCAGTATCGATCTCTTAGCTTGAACTCCTTCGATGTTCTGGCAATTTCCGAGAACCGGCGCAGTTCAGCCAGATTCATCGGGACATTATGCGGGGTAAGGTTTGGGTCTTCGAAAATTGTGCCGATGGCATCGAGGCGATAACCGTCCACACCGAGACCAAGCCAGAAACGGACCGCCTCCCACATGGCTTGTTTGACCTCAGGATTGCGCCAGTTGAGATCGGGTTGCTGCTTCATGAAGTAGTGATAATAATATTGATCGCGCTCGGGGACGTAGGTCCAGGCATCGCCATCGAAACAGGACTGCCAGTTGTTGGGCGGTGTATCCATCCAGACGTACCAATTGGCTTTGGGATTGTCGCGGCCGGATTTTGACTCGAGGAACCAGGGATGTTCATCGGAGGTGTGATTCAACACGAGGTCCAGGATGACGCGGATATTCCGCTTGTGCGACTCGGCGAGGAAGAGGTTAAAGTCATCGAGCGTTCCATATTCCGGCGCGACGTTGCAGTAATCCGATATGTCATAGCCGCAGTCCCAGTTCGGGGAGGGGAAATGGGGCGAGAGCCAGATGGCATCGATGCCAAGTTCCTGCAGGTAATCCAGTTTTTCGATCATGCCTTTGAAATCACCGATGCCATCGCCGTTGCCGTCAGCAAACGAACGCGGGTAGATCTGGTAAAAGACTGCGGTCTGCCACCACTTGAGTTTGGACATTCTGCCTCTATGCAATTTGAAGTTTGCCGATGACTTTCACGCACGGCCTCGTGAACACGTCTTCTTCGTGCGGCGCGTCGGGCAGTTCGCTAGTGAGGTCCTGCCCGGGGAAGTGGAGGCTTTCGTGCATATCCAGCCGCCATTTGGGGCAATCGGTCACGTCATAGACGATGCCATGATGGGCAACATACTTGCGGGAACCACGGTCGCCGTTGTTGCGGCGCAGTTCCATTTCCGAGATAATGACATCGGGGATGTTCATGCGGCAAATTATAAATGGGATTGTGGAAAACAAAAAAAGACACGGCGCACACAGAGTATGCACCGTGTCGGTTGATCCTATCCGTTTCAGGCAACTATCGGACGTTGATTACCTGCCCAACGAAAATCAGGTTGGGGTTCCGGATGTCCGGGTTGAGCGCCAACAGGTTTTCGACGGTTGTCCCGAATTTGTTGGCGATGATCCTGAGCGTGTCGCCTTTCTGGACGATGTAGGAAGGCACATCCGCAGGGATCGTGATCGCCTGCCCCACGTAGATCAGGTTCGGGTTGGTGATCTGCGGGTTGAGCTTGAGGATCGCTTCCACGGTTGTGCTCAAACGGGAGGCAATGTTCCGCAGGGTATCACCCTTCCTCACGTAGTAGGTCTGTCCGGAGGCGGGAGGCGGCGATGGGGGCGGCGGTGTCTGGGAAACCCATACGGTCAGGCGCTGACCTTCATAGATCACATTGGCGTTCTTGATATCGGGGTTGCCTGCCAGCAGGTTCTCGATAGTGGTATCGAAGCGGACAGCGAGTCCTTTCAAGGTGTCGCCGCGGTCAACGATGTAGATGAAATAACCGCCATCGGAACCCAGGATCGTACCCGGCAGTTGCAAAACCTGACCCGGGTAGATCAAGTTTCCGGTGCCAAGCTCAGGATTTGCCCGTCGCAAAGCCGAGACCGATGTGCCACAGCGATTGGCGATCTTGTATAAGGTATCGCCAGACGCTACAGTCACGCTGGAGCCGCATCCCGCGGCAAAAGCCGGGCCAGTGACCGCAAAGACTGAGACCAGCACAGCGATCAAAACAAATAATTGAATAAACTTTTTGGCGTTCATCGAAACCTCCATTTCGTTGTAAAGCATGCAATAGATGCCGCTGAACGCCAAAAGGTTCCCAATGACACCCCTACCTGCGAGCCGACAGTGCATCGCTG
>DIDP01000029.1 GCA_002418205.1 Anaerolineales bacterium UBA5797 | reverse complement strand
ATCACAGCAAATCCCAGAGAACCTGAATTTTGGAATTACTTACGATCCTATTCTTGACAATACAGGGAGTTGACTGCTGCCAGAGTATCCGCGGAAAGATCTGGCATTGCGCCGAGGATCTGGCAAGCCTGCGAGGCAATGTATGGGTCGCGGGCGATGACCGGAGCCAATTCGTTCAGACGCCCGGCTTCCCCATGTGCGGCGTACGCCTGCAGGAACGGCATCCACTCGATCAGATCACCCGGTTCAAACCCCTGACCGAAAGCCTGCCCGCCGATATTTATGACCTCGTCCCATTCCCCGCGTTGACGCGCCAAGTCCGCTTTTTGGTAGTAATAACACCAGCCATGAGGTGGCTCGGGACCAAAGACGATCGTCGGCGGGGTATGAATCGTTTCGTCCGCAAGCACATGCTCGATCTCGGAGTACGGTTCTGTCACACGGATTGATTCCCCGTCGAGGCTGGAGAATTCGGGCCGCATCCCATCGATGACGCGGACGCAGGAATTCAGCGAAGGACGCGTCAGAATCAAAATGTTGCGAAAATTGGGATAGGTGATGATATTGCGTCTATTGTCATATTTCTGGCGTTCCCGCGCCAAAACCTTTTTTACTGCATCCTCATCGAAGACAGCCGCATATATGCCCGGCTGGATCGCGTCGTCCTTTTGTTTTTCAGGGTAATAGATTAAATTTGCCGGTCCCCAGACAAAATAATCCTCCTGGAGCGAAACGCCTGGATAACTCGCAAGCAAAGTTGTGCCCTTTTCGATCTGCGGAACGCGCCACGAAACCTGCCACCAGAAATCATCGGTAAACTCTGTTTCCTGCACCGATTTCACGGTATTCCCGTGATGGGTGAGAATGGAAATAACGCACAGACCGGCTATCAACCCATCCCGCAGGAACCGCGCCTTTGGCAAATTAACAATTGCAACAATGAAAATCACAACACCGATCGAACTGATCCACGAATATCGCGAGAAGTATGGAAAAGCGACTTCGCGATTCACCATTGCAATGGGTAGCAGCCCGGTGACGGCGAACAACAATCCCAGTGACAGCGCCTCTCTTGTCAGATCGAACCTGGTGGACGCCTCCGGATTGTCCTCACCTTTCATAGTGTGGATGGCATACAGGACCACCGTAGCGGCAGCAAGCGCCAATGCGATGCCCCAGCCCCGGATGTACCCGGTCAACTGGGAAAGAGGGTAGCCCCACGCCGCAACGGTGACATCGAACAGATCCTGCAACACCTGGACTCCCCAGTGGAACATGGTTTGCAGGGGATAGAGTTTTACCTGTTCGAGCTGAATCCCCACATCCGTTGCGCCGCGCTCGCTCGTAAAAAAGAAAAGTCGCCAGCCCAGAAAGACAAGCGGTACCACGAGGGAAGGGTATCCCCACCCCACGGTTTGCCTGATTCTTTGAACGATCGTCCTGCCTGATCTTGAAGAAAGCAGGAAGATGCATGCCCAGCGGAATATCTCAATGCTGATATACCACTCGATCTGGCTGAGGTAGAACCAGCCGAGCAGAATTGAAAGCCCATGCAAGGCAATCCTGGTGAAACGATTTTCCGAAAGGATCGCCTTGAGAGTCAGCGCCACTGAAAACAAGGCGGCGGCAAAACTGATGATATGACTTTGATAATCGATCGCATTCGGCTGGGATAGGAAACCCGGATAGATCAGGAACAACAGGGACATCAGGGTGGTCGTGGAGCGTTTCTCCGGCCAGACCATATCCAGGATCCATAACAAAGCCAGCGCGCCCAGCACCCGGAAAAGAAATGCGCTCAGGTTGTAATCGAGCGGGTCCTTGCCGAACAAGATATATGCGGGGACCATCACCAACGCGCGCAGCGGCCGGTCGATGCTGAAAATATCCCAGAACACCCCCGGTCCATAAGCCCCGGCGGAATACATCAGGTACCAGTCATCGAAATAATATCCAAGCCTGTTTATCAAAGGCAGATATGTCAGTGCTGCGATGAGCACCACGAGGGAAACGCCAATGGCACCACGGAATTTTTTCATGGTTGATCTTGGAAATTTACAGCGGAATTTGTTGAAGCGGATTCCCTCGCCGCCAACGCGAGGCGCAACGCCATGATCCCATCTTCGAGACGACAGACCGGTTCCGACTCACCCCGGGCTGTTTCGATGAAGTGACGCGTTTGACTCACGAAGAGCTGGTTCCGCTCGAAGCCTTCGGGGGGAGAAAATGTCTCGATGGCGGGAGCAGGTGGATCGTCAGAGTATGAGCCGAAGGATGCAGGGAATTGTTGAAGCCTCAGGATGCCGTCCGCGTTATCCCAGCGCAGTGTGCCTTGAGTCCCGACGACTTCCAAACTATGGCGCGGTGGACGTTGCACATAATTCAGATGCACGCCGCCGACCGCGCCGTTGACAAATTTGAGCATGATCTCGGCGACATCCTCCACATCCACTTCGAGCGGGGAGATGTGACCGTTGAACGAGTACAGCGACTCGACCTCGCCAATGAGGTAACGCAAATAATCGAACGGATGCGTGAGCGTGCGGATGACCCCGCCACCCAAATCGGCGCGCGCCGCGTAGCTCTGACGATAATCCTCCCACGGGTGCCACTGCGGGAGATATTCACCCCAGTGTGCATGGACCGTTAAGACTTTACCGACGGCGTTCGCCTGAATGAGTTCGCGCGCCTTGTTGAGCGTGGGATGATAGCGGAATTGAAAACCGACGAGAATTTTGCTTCCACTTTTCTGTGCAGCTTGCTGGAGGATATCGAGGCGGTCGAGCGAATCGGAGATGGGCTTTTCGAGGAGAATGGCGCATCCCGCCTCTGCCGCAGGGATGGCAATATCAAGATGCAACGCAGTGGGATTCGCGACGATCACCGCATCGGGCTTGTGCGTTTTGAGCGCTTCGTGAATATCGGTCTCGACAGGATAGCCCGCGAGTTCGTCATCGGGCAATGTAGCTTTGCGCGTGCGGAGGAGGACGATATCCTTTTCACCGAGCGCGATCAGGTTGCGAAAGTGACGGCGACCGATGGAGCCGAGACCTGCGATGAGAAATTTCATTTATTCACCATGTTCGTTGGTTGAGTAGCCCTGAGCGTTCTTTGCGAAAGGCGTATCGAAACCAACAACTCCAAACACAATTGTTATTTGTGGTTTCGATATGGAACGGACAACCACCGTCCCTACTCAACCACCGAGGCATAATCACCAATATAAATCCTTCTCATATCCCCACTTGACCAACATCTCACCCGCTACCTCTTTGAATACAGCTTTATCGCGCGCGGTGAACAGCCGCTGCCAATTGCCAGCCTGTCCCTTTGGGAGGAAGGAGGCGATTCCTTCGTTCCTTTGTGCCTGCCACTCCTCATCGGGGTTGGAGGACATCTCTGCTTTGATCGCCTTCTCGAGCGTCTTGCCGATCTTTTTCACGCCGAGGAACTTCCAGATCTTGGTCATTTCGGCGAATGGGGTTTCCAGCAAATCTTCATAGCGCAGGGAGTGATATGCCTGCCCATACAGCCTCTGCGCTTCGGCGTCGGTCTCGGTCAGGTCTTTGACCCAGCGCGAGGCGATCTTGCGGATGAAGGTTTCGGTGAAGATCGAACGGCGTCCGTCGCTGAAGGGAGCGGGATCAGTTTGCAGGTCGGCGATGATGCGTTTGTCTTCGGCTGTGAGGAATCTGGATTCCTCGACAAAGTTGCGGAAGCGTTCGGAGATGAGGACATCCCGTCCGTCGCGGACGATGTTGACGACCTTCGCGTCGGGATACAACGAATGCATGTCCCGCACGACCTGACCGTGGATCACACTGGAGGGACTCTTATCCCCGACGATGCTCTTGCCTTCGCGGGCGGCTTCGCGTTCCATGATGAAGTCCGCGAAGGCGCGTAGGACAAGCGGCGAGAGGTCGCGTCCGTGATTCCAGCGATTGGACTTGCGCGTCAACCATTCCTCGATCTCGGCAGAGTCAACGAGTGACTTCAACAACGGCTTGCGCGTGAAGAAGTGCGCCTGATAGTTGCAATGCACTTCGGGGTGCAGGCGCGCAAGGCGCATGAGGAGCGTTGTCCCTGAACGGGCGTGACCGAGGATAAAGAACTTGTCGCGCGGGAAGAACTGCTTGATTTCCGCGACTTCCTCAGGCGTGATGGCGGGAATGGGATTGCGGGTTTTATTTTTCGGTTCGCCCTTGATGAGGATGCGGGCGGCGGATTTGAATCGGGAAAACATTCGTGTGCGAACTCCAGGTTATTTCTTCCAGTTTAACATGAGAAGCCCGATGAGACAGACGAATATCCCTGCAATGTTGATCCATGTCAGTCTATCTTTGAAAAGGAAGATCGCCACAGGGACGAGGATCAGTGACGCGACGACATTGACCAGCACCGCAGCGATTCCCAAGTTCCAGCCTGCGCGGTATGTGAGCAAAAATCCATATTCGATGCCAACGACGGCAACAGCAAGCCCAATGCTTGCCCAGTTGAGTTTCACAAGCTCGGCTTTGACTCCGCCTGTGACAGGAAAGAAAAAGAATCCGACCAGCGTAACCACGAAGGCAACGGCGTAGGTCACCAATAAGGAAACCGTGAAATTGACATTCGACGGTGTGCTCTTGGCGACGAAGTGATAGAACGCGCTGGAGGCGATGGCGAGGGTGATGGAAAAGTAGAAGAGGAACATGGGTTTCATTTTTTTTGCCACAAATGGCACGAAGGAACACAAAGAATTCTAACCGCTAAGCACGCAAAGAGCGCGAAGATTAAGAATATTCCTTGTCATTTCGACGAGCGTAGCGAGGAGAAATCTGTCCGCACAAAGAAAAAGATTTCTCGCTATCGCTCGAAATGACAACATCTAAGTTTAACGATTCACTTTCTCCAAAATTGAGAGAATATATTCTGCGGTTCGTTTGCCCGAACTTGCATCGGTAAATGTGATCTCATCTTCAACAAATTTTCTGCGTTCGGCAGAGTCAATCGTTCGGTCTTTCAGGTACAGATTCAACGCATCACGGAGTTCGTTCTCATTGTTGGCAACCCGTCCTGCCTTCGCCCAGCGGAAACGTTGATGGGTAGGCCAGTCACCGATCTCCTTCAACGATAACGAGAATTTCCCTTTTTTATTCCACCCGCCAGGGACATCGATCGTCGCGGCGATCATTGGCGTATCGTGGACAGCAGTCTCGACCAGCATTGTCGAATAGACAGTTACCACCACATCCGAATACGCCATCATGGAGGATTTCTCGTCCATGTCTTCGCCGCCGTAGTAACCGAGCGATCCGCCCAACGCCACAGGCTGGACAACATGTACATGCGGATATTTTTTCTCTAACTCGAAGACGCGTGCACGCTCCTCAGCAAAGATCTTCGGCTTGTCCTGAAAGTGACTCGGGTGCAAGCGGATCAATAACTGCGAAGGTTCTGTCAGCGAATCAGATAAAACCAATTTTGCCAGCGCTTCGATGTTCGGGAAGTTCGGCGCAAAATGGACAAAACTGCTGGCGTACGAGATCAACTTGCGGTTGGGGTCAAGCCCGTGCAGCTTGAAATACTCGTCGCGCGGCATGAGCCATTGTTTGCGGAAGTATCCATCATATGAAGGGATGCCGCCGATGTTCACATGCTCTGGATCCCAATCGGAGCCGTAGACCAGTTCGTCCTTTTGCAGTTGAGACCAACATGTTGCCCACTGCACGTCCGCGCCTGAGATGTTGTATGAGGATGAATTGTCCCAGCCGACGATGACGGTCATGTTTGGAATGCCGCGCTTGGCCGACTCGCGCAGGAGGTAACGATCCATGCGCCAGCCTGGAGTCGAAGCGATGACCATGTCAGGTTGATATTTGTCAAAGAGGTCAGTGTACAGCCCAGGCGTAGGCGTGAAGCGGTTTTGCGTCCGCACTAACAATTTGCGCGCCCACGAAAAATTCCGGAGCAGGAGGATCATCAGCGCGGAGGGAATCCAAATCGCCAAGCGGAATTTCCACGAGTTCTCTGCCCAGACCTCCCAGATGTGGCTGTCCATGGCTTCGGTGTTGATGCTGCGCGAGCCGCCGACGCGGCGCAGGTAGGCGAGCAGCCATTGCAGGCGCGACTGTACTTTCTTTGCGTAGTCGTTTGCCTTCTTGAGGCGCAAACCTTCAAAAATGAGGTTGGGTTGTGCGAAACGTTGCGCGATCTTGTCTTTGGTTTCGTCATCGGTGAGGACGATGACTTCGACGCCCGAATTGAGCAGGGTCGGGACGACGTCGCTTTGCAGGAAGTAGATGATTGCCATGCCGTGGTCGGCGGAGATGAAGATTCGTTTGGTCATTTAGTTTGATAGTCGCGCAGTTAAGTAGTTGGGAGTCGGTTATGAATAATACCAACTAAAAATTTTGTTATACACTGCCAACAATACCTTCTTGATAACTCCAACATCCAACACGCGTTTTCCAAATGAGGCGGGTTTCTTCCTGCCTGCATCCTTCAACTCCCCCCTCAAATACCCCAGCGTATTGGACATATTCATCGCCAGCGGGTCGGAGACCATCAGGCGCAGCAAACCTGCATCGTTCATGCGCTTGTCCAATTGACGGACCTGTCCCATCGGCTTGTCCATGTCAAAGGGCAGGAATTGTTGAAGCGTGGATTTGTATGCCGTGAACTGCCAGTGACTCGCACCTGCCATCGCGGTTACGCCTTTGTATTGAACGCGCCAGTCTTTTGTCTCGGCATAAACTTTCTTATTCTCCTCTTCAGTCTGTCCAAGAGAAAGATTGAACTCAAGGAATGTTTCCCACGGAATGAATTGACCATCTTCAAGCGTTGCATTTTTCTTTGCCCACTTGAGAGTCGATTCGTAGAACTCAGGTGGTGTACGGAACGGACGCGCGGTCACCATGCCGACATTTGGGAAGGTTTCGAGGATCTCCACCGAACGCGAGAGCCATTTCGGGGAGAACAAGACGTCCGCATCGGTGTAGGCGATGATCTCGCCTGGTGCGCCTGCCAGCATCACATTCCATGCGCCGCCTTTGCCCATGTTCTTCTCGGCGAGGATCAAATATTGGATTCGTCCCTCTTCTTTTTCTTTCACGAGGAAATCGCGCACTTCGGCGCACGAACCATTGTCGAAGACCATCAGATCGAACGGCAGTCCCGCGTCCTTGCGCATGGACTCGAGCGAGACTTTCAGCACATCAAGAGTCTCGGAGTAGAATCCGCTCAGGAAGGGAATGTAGTTCAACAGCGCGACGGTGATCCGCTCGGGGCGGGCTACCTCTTTAACGAACTTGGCAGGATTTTGACCTTTTCTCATTATTCACCATGCTCGGTGGTTGAGTAGGGCGAAGCCCGTACACTTGCACCAGCACGCAAGTGCAGGCGTCGAAACCACTACGTATTTGAAAACTTGTTATTCGCATGAAACGCGGTGGTCTCGATACGCGCCTTCGGCGCACTCGACCACCAGATTTATTTAAATAATTTTTGAAGTCGCTTCTTCCATCGTTTTGGTCGGGCGATGCTTTCTATCTTTTCTTTGGGTAAAAAGAAGAAGATGGCACGAAGAAATAATTCCAGCTTGCGCGTGAATCTTAGCGATGTCATCTTCGGGCGGGTAAGTTTATCACCGACCAGTTGATGCGTCGCATCCAAAATCGTGTAGCGGATGTTGGCTTGTCCGCCCGCGAGACGGATGTTCTCATATGTTTCGGGATGTTCGTAATGCGGCTTGCCATCGGGCAGATGCGAGTAATCATGGTTTTGATGCACGATCATGACCGACGGCGTGCAGTCAATGACAGCCCAGCCTTCCTTGCGAGCCTTGTAGATCATCCAATTGTCCCAGCCTGCGCGGCCGATCGCAAAATCAGGGACGTCTTGATAGCAGGATTTTGGGAAGAGGAAAAAATCGCTTCCCGCGGGACGGTGAAGCTGGTTCTGTTTCCTGACATCTTCCCTCAGCCTCGACTCCCATCCGCTTACGAAATCCATTGGCTTCGTGATGTCATAATCCCAACGTTGACTCAACAACACGAATTTGTCACGTTGTAAACGTGACCTAACGGCGGCCTCGATAAAATCTGGCATGAGGATCATGTCCGCGTTGACGATGCAGAGCAGGTCACTGTTCGAGTTTTCGCGCGCCACTTGAAACATGGACGAGATCAACGGCACGCCCGATTCATTCCGCGCCACATTGAGGATATGTTTAGCACCGAGTTCTTTTGCTACTTCGCTGAGACCTGTCTCTTCACCAAGCAAAATGATCTCGACATCAGGGAGCAGTGTCCATGATTGGATCGCGTTGCGCTGGATCAGCGCGATGTGAGGATCGGTGAAGGGTTTGGGGGCGGAGAAGAGGGTGATTAAAGGCATGATTTCAATCGAGCATGTCGTTGCGAGGGCGAAGCCCGAAGCAATCTTATGTTTGCAGGTTACTTAAGATTGCTTCGTCGCCACATGGTTGCGATGCGCTCGCTTTGCTCGCTAGTGGCTCCTCGCAACGACATTATTTTAGAGCACGTTTATCAATATCTTTCAAGGTTTTATGTTGCACACTTGCATTGATCTTCATCAATTCGGGGTTGTCGTGAACCAGATCAAGGACTTCCCTCCATGAAAAATCATCCTGTCCATTGAAATGAGCATAGACTTGCCGAATAAACTCCAGATCTTCAGGCGTATCCACCGTCCAGCGGTAGTCGCCGAAGTCGGTGGTGTGATGGAGCAGGGCGATATTATATCCGCGTGAGGAAATGCCGGTTTGCAGTTGACGGTTGACGGTTGTCAGTTCCACGCCTTCGTAGAAATAGGGCATGACGTGTTCGCGGTGTTGGGGTTCTTTGGCTTTTTTCCAGGCTTGTTCCAACGCCTTGAATGTGCAGGCTTCCACATCCAAACCGATGGGATAGGTGCGATGCCAGGGAGGCGGGAGGCGGTTGCACACGAAGTCGTATTCGCCTTCGAGCAGGGTGTTGACCACGTTATCGATCAATTCGGGGTCGATGATGGGACAATCCGCGGTGATGCGAACAACGACATCAGCCTTTTCGCTTTTCGCGGTTTGATAGTAACGGTCGAGCACGTCGTAGAGGCTGCCGCGCGTGATGGGGATTCCGCTGAAGTCGCAGTATTCCGCTACGGGGTCGTCGGAGGGATCGGTCGTCGTGGCGAAAAAGGTCTCTTTAACGGAAGCAGACCGCGAGGTCCGGATGAAGACGCGCTGCAACATGGGCTGTCCCGCGATGTCGGCAAGGATCTTCCCGGGCAGACGCGACGAACTCATGCGTCCCTGAATGATGGCAACGACGCGCTTCACTGTTGGGATTTCGGGGGCTCCACCGGCTGGTCCAGCGGATTTGCAGGCTTGGGCTTTTGAAGTTCCGCGACTTTGGCTTTGTGTTCATCCAGTTCCTTTTCGAGCGTGTTAATGCGTTTGAGATGACCGGAAGCCGCGAAGGATTTTTTGATCGCGGAAGGAGCCAGCACGAGCAAGCCAATGACCGCGCCGATGGCGAGGGTGACCAGCAGGATGAGGGACAACGAGCCGGTGACCTCCCATGCCAGAAAGGAAATGGTAACGGTCATCGTGTTTTGCAGGGCAAAGATGACCGCGATGACCGCGATCACCAGCGCGACGATCAAATAAACAGTAGCCATGTTTCCTCCATGAACTTGTGGATTGAAATGCTTCCAGTATGATTTTACTCTGCCTGTGCTTCGGATGGAATTGGCAGCGGGACGACGAATCCCTTCGCGCGGAATTTTTCGACGTATTCGCGTACCGTTTCATACTCCAGCCCAACCTGCTCGGCGATATCGAAGATGCTGTGTTCACCCTCGAAACGCATCATGATCTTTTCGATGGCGCGGTTGAGCGCCCAGTTGTCGCGCCAATCGACCCAGAGACCGTGACCGCTGAGGAACACGGGACCGCGGAAAGTGCGCCTGGGGGTGTAGTTGCTGGCGTAGATGCGGATGATCTCCTCGGCAGTTCGCGCCGCGCCGAGGAGCATGTCTTCGTGCATGATGTCGAGATTGTCGTCGGTGGTGTGATACTCGTCGTAGGGGAAACGGTTGAGCGAGATGCACGGCACATTGACGCCCGGTCCGTTGATGACGCGTTCATCGTTGGCAGGCGCGGCGGCAAAATCACGTTCGTCGTGAGGCGTATCGCGCAAAACATAATTTGTGATTCGGTCGAGTAGATGATCGTGTTGACGTGTGTGATGCCACGCGATTTGATTCTGATTGCCCGTCATCTCCATGAAAATGCCGCCACGCAAATTCGGGATAAGTGACTCGTTGTGTGCAAGCCAGGCGATGGTACCAATGGTTTCGGGTCCAAACCAAAAACGGACGCTCATCGAGCCAGCGGGCAGCGGATTCTCCGCAAGACGCCGCGCCAACTCGATGGTGCTGACCACGCCTGCTCCGTCGTCGTTGGCTTGCATGGGGTGACAGGTATGCGCCTGCACAAGGAACTCACCTACTTCGGGGTATGCCCCGTGTGCGGGGTGCGGTCCGCCTTGTGGATGGACAACGGCGGTGGCAACTTTGAATCCCTGTTTGGGGTCGGTGACAAATTCGCAGTTGATGACCGCATGATATTTTTTATCGCGTGGAAGTTTATCGAATGCCTTCTTCGGCAGACAAAATCCCCAGTCACGTTCGTAATATTTAAAAACCCACGGCACGGTGTGCGGACGTTTCTCATTGAAATATAAATGCGGCTGGAGTTCTTCAAAGGTTAGCATTTTATCGGTAGGCAACGAATACGAAACGATGTGAAGCGGATTGTCCTTGAAATCCACGATGCGTTCACCATCCTCGGTTTCGAGATACGCCTCATGGACAACGTATCGCTCAGGCACTTTCCACGTCCAGACGGGAGTCAGCGGCGCGTAGGTCTCGATGGTGTAATTGGAAGAGTCAGGCATGTATGAGCCGACGATCTCCAAAGTTTTGTCATGGTCATCAGAGGCGAGGGTACGGTGCAGAGGGAAGAATTCCGCAAGGATGGATTTGAGGGAGGTGTAGGGTTTCATAAGATACTCCGGTGGTTGAGTGCCCCGAATGCTCTTTGAGGGGCGTATCGAAACCACCATGTAACAATAATTCCTTTGCTTATTGGTGATTTCGATACGGGACGGACAATCACCGTCCCTACTCAACCACCGGTTATCTCAATAACAAGTGTACACCGTTGGTTGAGTAGTCCCGTATGCTCTTTGCAGGACGTATCGAAACCAATATGCAACATAAATGCCTTTGCTTATTGGTGGTCTCTATACGGGACGGGCGATCGCCGTCCCTACTCAATCACCGAGTCATTCTTTATTTTACTTTTATCAAAAACTTTCTTTGCAAGTTTAGGCAACAATTCTGGCGTTCCATTAATCAAGGCTTCGCGCTTACGTCGAGTCCAACCTTGGACTTGTTTCTCTCGATAATATGCATCAGAGACACGGTCATATTCTTCACAATAAACCAATGTAACCGGCAATCTTCCCGATGTATATCTTGACCCTTTACCACTTTGATGCTGGGAAAAACGCAAATCAAGATTCTTGGTTGACCCAACATAATAGGTGTCATCAGAACATTGAAGGATGTACATCCATGCCATCGAAAATCTCAATCTTCAAACGGTGGTTGAGTAGCCTTGAACGATAGCGAAAGGCGTATCGAAACCACACATATGAATTTCAAGTTTACTTGTTATTGCTGGTTTCGATATGACAGCGGAAAATCGCCGCTGTCTACTCAACCAGCGGTATCTTCTTCTTTCTTTACGTAATACAACAAAAACGGATCGCGCTTCATCTCGCGTGCCGTAAACTCATAGACTTCATTCGCCTTCATCAACTTCACATCCGCATCACCGATCTTGCGACTCTTGATAACCCCCGCTTCCTCCATCAACGCGCCCATTGGGTTCACTTCGGTGATGACGCCCTTGTCAATGTCACGCACCAGCATCTCGAACGTATCTGTGTACGTGTCCCCGTTCTCATCCGTCACCTCACCCGTAAACTGCTTCAAGAAACGATAGTCCACCCCCTCCATTTGCTCGATGTGATGGAAGAATGTCATGCTGTTCGTGTATGACAGCCCGATCACCATGATCTTCCCATCCAGGTCACGCAGTTTGCCGAACACCGAATTCCGTTCATACGCGCTCTTGTACCGCAAACTTCCCAGCATCCCGGCGTGCCTTCCCAGCACCGCAAACGAATAGAACGGATGAAACACCCGCTTCGCGCGCGGGTCGGTCCGCACAAGTTCCGTCAGCACACCCATCTTCGACGGTGTCGTACGCACATCCCACGGCGCGCCCTTGTTGAAATCGAAGTTGAACGTCGGCATGATCAATGTTCCATTTTTATCAGTACCAAGCGCCATCTCCAGCGCGCGGATCACCGTCTGCGGTCCGCCATCCACTTCACCGAACGACTTATACGAACTATGGACGAGCAGTGTGTCGCCCTGCTCCACACCTAATTTTTGAAATCCTTCGACTAACTGTTCAAAGGTCAACATGATCTATTCTCCAGAATTCCAACACTTCAAACTTTATCCACACTGATGCACGCTTCTTTCTTAGCCGACAATTGATTCGCTTCGAATTACCTCCACCACCGTAAAGGGATTGCTTCGGTCGCTACCGCTCTCTCGCAATGACATGATTGTATGCCTCGAGAAGTTTACCAAAATTCCTCCTCCAGTTTGCCCGTTCCTCGGCTGTCTTCCTCGCGGCCTTGCCGATCCTCTCCCATGACCGTCGACTCTTGATCGCAAGCAGGATCTTCTCCGCCAGATCATCCACATCCCCGTCACGGAACAGCCAGCCATTGACTCCCTCCTCGATCCATTCCCTGTTGCCTGCGATGTCAGACACCAAACACGGAATTCCACACGCCAACGCCTCCAACAGTGACACGGACGAACCGTCCACGTGCGAGGGCGAGATGTAAATATCCCCCATGTGATACCAGCGCGGCAGATCGCGTTGACCAACCTGCCCGCCAAAGTGGACGCGATCCATCACGCCGCCATTCATCAAAATCTGACGAATCTTCGCTCCCTGTGAACCGCCACCCAACAGGATCAAATTCACGTTGGGATTCTTTTGCGCCACTTTGATAAATGCCTTCGCCAGAACATCAATGCCATAAATGGGTTCCCATGTGCGATTACAAAACAAAGTAACCGATTTCCGATTTTCGACTTCCGATTTCCGACCTTTGACCTTCGACCCTTCAGCAGGTTCAGGACGGCGCTTTTGACCTGAGACTTTTTTCTTTCCCCCTTCTTCTTTCTTCGGGGCAAAGCGCTCGATATTCACTCCCCAGGGAAACACGACAATATTCTCAGGGTTCATCCCAAAAGCGACGGCTTTGTCGCGAGTCACATTGGCATCACTGGTAAAGAAAGAGCTGTGTTTCAACGTATATCGCGTCACCCACTGCATCCACCTGCTCGAATCCGCATCCCTGACCAGATCATATCCCCACGACTTCGTCAGTATCGGGCGGAATCCGCTCAACACAGCGATGAACGCACACGTCTGTATCGGTCCCGCATGGACGATGTCAGGCTTGAGTCTCTTCACAACGCGGCGGAAATCCAATGCCAGACGCGGAAGGTCACTCCAGCGGAACTCGCGTTGTCCGCCCGCCCAAAGGATTTGTTGAACATTCTCAGGGACAGGACGATCCTCCACCTGCCTTTGATTCGCTTCGAGTTTCAAATAAAAGATCTCGTGTTCCGTCTTCGATAACGAATTCAAGAACCGAAAATCATGAGGGGTGTAGTTACGAGAGAAATACAGGATTTTCATAAATAAAAACATTCCGTCATTGTGAGACGCCGTAGGCGGCGAAGCAATCCACAACACGATGATGGAGATTGCTTCGTCGAGCTACGCTCTCCTCGCAATGACGGGCAGGGATTACGCTCCCAAATCCGTCCAACGCAATTCCTTGCCCATTGGCATATCGTTCAACGCCTTTGTGCCAAGGACATTCTCGATTTCATACGGTTTGATCGCACCGATGGTGGCGGGACGCAGCACATCGACCATGTCACGTGTGAAGACTTCACCAGCCTTGATATCCCGCGCTGCACGCAGACAGCGACGCTGCACAACCTTCGTCTCCTGTTCGTTGCCACCAATGACCTTGTCCGCTGAACCGAGCGCCCGTTCGAGTTGACGCGTCTCTTCGACCATGTGAGCCCAATCTTCGGGGTTCAATGCAAACTTATGGTCGGGACCTTCGCGGTCGTTGCTGTCAGTGAAGTGACGCTCGATGACGTGCGCACCAAGCGTCACTGCGCCCAGAACCGTCGCGTTCCCGTGTGTGTGATCCGAGAGACCGAGCACCACGTCAGGGAACATGGTCGCGTAGGTCTTCAACACGTTCAAATGGATGTGATCATAGTTCTCGAGACTGGCGGTGTAGTTGGTGTTGCACTGCATCAAACACAACTGCGTGTTGATCTTGAGGATCGCATGGACAGCGCGCTGCACATCCGCAATGTCCGCCGCGCCGCTGGCGATGATCATCGGCTTGCCCTTGGATGCCATGTGTTCGAGCGCTTCGATCCAGTCGATTTCACCAGAACCTGCCTTGAAGGCAGGGATATACGGGTCAACGTGTTCGATGGAGTCGTAGTCATACGGCGAAGTGAAAAAGTGGATGCCGACCTTGTCGCATTCTTCTTTCAGGATGGGCGTCCAGCTTTGCGAAACGGACGCCGCCGCATACACCTCGGTCACGGACTTCTTCCAGGTCGCCTGATGGCTGACCTTCGAGTCCATGTGGGTGAAGCCGTAATCCGAAACGATCTTGGGAGCCTGAAAATGCTGGAACTTCGCCGCATCCGCGCCCGCTTCCCTGGCGAGCTTGATGAGCATCTTCGCCCGATCCAAATCGCCATCATGGTTCGCCGCAATGTCAGCGATGAAGTACGTCGGGTGGTCCGGTCCGATCGATTGGTCTTGAATTTTGAATTCCATGGGATTCTCCTTTTGAGTAGCTCAAGGGTTGAGAATATTATTAGTCCTGACCTGACAGGTTTTAAAAACCTGTCAGGTCTTTGGGTTTGGATTTTAGAAGGTCGAGAGTCATGGGATTTAATAAATCCTGCGGAACAAATATGCGCTGCTTGATTTTGTATAACCTATACCTTTTTGAAGTTGCATCAGGTATTCTTTTGTCAATTTGATTGATGACTTCGGAACGAAATAATCATCAAGATTTGATTTGCTCATTTTATATTTCCCACTTCTCAGGGAAAAAACCGCAGCCAGCTGATAGTCTTTATCCATGGCAGCCACTCCTGCATCACCGTGACTGTTATTTGCCAATAACAAACCACCTTTCTTTAGGAAGGGCTTGCAATATTGTCCTACAAAACCAGCATATTGGGAAATTAGAAGGTCAAAGCTTTTCTCTTTTTCATCAAAGCCATCTCCATAATCAGCAAAGTGGAACATGAAACTGGCATCCTGTGGATATACTTTTCGATCCTCAATCAACTGATGGATTTCAGGAGACTTGAAAAACTTATTCGCCTGTTTGTCGTTGTCAATATAAACCACGGACGGAAAAACAAAGGACGGTGTGACGTGCACAAAACTGCCAGGATAGAGAACTCGTTTAACTTTGAACTCGTCAGCAATGGTTTTGAATAAATCCAATCTTTCAAACTGTCTCTCTTCAAAATACCTGCGATATAGGTCGAGAATTGATTTTGCCATGGTTGGAACAGACCTATCTCTCAATTCTGCCCAGATGCATATTCTGGAAAGCTTCTTCATGCTTCAAGCTGTAACCGGGCAAGTTTTTCATGGCGCCTCCTGTGAAAAATTCTGTGGATAAGGTTTGTTTTTCTGTGGGTAAGCCTGTGAGGAAGGCCGGAAAATAGACTGTTTTTTGTGGATAAACGCTCACATTTAGGCGTCAAAATGTTGATAACTGCGGATTTTCTGTGGATAACCCTGTTGGAACTGTGTATAAAACCCGTCCAAACCAGTGGAGAAATCGGGGAGAGGACGTCCCAGATCTGTGGATAGTTTGTGGACAGACAGCCATAAATTGTGGGAACGTTTTGCGGTCAGCCCCGACTGTTCGACTGATTGCGGCATAATGAGGCTTTCATCCAGCCCGAACTTTCTCGCCACCTCCAGCCCGAACTGATATTTGTTCATCGGCTGTGCGCCAACAACGTGATACAAGCCATGCAGATCTTTTTCCAGCATGGCAATGAGCGTCTGCGCGAGGTGATTGACCCACATCGGGCAAAAGATGACATCCGTAAAGCCGTTGACGGGTTTGCCATCGCTCAGGTTGTTGACGAAGAACTCAGGAAGGCTTCTTTTTGCACCTAACGACCAACCGAAAAAGTTGACTCTGGCAATGATCGCCTGCTGATTGACTTGCTGTACCGCACGTTCACCATCGAGTTTGGTTCGCGAGTAAACTCCTTGCGGATTTGGTTCATCTTCCTCTGTATACATGCCTTCCTTTGTGCCATCAAATACTGAATCAGTGGAAAGATGTATAAAAGGAATATTTCTTTTTGCACAAGCCACAGCCAATTCGCCAGGCAGGTCTGTATTGAGTATTTTTGCCTGTATCGGGTCTTCTTCACATTTTTCAAGGTTTGCCAATGCCGCGCAATTGATGAACCAATCGGGTTTGGTGTTATCGATGATGGAATTGATCTCATCCGTCTTGAGGATGTCGGCGTTTATGACCTGAAACGGAGCAGACTTGAGCCTGCCGCGGTCAACGCCGATGACTTCATGCTCGCGCATGGTTTCCAACGCGAGGTTGATTCCGAGAAGTCCGCTTGCACCTGTTAAGAGCAGTTTCATGATTCAAGTTCCAGGTTTCAGGTTGTCTTTGCCAAGAACATGCAACTTTCAACCTGAAACTTTAAACTCTCTATCCTTCTAATTTTCCCTGCCTGAACAATTCCTCGAACGGCTCCACAAACTTCTTGATTCCCTCGATATCCAGCCACTCGGAGTTGTTATCGCTGGTGTAGGTAAAACCCTCGGGGAGCGGTTTACCCTTGTCCTTCCATGAATAACCAAACCACGACGCCTCGGTCGGCTGGATCACATACATTTTGTCGAGTTCAATCGTATGGCGGGCTTCATCCTCCGAGATCAAATCCTCGTGCAGTTTCTCGCCAGGGCGGATGCCGATGATATTGATCTTTGCATCCGGCACAATGGCATTGGCAAGGTCAACAACCTTGGTGCTGGGAATCTTCGGCACGAACACCTCGCCGCCTTCCATTTGTTCGATGCAATCGATCACGAACTTGACACCCTGCTCCAGCGACAGCCAGAAACGCGTCATGCGTTCGTCTGTGATGGTGACCGTCCCGTTCTCGCGTTGCTTGAGGAACAACGGCACGACCGAGCCGCGCGAGCCGACGACGTTCCCGTATCGGACGCACGAATATCTGGTCGCTGTACCCGCAGCATACGCGTTGCTTTGGACGGTCAACTTCTCCGCCGCGAGTTTGGTGGCTCCATATAAATTCGCGGGGCTGACGGCTTTGTCCGTGCTGATGGTCATCACCTTCTTGACACCCGCGTCCAATGCTGCTTCGACGACGTTCGCCGTGCCCATGATGTTGGTCTTGATGGCTTCCATCGGATTGTATTCGCAGGCGGGCACCTGCTTCAGCGCCGCGGCATGCACGACGATGTCCACGCCGTGCATGGCACGCACGAGTCGCTCACGATCGCGAATGTCGCCGATGAAATATCGCAGTGACGGATGGTTGAAACCACCCACCTGCATCTCGTGTTGTTTTAACTCGTCGCGGCTGAAGATGATGATCTTCTTCGGTTGTTTTTCCGCCAGCAGGGTCTGCGTGAACTTTTTGCCGAACGATCCCGTCCCGCCGGTGATGAGTACGACTTGATTTTTCCAGTCCATATAAAACCTCTCATTATCATATGGTGATCGAGTAGCCCTGAACGGTTGTCGTGAAGGGCATATCGAGACCACATCTCTGAATTACATTCTTACTGCTTATTGGTGGTTTCGATACCTTCGTACTCAACCACCGATGATTATTTGTTATTTTATTGCTTCAAATAAACCAGCATCTTTGTGAATAACGATGCTGCCTCTTTCTATGATTTCTTTTTCCAAACTCTCTTGCACCTTCGTCAATTCACTCTCATTCACGTCCGCCGCCCGTACGGACGAACGGATATATGCCATGATCGGTTCGACCTCAGTTACAACCAAGCTGTCTTCATAACGCAGCACAGTCACATCAGAGAAAAACGGGTGCAGTTGTTCCAGGCCATTATCGAGCGTAAAAGGATTGTTATACGGCGTCCAAATATTATCCACGTGCGCCTGCTTTATATATTCCATCATCTCTTTCATGTGGCCATCGCCCGCCGTTGCGGCGATCAACTTTCCGCCTGGCTTCAACACACGTTTGATCTCGCCGATTGCCTTGGGACGATCAGGCACATGATATAGCATGAAGTTGGCGATGACCGCGTCGAACGATTCATCTTCAAATGGAATTTCCTGTGCGTCGATCTCTTTAAACTTGTAGTTGCGTCCGGTGACGACCAGGTTTCTCCACGCGGAATCAATCATCCCTGAGGAAAGATCCGAGAGCGTGATATCCCACGTGGACGGGACTCGATTCGCACATTCCTTCCATATATATGCGGGACCACATCCCAATTCCAAAATTTCTGCGTCGGCAGGAAGTTTCAGCAAAGTATCGAACAGCCAGTTGAACCAGCCGTATCCATTCGTGCTGAATCGTTCGTGGATCGCCGCGCGCGCATCCAGATTGGATGAGTCTTTATATTGGTCATTCTTGAGGTAGTTCTGGTCGTTAATTTTCGACATGCTATTTTTTTATGACGATCAACGGATATTGTCCGTTCTCGCCAAAGAAACGTGGAAAGGTCTCTTCGAGCCAAAAGACAAAACGCAAAAAGGTTTTGCCGCCAAACTGCGGACGCGCGAACCAGCGCATGAAACGCGGACTTAAACTGCGCCACGGATAGATCTCGAATTTCACCACATCCTTCAATTCGTTCTTCAGCCAGCGCGGCGTCATCTTTTCGACGAAGGTGCCGGATTGATCCTCTTCAGAAGACCAATCCTTTTTCTTCTTGGCAGAACGTCCAGAGAGTAAACGTCCCAATCCAATAAAGGGTTCTGCCATCCTCATCAACAAAGGATTATGCCAGCCGTTGATGACCGCGCCGCTTTTGCCGGGCTTGAGCACGCGGGTCAATTCTGTGTAGGCTTTTTTATGCTCGGTCAACGGCAGGTGATGGATCGTATGCATGGACACCACGCCGTCGAACGCGTCCGGCTTGAACGGCAGGTTGGCGATGTCCGCAACGACGAACAAACCTTTATCGCCGAGTCTTGTCCGCGCTTCCTTCAATGCCGTAATGGAAATATCCGCACAGAGGCGATACTTGTAATTTTCGGAATAGGTCAGGTACTCGGGCCACTGCACAGGACCCGAACCCGCGTCGAGCAGGATGTCGCCGTTTGGGGCGAGATGCCGCTTGACGCGCATGTGACACTTGTGGATGTATTCGCGCGAAACAGGACGCAGGTCTTCGTAGCGGGCGTTCTGATATAACCCGTCACCAACCTGCGACCAGCCGATCTGGTCATAGAATTCGCGTACTTGTTGTTTGGTGTTCTCTGCCATTTAAATTTATGCCTCGTTGGTTGAGTAGGACGAGTGCTTGTCTCGTCTGTTTCGAAACCAACAGGTTTCAAGGATACTTTTGTAACAAGAATTGCTTAGCCTACCGGTAGTTTCGATACGGGCTTCGCAAAGAACGCTCAGCCCTACTCAACCACCGCACAATTATTTCCAGGTAAATTGTTCCCCAACAAGGAACTTAAACGTGTCGCCGAATTGACTCATCCCTTCCTCGCTCAGCACTTTATCCAACGGCCACACTTCAAGATCATCCCAGAAGTTCATCAGACGCCACGGGAAGGGACGCGGATATTCAAAGAAGAAACGATAAGCGTAATTCCACGCTTTGGCGGTCTGATCTTCTGACAGACGATGACCTGGCAAATCGGATAAGACTTTTTCAAGCGTGGAGAAATATTCATCCCAGGTGTTTGGGTCAATGGTGAAGCCGCGACCGCGATAGTGCGTTTGTCCGCAGGAAATAACGGGGATGCCGTTCATGGCGGTCTCGACGCCGACGGTGGTTGTGTATGCCAGACCGAGATCCGCGATCTCAATCAAATCGTACGTGTTAACATTGTCCAATGCGCCGATGACGTGGATGTGGCTGGGAATTTCAGGCAGCGCCTCGCGCACGACCGTTCCCATCGATTTCGCCTGCGGAACGATCTTTTCGCCGGGATGAACCCGGACCACCAATTGCACATCGGTTCGATTTGCAAAATACTGGACGGTCTTCGTGATCCATTCGGACATTGATTCGGCGAAGATGTTTCGTCCCAATGTGAGGCTGTCGCCCAGTACATTCGCGGCAAGCAAGACAACGGGACGTTCATCAAGGTTCAATGCTTTGCGTGTGACGTCCGCACCTTGTGCTGAGACGTATTGCCACAAACGTTTTGATTTGCCCCACACGCGTGCACCACGACGGGCATTTTCCAAATCAGCGAGGCGTTCGTACATTTCATCGGTCATTGGCAGGGAACAGCGGTCACGAACAAGATAATCCGTATCCTGCCGCATAATGGATGTGTTCTGCGCCAGCCAGATCTGTTCACGCTGGTCGTTGAATTCAAAGGTCACGGCAGGGATGTTCAGGTAGCGCGCCACGCGGAAGACGATTCCCATTTCGAGGATCAGGCCATTGGGGATGAGAATGACATCGGGCTTGTTGGTTTGCATCCATTCGAGGGCGGCGAGGGCGGCGAAGGTGTTGCGTTTGATGCGAAGATCATATAACGCTTTGTCACCATTGTCGTTCATGTCCACTTCTTCGCGCATGAACGTGTATTGCGCGTCCCACAGGGAGACCTCTTCGATGTCCGCTTTGAGGGAGGCGGGTAGATCAGAAGCAGTTCGAAGGTCCAGAAATGAAGCGTGCCGAACCTGAGGAGGGAGCGACTTCAACGCGTCGCGTGTGTGGAGTCCGCGCTGCTTCTGGGTCAGCTTGTCCTTTTCCCTGTGCCATTCGGAGTAGGGAAGGGTCAGCAGCGTGACCTTGTGACCCAGTCCCGCGAGCGCGAGGGAGATGTAAGCGGCCTGTTCGATCCAGTAGTGGAGTGTGGCAAAGAAAAGAACGTTCTTGCCATTGCCTGACTTTTCGATAAAAGGCTTTGCCTGCGCAACGCCCTGCGGCAGCAGTTTTTGTAATTTCGAAAGATTGTAGTGATCCTTGCGGGCGCGGTTCTTTTGCCGAAGGGTGTAATCGAGTTCGGCGGCGAGAGGCAGTTCGCCAAGGAAGTTGCGGAGAGAATTTTTGTTGAGCATAATGTATATCGGTGGTTGAGTAGGGCGAGTGTTTTTCTCGCCCGTATCGAAACCACCAGTTTCCAAGAGTATTTTTGTAACTAGGATTGCTTTGCTAGCATGCTGGTTTCGATACGCCCTTCGGGCTACTCAACCAGCGAAGCTAACCAATTTTTTCTATCTTCCAAATCAAGCGCGGGCGCACAGGTCCCTGACGAAGTTCGGGCCATTGCGTGCCGGGCGCGCCGGAGATATCCACGTTGAACGAAAGCGCGTTCTCGTCCATGAAATAACGCTTCACGCCAAACGAACTGGCGTTGACGCCCAATGAGTAACGACCTTCGTTGAAAAAGTCGGCGGGGATTTCACAGCGGCTGATATACCGTCCCGGTTGGCGCGCACCGAACTGTTCGTATTGCCTGGCGTCATCGGTATCGAACGATGTGAAGACATATTCGCCGCGCATCGTGCTGAGGTACATGCCCGCGCGCAGACCGGTGATGGGCGCGTTGATCTGATATTCCCATTCGACGGTGAGGGGCTCGGTGGAACGGATGGTATCGACGACGTTCCCGCCTCGATCTTTAATTCGAATTGCCACCGGTCTAAAAGGTTCACTCGCTGCCGGGATCTCATCCGCCTCCCAAACGCGCTGACCCGATTCTGCCTGACCTGACGAGAGATAGAAATCGACGGCCTCGGGTGTGGGAGCGCGCTTGATCAGATGTCCCTTTTTGAGGACGATGGCTTCCTCTGTGAGACGAAGGATCGCGGACATATTGTGACTGACGAAGAGGACAGTGCGTCCCTGCTGGGCGACATCGCCCATCTTGCCGAGGCACTTACGCTGGAACTCCGCGTCACCCACGGCGAGCACTTCATCCACGACAAGAATTTCAGGCTCAAGATGAGCGGCTACCGCGAACGCAAGGCGCAGGTACATGCCCGAGGAATAACGCTTGACGGGCGTATCGATGAACTGACCGACCTCGGAAAAATCCACCATTTCATCGAATTTCTTGTCGATCTCGGCGCGTTTCATGCCGAGGATCGCGCCGTTCATGTAGATGTTTTCGCGTCCCGTCAATTCCGGGTGAAACCCCGTTCCCACTTCAAGGAGGGAGCCGACACGTCCGCGGACGGTCACGGTCCCTTTGGTGGGTTCGGTCACGCGCGAGAGGATCTTCAGGAGTGTGCTTTTCCCCGCTCCGTTACGACCAACGATGCCAAGAACTCTGCCTTCTTCAAGGTCGAAGGAAACATCCTCCAGCGCCCAGACAAAATTCTTGTTGACGCGGCGGTCGGATTTGCCGACCATCGCCTTCGCCAGGCGTACGGGCGCATAGACGGTGTCCATCAACACATCACGCAGCATGTTGTAGCGGAACCGGGTCTCTGCCGCGCCGATCTGATATCGCTTGCCAAGGTTTTTAACTGAAATTGCAGTTGTCATAGTATTTTTATATGTCACACCTGCACTTGCGAGCGATCGTTGCGAAGCAATCCCCGCCTGTAACGAGGAGATTGCTCAGTCGCTTCGCTCCTTCGTAATGACATGTTGTTAGATCGTATCCGCAAATGTCTTTTCCGTGCTCTTGAAATAGAAGAGTCCAGAAATAAAGATTAAAACTGAAATGGCTGTGGAAACCCACAAGGTGACATCAGGTCCGTTGCCCACGCCGAGCAGCGCCCAACGGAATCCGTTCACCACACCTGCCATCGGGTTGAGCGAATACAGGATCTGCCACTTCTCAGAGATGACAGAGGCGGAATAAGCCACAGGTGTGGCGAACAGCCAGAACTGAGTCAGAAACGGGAGCGCCTGGTTCACATCACGATATTTGACATTGATCGCGGAAAGCCAGAGCGCCACACCAAGCGCCGTCACAATGGCGAGTAAAAGGAAAAGCGGAAGTGTCCACAACAAATTCCAGGCGGGTGTCACCTGGTAATAGAACATCAATCCAACCAGGATGACGAACGCGATGGCAAAATCCACCAGCCCTGCAAAGACCGCCGACATCGGCAGGATCAGGCGCGGGAAGTAGATCTTGGTCACCATGTTGTTGTGCGCCACAAGCGAACGGGCTCCCTGATTCAAGGCGGTGATGAAAAGCCCCCATGGCAGCAAAGCGGTGAACGAAAAGACGGGATAAGGAACTCCTTCTGTTGGAAGCTTTGCCACCCGGTCGAACAGGAAGGTAAAGACGAGCATGGTCATTACCGGTTGAATGACCGCCCAGGCCATGCCCAGCAGTGTTTGCTTGTATTTCACTTTTACATCGCGCCAGACCATGAAGAAGACCAGCTCGCGGTATATCCACAGGTCGCGCAGGTTGAGCGCAGCAAGACCCGCAGTGGGCTTGATGTAAATGGTGGTTGGCTCGTGTTTTACAATTTCAGTCATAATGTATTCCGTCATTGCGACCTTTGGGAAGCAATCTCCATTTTTGTGAGGGGATTGCTTCGCCTTCGGCTCGCAATGACATAACTACTTGATCTTGTCCCGATTGGATTTAAACCACTCGATCGTATGGCGCATCCCTTCCTCGAACGGGACCTGGGCGCTCCAGCCGAACAACTCTTTCGCGCGGCTGACGTCGAGTCCGCGGCGGGGCTGACCGTTGGGCTTGTCCGTCTGCCAGACGAGTTTCCCGTCAAAGTCGGTCATGCGGACGATCATCTCGCTCAGATCCTTGATGGAAATTTCATACCCGGAGCCGAGGTTGACCGGCTGGTCGCCGTTGTATTTCTCCGCGGCAGTGACGATTCCATCGGCGGCATCCTCCACGTACAGGAATTCGCGCGTCGGGGAGCCATCGCCCCACACGGGGAGTTCCTTCTCGCCGCGCTCATGCGCCTCGACCGCCTTGCGGATCAATGCCGGGATGACATGGGATGAAGCTAAATTGAAGTTATCACGCGGACCATACAGATTCACGGGCAGGAGGAAGATGGCATTGAAGCCGTATTGCTGGCGGTATGCCTGCGCCTGCACCAGCATCATCTTCTTGGCGAGGCCGTACGGCGCATTCGTCTCTTCGGGGTAACCGATCCACAGATCATCTTCCTTGAAGGGGACGGGTGTGAACTTGGGATAGGCGCAGACCGTGCCGATGGCGACGAATTTGCCAACCCCGTTCTTGTACGCCTGGTGCATCAACTCCACGCCCATCATCAGGTTGTCGTAGAAGAAATCGGCAGGATGTTCGCGGTTGGCGCCGATGCCGCCCACGTTCGCGGCGAGGTGGATGATGACCACGTTCTTCGGATCAACATCCTTCAATGTGTCGGCATATAACCTGCGGATGTCGTTGGGATCGACGAGGTTGTAGTTCTCGATGCGCGGGATGAAGATGTCTGTTGCGCCGCGCTGTTTGAGCTTCTCGATGACGAACGAGCCGAGGAAGCCGGCGCCGCCGGTGACGATGACACGTTTATCCTGCCAGAAATTTTCAGACATGGAATTCTCCTTAATATATCTGTCGTTGCGAGGCGCGAACGATAGTGAGCAACGAAGCAATCTCCAAGTCAAGTATGAGATTGCTTCGGGCGGACGAACACCGCCCTCGCAATGACGGAATTGTTATTGCACAATAAACTGCGCATTCCTGTAACGCGCATCGGTCGGGGTTTGGATGATCCCTGTTTTCAAGGCGAACAACAATTCGCGGATGCCGTCGTCCACGTCGAGGGTGGTGTCGAAACCCAACACATTCTTGATCTTGGCGAACGACACGGTGATATCGCGCATGTCGCCGCCGAAGGTCAGGTCCTTGTATTCGACGATGGTCTGCGGCATGCGCTTCAGCACGAGGCGCACAATATCGTCCTTGGAATAATTGCCGTTGTCGGTGCCAAGGTTGAAGACCTGCCCTTGAATTTTTGCCCTGTCCGCCTCAAGCCCCATGATGACGCCGCGCGCCACGTCACGGATGTGGACGAACGAACGCGAATAGCCGCGCTGATAAATGATAAGTTCGCGTTTGGTGAATGCCTCCAGCACGAACTGGTTGACGATCAGGTCGAAGCGCGTGCGCGGCGAGATGCCGTACAACGTCGCGAAACGGAACAACAGCGGCGCGGTTGGCGCGTCCTTTTGCGAAAGCAGATATTCCTCGCCCGCGATCTTTGTCTCTGCATAGAGCGATTGGGGATTGAGCGGGGACTCCTCGGTGACAGGCTTCCCGTTTTCAGATAAGCCGTAGTTGCTGTACGTGGACGCGAACACGAATCGTTCCACGCCGATATCTGCCGCCTGCTCGAAGACCATCTTCGTGGCCTCGACGTTGTACTTCCATGCCACCTGCCTGCCGACCGCCTGACACGCCGGGAAGCCGACGATCGCCGCAAGGTGGATGATTGAATCGGGTCTCTGCCATTCGTCGCGGCAGGAATCCTTGATGGCGCGCGGCTCGGTCACATCGGCTTTGACAAAGTGGAAGTTGGGGTGGTGGAGGAAAGGCACCAGCGACTCGCCGCCGAAGAGGAGAGAGTCGAGGACGGTGACGCGGTAATTAAGGCGGAGCAGTTCCGAGGTTAGGAGCGAGCCGATGTACCCGGCGCCTCCTGTGATCAGGATGTGGCGGTCCGTCATTTTAAGTCCTCCATCTTGAGTTGCACTTTGAATCCATCCACCTGTAAAACCGGCGCGTCCTTGTCGTTGACAACTTCGATGCCCTGTTCGATGCAGGTCAGGCGGCAGATGTCCACCACATCGCCCTTGCCGAGGATGCGGATGCGCTTGTAACCGGCCTCCTGCACCTTGGTGAGATGTTCCTTCACGCGCTGACGGGTCTTGCGATAAATGGAGAACGAACGCTCGACGTAATCCACGGCGAGGCGGGCGCGCAGGGCGATGCCCTCGGGCGTGATGATATAACGCAGTTTCTTACGCTCGGCGCGCATGGCTTTGACGTAGCCCTTGGCGATGAGTCGCTTGAGATGCCAGTTGACCGTGCCGACCGCCACACCTAGCTGGGCAGCGAGCGTGGACTGGTTCACATTCGGGTCGTTTTCGATCTGTTCGAGCAGGGTCAGCTCGCGGAGTTCTTCGTTGGTCGATTCCATACAAATTTACAATTCAAAATTCAGTGACTGAATTATAACCGAGTTTAGGGGGCTGTCAAACGGGGAAATTAAAATCGGTGGTTGGGCGCAGGCAGTCGAGACCACCGATTTTGAAGAGATGCCGGGAGGTGAGTTGAGATTGCTTCGTCAGCCCATTCGGGCTTTCTCGCAATGACAGAATGTCATGCAAACTGTTCGAGATTGACCGCCACAAGCGGCAGGGCTTCATCGACGAACTTTTCCGGTGAGGGCCGCTTTTTGAGATGACTGTAATGGGAGGCGAGCCCGTAGATCGCCCAGGTGGCAACGGTGGCGGGGATGTCGGTGGAGATTTTGGTGCCCGTCTGTTTCAACCAGTGAGACAACAATTCGAAGAGAATGTTCTTGATCGTGCCCTCCGTCAGCGCTTCGAACTGCTGGTGCGGCTGGGCACAGTCGCTGTGCAGGCGGGAGATGAATTCCACCACTGCAAGGATCAAATTGCGCAGGTTATCGGTTGAGTAACTGCATACGTTCAAAGTCCGCTTTTCGATCTCGTTCATGAACATTTGACTGATGGAATAGTCCAACAGGGCGTATTTATCAGGGAAGTGGGCGTAGAACGTGGCGCGGTTGATCTCGGCTTTGTCGGTCACGTCCTGCACGGAGATGGATTCGAATCCTTTTTCGGCGAGGAGATCTTCAAAGGATCGCAGGATCAGGCCTCGGGTCCGTTTGACGCGGGGATCGAGTTTTTCTTCTTTCGGCAACATTTTTGCTCCAGTGTCGTTTATCCAACAAATTCCAATGTTTGATGGTTGACTGATGTTCGTAAGATTGGTAAATTAGGCAACATCTGTTGTTTAGAATACAACTGTATAATATCACTCAATTCAAGGAGAGTCAAGATGAATATAACGATCATTGGTGCAGGCAATATGGGACGCGGCATCGGAACCCGCGCCGCCGCGGGCGGACATTCCGTCACGTTCGTGGATGCCAGCCCCGAAACGGCTGAGAAAGCTGCGGCGGATGTGCGTTCTTCGGCGAAGAACGGCGCACAGGTTTCCACTGCCAGCCTCGGCGAGGCGCAACTGGGCGAAGTGGTGGTATTCGCGGTCTGGTACGGCACGAACATCGAACTCGCCAAACAACTCGGTAATAAACTGGCGGGCAGGGTCGTGGTGGATATCGCCAACCCATTAAACTCGACCTACGATGGACTTGCCACTGCGCCCGATTCCTCCTCGGCGGAGGATCTGGCAAAGGCGATCGCGGACGGCGCGAAAGTGGTCAAGGCGTTCAACACAACGTATGCCGGCACACTTCTCGCGGGACAGGTGGCTGGCCAGCCGCTCGATGTCTTTATCGCCGGCGACGACGCGGACGCCAAGGCGAAGGTCGCTCAGCTTGTAACCGATGGCGGCATGCGCCCGGTGGACGCGGGTCCGTTGAGCCGCGCCCGTCAGATCGAGGGGATGCAGTTGCTGCACATCGTCACCCAGGGCACGCTCGGTACGAACTGGGGCAGCGCCTTGAAGATCCTGAGTTAAATATCCGTCGCTGCCCTGAGTGGAAAGCATGATGCCGCTCAGGGCAGCGCAATGACTGGAGGGAAGTTATGATCGAAACGAAGACAACTGTCAGATTGATACCGAACAACGAATTTGCAAAACTCGCCAGTGACGCGCAGATCGAACGCGCCGCGAGGGCGCTCGAAGCCAACGGCATGAAGACGCTGGTCGCTGAGGACAGCGAAGAGGCAAAGCAACTGGTGCTCGACCTCGTACCGCAAGGCGCGGAGGTGTATGCCAACCAGTCCAAAACACTGGAAAAGATCGGTCTGACCGCCGAGTTCGACAGATCGGGCAGGTACAACGCGGTGCGCCCGCAGGTGTTGTCGCTGGATAGAAAGACCCAGGCGCGCGAGATCCGCAAACTGCGCTCCAGCCCGGACTACATCGTCGGGAGCGTCCATGCGGTGACCGAATCCGGTCAGGTGCTAACCGCCTCCGGCAGTGGGAGTCAACTCGCCCCCTACGCGTACGGAGCGACGAAGGTCATCTGGGTGGTCGGCGCGCAGAAGATCGTCCGCGACCTGGATGAGGGCTTCCGCCGCATCGAGGAATACAGCTATCCGTTGGAGGATGCCCGCATGTATGAGGCATACAACGCGCACAGTTCGGTCAACAAGATATTGATCGTCAACCGTGACGCCCCGGGGCGGATCACGGTCGTTTTGGTGAAGGAAGAACTGGGCTTTTAGCCGAAATATCAATGGAAAGATTCCAGGACGATTCTTCGTCTTGATAACAATAGGAGAGAGAGCATGAGCGTTTTACCCAATTCTGAGACAAAGACCGGGTTTTCCATCCATCCCAAAACACGGATGGGAGCCATTTCCCTCAAGGTGGCGAACCTCGACAACCAGCTCGAGTTCTATCAGAAGGCGCTGGGGTTCAAACTCCATTGGCGCGAGGGGAAGGAAGCAGGACTCGGCGCGGGCGGCAACGACCTGCTCCTGCTAAACGAGGAACCGAACCTCAAGAAGTATCGCGGCGTGACGGGGCTGTATCATGTGGCGTATCTCTTCCCGAACCGGCGCGAACTGGCGATCGCAATTGCGCGCCTGTTTGCGATCAAATATCCCAACTCCCCCACCGACCACATCCTGACCAAGACCACTTACCTCGACGACCTCGAAGGCAACGGCATCGAACTCTACGCCGAATCTCCGGAGGATGGCACGTGGACGTTCAAGGACGGCAAATATGAATCCACCCGTGCCGACGGCTCGTGGAGCGATGGGCGCGAGCCGCTGAATGTGGAGGCGCTGTTCAAGCACCTCACGGACGATGACCGTCTCGATCAGCCTGTGCCGCCGGAATTTCGCATTGGGCACGTTCATCTCCACGTCCGCGATGTGGATGAGGCGGTGGATTTCTATCACGGGGTCATCGGTTTCGACGTGATGGGCATTGCCAAAGCCTACCAGATGGGATTCGTCTCCGCGGGCGGATATCATCACCACCTCGGACTCAACACCTGGCAGGGACGCGGCGCGCCGCCTCCTCCGCCCGATGCTGTCGGGCTCCGTTATTTCACCATTGACCTGCCATCGCAAGCCGTGTACGAGGAGGTCGTGGCTCGGGTCGACGCGGCAGGCATCTCGTCGAATTTGACCGAGGCGGGGCTGATGTTGCACGATCCGTCACAGAACGGCGTCATCCTGCGGGTGGCGAAATAAGCATCCAAAAATACAAAAACATCCGAAGTCAGTGCGGCTTCGGATGTTTTAGTTTACTTCAACACCTTGATCACATTCCGCCCTGCCGCGCCGCTGACTCCGCCTCCGCTGTGGACGCCGCTTCCGCAGAGGTAGAAGTTGTCGATGGGCGTTTTGTGATTCGACCAGCCCGGTATCGGACGCATGAAGAGGAACTGGTCGAGCATGAGTTGACCGTGATTGAGGTCGCCTTCGCTGAGGCCGTAGGTGGTTTCGAGGTCGAGAGGCGTGATGACATGGTAATTGGTGATTTGTGATTGGAGATCGGGGAAGTAATTATTAAGCGTATCAGTCGCCAATTTATAAATATTTCCACTTTCCACTTTCCACTCCCTATTCTTCAAAACATACGGAGCAAATTGGAAATGGATGGAAACTGTGTTGCTTGAAGTCGTCACTTCGAGATATGGCTGCTCTGAAATTTCGCCATATTTCGCCGCGTCGTAGGCTTTTTCGAGGTATTTGACAGAAGGCGCAACGACGACGGTTCCTGTGGGAATTTCATGACTGCCATCAGTTAGCAGATGGACTTTAGCAACCGATCCGCGCATTTTGATGGATTGCACGTGCCAGACAAATTCGGGCGGCAACTCGCGCGGACCGACAAGTTTGAGCAAAGTATGCTTCGGGTCGGCGGAGGAGAGGATGACGTTGGCGGAAATCTCTTCACCGTTCGCCAGAACAACACCTTTGGCAATTTGATTTTCGATTTTGATGTTTACCACTTCCGCTTCGGTGCGGATTTCGCCACCGAAAGATTTCACCGCGTTCGCTAGTGCGATTGTGATCTCACCTGCCTTACCAACATTAACATGCGAAAGCCCGCCGCGATTCATCCAATTGTGGATGAGAGTGTAGCCCGTCCCTGCGGACATGGGTCCCAGCGTGGAGCCGTGGATCGCAACCGAAGCAATTGCCGCTTTGACGATTTCGGACTCGAAGTATTCCTCCACCAGTTCCTGCGCGGTCATCGGCAGGGCACGGATGAAGTTGAGCATGTCCTTGCGACCGGCGAGGCGCAGGCTGAGTCCCATGTCCACCAAGCCGAAGCCTTCCTTCACGCCGAAGTTCATCGGCAGGCGCGGCATGATAGTGGCGTAGGCTGTATTGAGAATCTTCGCAGACTTGTCCATGAAACGGACGAATTCGGGCCAACGCGCCGCGTCCTTCACGGAGAAGTGCTTGATGGACTCAGCGGCCTTCACAGGGTTGGAGTCAATTACAAGATGATCTCTGTAGGTCAAGCTTGAAGCGTGACCTACAGGCTGAAGCGAAATAAAAGGCTGATGGACGGTATCAACTAAAAGCCCGTGGGTGGCGAGTTTCAGGTCTTTGATAATATCCGGGCGCAGAATCCCGCCGGTATGGAGAGAGTCAACAGTGAAACCATCCCCGAAAGACTCGGTCACCACCGAACCGCCGACGATGGCACGGCGTTCGAGAACCAGAACCTTTCTGCCTTGTTTTGCAAGATACGCGGCGGCGGCCAGTCCATTATGCCCCGCGCCGATGATGATGGTGTTGTAATGATTTGTCATGGTTCAAACCTTTAAACCACTGAGACACAGAGCCACGGAGTATAAAATTCTCAGCGTCTCCGAGTCTCCGTGGTTAGATGACTCCATCCTTCAAAATCTCCTTCGCCGCCAACATGCCGGGCGCGCCCATGACTCCGCCGCCGGGATGCGCTCCGCTCGCGCCGAAGTAGTAGCCTTTGAGCGGCGTGCGGAAGTCCGCCCACTGCGGCACAGGACGCAAAAAGAAAATTTGATGAAGCAGCAATTCGCCATGGAAAATATTTCCGCCGGTGATGCCCGCGATGGATTCAATATCTTTTGGTGAAATCACCTGCATCCCCACGATGCACTCACGGATGTTCGGCGCGTATTCTTCGATGGTCGCGATAACCGCTTCGCCGAGTTCGTCTCGTTTCTGATCATTCCATCCTCCCTCCAGATCATACGGCGCATACTGCACAAAGCAGGACATCACGTGCTGTCCAGGCGGCGCCATGCCGGGGTCGATCATCGAAGGGAAGATCATGTCGAGATACGGTCGCTTCGAAATCTGCCCATACTTCGCGTCGTCGTACGCGCGTTCGATGTAGTCAATGCTTGGGCTGATCGACACCGCGCCGCGATGCAAAACCGAATCCGCGCCGTTGCCTTTGTACGGCAGCGCGGTGAAGTTCGGCAGTTTGCTCAAGGCGATATTGACCTTGCCCGAGGAACCGCGCGTGCGGAAGTTTTGAATCGCGGTCACAAAATCATCGGGGAAATATTTACCCTCGACGAATTGCAGGAAGGTTCGCTTCGGGTCGGCGGCAGACATCACAACTTTGGAATCGATCTCATCGCCGTTCTCCAGGACGACACCCACAGCGCGTCCATTCTTGACCTTGACCTGCTTCACAGAACTATTGACTCTCGTCTCCACCCCGAGCGCTTTCGCCGCGTTGTAGATCGAGCCGCTGACTCCGCCAGAGCCGTTCTTGGCAAAACCCCAGGCGCGGAACGCGCCATCTATTTCGCCCATGTAATGATGGAGCAGCACGTACGCAGTGCCCGGCGAGCGCGGACCGAGGAACGTCCCGATGATCCCGCTGGCGGCTTTGGTGCCTTTGAGCGCGTCGGTCTCGAACCACTCTTCAAGCAAGTCCGCGGATGATTGCGTGGCGAGTTTGGCAATCATATACAGTTCTTTTTCTTTGAGACTCGCCGCGTATTGACCAACCTTGAGCAAGCCCATCAAATCACGGATGCTCATCGAAGACGGGTCAGGCGGAATCAGATTGATGATGGGCTTGATCGCCTTCGCCGCGCGCGCCATAACACGAGCGTATTCATCGTAGGCTTCCGCGTCCTTGGGCGAATGACGATACAGCTCGCGGCGAGTCAGATCGTGGTCATCCCATGCGGCGAGGTAGTCGCCGTACTCCATTGGAGTAAATGTTGATGGCAGCGGGAGGATTTTCAGTCCATGTTTGGGCAGTTCCAAATCGCGGATGATCTCCGGGCGCAAGAGACTCACCACGTACGAGAACTCGGTGAACTTGTAGCCGGGGAAGATCTCCTCCGTCACCGCCGCGCCGCCTACGATCGGTCGGCGTTCGAGCACGACCACTTTCTTGCCGGCACGGGCAAGATATGCCGCGGCGACCAGTCCATTGTGCCCGCCGCCGATGATGATTGCGTCATATTGATTGGATGTCATGAATAAGTCCTTGGTCAAATGTCATTGCGAGGGACGCTGCAAGCGCCACGAAGCAATCTCCTGATTGGTTGGGGATTGCTTCGTCACTATCGCTCCTCGCAGTGACAGGTTATTCCTTCTTCCATTCAGGTACGTAAAACGGAACCTTCCTCAAGATACATCGTAGCGGACAATCGAACGAAAGAAACTGCCGCTGCGACTCTTCGCCTCTGTGACAGTGATTTCTTTAAATCCTGCCTTAAGGAACATGGGCACTGTTCCGGGAAAAGCCTCTTTTGCAGTTAGCGGCTTTTCGTGTGAATTAACAGGATATGCCTCGATGGCTTGAGCGCCGTTTGCGATTGCATACTTCACTGCTGCGTTTAATAGCGCGGTAGCCACACCTTGTTTGCGTGCCTGCTTATGAACGAAGAGACAAATGATCGTCCATATCTTTTTATCAGTAGTAGGATTCCGAAAGTAAGGATGATGTTCCAAACGGACAAAACTGGCTCGTGGACTCACACCGCACCAGCCCACTGCTTTATCGCCAATGTAGGCGAGTAATCCCGGTGAAACCCCAGAGTCAATTTGACCTTTGAATGAAACACGGTTACTTTCAGACGTGGCATTCTCGAGTTGAGACTCGCTTTGCCGCCAGGTCATGCACCAACAGCCATCATCCGCACCTGAAGTTCCGAAAAGTGACTCAAGGTCCACCCAGCGGTCAGGCGTAGCCGGGTGAAATGATAATTTCAAATGTGTACTCATTTCTTTTTCCATTCGGGTTCATAGAATGGTAATTTAACAACCTTCGCCGGCGCGTGCTGACGGTGATGCTCGACCGTAATTTCCATGCGGACGTCGGTGCCGATCTCGTAGTAGGGACGTTGTAAATGAGCGAGGGCGATGTAGGTCTTGAGCAGCGGTGACCATGTAGAAGTAGAAGCATAGCCAACTTGAACATTGCCCACCATCACAGGCAGGCTGGCGCGGATCGCGGAGCCGGGAATTTGTGGTGGCAAGTCGATACGCTTGAAAATATCTTCCATGCCCACCCAGTCCACTGCCAAGCCAACCATCTTCCATTCAGAACCGTTTTTCTTTTCACGCTCCAATGCGCGGCGACCGACAAAATAACCCGGCTTATCGAGTGCCACGGTCCAATCAAGTCCCAACTCGAATGGAGAGGATTTCTGCGATTCGATCCATGCATGGGTGGTGGAGGTGTAATCCACGTCGAGCATGAACAGACCCGCCTCCACGCGCGCCATGTCCATTGCCAGAATGCCGACGGGGGTGATGCCGTAGTCCGCGCCAACTTCCATCAACGCATCCCAAATTTTGAGCGCGTCTTTGTTATTCATCCAAATTTCGTAACCTAGGTCGCCGGTGTAGCCGGTGCGGGAAATGGTCACGTCTACGCCTTTGATTTTGTTTGTCATCAAGCGGAAGTACTTCAAATCGTCCACAGATTTTTCGCAGACGAGATTCAACACCTTGCGGGTGTTCGGTCCCTGAAAACTGAGCGCCGCCATGTCATCCGTCACCTCGGTGATGGATGCGTCCATGCCGACCGCGTTCATCGTCAGCCAGCGCAGGTTCGGTTCCGCGGCAGTCAGGCGAAAGGTCCGATCTTCGAGGCGGGAGACGGTGCCATCGTCGATCATCTTGCCATCCTCGTCACACCAGCCCGTGTAGGCGACCTGTCCCACTTTCATCTTGTGGATGTCGCGTGTGGTGACGCGATGCAGAAGCGCCGCCGCATCCTTGCCTTGGATGATGTACTTGATCAATGGTGTGACATCGATCAGCGCCGCCGCATTGCGGATCGCCCAATACTCGCGGTCGAGTACGTGCTCGTATGAGCCGACGACAAAATAACCCGCCCACTTGCGCCAGTTCTGCGGCTGGCACAACGCGGACGTCCGTTCGTGGAAGGGGGTGGTTTTGAGGTTGAACATGGATACCTTCTTGAACCGCAAAGCACGCAAAGGGCGCAAAGAAAACTTTTTTAATTTTCGCGTGCTTGGCGCACTTTGCAGTAAATTTATTTATTCGAATACTCCGCTGGCGCGAAGAACACAATCACCTTCAACTCTTCCTCGATCGAATGGAAGCGATGCTCCACGTTCTTTGCCACGTAGACGATGGATCCCGCCTGCACGGCGCGGTCTTCATCTGCCACTTTGATCTGCGCTCGTCCGCTGACCACGTAATAGATCTCATCCTCGGTGTGCGGTGACTGGGGATCCGTGCCGCCTGCGGGGAGGACGTATAGTCCCATGCTGAGGTCGGGGAGCTTGAGGAATTCAAGGTAGAGTTTGTTCGAGTCTTTTTGCCGGGAAATGAGTTGGGTGAGTTCGTAGGCTTGCATGGAGTCCTCCGTGTTATTGCGAGAAGGGCACTCTTCCCAACGAAGCAATCTCCAGAGGCAAGCAGGGGATTGCTTTGCGGCGCCAGGCGCCACTCGCAACGACATATCCACTGAAATTATATATAATTTTACCCGCCTTTCTCAGATTCAAAAAGCAGAAGTTAAAACAAAACAACGGACGTTTATGTCCGTCGTTCCTCGTTTACTTCCAATCGCTCAACTCATCCTCGAGGGTCTCGATCAGCTTGGTATATTTATCCGGTTCCCCTTTTGAATTGACCTCAAAAGCGATCTTGTTCAATCCCTCCGAGATCTTGTGTTCATCATCGGGAGAAATATTTTGCTCGAGCAGAGGGAAGATCAGGTTCTTCAAGCGCTCAAGATGTTTCCGGAGCGTGGAGGTGTATTCGCTGGTCGCCCAGCCGACCTCGCCGCGTGCGTTCGTGTCGCCCTCCTGCCAGTCCTTTGCGGCGTTCAACATCTGTTCGGCGGATTCGCGGCTTTTCTTCTGTTCCGCCCTCATCGCGCCGACCGGTCCATCATCAGAGGGGAAGCCGTTATCTTCCAAAGCCTGGATCAATAACGCCTCCTTCCTGAAGAACATCCCTTCGATGTATTCAGCGATGAACGTATGTGCAAAGATGAAAAAGCCGGGACTGGCATGCTTGCTGCCCGAGAGGACCGCCGAGCCCCCGCCCAATACATCCAAAAAATGCAGGATCGTCTCCTGGTCGGTGCGGAAATGTTTTGTAATACGCATGGACTTGCCTTCTACGATTGTACAGGGTTGCTCAAACTGCCCAAACCCTCGATCTCCACTTCGACCCGGTCGCCGTTTTTCAGTTCGCCGACCCCCGCAGGCGTGCCGGTGAAGATCAGGTCGCCGGGCTCAAGCGTCATGACGGATGAGATGTAGGCGATCAACACGCCGACATTGAAGACCATATCGCGCGTGGACGCCATCTGCCGCATCTGCCCGTTCACGCGGACCGTGAGGACTGCATCCGCGGGATCGAACTCGGTGTCGATCCACGGCCCGAACGGACAGAAGGTGTCGAAGCCCTTGGCGCGCGTCCATTGGCCATCCGTTCTCTGCAGGTCGCGCGCGGTGACGTCGTTGCCGACGGTGTACCCCAGGACATATTTCCTGGCGTTCTCGGCGGTGATGTTCCGTCCGCGCTTGCCGATGACGACGACCAGTTCGCCCTCATGTTCCACCTGTGCGGATTGCGGCGGCAGGACGATCGCATCGCCGGGGTTGATGATGGAGGAGGACGGTTTCAAAAAGATGAGCGGAACCTGCGGCACTTCGTTGCCCAATTCCTTGGCGTGTTCGACGTAGTTGCGTCCCACGCATACGATTTTGCCCGGCTCGGAAGGGGCAAGCAGCCTGACGTCCGCGAGAGGCGTTTCAGCTTCCTTGCGGCGATAACGCCCGAAGACGTTGCCGCCGATCTCGCCGACCTTGTCATCCAGCAGCCATCCGTATTTGGGTTTGGCTCTTCCTTCTTTTAACTCGTAACGAACAATACGCATTTTTCCTCCGATGCTTCAAGTGTAACATGATGTATTATAATAGCGCGCACGGGCGCTTGCCTCAGTTGGTCGCGAAGTACCCTGTGGGTTGAGCGTCTCCTTGCACAGCCCTCAATTGAAACACCCGTTCGGGCGCTTAGCTCAGTTGGTTAGAGCGTCTCTCTTACACAGAGAAGGTCAGGGGTTCGAGTCCCTTAGCGCCCACAAGCCTCGCAACTGCGG
>DIDP01000038.1 GCA_002418205.1 Anaerolineales bacterium UBA5797 | reverse complement strand
CGGAGAATTCCAGAAGCGACCTACACAAGGACGATCTGGCAGGATTGCCTCTGATCGCTCCTCTTGACAATTTCGCTCTCATAGAAGCACGCTAGAACATTTTTTCAATCGTCGCGCGGTGCTCCGCGAAATGGTCCGTGGTATTCCCTAAAACCCACAACAACACGGGACGTTTCTCCGGGTCATCGGCATGGCGCGGCTGGAGCAGATCCTCATACGACATCGCATCCAGTTTCCTGACGAGATCCACATACGAGCGTTTTAACCGATCGAGCACATCCTGTATTGTGCGATCCTTGTTGCGCTCGAACAGCACCGGGTTGATGACCTCCATGTCCCAGCCCTTCGTCACCTCCTCCGAAACGCCGAGCACTTCATGCGCTGGGCGGCGGTCGAGGTGATAGCCCATCAACACGACCATCCATTCCATGAGATGTGCAAGGTTATCCTTCGGACTCCATCCGCCAGCATCCGGCGTGGTCATTTGTGTCTCATCGAGTTTGGAGACCACTGCCATGAGCAGATCCCACTCCCGCGCAATGGCAGACATCAATTCGGATTTGTTCCCCGGAACCCATTGTTCATCGGACATGTTCGTCTCCTTTCCACGGGACAATTGTCCCGCCCTCTGCGAGTTTTTCCTTCTCTGAATCATCGACCAGGATCATCACAGCGTCAGGATGATAGGTTCGTTCCTCGTCACAACGATCGTGCGCTCGAACTGCGCAGCAATGGCATTGTCCATGGTGCGGTGCAGTGTCTCAGCGCAGATGCGCCCGATGGCTTTGAGGTATTGAATGTCTTTTTGTGAGTCAGCGGTCATTTTTTATCTTCCTCCATTTTGCTCTGCCGCGTCAGGAACTCCAGAACAACGTGGAGGAAATGTTTAGGGTTCGTGAGTACACTCATGTGGTCGGCTTTCGGGAGGACAGCCAGTTCCGCGGTGGGGATCATGCGGTACATGCCGATGGCATCGTCGAGGGGGATCATGCCGTCCCGGTCGCCGATGAGAACGAGGAGCGGATCAGCTATCCGCTTGAAGTCCGATTCACTGTAATCATGCGGGGTCAGCCACATCTCGGAGATTTGCAGTGTCAGTTTCTTCCAGTAATCGGGATCGCCTTCGCGGTAATGGCTTCTCTTCCAGTCCTCCACGAAGAACGGGAAGTTCGCCTCCACCCAGTCAAAGTCGTATTCGCCGGGCTTCTCGAAGCCCCAGGTCTTCAGCGCGTTGACGTATTCCTCCGAGAAGCGGTACGCCGCCGCACCCACCACCAGCGCCCGCGCCAGGCCGGGGTGGCGCATGGCAAGTTCGAGGGCGATCTGACCGCCGTCACTGTATCCGCACACCAGCGGACGAGGGATCTTCAGTGCTTCAACGAACGCCGCCAGGTCGTCCGCCATCATGCGGTAGCTGAGCTTGCCGGACGGGTTGTCCGTTTTGCCGTGTCCGCGGCTGTCGAGCGCGTAAACGTGGAAATGCGGCTCGAAGGAGGGGATCATCGGTCTCCATTCCTCCAGCGTCCCCGAGCCGCCGTGGAGCAGGATGAGCGGTGCGCCTTCGCCGAACTCCTCGTAATGGATGTGGATGCCGTTGGCTTGCACGAATTTTTCGCTCATCGTTTCAACTTCTCCTCGATCACCCGCCTCAATTCCTCCTGCACCTCGTCCCACTTCCGTTCAGCATTCACTACCACCCAGCGACCTGGCTCTTGCTTCACCATCTCCAAATACCCTGCGCGAACGCGTTGATGGAACTCGACCGTGTAGGCGTCAAGACGATTCCACTCGTTGTCCTTCTTCTTCCGCCCCAACCCGACCTCCACATCGAGGTCGAGCAAAACGGTCAAGTCGGGGACAAGCCCTCCCGTTGCATACTTCACCAGTCCGCGGATCTGTTCGAGATCCTGTTGATGACCGTAGCCTTGATAGGCAATGGTCGAGTCGTAGTAACGGTCCGAGATGACGATCTCGCCATCCGCCAGATGCGGCTTGATAACCTGTTCCACGATCTGCGCGCGCGCTGCCTGGTAGAGCAATGTCTCGGTGCGCGGATGCATCTCAGCGTTCTTCAGGTCGTGCAGGATGTCGCGTATCTGCTCGCTGATGGAAGTGCCACCCGGTTCGCGCGTGGGAAACACCGTATGTCCCTTTTCGCGGAGATATTCCACAAGATACGGGATATGGGATGTCTTGCCTGAGCCTTCAGGGCCTTCGAGTGTGATGAACATGATGATTTTTCCAAATGCCTGTGGTTAATGTTTTTCATACACAACTAACACATTTTATACACAATTCCTTAATTTTCCTGTCATCATCCGATACTAGAATTTTTTCCGGAAATGAAAATTACGGAGGCACAAATGACCTTGAAAAAGATCCTCTACATTTTACTTGTTCTGGTTGTCGCTGGTGGGTCGGCTTTGGCTGGCGTGGCAGTGGGCGGCTTTGCCGTGTTCCGCGCTGTTCAACAGCAGGGCAGCCTGCCCGCTCCCATTCAGGAGATCCTGCCGGCAAATAACACCAGTCCCAACCAGACGCTCGTCCTCAACAACACGGACATTGAGACCGCCATCACGCAATCCGTGCAGAAAGTAGGACCCGCGGTTGTCACGGTTGTTGGAAAGATCCCCGGGCAAATGACGTTCTTTGGTCCTACCGGCGACCAGACCGTGAGCGGCAGCGGATTTTTCATCAGCAACCAGGGATACATCCTCACAAACAATCACGTTGTGGAAGGGACAAAGGAAGTCAGTATCATCCTTTCGGATGGGACCGAACAAAAGGCGACCATCGTCGGCACGGACCTGTATTCCGATATCGCCGTGTTGAAAACGGATGGAAGCGTCCCTGCGGTCGCGGCATTGGGCAACTCGGATAAGCTCGATCCGGGCGAATCCGTCATCGCCATCGGCTCGCCGCTGGGGAACTTCAAGAACACCGTGACCGTTGGCGTGGTCAGCGCGACGGGTCGTTCCATCGACACCGGCAACGGCTACCAGATCGAAGACCTGATCCAGACCGACGCCGCCATCAACCACGGCAACTCCGGCGGACCGCTGGTGAACCTCGCGGGTGAAGTGATCGGCATCAACACGCTGGTCGTCCGCAACAGCGGCATGGGCGATGTGGCAGAGGGACTCGGCTTCGCCATCCCTGTGAACACGGCGCAAGCCATTGCGGGACAGATCATCCAGAAGGGATATTTTGCCCGTCCATACATGGGAATCAAGTTCCAGCCCATAAACCCCGGCATCGCGGCTCGATATAAACTTCCCGTACAATGGGGTGTCTATGTAATGGAAGTGGTGAACGGTAGCCCTGCGAGTGAAGCGGGTTTGAAGCAGGGAGACATTATCACCAAGGTTGGTGATGTGACTCTCGACGAAACCCACTCATATGTCAACACGCTGTTCACATTCAACCCCGGCGATCAGGTCAATCTGACCGTAATGCGTGATGGGAAAGAAATGCAGGTGCAGATCACACTGGGCGAGGCACAACATACCTAAATGAAACAATAAAGACGGGAGCGGATGTTCATCTGCTCCCGTCTTTATTTCTCCAAACAAGCTAGGGTTCATAACCCAATTTTCCACGTGTTCGCCAGATAATGACCAAGGCAATCACCCAGTAGATGACGGTTTTAATCTCTGTAAAATTCCAATCAAGTGGTTGTGAAAAGATATCCGTTCGTGTAAGGTAACTGCCATAAAGATTGCCCGCATGATGCAAAAACACCGCGGGCATGACACTCCCGCGCGCCTTTTGAGTTAGCCAGGTCAGGACGACAGCGAGAGGTGGTGTGTAAAGCAACATCAAATACATGGGTTCATTACCATTCCAAAGCTGGGTGAAATACAACGGAGTGTGCCACAAAGTCCAAAGAACGCCAAAAATGATACAGGCTGCAACGGGTGAAAAGATCCTTAATAATCTCGGCATGGCATATCCCTGCCAGCCAGGTTCTTCACCAAAACCGCTGCTGTACACAAAAACCACATACACATTGACAGGAATGGCATAGATTAACCAGTACCAGGGAGTTTCGTTTTGAAACTGCGGAAGACCTCGAAGGATCGCATAAATTACACTATGCACCAATGCAATCAAGATTGGGAGTCCCAAACCACCTATGAGAATCCAACGGCCTCGTCCGCGCCATCGCAAAATATCCTGGCGCCATTTTTTTGCTCCATCCTTTCCCTGATGGACACGTGTCAATATCGCCGCAGCTGCAAAGGGACCAAAAGCCCCAAAGATGATCAGGAAATACATCTCACCCATTGTTTCAGGGAAGAAGATGAGCAACCCCCAAATTGCCCAACTGATCAAATAGGCAAGCAAAAAGAATTGAATGGTGTGTATGATTTGATTTTTTTGCGTCGATCCTGATGCAGTATTCATTACACTCACCCTTTCCATGCAATGATCCCCAAGTACCGACCATTCATTTCCCCTCTAAACATATTACATACCTTCACTGTAGATTTCAGGTGTCGAAAGTAATAAAAAAGTAGGGACAGGTCTCAAACCTGTCCCTGTAAAAATTTTTAATGAAAGAATCAGGGGCACAGTGTGCTGTGCCCCTGCTACATTTTATTCCCTGAATATCCTCACATGCCTGCGCGGCTCTTTTCCATATGAGTGACTGACCAATTCCGCATTACGCGCCATCTCGTGTTGAAGTCTGCGCACCAGTGACGGACCCGGGGGCAGGTCCACCCAGCGCTCACCGTTGAGCACCGCCGCGATCGCCTGCTGCGTCTCGTTGCGGATGTCCTCCATGTTGTCGCGCAGAGGCGCGGCGCTCAGGTTATACAGGTCGCCGAGGAACTGCTCCACCTGCGCCACCGTATTCGCGCGCAACACATAGATCGGCATGCCGCGCTGTTCGGCTTCGATGACGGTCTGCTGGCGGTTGCGGTAATATGTCCGCAGGGTTACCAGCGCGTCGGCTTCGCTCGCGTCACGCACGATGACGGCGGGCACGCCGAGTCGCTTTGCGGCTTGTTGCAGTCTGTTGCGCGCCACGCCATACGGATACACTTTTATGGGTTGCAACCCCGCGCCCGTAGATGAGGGGAGCGCCCTGGGTGTCGCGCTGAGTGGGTCGAAGCGTGGGTAAGGCTCATCGGACGCGGGAGCAGGCTGACGTCCGCGGCGAGGCGTTTTTGTCTCCTTCGCATCCACACGTGACGAAGAAACCGGTTCGGCTTTCTCGATCTTGATCCTGCCTTTTTCATCACGCGTGCGAATTTCCGGGGGGAGCGGATAGCCGCGCAGAAGCGCGTCCACGGAAGCCATGATGTCGAGATGCACGGTGAAACGATCGCGGCTTTGGATCTCGATCAGGACATCGAAAGTGGGCGGTGCGCGTCTTTCGAGGACCGTTTTCTGGGTGCCGCGTCGACGCGCCTCCTCATCCGACAGCGTGACCGCTTCGATGCCGCCGACCAGATCGCTGAGCGTGGGATTGAGCAAAAGGTTATCGAGCGTCTGACCGTGCGCCGTGCCGATGAGTTGTACACCGCGTTCCGCGATGGTGCGCGCGGCAAGGGCTTCGAGTTCGCGCCCGATCTCGTCAATGACGATGACTTCGGGGTTGTGATTCTCGACCGCTTCGATCATCACCTCATGCTGGAGCATCGGTTCGCGCACTTGCATGCGGCGCGCCTTGCCCACAGCAGGATGCGGCACATCGCCATCGCCGCCGATCTCGTTGGACGTATCCACGATCACTACGCGTTTTGATTCAGCCAGGATGCGCGCGGCCTCACGGAGCAATGTGGTTTTACCAACACCAGGCCGTCCCAGAATGAGCACCGACTTGCCCGACTCGATGATGTCCTGGATGATGTCCACGGTTCCATACACCGCACGCCCAACCCGCAGCGTCAGCCCGACGATGTGTCCGCGCCGGTTGCGGATGGCAGAGATGCGGTGCAGTGTGCGCTCGATGCCGGCGCGGTTATCCGCGTCGAACTCACCCGTACGCTCGTCCACGTAATCGATCTCATCGCGGGTGATCTCGGTCTCTCGCAGGTTGACCTCCCCATCCACAAAACGGACAGTCGGGATGCGCCCCAAATCCAATATGATCTCGAGCAGGTTCTCACTGTTGTTTGCCTTCTCCACCGCGCGGCGGATATCAAGAGGCAGAACATCGAGAAGCGCGTCGAGGTCGTCTGTGATTTTTAGTTGTTGAGTCATATATTTAGTTTCAAGTGTCAGGTTTCAAGTTTAAGGTTGAAACCATGATCGAAAATAGTTGAAGGAAAGACGAGGGGAAATACTTGCGCCGTGGGGGTCGTCACGTCAACGGCTTACTGGGGTTTAGCTATGCTTCACCATCGAAAAGTTACCTCCTGTTCTGGGAGTTTCAAGTTCCAAGTCTATTATAAGGTAAATGGGCTGTCCCCACATTGGAATGGGAGCGTGGAATTTAAAATGGCTTAATTTTTTGAGCCATTCTTTACCTCAACACGATTGACCCTCGAAGGCTGCACGCTCACACCCGCCGGCTGGGTGGTGCGCGCCAGAGCCGCGTCCTTCACCATGTGGACCAGATGCTTGACCATCACTGCCTGGCGCTGCCCAGGCTTCGCACCCAGGTCTGCAAGAACGGGTTCAAGCCATGCCTGATAGGAGCGCACACAGACGTACACAGGGCGATTGCGGCGATCAGGCAAATGATCCATCAATGCCGATAACTTGTCACTGACCTCCGTCGCCTCAGGGTGGATGAGCGGCGTCAGCACGATCCCATACACTCCCTGCGATACATTCACATAACACTTCGCACCTTCATTGCACATCCAGCCAACCGCGGCTTTGGGTTGTGGTTCCACAGGATGCAACAGCGGAGGGACGATCTGATGATAGAGACTCTGGATTGAAGGCAAATGGACCGACTTCACACGCATCCAACCGGACCCGGAATCTGATTCCACCATCCCGGAGACATCCCACATCCTCTGCCAGGCATAGACCGAGAACCCCGATTTGCGCAATGAGACAAAGGCAGCGTTCGCTTCATCAACCTCGGCCAGCACATGGAACGCCCCCCACGTCCCAGCCTGAGCGGAAAGGTTTTCGATCAAGTCAGGGAGGTAGGGATGATCGAGTCGTGAAGCCGGGGCGAGATAATACAGTTTTGCAAACGTCTCATCGGGCGTGTGTGTGATCCCTCCCAGCACAGAATCTTCCTCTCCATTTGCAATGGCGGAATAAATATGCCGCGAAGGATTCACATAGGATAACAATCCAACCGCCCCCAAGGGATTGCCGCGGGTCAATGTCCGCGAGGTATCCAATCCCAGTGCCTCATCGCGAAAGCCATACAGATAGGGCAGATCCAAAAGTGCCAGAGGACGGATCGACATACTTAAATTATACGTCACACCGACATATGCGTGAGGTGCAAGTGTTGGGGATCACTTTATGAGAGAAGCCATCCCGCGATGAAATTATCAACTAATCCACCAGGGTCAGAAAATACTCGTGGAAGCGCGTATCATCCGTCAGTTCGGGGTGAAAGGATGTGGCGAGGAGATGTCCCTGTTGGGCGGCAACAATTCTCCCGTCGGGGACCGAGGCGAGGATCTTTGCATCACCGCTGACCGATTCGATGATCGGCGCACGGATGAAGACCGCGTGATACGGCCTATCCGATCCGGTGGCTTGCTTGAGTTCGGGGATGTCGAGGTCCGTTTCGAACGAATCGATCTGCCGTCCGAAGGCGTTGCGCTGGACTTTGATGTCCATTAATTCGAGCAAAGGCTGGTCACGTCCGATATCCTTCGAGATGAAGATCGCACCCGCGCACGTTCCCCAGATGGCATGGCTTTGACCGAATAGTTTAAGCGGCTCCATCAAATTGTATGCAACCGCAAGTTTGCCGATCGTCGTGGACTCGCCACCGGGGATGATAAGACCGTCCAAGCCGTTGAGATGTTCCGGCAAGCGAACTTCGAATGCTTCCACGTTCAAACGTTTGAGCATGGCGATATGCTCGGCAAAATCACCTTGTAAAGCCAATACACCGATTTTCATAAGTCAGCCATCAGCAATTAGCGATTAGCGGTTAGCTGGCTAAGAGCTAATCGCTAACCGCCAACAGCTAAAAATCACCAACCTCGTCCCGCGATCTTTTCCGCTTCGGGCATTTGCGACACGTTGCGTCCGACCATCGGCTCGCCCAGGTTGCGGCTCACCTCCGCAAGAATGGAGGCATCCTGATAATGAGTCACCGCTTTGACGATCGCCGCCGCGCGACGCGCAGGGTCACCACTCTTGAAGATGCCGGAGCCGACGAACACGCCGTCCACGCCGAGTTGCATCATCAACGCCGCGTCGGCTGGGGTCGCAACGCCGCCCGCCGCAAAATTGACGACAGGCATGCGACCCAACTCCTTCGTTTCCTTCACCAATTCATACGGCGCGCCGATCTCCTTCGAATAGCGCATCAATTCCTCGTCTGCCATCGTGGTCAATTTGCGGATATCGCCCAACACCGTGCGCGCGTGACGGACCGCTTCCACAACGTCACCTGTGCCTGCCTCACCCTTCGTGCGGATCATTGCCGCGCCTTCGCCCACGCGGCGCAGCGCTTCACCGAGATTACGGCATCCGCACACGAACGGCACCTTGAAGTTGTGCTTCAAAATGTGGTTGGCTTCATCGGCGGGTGTCAGCACCTCGGACTCATCAATGTAGTCCACACCGAGCGCTTCGAGGATCTGCGCCTCGACGAAATGTCCGATGCGGCATTTTGCCATCACGGGGATGCTCACCGTATCCATGATCTTCAAGATCAACTCAGGGTCAGACATGCGCGCCACACCGCCCGTCGCGCGGATATCCGCAGGCACGCGCTCAAGCGCCATCACCGCGCACGCGCCTGCATCTTCCGCGATCTTCGCATGCTCGGGCGTCACCACATCCATGATGACGCCGCCCTTGAGCATTTGTGCCAGACCTTTCTTCTCGGTCCATGTTCCAGTTTTGACTTCCATTTTTACTCCTTAGATCCCGCGCTTCTCGCGGTCATCCCATAAATATAGATAAGTTGTGCGCACGGGATTCTACCATGCAGAGGATTTTCCAAGCAGACGCTTCGCATCATCCCCAAGAGACGGTTGATTCAGATAAATCAGCCTTCTCCAGCCTCTTGACAAACCCCTTGAATCGTGTACAATTCACACAATGATACAATTAGTACAATAATACAAAGATACAATTTATGACAAACAAGAGATTAACCATCCAGATCGATTTCCGCTCAGACCTGCCCATCTACACCCAGATCGTCAACCAGGTGCAGGCACAAGTTGCCAGCGGGATTCTCAAGCCAGGCGACCAGCTTCCAACTGTGCGGGCGCTTGCAGAGGAGTTGCGCGTCAACTTCAACACCGTGGCAAGAGCATACCGCATACTGGACGAAGAGCGCATCATCTCAACTCAGCAAGGACGGGGCACATACATCACCGAGATCCCGCCGCCGAAAGTCAGCGAGAAGTTCCGCAGAGAAGCGCTGGAAGAATTAACCCAAAGATATATCGGTGAAGCCATGCGGCTGGAGTTTTCGAAGAGTGAGATCAAGCAGATGGTCAGCGACCAGATCAAGGCTTGGAAAGAATCGGACGAGTCCGCTAACGGATAAAGGAGAATGAAATGGATACCAAATTTATCAAATCAGCACTGGAAAAGAAAAAAATGCAAAACGCAGACCTGCGCATCTCGCCGATCGCCGGAACGATTTTTGGCGTGGCTTTGCTGATTGCCGTGCTTGGTGCGATCTGGGGCGATGGAAAGTACAGCGATGCCGTGCTCGGCGCATGGGTGATCGTGTGGATGTTGATCGGCGTGTACATCCTGTTCGCGTTGAAAGTCGCATCACAATGGGAAAAGGCTGTCGTTTTGCGGCTCGGAAAATTCCAAAAACTCGCGGGGCCGGGTCCGTTTTGGATCATCCCGATCATCGACACCACGCCGACCTGGATCGACCACCGCGTAATGGTCACCCCGTTCGCAGCGCAAAAAACATTGACCAAAGACACCGTGCCCGTGGACGTGGACGCCGTGCTGTTCTGGGTCGTGTGGGATGCAGAGAAAGCCGCTCTTGAAGTCGAAAACTATCACGCCGCCGTGGACTGGGCGGCACAGACCGCCCTGCGCGACATCATCGGGCGCATGATGCTGGCAGATATCCTCATCGGGCGCAGCATGATCGACAAGGAACTGCAACAGGTCATTGACGAACGCACGACGCCCTGGGGCGTGTCCGTCCAATCCGTGGAGATTCGTGACATCGTCATCCCACAGGACCTGGAGGACGCCATGTCCCGTCAGGCGCAGGCGGAACGCGAGCGTCAGGCTCGTGTGATTTTGGGAGAATCAGAAAAGCAGATCGCTGAGTCGTTTGCCGAAGCGTCCAAAGCCTATCTGGATAACCCGACCGCCCTGCACCTGCGAGCCATGAACATGCTCTTCGAAGGCTTGAAGGAAAAAGGCGCCATGGTCATCGTCCCGAGTTCGGCAGTGGACACAATGAACCTCGGCGGTCTCAGCGGCATGATCTCACTGGCGCAGAACAACATGCCGAAAGAAAAATGAATTTATCTGTCATTGCGAGGAGCCCAAAGGGCAACGAAGCAATCTCCAACTCTGTGACGTGGATTGCTTCGCAACGCTCGCAATGACGGATAAAGTAAAAGGAAAAAAATGACAACTCGCACAACCACCATCCTCTCTCTCGTCCTGATTGTTGCCGCGGTGCTGGCAGGACTTCTGCTTTGGAACCGTCTGCCCGACCCGATGCCGTCGCACTGGAATGCTGCAGGCGAGATTGACGGCTACATGTCCAAGTTTTGGGGTGTTTTCCTCGTGCCGATCATCACCATCGTTCTGGTACCGCTTTTCCTGGTCATCCCGCATATTGACCCGCTCAAAGCCAACATTGCTAAATTCCGCGGCGTCTTCAACTGGTTCATCGTGGGTTTCGTGGCGTATATGCTCTACGTTTACGCCCTGACGCTGTTCGCCGCCATCGGCACACCCTTCAACATGACGACCATGCTTTTACCCGTGGTCGGGCTGCTATTCATCGGTGTGGGCTTTATGATGGCACAGGCAAAGCGCAACTTCTTCATCGGCATCCGCACGCCGTGGACGCTCTCCAGCGAAACGGTCTGGGACGAGACGCACAAACTTGGCTCCAAACTCTTCATGCTGGCTGGCGCGCTGACCATCGTCGCTGCGTTCCTCGGCGAGAATGGCGTCTGGCTCATCCTGACCGCCATACTTCTTGCCGCCTTTGCGCCGATCATCTACTCCTTCATCCTTTGGCGACGGGAGAATCCATGAGCGCGGTCATTGAAGTCAACGCCCTCGCGCGCGTCTTCGGGCAGAACCGCGCCGTGGACGGCATGACGTTTCACGTGGAACAGGGCGAAGTCTTCGGACTGCTCGGTCCCAACGGCGCGGGCAAGACGACCACGGTTCGACTCCTTAACGGAATCCTGCCTCCGTCCGAGGGAACGGCGCGCGTCTTCGGGCTGGATCCCACCACCCAGGGCGAGGACATCCGCCGCAGGACGGGAGTTCTAACCGAAACGCCTGCGCTCTACGAACGCCTGTCTGCGCGCGAGAACCTGGAATTTTTCGCCACACTTCAGGCGATCCCCGCATCGGACGTGTCCCGCCGCGTGGATGAGATACTCGAATTTTTTGAACTGGCCTCGCGTGCAAACGACAAAGTGGAGACCTTCAGCAAAGGCATGAAGCAACGCCTTGCCCTGGCGCGGGCTTTGATCCACAGGCCACCGTTGTTGTTTTTGGACGAACCGACATCGGGTCTCGACCCTGAAGCCGCGCAACAGGTCAACGATTTGATCGAAAACCTGACCAGCGCCAACGGCCAGACTGTTATGCTGGCAACGCACAACCTCTTCGAGGCACAGCGTCTGTGTGACCGCGTCGCGATCATGAATAAAGGCAGGATATTGGCAATGGGCAGTCTTAAAGAACTTTCGCGCAAGCTGTGGCCTGTCACCTGGGTGGACATCACGTTTCACGTGAAACCATCGGAAAACGTCGCGGGGAGTCTCAAGGCTCAACGAGGCGTGATCCAGGCGTCGGCGGAGGATGAAGCGCTGGCGGTCCAGGTCGAGAACGAGGACGTCATCCCCGAAGTCGTCCGTCATCTCATAAACAACGGTGCATCCATCCTGAAAGTCAACCCAAGGGATTACACACTGGAAGATATTTATTTCGCATTGCAGGCAGGTGAAGCATGAACTGGAGATCGATCTGGGCGATTGCCCGCAAGGACTTAAAAGAAGTACAGCAGAACAAAGCCGCATGGATCCCCGCTCTCGTACTGCCGCTGATCTTCGCCATCGTGCTGCCGATCCTGTTCACCGTGTTGCCGCAGGTCCTGCCGGTGGAGGATATTCAGCGCGAGCTGGGGGATATGGAAACACTGTTGAAGAATTTGCCGCCGACGATACGTGCGATCTTCGATGGATTAAAATTAGAACAAATGTTCGTTTTATACATGACCGCCTTCATGCTGGCACCGTTGTTCCTGATCATGCCGTTGATGTTCTCGTCGGTCGTCGGCGCGGACTCGTTCGTCGGCGAACGCGAACGCAAAACGATGGAGGCGCTGCTTTACTCCCCTGCAACAGACATGGAACTCTTCCTCGGCAAGGTGTTGGCGGCATTGATCCCTGCCATATCGCTTTCGTGGCTGACGTACCTCGTATACATAATCGTGGTCAATGTTGCGAGTTTCAACCTGTTCGGGCGCGTCTGGTTCCCCCTGCCAACCTGGTGGCCTCTGATGTTCTGGCTGACGCCAGCCTTCGCATTGCTCGGCATTTCAGCGACCGTGATGATCTCGGCGCGTGTAAAAACTTTCATGGAAGCGTATCAACTCACAGGCTCGCTGGTTGTGCTTGTATTGGGACTGGTGATCGGCCAGGCTACAGGTGTGCTTTACCTCGGCGTGGAAACGGTCATGCTGGTTGGAACGTTGATCTGGATTCTGGATGTCGTTTTGATCCGTGCGGGTATCCGAGGCTTTAAACGCAGCATGCTTATAACAAAACTATAGGAGTAAAAATGACGGAAGAATACAAACAATGGGAATATCGCGTTCAAACGATCGGCAGCATCTTTGGCACAAAAGACGAACTGATCCAGGTCACACTGGATGAATGGGGCGCGGAAGGCTGGGAGGCGATCAATGTCTTTACACCGGAAGGGAGTGGGAAAATAACGATGGTCGCCAAACGGCCGTTGACAGATCGTGTACGCCGCATGAGGAACATGCCTTCGATGAAATGATCGGTTGATATGACGGGATCAGCGATCCGCCTGCCAAAGAAGCGATAAATCGTCCTTCTGTTTGCCCGCAGAAGGACGATTTTTTTCACAAAAGGTAAAATATAGGCATGCGAGATAAAATCGTCTATGCGATCGTCGCGATCTCCATGCTGCTGGGATTCTCAATACTCACCCGCGGGCATGAATGGGGTGACGATTTCGCATCATACATCATGCAGGCAAGGAGCATTTTGGATGGAGACACCCGGGGGTTTGTTGAACACAACGCATTCACGATATTTGAATCTTCAATACAGATCGGACCGGTTGCGTATCCATGGGGTTACCCTCTGATATTGGCCCCTGCCTACGCGCTCAAAGGACTTCACCCTCTTGCCCTGAAACTTCCATCCCTGATCTTTTATGGAGGGTTTTTATTCATCATTTACCTTTTGACAAAAAACCGCCTCACGCGGACCGAGAGCTTGCTCTTCGTTTCCCTGTTTGCATTCAACCCGATGCTGATTCGGTACCATGACCAGATCCTGTCGGATATCCCGTTCCTGTTTTTTTCAACGCTGGCATTGTTTTTATTTGCCCTGAAACGGGATTCCACTCCTTATGATCGTGTTTTGTTATCACTTGTAATCGCGGGTGCCTTCTTCATCCGCACCCAGGGGGTGCTGCTTCTCCTCAGCTATATGGCGGGCAAGTTTTTCAATTGGACGATATATAGATCGAACAAACAGAGTGCCAACAAAAACCTTAAGGACATTTTTTATGTCATCGCCGGTTTTGGGGTTTTATGGGCTTTATACACACTGACTTTCCCGGGAGGGAATGAATCTTACTTTTCACAATATTCAGCCTTTAGGGTGGAAAACGTTTTGAATTTTATTTATTTATATTTTCAGGTGTTCGGCCTTTTCCTTGGAGAGGGAAACATTTGGGTTTACTTATACTATGCGATGTTCGTTTTCTTCCTGATCGGAACGTGGGTGCGAAGAAAAGAAGATACTGTCTTCATCATTTATTTCTCCCTGTGGATGCTGCTTCTCATTACCTGGCCCTACTGGCAGGGACCGCGCTTTATCTTTCCCCTGCTTCCCATTTTCATCTATTTCACTTTTTGGGGGATGAAAACAGTCATTGCCAGACTTCCTGGGAGGCTCCAGGGAAACGGACAGCTGGCTTTTGTTGCCTTTTGGCTTGTCATTTCGGGGGTTTTTCTGACCACATCCATCTCGCAAGCGTATGTCAACCTGAGGAATGGCCGGGCGATCAACGGCCCGTTCGATGCGTTCAGTACGGAGATGTTCGATTTCATAAAAGAGGAAACGCCGCCCGAGAGCATCATCATCTTCTTCAAGCCTCGTGCAATGCGTTTATTCACGGAGCGCGATTCGATCATGGTGCTCGAATGCGAACGCCTGCCAGCCGGGGACTATGTGGCAATTCACAAGAAGTGGGATAACAGCCAGATCCAGCCGCAGGATATCGGGGAATGCGGAATCCCGTTGGAGAACGTTTTCGAGAACCGCAGGTTCATCGTATATAAAATTTTAAAATCCGATACTTGAATCGCGTTGTAAAAATCAGTACACTGTACGCATGACCACGAACACAGGCAGACTGCGCGAACTGGAAGAACGCCAGAATCAGTTGCTGCGACTCGTGGAATTGAGTGTCACCCTGAATTCCACGCTCGATCTGGACGAGCTGCTCCAGAAGATCACCGCGACCGCCACTGAACTGTTGGGATGTGAAGCGTCCTCCATTTTGCTGTATGACGAAAAACATCCACGCCTGTATTTCGCCGCGGCCACCGGCTCCGATCCTTCCAGACTGGCAGAGATTCCCGTCCCGATGGAGGGCAGCATCGCAGGGACGATCTTCCGCACCAATCAACCGCTCATCCTGAACAACGTCGAACAGGATCCGCGGCACTATTCCCTGGTCTCCGATCACATCAAATTCAAAATACGGACGCTGCTCGGAGTTCCCATGCCGATCAAGGAACGGACCATGGGCGTGCTGGAGGCGGTCAACAAGCAGGATGGTGTTTTCACTGACCGCGATGCGGCGATCCTGTCCGTCACCGCCGCGCACGCCGCGATCGCGATCAACAATGCCCGTTTGTTGCAGACAACCCGTCAGGCGCTCAAACAGGTACAGCAGGCGAATGAGGTCAAGAACAATTTTCTTGCACTCGCCTCGCACGAACTGCGGACGCCGCTTGGCATTATCATGGGATATTCGCAATTTTTGAAGGAGGATACGAAGGACGAAACGTCCGAACTGGCGAGTCAGGTGTTGACCGCCGCGCGGCAAATGCGTTCCATCCTCGACGAGATGAGCAACCTGACCATGCTCAAAGCGGACGTGATGACTTTGAAACCACAAAAGGTCGCCATGCAGGATATCCTGACCGTTGCCTGCGACGGTATCAAAGAGATCGCATCCACGCGCGACCAAAAATTGATATTTGCCTTTCCCGAAGAGCCTTTCCATGTGAATGTCGATCTCGATAAGACATCCCTGGCATTGGTCAATCTTTTGAACAATGCCATCCGTTTTTCCCCGCAGGGAAGCACCATCACCGTTGGCACAACGGCACAGGGCGATCAGGTGCTGGCATGGGTGCAGGATCAGGGCATTGGTATTCCCGCAGATAAACTTGAAAAAATCTTCGAGGAGTTCTACCAGATAGAACCTCCCAACACACGCAGCTACGGCGGGCTGGGGATCGGACTCTCCATCGCAAAGGGACTCATTGAAGCACAGGACGGGAGGATCTGGGCGGAGTCTGAAGGCCCCGGCACAGGCGCAACCTTCAAAGTGGAATTGCCAAGGGCAGAATAATAAAAACGGCGGACGCGATGTCCGCCGTTCAACTTTCAACCCGCAACCTCCCAACTTCTCAACCCAAATGCATCGGCATGATCACATGCAGAAAATCATCTTCGCCAACGGGTCTCACAACACCCGGCGCGTTCGGCGCGGACGTCTCCAGTGCGACATTGGGGGTCCTAACAACTTCCAAGGCTTCGCGTAAGAACTTCACATTGAACGCGATCAGCAATCCGCCACCATCCACAGTGGCTTCGACGATGGTCTCGTTCTTGCCGGTCTCTTCGGAGGTGGCGGAGATTTCCACCTCGCTGGGCTGCATCTCGCCCTGCGCGGATTTAATGTTCAAGCGCGCCACGTTCGAGCCTTCGCGCGCAAAGATCTCAGCCTGTTTGCAGGCTTTCAATAACGAAGCCGTCGAAACCAGCGTCCGTGACTTGTACGAACGCGGGATGATCTGTTGATAATCGGGGAATGTGCCATCGATCAATTGTGAGACGACTTCCACATCCTTCACACGGAAGATCACCTGGCCGCGTCCCTTCGGCAATACCATGTAGATCGGCTCTTCAGTGTCGCCCGCCACGCGCGCCAGTTCCTTCAAAGCCTGGGCGGGGACGATCGCCGAAACGGGAGCAGGCACGGGCGAGGCTAGAACCGCCTTTCGAACGGAGAGTCTGAACCCGTCTGCCGCAGCCATCGTCAGCTTGTCCTTATCCACCTGGACGAGCACGCCCATCAACACGGGCCGCGCTTCATCGGTCGAAGCCGCAAACGCCACCTGATGGATCATCTCGCGGAAATCGCCCGAATTGATCTGCACTGCACCATCGAGATCAGGGACAGGCAAAGGCGGGAACTCCTGCGCGTCGATGCACTTGATATCATTCGTGGACGTTCCGCCGCGCACATTCAAGGTTTGCGTATTTACATCCAGTTTCAACATCACCTGATCGCTCGGCAATGTGCTGACAAGATCGGAGAACGTGCGGGCAGGAACGGTGGTCGAACCTTCCTCTTCGATGCGCGCAGGGATCCAGCAAGTGATCCCCAGCTCAAGGTTGGTGGCAGAGAGGCGCAATCGCCCTTCGTCAGACGCGATCAATATGTTTGCCAGCACGGGCAGTGTGCTGCGCGGTGAAACGGCTTTCGATACAATTCCCAAACCACGGGCCAGGTTTTCCTGAAGGACAGTCACTTTCATGGTGCGTCTCCTCGATTGATGATAACCCTCATATTTTACATCATTAAAACAAACAGGTCACGCTTCGGTGGTTGAGTGCGAAGATATCAAAACCAGGCGTGACCTGTAAAATTTAGAACCCGGCAATCAACGATATGGCAAGCGCCAGCAGCATGAACAACAACTGCAACGCAAACAACGCCGCGAAGACATACACCACATAAGTCCACGCCGAACGCGTTGGTTTCTTCTTTTGGATTTGCTGACCCTCCGCCAGCCTCTGCACAGACTCCGCCGCCTGCGCCGCGTCATCTGCCCACACGAGATCATTCGCGTCATTCTGGACGATGATCCTGCTCCCGCCAAACGACTTGATCCACGCCGGGGCATCGACCGCCAAACTTCCACCCAGGATGACCGCGCCAAAATCGCCTTCCGGCTTTTTATCGAGCGTTGTCACCGTCGCCTGTACCTTCGCGCCAGACTTCGCCAACGCAGCTTTGACCGTATCCACAAACCCATCGCCCGAATCGACGATTAAGACAGAGAATGTGCTTTGCTTTTCAGCCAACGCGTCAGAGATGGAAGTCCCATCGCGGCGTAAAACATTCGAGTGATAGAGAAGCACCACAACGAACAGGAACAGCAATTGAACGAGATTAAGCAGTTCCTTTACGAAATTGCTTCCCACATCGCCGGAAAGGGCGGTGCTCAAAAGCAGATAGACCAATCCCACTGCTGTTACCATGCCGCCGATGACCGAACCAAACAACGCCAGATAGAGATAGAACTTGCGGATCACCGACCTGCGCGCGTGGTCACCCATCTCTCCTTGGGCAAGGGCACCCGCCTGCATGGGCCGCCAATTCACCAGCCAGAGAGGCAAACCGATAAGAAGCGATGATATGGAGGATGCCAGCATGGAACGGTCTGAACTGCCGAGCACGAACAAGCCTCTGCTGGTTGTCAGGTTGATGATGAATGCGAACAGGGTCCCAACGCCGACGAAGGCGACCGTCAAGCCGATGAACGAGAGAATGTAGTAATACAGCCGCTTCATGCCTGCTTCGCGGATCCGGTCGCCGGTGGATTCGATATGACGTCCCAGCCAATATCCGTAATACGCCCACAGCACGCCAAGCGGAATACCCACGGAAAGAGGTCCCCGAATTTCGCTCAGAAATTCATTGAGGGTTGAAGCCTGTCCGAACAGGATCAGCAGGAGTTCGTTCACAATGGTGAATGTGACCGTGACGACGGTGATCACCCCGCCCAGGGCAAGGATGTAGAGAATGCCGAGGCGTAGGTTCGAGCCCATTTCAGCGGGATCAGATAGGGAGTCCTGGATGACGCGCCATGAGTAGATCCACACGGGAGTCCCGATGGCAAGCAGGGCGATCCCGTTGACCATGACTTCGCGTCCCAGTTCCCCCAGAACATTGCCGGGAATGTACAGCAGGAACCGCAAGACCTGCTGGGCGCCAATGACCATCATCAACAACCCGTACAGCATCCAGATATAGCGATACAGGCGGCGCACTTCGGAGAAGTTTTCCCTGTCTTTGAGCGTTGTCCATTCGGCGCGCAGGACGCTCCAGAAATATGCCGCGACGATCAGGTTCATGATGATGGCTACGATGTTGTCCGTCAGCGTTTGCGAGCCGCCGATAAACGCGCGCACCGTGCTGAGCCGCGCCGCGCCGAGGAAGGACCGGTTGATGAACGCCAGCAGGTTTTGCACCACAGGGACGAGCGTGCCGATCAAAATCGCGTACAGGAACACCGCGCGCAGCGTGGCTTCCTTCTCCTCTTCTTCGCGCGCCGAGGCTCTTTGCGCCCACAGCCAATGGACGAGGAAGATCGGCACACCCACAAGGATCAGCGCCAATGCCTGGGCGAGGTCATCCACGGTGCCTGAGACGATGTTATCGAGCATCGAACGGATCAGCAGGATCAGCCCCCACAATACGACCTCGATGCTGATGAAGGCGACAAGATAAAAGTAAAGACGGCGGATGGATTTCATGTGAGTTTTCCTCCCGTCATTTCGGCGTTTCCTGATACCAGTTGTATCCCCAGAAGTTGTAGCGGGGCATGGACGTCAGCTTCCACGCGCCATGCTGTTTGAGCAATTCGGCGCTCTCGTAATTCCGGTATCCGCCTGAAAACGGATCGCTGGAGTTGAATATCAACCCGATCTCCACCGTCGCCACATCACCGACGATCTCGCTCTTCCCGACATCGACGCCGGTATTGTCCGGGTTCACTTCGCGGTTGAGGAACGAGCGGCGGAACTCCTCGTAAGTGGGCTTGTGCTCGAGGTCAGCCAGATACCCATATGCCTTTTCGTAATCCCTGTTCAAGGCAGCCAGCACATAGTTGTGTACCACTCCTTCAGGCGTATCCTCCGCAACATAGGTCTGGTTGTCCTTGCGGGTGAAGAAGACAGTCAGGGCAAGGACAATCAACACCCCGATGCCGATCAAAATACCAGTTAAAAACCGATCCTGTTTCATGGGCTCCTCCGATATACGAGTTCATTGTATAGGTTTATGAACGAAAACACAAGCGGAATGGTTTCACGCTTGTATCTGACCATTAATATCTGTATACTACCCCTATGGAAAACCTTCCAACCGGTACGGTCACCTTCCTCTTCACCGATATAGAAGGCTCAACCAAGCTGGCTCAGCAACACCCTGACAAATGGGAATCATTGCGCGCGCGCCATCATACCATCTTGAATTCTGCCATTGAGTCGAACAATGGTTATGTTTTTCAAATCATCGGCGATGCATTTTGTGCATCTTTCCATACGGCAGGTGATGCGGTCCGCGCCGCAACGAAGGGGCAAACAGACTTATACCAAAGGGATTGGGCGGATGCGCCTATCAGGGTGAGGATGGGGATCCATACTGGCAAGGCAGAGCTCCAGGAGGATGGGCAATATCACGGTTATCTGGCAATGAGTCGCATCCAACGCCTGATGTCTGCCGGGCATGGCGGGCAGGTACTCATTTCGTCTGCCACACAGGAGTTGTTACTTGAGGATTTGCCCGAAGATATATCTTTGCACGATCTGGGAGAACGACGACTCAAGGACTTAATCCGCCCAGAGCATATTCACCAATTGATTATTCCAAATCTGCCAATTGAATTTCCACCTCTCAAAACCCTGGATGCCTATCGCCACAATCTGCCAGTGCAATTGACAAGTTTTATCGGACGTGAAAAAGAGATGGCAGACATCGCAAAAATAATCCATGAATACCGCCTCGTTACATTGACTGGAATCGGAGGAACAGGCAAGACGCGGCTTTCCCTTCAGGTATCCGCTGAGTTGATCGACGAATTCTCTGATGGTGTATGGTTCGTGCAGCTTGCACCTCTGTCCGATGCGAGTCTTGTTCCTCAGGAAATAGCATCAGCCTGGGGTGTACAAAGTCAAACCGGGCAATCATTATCAAAGGCATTGACAAATTTTGTACGGAACAGGCAACTGCTTTTGATATTGGATAATTGCGAGCATGTATTAGATGCGTGCGCCACCCTCGTCACCGGTCTGCTCCATGCCGCGCCAAAGATCAAGATATTAACGACCAGTCGCGTGAGCCTGACTGTCGATGGTGAAATGACATACCCGGTTCATCCGCTCGCGCTCCCCGATTCTAAAAAGCCAGCCAGCCTGTCGGCGCTTACTCAGTACGAGGCAGTGCGTCTATTCATCGAACGTGCAATCAGTGTTCGCCCAATATTCGCTGTGAACAACGAAAATGCCCCAGCGGTTGCGCAAATTTGTCAGCGTTTGGATGGCATTCCTTTGGCCATCGAATTGGCTGCCGCACGAGTACGTGCATTATCACCCGATCAAATTGCCAAAAGATTGGAAAATCGCTTCGATCTCCTGACAGATGGCAGCCGTAGCGCGTTACCGCGTCAGCAAACCTTGCGCGCCACTATGGATTGGAGCTACGAACTATTATCCGAAGATGAACGCGACTTGCTGGCCCAATTGTCGGTTTTTACGGGAGATTTTTCATTGGAGGCTGTGGAGAGTGTTTGTACCACCAGGGAAGGAAGCAAGATAAATGCGCTTGATCTACTTACTGCACTGGTTGACCATTCCCTCGTCAACGTAGTGGAGAAAAATCAGGAGTCACGTTACGAATTGTTGGAAACTGTGCGGCAATTTGCTCTGGAAAAATTATCTGCATCTGACAAATTGAAAATCACACAGGATGGACACCTTGCTTTTTACGTTGATCTTGCAGAAGAAGGGTTCCCGCATGTATGGGTTGGTCGAACGGAATGGGTTGACCGTTTCGAGGCAGAGTACGACAATTTTCGCGTTGCAATGGATCATGCAGTCGCATCAAACCCAGAGTCAGCGATTCGAATGGGAATATCATTGGATATGTTTTGGGATATAACTCACAGGGGAAAGGAAGCATATGCTTGGGGGATGCAGATTCTAGAATTAACAGAGTCCTGGCAGCCCAGCAAGTGGCGTGCATTGGCATTGAGCTTGGCAGGCACTCGTACAGCGATCGCCACCGGGAATTACCCTAAAGCACTGGATTTCATAGAAGCCGGACTCGTTATGGCAAGAGGGTTTGGCGAAAAGAATGATCTGATTTATATATTACAAGGTCTGTCCGCAATAAATTGGTTCGCAGGTAATTTTGAGAAAATGCGTATTTATGCTGATGAATATTTGAAAATTGCTCAAGAACTTAACGATCAAAACAACATACATATCGCTTTATGGCAATTGGGCGCGGCAGCTTGTGGCAACGGGGATATTGAGCTCGGAAAATCATACTACGAACGATCGCTAGAGTTGGCGGAAAAAGAAAACTCGCCGCTCTCATCTACCTCTGCCTTGCGGGAACTCGCACTAATAGCGCACAAGGAAGGCGATTATCTTCGAGCAAAAGAGTTATATCAAAAGGGTATCCAGGCAAGTAAAGATGCGCGCTGGGAAGGCAACACAGTAACCATGATTGTGAAGTTAGCCCAGATCGCTCTGCAGGAAAACAATCTTGATCAAGCCAGACAATTGTGCAAGGATGGCCTGGCAATATGGAACAGATCAAATCGCGCTGAAGGTAACGTGGACATTTTGGCAGGATTCTCCTCTATCGCAGGCATTGATGGAAAATATGAGCTTGCGGCAAAGTTATTCGGGGCTACAGACTCTGCATATCATGATTTCCCTAATTGGTTTATGGATGAACTTGATCATACGATATATGATCATATTGTTGCAAAGGTCAAGGAACAACTTGGCGAAGACATATTCCACAAAGAATATGAGATAGGTAAACAGATGACTTTAAGCGAGTCCCTTGAGTTTGCGTTGAAGGAACTCAAATGATTCTTTTTCTACGGCATTATTATTTTCCTTTTTACCTATATCGAAGGCTCAACCAGACTCGCGCAGGATAATCCTGACAAAATGCCTGCTCATTTGGTGCTACAGCACAAGATTTTATGTTATGTTCGAACAGACACTATCCCACGTGCTGGAGGAATAAATGTCCCCCGACCAGTATAGGCTTCAAATGGCAATCCAAGATTTCCAATCTGCGCTGCAACGCGGTGCGGTGCAGGAAATCCTGGCGCGCATAACCGGCAAATCGACCAAACTGCTTTCCTACGATGAAGTGGCAGAGAAGCTCAAGCTCCGTATCAGAACCGAACGCGGCATGCAACAAATTCCGCTCGATGCCATTGTCGGCAGTGTGGGACGTTATACGGAATTCACGCGCACCTTCCTGCCACGCCGCGCTGGCGACCAGGAACGCTGGGCGCGCGTCAAGGCTGCGATGCAGGAGGGGGCGGGTCTGCCTCCGATCGAAGTATACAAAGTGGGCGAAGTCTATTTCGTCATTGACGGAAACCATCGCGTATCGATTGCACGGCAGGAGGGCTACAATGCCATCGAGGCACGCGTGATCGAAGTGAGGACCAGTATAAAACTTACGCCGGATATTCGGCCCGACGATCTGATCGTCAAGGCGGAGTATGCCGAGTTTCTCAATACAACAGGCATCATGGATCTACGCCCCAACGTTGACCTGACCGTGACGATCCCCGGTCAATATGAAAAGATGCTGGAACAGATTTGTGCTCAGGAATGTCTGCTGGACAAGGAACGGAAGGGTGCCAGCTCATTTCAGGACGCGGTGGAAACCTGGTACGACAACATTTACATTCCCCTCGCTGAAACCATCCGTGACCGCGGCTTATTGCACTGGTTCCCGGACCGCACCATCACAGACCTATACATTTGGATCTCGGAGAACCGCGCCGAACTGGAGCAGGAGCTTGGGTGGGAGATCCAATCTGACATAACGGCAACAGACCTAATCCTCGAAAGAAGCGTCAAGTCCGAACCGGGGAGCTGGCGCAGAGCCCGGACCGTCACGCGTTACACCGATCATCTCTTCGCGGATATCCTGGTGCCGTTGAGCGGCTTTAGCGAGAGCTGGGACGCGCTCGACCAGGCGATCATCATCGCACAACATGAAAATGCCAAATTACATGGCTTGCATATCGTGGATACGAAATACGATGCGGAGAGCGCAGATGCAAAAGGCATCAAGGAACGCTTCGATATGACCTGCAAAGAGGCGGGGGTCGAGGGAAGCCTTGTCATCGATATCGGCGATGTGACCGATAGGATCGGCACGCGCGCGTCCTTGACCGATCTGGTCGTCGTCAAGATCATGAATCCGCCGGGCAGGGGGATATCCGCCCTGCAGTCTCCGTTCCGCACGATCATCGAAAGATCATCACGCCCATTGCTGACGGTTCCGCAGCGCGCCAGTCGGTGCAAGCGCGCACTGCTGGCTTACGATGGCACGGACCGTTCCAAGGAGGCGTTGTTCGTTGCGACCTATCTCGCGGAGATGTGGAAGACCGAACTGATCGTGTTCACTGCGCTCGATGGATCAAGACTTCGGGCGGACGTGCAGGAGTATGTACACCGCTATCTCGAGATCCACGAGGTGGAGGCGGAATATATCGTCAGCGAACACGGCGCAATGGATTCCTTGAAGGATACGGCTGAGGAACGGGATGTTGACCTGGTGCTGATGGGCAGTCACGGCGGTTCGGTATTACAGCAGGTTTTCGTTGGCAGCATGCTGGATTACATGCTGAGGGAATCGAAGGTCCCAACGTTCATCTGCCGCTGAGAGACCCTTCTTGCGTGGGGGGACGCCAAATGTTGAATTTGATATACTTACCGTACTTCATTTTCCTTAAGGAGTCTAAATGACCATCTCTGCACCACATTGGGATCTTTCCAACGTGTATCCATCCCTTGAATCGAAGGAATTCCAAGCCGCCCTCGCCGACTATAAAAAGCAGGTCGCCGCGCTGGAAAAATTCTTCAAGAACAAACTCAGCAAGACTGATGCGAAGACCAAAGCCGGCGAATTGGCTCCGCTGGTCGGGAAAGCCATCGATCAGATCAATTCGATCCAGACGCTCTCCGCCACCATCGTGCCGTTCATCTATTCCTACGTCACCACCAATTCACGCGACAAACTGGCGATGAAGACCCTCTCCGAGTTCGAGCAGGCCAGCCTGCCCATGGACAAATTGATGACCCAGTTCAAAGCCTGGCTCGGAAGGGTCGCGCCAAAACTGGACAAGGTCATTGCCCGCAACAAGTCTGCCGCTACACATGCCTTCATGTTGAAGGAAGCCGCCCAACAAAGCAAATATTTGATGAGCGAGGCGGAGGAGGCGCTCGCAGCGGAATTGTCCCTGAGCGGAGGCAATGCCTTCGGCAAGCTCCAGGGGACGGTCACCTCGCAGCTTTCGGTGGACTTTGAACTGGGCGGCAAAGTGGAAAAGATGCCCATGCCCGCGCTGATCAACCTGCGCTCGCATCCCGACGAAGCCACGCGCCGCCGCGGTTACGAGGCGGAGAACAAAGCCTGGGATGATGTGAAGGAAACCCTGGCGGCATGTCTGAACGGGGTCAAGGGCGAAGCGATTACCCTGAATAAAAAACGGGGACGCAAGGATGCCATCCATTCCTCATTGGAGGCAGCCCGCATGGACCGCAAGACCCTCGAGGCGATGCTTGCCGCCATGAAGGATTCGTTCCCGATGTTCCGCAGGTATTTCAAAGACAAGGCGAAGAAACTGGGCAAGGAAAGACTCGCCTGGTGGGATATCTATGCCCCGATGGGCAAAACGGACAAGGTGTATTCGTTCGAGGAGGCACGCGATTTCATCCTCGAGAACTTTGGCAAATTCTCGCCAGACCTAGCGGCGTTCGCCAGACGCGCCTTCGATAACAACTGGATCGACGCCGAACAACGCGATGGCAAACGCGGCGGCGCCTTCTGTATGGAAGTGCAGGGCGTGAAGGAAAGTCGCATCCTGGCAAACTTCGATGGCTCGTTCGATCAGGTCAGCACACTGGCACACGAATTGGGTCATGCCTTCCACAACGAATGCGCCTATCAGGCGGGCAAGACCATCCTGCAACAGTTGACACCGATGACCCTTGCAGAGACCGCCTCCACCATGTGCGAGACCATCGTCACGCAGGCGGTGCTCGCCACGGCGAAGGACCCGCAGGAGGAACTGGCAGTGCTCGAGGCGCAGATCCAGGGGGCGAGTCAGGTGGTGGTCGACATCTATTCCCGCTACCTGTTCGAGAAGGAAGTCTTCGAGCGCCGCGAAAAAGCCGAACTCTCCGCGGACGATTTCTGCGAGATCATGGAACGCGCCCAGAAGGAGACCTACGGCGACGGGCTCGATGAACGCTATCTGCAAAAGTTCATGTGGACCTGGAAACCGCATTATTACTCAGCCGGTCTTTCGTTCTATAACTACCCATACGCGTTCGGCCTGTTGTTCGCGACCGGTCTGTATGCCATCTACCAGCAGCGCGGCGAGTCATTCGTGGAGGATTACAAGCACCTGCTCGCCTCCACCGGCGAAGAGACCGCCGCAAAACTTGCCAGACGCTTCGGCATCGACATCACCAAACGCAAGTTCTGGGACGACAGCCTTGCCATCATCGGCAGTCAGATCGACCGCTATTGCGAGTTATAGACTTCTATTGCAGAGGCACAGTTTGCTGTGCCTCTGCAAATATTTTAAAGAACCAAATGCAAAAAACAAAACTCCTTCTCTTGATCTCCATTTTGATCTTTGCAATACTTTCGTGCAACGCGTTTCAAACGTCACAAAACCCGGGCGAGGCACCGACCCAGGAAATCGAAGCAACAACCAGCAGCAATCTGCCTTCAACTGAAGCCGAAGTCCCGCGCGTGACGCTCGAGGACGCCAAAGCCGCGTTGGACAACGGTGAGGCGGTCGTGGTGGATGTGCGCAGCAGGCAGGCTTTTGAGATCAGTCACATCCCGGGTGCGCTCAACATCCCGCTTGGTGAGATCGAAACGAATCCATCTGGATTGAGCCTCGCCAAAGACCAGTGGATCATCACCTACTGCACCTGACAAAACGAACACACGAGCGCCCGTGCGGCGTTCATCATGTTGCACAACGGATATTCCAGGGTCACACCCATCCTTGGCGGCTATCAAGCCTGGGTCGAGGCAGGCTACCCGATCGAGCCATGAAGATCATTGGCATCGATCACATCCAAATCGCCATGCCCGCAGGCGAGGAGGAAAAAGCCCGCGCGTTTTACACCAATATCCTCGGCTTCACAGAAATTCCAAAACCGCCCGAACTTGCCAAACGCGGCGGCGCATGGTTCCAATCGGAAAACGTTCAACTCCATCTCGGCGTCGAAACGGATTTCCGCCCCGCGCGCAAGGCGCATCCCGCATTCCTCGTGGACGACCTCGATGCATTGATCTCCAAAGTTCAAACGGTGGGATATGAGATCGACACCTCCCAGCCTCCGCTGGATGGATACAGGCGCGCCCATGTTTTCGATCCATTTGGAAATAGAATCGAGTTGATGCAAAAGCTATGAACACGCCTCAAGTCACCCCCTGGCCTGCCTCCGTTTCACCGACCGAATCCACGCTGCGGCAACTCTGCGCGGACGAAGGCTTGGATCCCTATCAATGGTCAAACGGACCGCATGATGTCTATCAGGCACACATGCACACCTACGACAAGGTCATCTATGTTGTGCGCGGCTCGATCACGTTTGGACTACCCGACCTGGGACAAAAGCTCACCCTGAAGGCAGGCGACCGGCTTGACCTGCCTTCAGGCATTGTCCATGATGCGGTGGTTGGCGCACAGGGAGTCGTCTGCCTGGAAGCACACAAGTGAAACCGTCCTCCCTGCAGGTCGTCCTGCTGACAACGCTTGCGATGATCGCCTTCGCATCCAATTCGGTATTGAACCGGCTCGCGTTGGGACAGGGTGCCATCGATGCGGCAAGCTACACAACGGTCCGGCTCACATCGGGCGCGGTCGTGCTGTTCGCGCTCGCGACACTGCAAAGAAAAAATGGACATCCCGCCCTGCGCGGCAGTTGGATCTCTGCCGCGTTTTTATTCCTGTATGCCATTACATTTTCATTCGCCTATCTAAGTTTAAGCGCCGGCACCGGTGCGTTGATCCTCTTTGGAAGTGTGCAGATCACCATGATCGTCATCGCCCTGAGGAGCGGTGAGCGCCCTCATCTCCTCGAGTGGGTCGGCTTATTACTTGCCTCAGGCGGACTTGTATATCTGGTCTTTCCGGGTCTCACGGCGCCCTCGCCGCTCGGTTCTGCACTGATGACAATCGCAGGCATCGCATGGGGCCTCTATTCGATCCGCGGACGCGGTTCACAGGATCCGCTTGGGGATACCGCGGGAAACTTTGCATTTGCGGTCCCCATGATCCTTCTGGTCCTGTTGGTCTCGAGCAGGAATGTTCATGTATCGGCAAATGGCATTTTGTATGCGACGATCTCCGGGGCAATATCCTCCGGCGTGGGGTATGTGATCTGGTACGCTGCCCTGCGCGGATTGACAGCCACACGCGCCGCGACCGTACAACTATCCGTGCCAGTGCTTGCGGCATGGGGCGGGATCGTATTTTTATCAGAAACTGTGTCGGTCAGACTTTTGATCGCGGGTGTGTTGATATTGGGAGGCATCGCATTGGCGGTCTCCAGCCGCGCGAAGGCGTAGGGGAAGAATCTGCCGTTTATAACGGGATCAATTTGAAATGGGGAATGAAGCGCAAGTCCAATAAAAAAAAGACGCGTCCTCGCGGGCGCGTCTCGTTTTTCAATTGATCGTTTGGTCTACCAGGTGGCGTTGAGCCAGCCGCGCAGTTCCATGGCTTTGACGACGCGCGAGATGGCGACCATATAAGCCGCGTCGCGCATGTAAACGCCTTCCTTCTCGCTGGTTTCGAGCACGGCGTTGAAGGCGGAGGTCATCTTGGTATCGAGGCGGCGCAGGACGGCTTCCTTCTCCCAGTAGTAGTTGGCGTCGTTCTGCACCTGTTCGAAGTAGGAGGTGGTGACGCCGCCGGCATTGCACAGGAAGTCGGGGATGTTGAAGATCTTGTTGTCCTTGAAGAAGTTATCGGCTTCGATGGTGCAGGGACCGTTGGCGCCTTCGGCAATGACCTTGACGCGGCTGGACATCTTCTGCACGGTCTCACCGTTGACGTGACCTTCGATGGCGGCAGGGATGAGCACATCGGCTTCCTTGGCGATCCATGCTTCGCCGTCTTCGATGATATAGCCCTCCTTCTCGGCAGCCTTCTTGTCGATCGTTCCATACTGGTCGGTGATGGAGAGCAGGAAGTGCGGATCGATGCCGCCCTTTTTGCTGTAGGTGTATGCCTTCTTGTCGTGGCGGTCCCAGCAGGAGACACAGGCGACCGTGCCGCCGAGCATTTCGACGAAACCGATGGCGGCATATTGCGCCACGTTGCCGAAACCTTCGATGGCGGCGACTGCCTTGGTGGAGTCGATCTTCAAATGCTTGAGCGCTTCGCGCACGGTATAGATGACGCCGTAACCGGTGGCTTCCGTCCTGCCTTCGGAGCCGCCGCTGCCGACGGGCTTGCCGGTGAACACGCCAGGCGTGTATTGACCGACGAGGCGGGAGTATTCGTCCATCATCCAGCCCATCATTTGAGGTGTGGTGCCAACATCCGGCGCAGGGACATCATTGCGCGGTCCGATGTTCTTCCACATCGCGCCGACCCAGCCGCGACAGATCTGCTCCTTTTCGTTCGACGAAAGCGCCGAAGGATCACAGATCACACCGCCTTTGCCGCCGCCCAGAGGGATGTCGGCAACCGCGCACTTCCATGTCATCCATGTGGCGAGGGCGCGGACCGTGTCGAAGGTCTCGTTGGGATGGAAGCGGATGCCGCCCTTGTTGGGTCCGCGGGCATCGTTGTGTTGTACTCGAAAACCCTGGAAGACCCGCACGGATCCATCATCCATGCGGACGGGGATGCGGAAGGAATATTCCCGCATGGGCCAGCGCAATACTTCGCGCACGCCGGGGTCGAGTTTGAGCATCTCGGCGACCTGGTCGAATTGTTTCTGCGCCAACTCAAAGGCATTGATTTGTTCTGACATTATTGTTCTCCTGAGGTAATGTTTTGAGTAATAGAGAAAAATATAAGCGGGCATCCCGGAACGGGTGCCCGCTTTGTTTCTGGGTTATGTCAATCTCTCAGTCATTACATATTGCCCAATAAAGCATATCTGTGTCTTAAGATTATCATGAGAATCAAATACCCGTCAATATGATAAAAATCAGCTAGATTGAATCAAAGACCGGACTTTCGTCCGGTCTTTTGCGTTATTCCAGATTATTTTCGTCCGAATCGTCGTCCTCTGCGTCGATCTCATACTCGACTTTATCCTGGTCGAGGTACACCCACAAAAGGAGCACGTGTCCTTCGGGTGTCTCCACATTGCGTGCCGCAAGAATGGGCGCAGACTGCTCCATGCCCATGTCGTTGCGGTAATGCAGGTGGATGGGAGATTTGGAGTTCCAGGCGCGGTAGCAACGCTCCACCAGCGCAGGACCGTTGAATGTCCGCAAGCGGGTCAGGGCGGGGATCGAAAGATTGGCGCTCTCGTTCAGGCTCAACGCCCAGCCATCGTTCACGGCTTCGAATACGGGGGGAGGCCCTTCTATGATGGTGATTTTGTCGTCCATAGTGGACGAGAATATACCACAAAAGCCCCTTTTGTGACGTTACGATTGCGTTAACCTAAAAGTACCTTCACCTTGCGGTTTTATTCGTGTTTTGTCACGCATTTATTCTTGCGTTCGCCCAGTGGGGTAGGTATACTTGCAACATTATGCAACCAGAGAAGATCGGGCGCTACGAAATCAAAGCAGAATTGGGACGCGGCGGCATGGCAACCGTCTACCAGGGATACGACCCACGCTTCGAGCGTGAAGTGGCGGTGAAGGTCCTGCCTTCCGAGCTCCTGCATTCCGATCCACAGTTCAGGTTAAGGTTCGAGCGCGAGGCGAAGATCATTGCCCAGCTTGAACATCCATCCATTGTGCCGGTGTATGACGTGGGAGACGAAGGCGGACAGCCCTACTTCGTCATGCGGTACATGAATGGCGGCTCGCTTTCGGAACGCATCAAATCCAAGGTGATGAGCATTCAGGAGGCTGTCAGGATCCTCGGGCAGATCGCCCCGGGACTGGACGAGGCGCATGCGAAGGGGATCGTCCATCGCGACCTGAAGCCAAGCAATATCCTGTTCGACAGCAAGGGCGTCCCCTATATTTCAGACTTCGGCATTGCCAAATTGTCACAGGCGCAGGGGAGCAGTGTCACCGGAAGCGCCATCATCGGCACGCCGGCTTACATGGCGCCCGAACAAGCCTCCGGCGAGACCGTTGACGGGCGCTCGGACATTTATGCGCTGGGCATCATCCTTTTTGAAATGCTGACCGGCAGGCAGCCCTATGAGGCGGATACGCCCATGGCGGTTGCGATCAAGCATATTACCGAACCTGTCCCGCATATTTTGGAAGCGAACCCGAAACTGCCCAAAGAGGTGGACACCATCATCCAGACCGCGATGGCAAAAAACAAGGAGGAGCGTTACGCCACCGCCGTTGAAATGGTGGAGGCACTCCGATCCGTCGGTGTGGACGGAGAAACAGCGCTTCGTACGCGAGCCATGAAAGGCGCGGCGCCAAAGACCGTGCTCGCCGGTGCCAAGGTGGCAGCACAGCCAAAGCCCGCCTTCAACATGTGGTTCGTCATCGTCCCGATCCTCTTGCTCGGAATGCTTGGAGGTGGATACCTCGTGTTTAACGGGATCAATCGTCCCGTTGAAACGGAACCGCCCGCGGCAATCGCCACACAGACCTCCGCGCCCGCCACCGCGACATCCGAACCCGTCCAACCAACCGAGGATGTTTCCGTTGTAGCGGCTCCAACGGATACCCCGACCGATACGCCGATCCCCATGACGGACACGCCCGCCGTGCCGCAACTGCCCGTGCTGGGCGGCGCGGACAAGATCGCCTTCGTTGCCAACAACGAACTCTGGTTGATGAACGTGGACGGGTCTGATCTCAAGCAACTGACGACCGATGGCGCTGCGAAGAACGACCTGCAATGGCTGGACCGGGATACCCTCCTGTTCCTCAGTGGAAAGGTCATCAAGTATTACACCGTGTCCACCGATGTGGTGGATACGCTCACCAGTTTCCCATCCGCGATCACGCTGGATGCCTTTCAGATATCACATGACGGCACCCGGGTGATGATCGCGATGAGCAGTGAGATCTTTGTTTTGCCGTTCGATTTCGAGCGGTTCAGGAACATCAAGTCGCGCAGTGACCTGTTCGCGATGGGGGAGGAGGCGTGCATCCTCCCGACCCCAAAGACCAAGGCGGCGCTGGCTGTCGAGGAAGCCCGCTGGTCGAAGGACGATCAATTGGTGGCGTGGTTGTTCAGGGGCGTTGCCGGCAACACCTCAGCCCAGGCGGAACAGGTGAGCGTGTTCGATATCACCGCCTGCGACCCGGCAAAGATCGACCTGCGCGACAACTTCCCCGGTTCGCGCTTCAACCCGGTTGGATATCAAAACCGTGAGATGCCCGATTTCGATTGGGACGGACAGGAGCAATTCGTCTTCAACACCTCCCGACGCAACAACGGCTGGGGCGAGCTGTATCTCTATAACTGGATCAATCACCGACCCACATTGCTCTATCCTGTTCCCAACAAATGTTGTTACCGCGATGCGCGCTGGAGTCCGGATGGCACTTACCTATTCTTCGGGTTCCAGGATCTAAACCTGGGACCGGATGCAAAGACGATCCTTTATTACGTCCCCGCCGGCGAACTGGAGATCGGCGCGAACTTCCAGCCCCTGCCCCTGCCCGCAGATTTCTACAGAGACCCGAAGGAAGGACCTCAAGCCGCCATCCGCCCGGCAGAGTAGGCTACAAACCTTTCACGATCTCACGCACCAAGCCAGGACCACGATAGATCAACCCCGTGTACACCTGAACCAGACTCGCCCCCAGGGCGAGTCTTTTCCTTGCATCCTCGGGGGTCATGATGCCCCCCGCGCTGATGATCGGGACTCTTCCGTTCACAAGTTTTACCACCCGACTCAAAACCGCCTCGCTCCGGACCCTCAGCGGGCTTCCGCTTAACCCGCCTGTTTCACCCTGATGCCCCGACCACAACCCATCGCGCGCCAGGGTCGTATTCGTCGCAATGACTCCATCCATGCCCTTATCTAGGATCGCGCCAATCGCATCGTCGAGTTCATCGTCACTCAAGTCAGGTGCGACCTTTACGAGGATGGGGGCGTTGCCGCCGCGCCCAAGTGATATGGATTGGCGTTCCTTGTGAATTGCGCTCAATAAACTTTCGAGCATTTCACGTCCCTGCAATCTTCGCAGCCCAACCGTATTCGGTGACGAGATATTGATCGTCAGATAATCCGCATGAAACATGAACCGCCGCAACAAGGCGGTGTAATCGCCTGCCGCTTCCTCGAGTGGAGTATCCCGGTTCTTCCCCAAATTCACCCCGAGAACGATGTCATTGCGAGCAGAGCGAAGCAATCTCGTGGAAACATATTCCGCACCCTTTCCCGGAAACCCCATCCGATTGATGACCGCCTCATCCTCGACCAGCCGAAAGACGCGCGGTTTCGGGTTGCCAGCCTGAGGCTTGGGCGTGACCGTGCCAACTTCCACGTGACCAAATCCCAAAGCGGAGAGTCCGTTGATGGCAACGGCGTCCTTGTCGTATCCTGCCGCCAGCCCAACCGGATTCTTGAACGTCAATCCGAATGCCCGAACAGGCTTGGATGGAGCCTTATAGACTTGCCGGAGGAACCAATTCGATAGCGGAAAATCTCCCGCCAGGCGCAAAGTTTGAAGGGTCAATTGATGCGCAGTTTCAGGATCGAGGCGAAAAAGGAAGGAACGAACGAAGGGATACATCAATCGAAATAAGTTCTTCTATTTGGGTCTTTGACATGGGCAAATGCTTCGCGCAGCATGTCTTCATTTGTGCGGAATAATGATAACGGCGGCAGTCTGTTTAGTTCGAAAAAATCCACCGCCATGGTTTCATTGCTCGTGTGCGGCTCGCCGTCGATCAGCCTGCATAGAAAGATGATCTTGAAGGCGTGATAGAACTCCATCGGTTCGATGCGGTTGGCATCGATCACCGCGATCACCTTCTCAGCCCTGACGCGATACCCGCTCTCCTCCCATACTTCACGCTCCGCCACAGAGGCGGGCGCGTCGCCGAGGTCCGCCCAGCCGCCGGGCATCGCCCAGCGTCCATCCATCCGTTCCTGGATGAGCAATATCCTGTTGTCCTGCACCACCGCGCCGCGCACGTCGATCTTGGGCGTGATGTATCCCGCCTGCATCGAAAAACTTTCGAGCGCAGACTCTTTCGATAGTTCCGATTGGCTTTCGATGATTTCAGCCGCGATCTCCTGCAGGCGTTTATAACGCTCGATATCGAACTCGTTCCTGCTGTAGGTCAAGCCTGCCTGACTCAAAGAAAAGATATCGCGCGCCCATTTGATCCATTTTGCAGGTTTCGTGGCCATTATCAAAACTTCTTCTGCCCGCTCTTATCCAGAAAGTATTGCACGATCTCCTCTTCGGGGTGGGGAATGTCCATGAGCGCGAACATCGCCGCCAGTTCCCCGCGATGATGCGTATTGTGGTTCGGCGGCTGGACAACCATCTGCCACAACGGCAGGGTGAACGTTTCTCCCTTCGGGTTGGTGTAGGTGACCTCGCGCAGCAGCGACTTTTCGGTCTGCCCCGCAATGAAGGCGCGCATATTCTTTTCCACATCCACCCAGTATTTGCGGACGGATGCAATGGTCGGGAAATCCTTCGCGTCCAGAAATTCCGCTTTTTCGCCGCGCCAGCGCTGGGGCCACATCCGCTCGGAACTCATCATGTGTACGAACACCGCATGGACGTTATCCCACGAGTGCCCCTGCCTGCGGAAGAGCTGTTCCTCGGTGAGCGCCTCAGCCACGGCAAGATAACGTCTGTTCGCCCAATAGTTGTACTCGTAAAGTTCTGTCAAATACTCTTTGAGCTGCATGTTAACTCCTTATGGTTTGGAAAAGACAAGGCAGTAACTATGATTATAGCCATAGCCATATTCCTCCCAGCAAATGACCGTCTCCCCGTCGAAGTGAAAGATCCGCGACACCTCGCGCGCAATATCCCATGCCAGGGTTGTAACCTCCCCGTCCTTTTTCAGGTTGGAAGCCTCGATCACCAAACGACCGGATGGTTTCATCTTTTGAGCCACCTGTGAAAAGATGCTCCCCATTTCCTGCAAATAGGACGGATAGTCGAATCCCTTTTGCCGGTAATCCACAAACGGGTTTTCTGTGTCGCTCCGATTCGTATAGGGCGGTGACGTGAAACAAAGATCGATGAGCGGCAGATCGTACTCCAATAGTTTACGCGAATCGCCGTGGATCAGACGCTCCGGACGTTCGAGCAATTTCCGCACATAGTCTGCCTTGCCTTTGCTGTATTCAATGCCGTAACCCTGTCTCCCCAACTCTTCGGCAATCATCAAAGTCGTCCCAAAACCGGCAAAGGGGTCGAAGACCACCTCTCCCGCTTGCGAGAATTCATTTACGCAATACTCGACCAGACTGTCCGCACACCGGATGTCCTCGTGACCGAATCTCGAAGGCAGGGCGATCTTGTTACCCCTCGGCAATTGCATCCAGGTCTGCACCACTTCAACCGGACCGCTCTTCCGATACGCCTTGTTCACGTATCTCAATCTTTCCTTCAATGTACTCTGCCCGCGTCTCTTCATTTCGGCTCCATGAACTATCGTCCTCTTTTGCCCATCTTCAACATCTCCATCGTTTTGACGATTCGATTCTGGCGCGTCTCATCCTTCTTCGCCTCCTCAATCCATTTCACATATTCCCTTTGGTGGGTGTACGAGAGTTTGTCGAAGAAGGATTTGGCTTCCCTATCTTTTTTCAACTCCTTCATCAGATCCCTGGGGATCTCGACCACCCGCGGCTCCGCATCAGCCTCGACCGATACCTGAATCTCGTCTCCAAACGTTTTCCCGATCTGCGCGCGGATTCCCTTAAGGATGATCAGGATGTGATTCGCTCCGCCCATGCGAGTCAACAATCCGCGATACGGCACTCCCTCGATCATCGCTTTGACCCTGGGCTTTTTCGCCCCGAACGCCTCCTCCACATCGAACGGCACTTCCACGAACGCGCCGCCTCCGCCTGCATCAATAATGGTGGCTTTGAAGGTGTGTTTTTTGTTCATGAGCTGCCTTTTTCATAAGATTCTAACATGTAGAAATACTTGCTCGCTTGACGCTGGTACGCCATTGGCGTATACTATAAGAAACATATGCAATTCATTGAAACCAGCATCTTTACCCGTCAGGTTACATCTCTGCTCACGGATGATGAATACAGCCAATTGCAGGTTGTCTTGTTCGCCCATCCCGAAATGGGAGCGATCATCCCACGGAGCGGCGGTTTGCGAAAAGTGCGCTGGTCGATGAGCGGACGCGGCAAACGAGGCGGCGTGAGAGCCATCTATTATTGGGTCGTTGCCGAGGATCAAATTTTGATGCTGTTCATGTATCCAAAAAACGAAAAGGACGATCTGACTCCGCAACAGTTGAAGGTATTGCGCGAGATCGTGGAAAAGGAGTTCACATGAAAGACGAATTGTTCGATGAATTGGTGGCAAGCGTCCGCGAAGGCGGAAAGATTCTGCGCGGCAAGGCAAAACCGTCCCGTTCATATGAGATTGAAGTTCCTGATGTAAAGGAAATCCGATCAAACTATAAACTTTCACAACCCGAGTTTGCAGCATTAATGGGAATCAGCGTCAAGACCCTGCAAAACTGGGAGCAAGGGCGGCGCGTTCCCGAAGGCGCGGCGCGGGTACTTTTACAAGTTGCTGCGAAACACCCCGAGGTGATATGGGATGTGGTGAAAGTGAAATCAACTGCAGCATAATGCAGAACTCGGAGATGCTTAGCAGAAATCTCCGAGTTCTTTGTTATTTACCTTCTGCCAAAAACTTCCTCGTTTCCTCAATTTTATCCTTCTCCACCTTTCCATTCTCTTCCCAATATTCCAATAATTGACTGATTGTCAGCACCGCGTGCATGGAATAGCCTGCTTGCGCCAGCGATTCTTTCGCGCCTGATTGGCGATCCACGAGCACGACGACATCCTTCACGACCAGGCCCGCACCTGTCAATTTTTCGATGGCTTCAAATTTACTTCCGCCTGTGGTGGCAAGATCGTCAATGACAACGATTGTCTCGCCCGCGTGATAGTCGCCTTCGATCTCGGCTTTCGTGCCGTAGGTCTTCACTTCCTTGCGCGGGTAGATCATGGGATAGTTACCCGCGAGGGAAATCGCAGTTGTTATCGGAATCGCCGCGTACGGCAAACCAGCGATGCGGTCGAATTTCAAATCTTTGAGCAAAGGCAAATACGCTGTGCCGATCTGCTCCAACAGTTTGGGATAAGAGATGATCCTGCGCAGGTCAATGTAAATGGGACTCTTGAGTCCCGATTTGAGGGTGAATTCTCCGAATTTGATACAGCCCGCGGAGAGGAGTTCATCGGCGAGAGATTTCTGTGATGGAGTGAGTTCGGTCATTTCGTTTCCTTTTACCGCGAAGCACGCAAAGTTCGCTAAGAAAAACCTTTTAAATTCTTCGCGTTCTTGGCGTTCTTAGCGGTTCAATTCTCTTTTGATGTGCAAGATATGATCTCTGATCTCCGCTGCGGCTAGCTTGGGATTCTCCGCCCGCGAGATGCCGCGTGAAATGGGGATCAACATCCCTTTGCCGTCTGCCCGCAGACCTGACTTCAGTGCGATTTCCAGGTCACCGCCTTGGGCGCCTACTCCAGGTGTGAGGAACCACAGGTCAGGCACGGCAGCGCGGATCATTTCCATGATCTGTGGATGCGTAGCGCCGACGACCAGCCCCACGTTATTCTTTTCATTCCATTGTTCTGCGAGTTTTGCCACGTAAATATACAAAGGCATCGGCATGTCTGATCCCATCGGCATGACGAGGAGATTCTGCAAATCCATCGAACCCGCGTTGGAGGTCTTGCATAGCAGAAACACGCCTCGTTCTGGGTAATTGAGAAACGGATCGATCGAGTCTTTACCGAGATATGGACTCAAGGTGATGCAATGCGCGCCAAGAGTCCCAAATGCGGATTTGGCATACGCTTCAGCAGTGGATGCGATGTCACCGCGTTTGGCGTCGAGGATGACAGGAATGAGTGAACCCTGTCGTTTTGACTCTTCGTCAATGGCTTCGATGACCTGCTTGAGGGCGGTCCAGCCTTCGGCGCCGAAGACTTCGAAGAACGCCGCGTTGGGCTTGAATGCCGCAGCGTAAGGCGCGGTCTGTTTGACGAGATTCAGGCAGAAGTCCAAGGCGGAAGCGGGGGAAGGCGATTTGAGCTCGCTACTGTGCGGGTCGAGTCCAACGCATAAGAGGGAGGAACAGTCATCGACGCGTTTTTCCAAAAAAGTAAAAAAAGTTTCCATTTGATTCCTTTGCTAATCACGGAGACACGGGGACACAGGGCAAATCTTTTTAAGATCTCCGTGACTCAGTGTCTCCGTGGTTAGTGTATTAAGCTTTACCAAGAACCATCGCGAGAAGAGCCATTCTTACATACAACCCATACTCCATCTGACGAAAATATGCCGCGCGGGGATCGTCGTCGAAGTCCATGCTGATCTCGGTGACGCGCGGGAGCGGGTGCATCACGATCATATTTTGTTTGGCGGTTTGCATGATCTCGGGGTCGATCACGTAGGCGCTCTTGACCTTTTCGTAATCGGCGGGATCTTCGAAACGTTCCTTCTGGACGCGCGTGACATACAGCACGTCGGTTTCGGGCAGGACTTTTTCGAGCGTGCTGAACTCGGCTTGCGGAATGCCCTTCGCGCCGACCTCGTCCATCACTTCCTTCGGCATCTTCAAAATATCGGGCGAGACGTAATTCAACTTGACCTTGAACAACGACAGCAGGCGCGCCAGCGAATGGACGGTGCGTCCGTATTTCAGGTCACCGAGCATGGTCACGGTCATGCCGTCCACCTGACCCGCGCCGAGTTCCTCGAAAATTGTGAAAGTATCAAGCAGCGCCTGTGTGGGATGTTCGCCCGTGCCGTCGCCCGCGTTGATGACAGGTTTGCGCGCTGCCTTCGCCGCGATCGCCGCCGACCCCGTTTCGGGGTGCCGCAGTACGATCACATCGGCATAACATTCGAGCGTGCGCACGGTGTCCGAAAGGCTCTCGCCCTTCGTCACCGACGAATACTTCACCTCATTGATCGGGATGACGCTCCCGCCGAGCCGTTCCATCGCGGCAGTGAACGACGACGATGTTCTCGTGGACGGTTCATAGAACAGGTTCGCCAGGATCTTCCCTTTCAGCAGGTCGAACGTCCCGACGCGCTCGACCATGCCGCGCATCTCGTGCGCCACACCGAACACGTACTCCAGATCGGCGCGGCTGAACTGCTTGACGGATATGATGTCCTTGCCAAACCACGCGGCGTGCTTGTTCTCGCCAAACGGCAGGTAAGGGGATTTGGGGTCAGTGGGCATTTGTTTTTACTCCTTTGGTTGGTTTTTATTTTTCGGATGAAAACCCGCTTCTTTCTACGGGTGAGATTGATTCTGTTTCGATAAACATTCACTCTATCCAAGTATATATATTGCCAGTAGATTAAAATTGATCGAATTTATTCCTTAATTTCCTTCCATTGCATGGGATAGCTTTGATTATGTTCTTTCCATTCATCAACAAGGATGCCATACAACAGAGTATCCCACCATTTGCCTTTGTAGAACTCCTTCTCGCGCAAACAACCCTCGAGTTTCATTCCGAGTTTTTCCAACACATGCGCCGAACCAGTGTTATCCGCAACGCAGTTTGCCCAGATGCGATGAACGCCAAAACGACTGAAACCAAAATCCACGATGGCGCGCGCGGATTCGGTGGCATAGCCGTGATTCCAATATTCGGGGTCGAGTTCGTAGCCGATCTCTGCCTCAACCGCGTCCACTTTATCCATGCGGACGCCGCAATTGCCGATGAGCAGTTCCTTTGATTTCAACGTCACCGCCATTTGGAACTTAAGACGAGGCGCTTCCTTCTGGTTATCCAAAAACCAACCAACGAATTCCTGCACGGACTCAGGGGTTCTGTCGCTCGCTGTCCACTCGTAATAACGCAAATACAGTGGATTGGATTGATATTCCAATACCCGTTCCCAATCGTCGGGTACGAACTCGCGCAGAATGAGCCGTTCAGTCTCGAGTTTCATTCAGAACACCAGATTTTTATCTTGATTTTTGTTGCCAAAAGGCACACAAAGTGCTAGAATCTGCACATGAAATACTTCTCGTGGAACGAAGAGAAAAACGAACTTTTGAGAGAAGAGAGACAGCTTTCATTCGAGGATGTTGTCTTTTATATCGAACAAGGCTTCCTGCTTGATGTGCTGGAACATCCCAACCAGGAAAAGTATAAAGGACAAAAGATATTCGTCCTGCAGATGGATGACTATGTGTACCTTGTACCTTTCATCGAAGATGACCGTGAGATCTTTCTAAAAACGATCATACCGAGCCGCATAGCCATGAAGAAGTATTTGAAAGGAAGTGACGAATGAGCGATCTAAAACTCCAACAAGATGAACTGGAACTTCTCGCCTCTTACGAAGCCGAGGAGTGGGAATCTGCCAGGAAACTCAGCGAGCAGAAGGAACAGTATCGCGCCTACGCCCGCGCCACTCTTCGCAAGGATAAACGTGTCAATATTCGTATCTCAGAGAAAGACCTCCTTGCCTTGCAAAAGCGGGCTGTTCGTCAGGGCATTCCATATCAGACTTTGATCTCGAGTGTCCTGCACAAATACATCAGCGGGACATTGGTCGAAAAATAGCAGGCATCCAGGACCTGCTCCCGTGATGAGAGCAGGTTTTGCTTTAACGAACATTCCTTCCATACCCTTGCTTTGCCAAAACCTTCCCATCTTCAAAGGCAGTTTTACCGCGTAATACAACCTTCCTCACTTTTCCTTTGACCTTCCCCCCCTCGAAGGGAGTCCAACCGCAACGGGTGAATTGTTCGGCGGCTTTGATCTCGTATTCGGTGGTCTCGTCCACTTCGATCCATGTCTCGGGTTGTTCAGGGAGATTGAATATCTTGCGCGGATTGACAACACTTTTCTGGATGATTTCGTCAATCGTGAGTCGGGATTCGGAAACGGCGGTAAGCAGTAGAGGAAGTAACGTTTCCAACCCTGGGAAGCCAGGGGGAGGATTCTCTGAGTCCTTTTCTTCGACGGTATGTGGGGCGTGATCTGTAGCGAAGCAGTCGATCACGTCCATGTTTGCCCAGAGGGCGTCGACATCTTCTTGCGTGGCGAGGCGTGGTCGGACTTCTTTTCTACCCCCTCCCCCAAATCCAATGGATTTGGGGGAGGGTAAGGGTGGGGGTGAGTCTTTAGTTAGAAACAAATGATGCGGACACACCTCACAAGTCACTTTTATTCCTCGTTCCTTCGCGGCTTTGATAAGCAGGATTTCTTCTTTCAATGAGATATGTGCAATGTGAACGGGACGGTCGTAAACTGCGGCAAATAAAATCCCTGCTGCCATGGTGCGTGATTCGGAATGAAGGACGATGGGCGCGGATTTCGGGAAGTTGATGAAGTGCGGCATCCACAAGGTCATGTCATCGAGGCGGAGTTCGCCGAAGGTGGAGTCGAGGTACATCTTTAGCCCGGCAGCTTTCGGCGCGAGAGAGGCGACGATGTCCGCATTGTCAGGTCCTGCACCGACGTATTGACCATAGTCGCAGCGGGCTTTCTGCTTTGCGGCATCGAGTGCGAGGTTGAGAGTTGCTTCGTCGAAGATGGGAGGCCTGGTGTTGGGCATGGCAAGGATGGTGGTCACACCGCCGGCGAGGGCGGCCTGGGTGGCGGTATCCCAATCCTCTTTGTGGGTGCCTCCGGGTTCGCGGACGTGGACGTGAGGGTCGATCAATCCGGGGAGTTTGAGCATGGTTTCAGGTTCCAGGTTTCAAGTTTCAGGTGGCAAAAAAAGAGAGCCGCTAAAAGCGACTCTCTGATTTCCGAAAAGTAGAAACAATCATTCCGAAGAATTGGTGGTGGAATAATCGTATTCGGTGGAAACGTCCGTGCATTGCGCCCAATTTTACGATGAATCAGGGATGTGTCAATAGCGCAGATTGAGTCTTCGAAACGGGATCAACCGTCCCTTGGGAGTGAAGCGGGGACAAATCTCATACCCTTTGCGGGCATGACATGATATTTGTCACTAAGGCACGTCGGATGCGGATGATATAATCCCGCCATAATTTTCGCAAGGAGAAGGACAATGGCATATCAGAATGTGAAAGTCCCCGAAGGCGGGGCAAAGATCTCCATCAAGGATGGCAAGTTACAGGTTCCCGATAATCCGATCATCCCTTTCGTGGAAGGCGACGGCACCGGGCGCGATATCTGGCGGGCGTCGGTACGCGTGTTCGATGCGGCTGTGGAAAAGGCGTACGGCGGCAAGCGCAAAGTGCATTGGATGGAAGTGTACGCAGGTGAGAAGTCTTTCAAATTATTCCAAAGCTGGCTCCCCGATGAAACGACCGAGGCGTTCAAGGAATTCCTGGTCGGCATCAAGGGACCGCTTACAACCCCGATCGGCGGCGGCATCCGTTCGTTGAATGTGGCGCTTCGCAAGATCTTGGACCTGTATGTTTGCCAGCGTCCCGTGCGTTGGTATAAGGGTGTGCCTTCACCCGTGAACCACCCCGAATACGTGGACATGGTGATCTTCCGCGAGAACACTGAAGACATTTATGCGGGCATTGAGTTCCAGTATGGCACGGAAGAGAACAAGAAATTCAAGGAAATGTTCAAGGAAGCCTTCCCGAAGGAATACGCCAAGATGCGCTTCCCCGATACGGCTGGCATTGGCTTGAAGCCGGTCTCTGAGGAAGGGACCGATCGCCTCGTGCGCGCCGCCATTCAGTGGGCGCTGGATAACAAGCGCAAGAGTGTGAACTTTGTTCACAAGGGCAACATCATGAAGTTCACGGAGGGCGCGTTCAAGGATTGGGGCTACAAGCTCGCCAAGCGTGAGTTCCGTGACCGCATCGTGACCGAACGAGAGACCTGGATCCTCGGAAACAAGGAGTCCAACCCGAATCTTTCCGTCGAAGACAACGCCAAGATGATCGACCCCGGCTTCGACATGATGAGCCCCGCACAGCAGGGCGATATCAAAGCCGAGGTGGAAGAGGCTCTCAAGTTGTGGGATACCCACGGTGACGGCAAGTGGAAGAAAATGCTGCTCATCAAGGACTCCATTGCGGATGTTTCCCTGCAGTTCACGATCATCCGCCCGCGCGATTATGATGTCATTGCGACGATGAACCTGAACGGTGACTACCTCTCCGACGCGTTGGCGGCGCAGGTGGGCGGGATCGGCATCGCGCCGGGCGCCAACATCAACTATGAGACCGGTCATGCCATCTTCGAGGCGACTCACGGCACAGCTCCGAAATACGCCGACCTGGACAAGGTCAACCCCGGTTCGGTGATCCTCTCCGGCGAGATGATGTTCCGTTACATGGGCTGGACCGAGGTTGCCGACCTGATCGTCAAGGGCATGGAAGGCGCCATCGCGGCGAAGACCGTCACCTACGACTTCGCCCGCCTGATGGATAAGCCGACCGAGGTCAAATGCTCAGAGTTTGGAGATGCGATCATCAAGCACATGGGATAGATGGCTGTGAACTTCTAGTACCAGTTCGATACAGGATGAAATAAAAAGTCGGGATTTTGCATCCCGACTTTTTATTTCGTTGAATTAACGGCTTCGTTTATGGGGTTGGGGTTGCTTCAGGTTCCGGCGTTGGTTCGACAAACAGCGCCGCGGCCTCTTCGGCAGTTCGCGGCATCCCGTTCATGATCCAGCGGATGAACACGTCCACCACATTGGGTTTAAGCACACTCTTGGGCGGCATGACGCCGATCAACTCCTCGGTCGGGTTGGCTGGGTCCATGATGGGGGTTCCTTGAATGACCTGCAGGAGGTAACTGTTCATATCGCCCGCTATGATGTTATTGTCAACCTGATCGCCGGTCGTTAATATCTCTTCATAGGTCGTCATCAGATAATTATTATTGTCCTTGCCTGCGCGATGACAGGAGACACAATAGCGTTTGACGATCGGCGCAATATGGACATCATAAGACGGCACTTCGCCTGCTGCCAGCGGCGGGAAGAGTTCGGGGATCTCAGGCGCTTCGAAGCGGTCGTCCCACGTGTAACGCATGAACGTGATGATGTAATCGATCTCACTGCGCGAAAGTTCGCCGCCGTAGGCTTTTCCAAATGGGGTCATGCCGGCGTTGGGACGCCCATAAGCGATCACTTCATACATCGCAGAATCGGTCAGCGTATACAACACATCCGTACTGTTGATGGGCGTGATCTCCTCGCCTTCGAGACCTTCCACGCCTTCGATGACCGCCACCGAACCGTCATCGCCGTGACACTCCACGCATTGGACGGAATACAGGTCCTGCCCGGCAACGATCTGATCGACCAGTGTGGAGGCGACTTCGACCTCCTCAGGCTTTGGATACGCCGCCGCGCGGGCACTGATGACGACGGTCATCGCAACCATCGCAAGAGAGCCTGCCACCGTTATCCAAAGCGGAATGCTCCGCCTCGTCGACTCCCAGAACATGCCACGCCTGAAAGCGTAGATCAAGACCAGCAGCGTCAACACCGCCGCGGGAATCCACAATCCGCCGATGGCTTGCAGTGTCGTGGAGGCGGCCAGTTCCTCCGCGTCCGGGGGGACGGGCAGGCTTGCCATAACGGTCAATAGCACAATGTCCAGAATGACCGTGCCCATCGTGGTGAGGGCAAAGATACGACGTGAGTAATGCCGGTAGTGGGATTTGTCCAGCAACGGCAGGAGGGTCAACAGACCGATACCGATGGCTGGGACAAGGACGGTCGCCAGCCATTCGATCTTGCCGATGACGGGGATCTGTCCGTACAGCGCCAGGAATTTAAAGAGGAAAAGGAAATACCATTCGGGGCGCGGCAGATAGGATGTGTCTGCCGGGTCTGCCTTGGGTTCGGCGGCGATGCCAACAAATGTGGCAAGCAGGAGGAGGACGACAAATATCCCCAGCGACACAATGAGGTCTTTGAAGATGCTATCGGGCCAGAAGAATTCGCCGCGATTCAGTTCCTGTTGATACCGTTCGTTGATTTTCTTTTTCGTTTCTTCGTTCATGGGGCGCTCCTTAATCTTCCTTCGTGGGGAAGTGGGATTCGCCGTGCTTGATGATGAGGTACAGGTGCACACCGATAAGCCCCGCGAGGATGGCAGGGATCATCCAGATGTGGGCGGAGAAGAAGCGCTGTAACGTGAGGGCGCTCAGGTCCGGTCCGCCGCGCAGGGCTTTGAGGATGAATTCCCCGATGAAGGGAACCGTCCCTGCGATCTGTGTGCCGACCGTCGTTGCCCAATACGCCCGCTGGTTCCACGGGAGCAGATAACCCGTGAAGCCCATGCCGATGGTCGTGAGCAACAGACCAATGCCGATGAGCCAGGTCATCTCGCGCGGATATTTGTAGGAGGCGGTCACGAAAACGCGCAGCATGTGGATGAAGACGATCAGCACCATCAACGAAGCGCCCCAGTGATGGATGCCGCGGATCAGCCAGCCGAATGCCACGCCCTCCATGATGTACTGGATCGAGTCATAGGCATGGTCGGGTGAGGGGGTGTAATAGACGGTAAGAAAAATGCCGGTCAGTCCCTGTAAAACAAAAAGGAACAGACTCGCAGAGCCGAGTGTGTTCCACCAATTGCCTTTGGGTTCGGGGCGATCAAGCAGGTTCTTGTAGATGTCGTTCAGGCCAAGCCGTTCATCCAGCCAGTCGAATACTTTTTTCCACATGCGCTTAGCCTTCCTTGTAAAAGATCTCTAGGATGCCGTCTTCGGTGACGCGAAATTCTTCGTAGCGGTCGAGCGGTCGAGGGGGAGGCCCATCCAGCACCTCACCCTGCTGTCCGAACTTGGCATCGTGGCAGGGGCAGAGATAAACCTTATCGTTCTCGGACCAGTTCACGGTGCAGGCAAGATGCGTACACCGGCTGTTGAGGATGAGAAGGTCTTCGGGATTCTCCGATCGGCGAATGACAAATCCGCCGTGGCTGGTGGCGGTCCGTTCCCAACCATTGACCTGAACACGGGTAAAAGAGAACGGGGTCGGCGTTCCCAAAGGCATGTCTTCGAGTTTTCCCACAGGGATCCAGGCTTCTTTTGCGCTCTCGCGCAGCGCGGGGTCAATGAGATAGGCAATGGTAGGGATGCCGATCACGGTGGTGATGAGTCCTCCAACGATCGCCGTTACTCCCTTGATGAAATCCCGCCTGCTTGCTGGTTCGGTCATAAACACCTCCAGGAATCGAGTGTTGCGTTATTTTGCGGTTCCAAAGAATAACAGCACTAAAATAAATTGTCCACAATAAAAATTGGGTTAGAATAAGACCGCTTCGTAAATTTAGCATTTTGGATTATAAGGGTCAACGCCCTCTTTTTTGGAGGAAGTCTGAAACCAATAACCCATGATTATTGTCACTTTTAACAAATTAAATGGGAATGAGATAATTCCTCATCTTCCCAAAAACCAAATTCTCATGGAGGCATAGATGAGCCTGAAAAGAAATGTCAGTCTTGCAACAGGCTTGCGATACAGGGGACAGGGTCCCATGCTGACCTACGTCCTGCATCGCATTGGCGGGCTTGGCATGGCAATATTCGTAGCGATGCACATACTGGCATCCTACCTCGGGGGGGATATCGGCGGTCTTTTGAATGACATTTACGAGAACTGGGCGTTCCAGATATTTGTTTTCTTCTGTGCGCTGTTCCATGCCATCAACGGACTGCGCATCACCATCCTCGACCTGTTTCCAAAACTGATCGAACACTCGCGCGAAGCCATCTGGATCGAATGGGCGGTCTTCATTCCCGTTTACGGGATCGCGGTGTTCGTCATTCTGAGCACGGCGCTGGGAGGCTGACATGGCAACGACAAAACCAAGATCCCTGCCTCTTTCAAAACGCGGCTTAAACTTCGAGATGCTGATGTGGCTGTTCACCCGTCTCTCCGCGCTGGCAATGTACGCGTTGATCCTCTTCGCGATCATCGGCGCGTTGATCATGGGAGCACGCACACAGATGAATCTGGCGGACGTGTTGCGCTGGGGTTTCATGCCCAACAGCACCCACGTGCAAAGCACGGATGTCCCCGACCTGGCTCCATGGTCAACCCCCTTGTGGAGGGTGGCCGGCAGCCTGCTCCTGCTAGTCGCTGTGGCGCATGGCATGCACGGGCTGGTCGTGATCGCAGATGATTACATCGTTTCCTCCCGCGGCAGGAACATCGTCCGCATCCTGAGCATCATCATGGTGATCGCCTTCAGCGCCATGGGACTTTACATCATCTGGACTTCGTAGGAGTGACATCGCAATGGCAAACATTCACCAATTTGATGTAGTCGTGGTCGGCGCGGGCGGCGCGGGGCTCATGGCGGGTCTCTACGCCTCGCGCGGCGCAAAGACAGCGGTCATCAGCAAACTGTATCCCACGCGTTCCCATACGGGCGCGGCGCAGGGCGGAATCTCAGCCGCGCTGGGCAACTACGAAGAAGACAAACCCGAATGGCATACTTATGACACCGTCAAAGGCTCGGATTATCTCGGAGATCAGGACGCCATCGAGTTCATGACCAGTGAAGCCATCGACGCGGTTCTCGAACTCGAACACATGGGTCTGCCCTTCGATCGGACTCCCGAAGGACGCATCTCCCAGCGACCGTTCGGCGGACACACGAACAATGAAACGGGCAAACCCGTCCGGCGAGCGGCTCATGCCGCGGACCGCACTGGTCATATGATCCTGCAAACGTTGTATCAGCAATGCTTGAAGAACAAGGTCAATTTCTTCGATGAATATCAGGTGCTGGATTTCCTCATCGTCAATGGCAAAGCTGCGGGCGTGGTGGCGGTGGAACTTGCCACCGGCGAGTTGCATACCTTTCACGCAAAAGCTGTGATCTTCGCCACGGGCGGACATGGGCGCATCTTCGAGGTGACCTCCAATGCCTATGCCTATACCGGCGACGGAGCAGCGATCCTTCTGCGCCGGGGTCTGCCTCTCGAGGATATGGAGTTCTTCCAGTTCCATCCGACGGGCATCTACAAACTTGGAATCCTCATCACGGAAGGTGTGCGCGGCGAAGGCGGTGTCCTCATCAACGGCGAAGGCAGGCGCTTCATGGAGAAGTACGCGCCGACCGTGAAGGACCTGGCTTCACGCGATGTGGTCAGTCGCGCGATCTATACCGAGATCCGCGAGGGACGCGGCGTCAACGGCAGGAACTATGTTTACCTCGATGTGCGCCCTGAAACGGTGAACAAATACGCTGCCATGGACGGGCGTACAAATCCCGATGGCTCGCCCTATACGATCACTGGCGAACAGGTCCTTGCGAAACTGCCCGACATCATCGATTTCTGTCGCGTCTACCTCGGCGTGGACCCGATCACACAGATGATGCCCATCCAGCCGACGGCGCACTACACGATGGGCGGCATTCCCACCAACAAATACGGTGAAGTGGTGATCGACAGTGAAAACACGGTCTTCCCCGGTTTGTATGCGGCGGGCGAATGCGCGTGTGTGTCCGTACATGGCGCGAACCGCCTCGGCACGAATTCGTTGCTCGACCTGGTGGTGTTCGGCAAGCACGCGGGGCTCAAAGCCGCGGAGTACGCGAAGCAGGCCGATTTCGAGAAACTGCCCAATGACGCGGAAGCAGGCGCGAGGTCCCAGTTTGAGGCGCTGCGCACGGCATCTGGCAAGCAGAACGCGTTCGATATCTCCACCGAGTTGAAGAAGGTCATGTTTGACGATGTCGGCATCTATCGCTCTGAAAAAGGGATGAAGGAAGCCATCAACAAGATCCGCGAGTTGCAGGAACGCTTCAAACATGTACGTGTGACCGATACCGGCAGGATCTTCAACACCGAACTGCTCAACGCCTGGGAACTCGGCAATATGCTCGAGATCGCGGACGTGGTGGCGGAGTGCGCCTTGAACCGCAAAGAGTCGCGCGGCGGACACTCGCGCGAGGATTACTCCGAACGCGATGACCAGAACTGGCTGAAACACACGCTGGCATGGAAGAAGGACGGCAGGGTGAAGATCGATTACAAGCCGGTCGTGATCACGAAGTACCAACCCAAGAAACGCGTTTATTAGTGAGGCAGACATGCAGGTAACTTTAAAAATCTTCCGTTACAACCCCGAAGTGGACAAGCAATTCCACTACGAGACCTATACCATTGAAGCCGAGGAGAACGACCGCATCCTCGACCTGCTCGAGCATGTGAAGGGCTATAAGGACGGCACGCTGTCTTTCCGCCGTTCGTGCGCGCACGGCGTGTGCGGTTCGGATGCGATGCGCATCAACGGGCGCAACATGCTGGCCTGCAAGACCCTTGTGCGCGATATCGGCGACAGGATCACGGTCGAGCCACTGTTGGGATTGAAAGTGGTCAAGGACCTGATCGTGGATATGGAACCGTTCTTCGACAACTACAAGAAGGTGCTCCCATATTTCATCAACGACTCCCCGCTTCCCGCCGACGGGAGGGAGCGGCTCCAGTCTCCCGAGCAGCGCGCCCGCTTCGACGAATCCACCAAGTGCATTCTGTGTGCAGCCTGCACCACCTCGTGCCCGTCGTTCTGGGCAAGCGACCAGTATTACGGCCCGGCGGCGCTGGTGACCGCGCACCGCTTCATCTTCGACAGCCGCGACGAAGCCGCCGCCGAGCGCCTGCACATCGTCGCCGAAACGGACGGTCTCGCCCGCTGCCACACGGCGTATAACTGCACGATGGCATGCCCGCGCGAGATCCCCATTACCAAGGCGATCGGCGAGTTGAAACTGGCAACATTGACCGGGAAGATCGAATAGAAGTGGAACGTGGCAAGTAGTAAACAGGCAAGCCGTGTCCGCGAGGATGCGGCTTGTTTTTTGGAACATATTCCCCTTCCAAATCGTCCACAAGCGAAATCCCATGTTGACACATCGATCAGGAGATAAGCATGAACGTTTTAAAGTTGGCGGCGTTTTCAAATAACGGCAAAGGCGGGAATCCCGCAGGCGTGGCATTTTGTGATGAAATGCCCGGCGACGAGGAAATGTTGAAGGTTGCAAAGCAGGTCGGCTTTTCTGAAACAGCCTTCCTTGTGCAACAGGAGGACAGTTGGCGCGTGCGCTATTTTGCGCCGGAGATGGAAGTCCCATTTTGCGGACATGCAACGATTGCACTGGGCGCGGCATTGGGGGAGCGCTTTGGCGAGGGTGAATACAAATTGGTTTTGAATGACAGCCGCATCCGTGTGCGCGCCGATAGATCAGAGACTGGATTTATTGCAACCCTGCAATCTCCCGAAACACATTCTGATGACGCGCCCTGGGAATATGTAGATAGAATCCTTGAGGCATTCAATTTGACGATGAATGATCTGGACACGAGGTATCCAGTCCGTTTTGCGAGCGCGGGAGCGAAGCACTTGATCCTTGTTCTGAAGGAACGCAAAACACTTGCGGAGATGAAGTATCTGTTCGATGAGGTCAAGGCTTTGATGAACGAACAGGGACTCATCACGATCAGCCTGCTCTGGAACGAATCCGATGAAGTGTTCCATTCCCGCAATGCCTTCGCCTCCGGCGGAGTTTACGAGGATCCCGCCACGGGCGCGGCGGCTGCGGCGCTGGCTGGATATTTACGAGAGATCGGCTGGCAGGGGAAAAACTCCTTTACGATCCTGCAGGGTGAAGATATGGGCATGCCGTCCCGTCTGATGGTGAGATTCAGCCCGAAGGTCGGGGAGAGCGTGGCTGTCAGCGGCGAGACGCGTCATCTGGAATAAACACAATCCGTACATGCTCAAATCAACAGACCGTGCGATGGGCGCGGTCTGTTTGGTTGTATACTTGTGACGAATGCGACAACATATTTGGGAGGAAGCATGACCTCAAGAGAGAAGTACATCCTTGCGATCGATCTTGGCACATCGGGACCCAAGGTGGCGTTGTTTTCGTCACAAGGGGAAATGCTGGGCAGCGAATTCGAGGAAATAAAACTCCTGTTGTTTCCTGACGGCGGGGCGGAACAATCTCCCAACGAATGGTGGGATGCCATCCAAAAGGCTGCAAAACGCCTGCTCGCAAGAGGTCTCGCCGCGAGCGAAAATATCGTTGCCATTGCCTGCACCGGTCAATGGTCGGGGACGGTGGCGGTGGATCAAAACGGGGATGCGCTCGGCAATGCCATCATCTGGATGGACTCGCGCGGCGGACCGCAGATCCATCAGATCGCAGGCGGGGCGCTCAACATTCAGGGATATTCCCCCGCAAAACTGATTCAGTGGATCCGTCTGACCGGGGGCGCGCCCGCCATTGCGGGCAAGGATCCCATCGCCCACATCCTCCATCTCAAACAACACCAGCCCGAAATCTATCGGCGGGCATTCAAGTTCCTCGAACCGATAGATTACATCGGTCTCCGCCTGACCGGACGTTTCGCCGCCTCGTTCGATTCGATCTCCCTGCATTGGATGACCGACAACCGCGATATTAACAACGTCAGATACGATGAACGTCTCATCAGGATGTCCAACGTCGACGCCTCGAAACTCCCGGACCTTCAGCCTGCCAACTCGATCCTCGGCATTTTACAACCTGACATCGCCCGCGGCTGGGGTTTGACGGAAAATGTCCGGGTGGTGATCGGCTCGCCCGATATCCACTCCGCCGCCATCGGCTCCGGCGCGGTGCGGGACTTTGAACCGCATCTCTACATCGGGACCTCCTCGTGGATCACGTGTCACGTCCCGTTCAAAAAGACCGATCTGACTCACAGCATCGCCGCGCTGCCCTCCGCCATACCGGGACGCTACCTGCTGACCGATGCGCAGGAATGCGCGGGCGCCTGTTTGCAATCCCTGCGCGATAACATTCTCTTCCATCAGGATGAAATGGCGGTGAATGAAAAACCTGCGAATGCCTACAAACTCTTCGACCAGATCGCCGAACGGACGCCCGCCGGCAGCGACAGACTAATCTTCCTGCCGTGGCTGTACGGCGAGCGCGCGCCCGTGGATGATCGTTTCGTGCGCGGCGGATTCTTTAACCAGTCGCTGCAAACCACGCGCGAACATATGATCCGCGCCGTGTTCGAGGGAGTGGCATACAACTCGCGCTGGCTGTTGGGCTATGTGGAGGGACTCATTGGAAAACGCGCGGAGGCGGTCAACATGGTCGGCGGCGGGGCAAAGTCGGACATCTGGTGCCAGATCCATGCCGATGTCATGGACCGACCGATCCGTCAGATGAAGGGTCCGATCGAAGTCAATGTGCGCGGCGCGGCGTTGCTGGCCTCCGCCGCGCTGGGATTCATCCGTTATGACGATATCGCCGCGCGCGTGCCGGTTGCGAAAACATATACGCCCAATCCTGAACATCGCAAGATCTATGACGAACTTTTCAGGGAGTTCACGGCAATCTATGAAAGCAATAAAAAAATCTTTGCGCGGCTGAATCGGAATTAGAACTTTAAGCCGTCAGGAGCAACATGAACTGGGAAGAATTTCTCTTCAAGCATCTGGGGCGGATGAACCCGCGCGTAGTCGCGTGGATCGAAAAACGACTTAGAAGAATTCCATCCATCAGCCGGAAGATCGAAAGGGAATACGACGATATGATGGCTGGGCTGGAAGGTTCCGTCAAGCCATATAAAAACAATTTCACAACCTTTACGCAACTTCCGAAGGCCGGTCGTGACCGGGCGGAGATCCTGCGTGATATGGAAGCCATGCGTGACCATGAAGAGATGCAGTGGAAAGACGGCTTTGTCTCTGGCGCGGTCTATCACGGCGATCAGGAACACATTGATTTCCTCAACAAAGTCTATGCTGTCAATTCGCAGAGCAACCCACTGCATGCCGATGTATGGCCCAGCACAACAAAGTTCGAAGCGGAGATCGTTGCCATGACCACACATATGCTCAACGGTCAGGACGCCTGCGGCACGGTGTCCTCGGGCGGCACGGAGAGCATTCTGCTGGCGATGAAGACCTATCGCGATCAAGCGCGCGCGACGAAGGGCATCACCAGACCGGAGATGATCGTGCCGGTCACCGCGCACGCCGCGTTCGACAAGGCGAGTCAATATTTTGGGATCAGGATGATCCACATCCCGGTGAACTCAGAATTCCGTGCAGATGTGGAGGCGGCGCGCAGAGCTGTCAGCTGGAATACGGTTGTGATCGTGGGATCAGCCCCCTCGTTCCCGCATGGAGCGATCGATCCAATCGAGGAATTATCCGAACTGGCGCGTGAGCATCAGATCGGCTTCCACACGGATGCCTGTCTGGGCGGGTTCGTCCTGCCGTGGGCGGAGAGACTTGGGTATCCCGTCCCGAAGTTCGATTTCCGATTGCCGGGTGTCACCTCCATTTCGGTGGATACGCACAAGTATGGGTATGCCGCCAAAGGGACTTCGGTGATCCTGTATCGCAATCAGGAATTGCGGCATTTCCAGTATTACACGGCAACGGACTGGCCCGGTGGTTTGTATTTCTCGCCGACCTTCGCGGGAAGCCGCCCCGGCGCATTGAGCGCGGCGTGCTGGGCGGCGCTGACCTCCATCGGTGTGCACGGATACATGGATGCGACGAAAAAGATCCTTGCCACAGCGGATATCATCAAACAAGGGATTCGCGAGATCCCCGAATTGCGCGTGCTCGGCGATCCGCTGTTCGTGGTGGCGTTCGCATCGGATTCGCTCGACATCTACAAGGTGCTCGACAGGATGACGCGCAAAAAATGGAGTCTGAACGGATTGCATAAACCTGCGTGTGCACATATCTGCGTCACACTGCGGCACACGCAGCCAGGCGTGGCAGAGAGGTTCGTGGAGGATCTGCGTGAGTCGGTCGAATATGTCAAGGCACATCCCGAGGAAGCAGGCGGCATGGCGCCGGTCTATGGCATGGCGGCGACCATGCCCATGCGCGGTCTGGTCGGCGATATGTTAAAGAAATATCTGGACTTGATCTTCAAAGTTTGATGGTCGAAACCCCATGAAAGTATCAGAGTTGGCGAGGAATCACATGTCATTTCTCATGGAAAACAAAACTCTCTGGCGTGGGGTCATCCTGCTATTGATCATCGTTTCAATGCTGGGACCGTGGGCATATGATCGCATTCATGTCCCGGCGGAATATCCATGTTCTCCTCCCAACATTCGGTTGTATGGTGATTTTTGCGGGATGCCGATGTCATGGTTTTCCGGGTTTTTGTTGTTTGCGGGCGATTTTTTCCACATTCTCCGGCAACTGATCACAGGGTCATTCACTGGTCGCGGCGGCGAATTACTGGCGCTGGTGTTCTTGATCCTGCCCATCCTTCCCTTGTTCAGTTCCCTGCTCCTTCTAAAGAGAAAAGACCCATCCCGCCTGCAATGGTTTCATCTGTTCGCGTGGGGATTGGGCTGTATATTCCCAGTATTCATCCTTGTCTTCCAACCGAATGTGTCAACCCTCCTGTTGTGGGGACCGTGGCTTTACATCCTTGTGGCGATCTGCGCCGTCATCGCCGAGACGGTCGTGATAAAAAGCAACACGGGTCGGGGATAACTGATTTCTATTCGCCATCCGTCAAATAAGTATACGGATAATCCGGGATATGAATTTGCATGGCAAGGAACGCATCCATGCAAATTGGCTGGGGGTCTGATACTTCGCCGACAGACTTGTAGGTCCGTCCGATCAAATGCGGACTGCTCCAATGTTCGCGGTCCAGATAACCAAGACGATAATAACCATCGCCGCTGTCATAGCACCAATCCTGACCATGCATGATCATAGGCTTGGGAAGTGAGAGGATATACCGCGGCGTCAATAGGGAAAGGGATTCGGGATAGCGCCCCTCGCGCGTGTAATAGGAATCGATCGCCGCGACGATTCGCTCCGCCCTTCCGGTTGTTTCCTGACGAAAATCGACGCGTTGGGCGAGGGTAGAGACCCCGATCAGCGATACAGAAACCAATATCGAATATGCAGATCCCGCCAGCTTGATCTTTCCCGGCAGGGCAACCGCCAACATCAATCCGGAAAGCAGGACCACAAAGATCGGAAGGATCAGCCAAAGATATCCGAGCGGGTCATAGGTATTGTCCCAAAGCGTCAAGTCATACAGGTTGTAGATGGTTTTGACGATCAGAAGGATGCTTAGCGGAAGCGATATTCCTTTCGAGATTTTGTCTGACTCCGGAACTGTTCCACCCCAACCCGCGTAGAGGAGGAATGCCGCGCTGACCAGCGCAAGGGACGGCAAAAGGAAAAGGGTGAACCAGATCGCATCTGAAACGGGACCCGGCTCACGGTCCGCCATGAGCGAGGAGGAGGGGATCATCAACCCGATCAAGCTGAGGAGCCCGAGGAAAATCCACACTTTGACATTCGTCCTTTTGAGAATCCGGGGAAGAAGCCATCCGAAAAAAATGCAGAACAGCGCCAACGTCACAAAGATGATTAAAGGTGCGGACGCGCCAAACAAGTGGAGCAATCCATACAATCCAAACAAAACGGTTATCGATAGGAGGGTGAAGGTCATGAACTTCATTGGGTTCCTTTCCTGAACGATAAATCCCCCGTCGGTTGAACATTTCATTTATGGATATTTTACATCCGGATTCATCCTGGCTTGGTGATTGAGTAACATTTTCTCAAGGAATTTTTTTACCTGTATAATCAGCCCATGAAGCCCTTCCTCGACCGGTTCATCCTGAACGTTCCCCGCCTGTTCATCAAACAATTCCCATATGCGTGGTTTCCACTCGTGGTATTGTGGTCGTGGCCCCCGAACTTTTCCATTGTGTTCCTTGGGATCATTCTATTGGGATTGTTATTATTGGCATGGCAGTCCGCGGCATGGATCTCGCATATGCGCCGCGAACATGCCCCGGGGGATGGAAAGTTTTATGTGGACGCGCCAGCCATCCCGTGGGGAAGAGCCGTGCGCAATATCGCCATCCTGCTAGCGGGGAGTGGGCTGGTTTCCTATCTGCTCATCGGTCAGTTCGGCTTGAACTTCTGGCAGTTTTTCATCATCATCGTGGGGTTCACGTTATCCTACCGGGATTCGCAATTCTTTGGATTTCCGACGGTTTATATCATCACTGCCACCGGCATCGCGGTTTATTTTGCACCGGGGCATCTGGACTACCGGCTGTTCCTCACCTTCAGGGAGATCAGCCGCATCGAACAGACGCGCTTCAAGAAGGATGAGGGCTGGGACTTCTTCGCGCGCACCCGGGATAGCAGTGACGGCTTGCTGCTCATCCCCAAGGACCCGAATGGATTCTCGAAGCGGCTGAAGCGATTGTTCATCGTGCCGGGGGATATCGAGGGGTTTGTAGAACACCTGCCGTACGGGTTCAAATGACATCCCTCGCGTTATAATCAACCATCATTGTCTTCAACTGCCAAAGGAGGCAACCGTGTCTTTCAAGCTCGTTTACCTGTCCCAGCAAGACCCGCAATGGAAGAACGACCTGCTCGGCTTCGGCGATCCGGGAGATACCATCGGTTACGTCGGTTGCGCCCTCACCTCCACTGCCATGCTCCTGAGCGGGCACGGCTACCCGGAAACGCCCAAGACCCTCAACGAAAAACTCAAGAACGCCGGCGGCTTCGTCAGTTCCGCCATCGCCTGGAGTGCGGTCAGCAAGATCCACCCTAACGTTACACTCAAAGCCTTCATCCCCTGCTCCACCAGTGACGCGCCGCTGGCACAGATCGACGCGGCGCTCGCGGCGGGTCAACCCGCCATCGTGCAGGTGGATACCTCCCCCGCGCCCGGCATCCAGACGCACTGGGTCGTCATCTATGCCCGCAAGGGCGACGACTACCTGATGCTCGATCCCTGGCCCTACCAGCCTGATATCACAAAGGAAGATTATTTGATGAAGCGCTATGCGCAGGGCAACACCCTCAAGCGCGCCATCTCGCACGTCATCCTCTACGAAGCCTACGGGTCTGGCGGACCGATCTCGACTCCCTCCACACCGACAACCACCACGCCTCCTTCCACGCCGACAACTGGTACCACCACCCCAGGCGGACCCTCCGCCCGCGTCAAAGCGGATGTGACCTGGGGACTCAACATCCGCTCGAGCATCGATACCTCGAGCATGGCAAACGTTGTCGCCTCCGTCCCCGCCGGGACTCAATTGCTCCTGCTCGAAGCGGACGGACCATCGAAAGTGGGCGCGGTCAACCAGTGGGTGCGCGTCCGCACGCAGGATGGCAAGGAAGGGTTCGCCGCGGCGTGGTATCTGGAAAAGGTCGAAGCGCCCGCGCCCGCTCAACCAACGGCGCCAGCCCCAGGTCCCGTCAATGAGGCGCCCGTCCCCGCTCCAACTCCACCCACACCCGCACCGACCGTCCCTGAACCGGTGAAGACAAAACTCAAGGTCTCCAATTCCGTCGGCACAGGCGGACTGCGGATGAGGAAATATCCCTCTCTGGGCGGCGCATTGGTGATGACATTAAGCGCCGGGACGATCCTGGTCGCCCTCGAACCCATCGAAAAGGTCAAGGCAAAGGTCGGGGCGGCAAACAAATGGATCTATGTGCGCGAACCGGGCGGCAAACGCGGCTATGTGTCTGCTCAGTACGTCCAACTGTCATGACATTCCGCTTGAACAGGAATGGTGTTAAGATTGGGAACCAAAGAGACTTGAAAAGAGAGGCCACATGAACAGCGACCTGAAGATCACTTCCGAACAAGTACAAGCCAGCGTTCCGGTTACCGTGTTCCACCTCGATGGCTGGCTCGATGCGCAAAGCGAGGACCAATTGCTCGAGACCGCGCGGCTGGCATACGATGAAGGCGCACGCTATCTGCTGATCAACATGAAGGATCTCGACACGCTGACCAGCGCCGGCATGCGCGCCCTTCAAAAGGTCTATCAGGTGTATACGCCGAAGGAAGAGCAGTTCAAAGTGGCGCATCTCAAGTTATGCAGCGCGCCTCCCCAGATCTATAACGTGCTGGGCATTACCGGCTTTTTGCAAAACATCCCCATGTACGAAAGCATGGATGCCGCACTCGAAACATTTGGCAGGGAATGAGGAGATTGAACGATTGCAGCACAGGCTCGTCGCTGAACGGCGAGCCTGTATCTTTAAAATCCGTCATTACCAGGAGGTTCGGGTCAGATGGCACAGGGAGGATACATACCGGCAAACAGAAAACAACAGTTGTCGAACCTGGAACGGGACATCGTATAAACTGCCAGAATCCTGCAAGTAATTCGACGCAAATGTCATATAAAATATAAGCATATCCTGTATCGGGGCACAGGTGGTTTCAAGCATGCATTTTCAATTCCATCCCTATTCGGTTGTACTGGCGTTATCTGCGGTGACGACGCTGATCACAGCCATGATCGCCCGCCGCCGCACCGCGCCGGGTTCCACTGCGCTGTTCGGGATGCTCGTGGCAATGTTCATCTGGGGGGGCGCTTATGCAATTACGTGGACGATCCTGCCTCTGGAACAAAAGGTCTTCTGGCTGAAGATCATGTACATTGGCATGGTGGCTGTCCCCACCCTTTTTCTGGTGTTCACGCTTCACATTACACACCGGGAGCATTGGTTCACATTTCGAAATGCCATCCTGTTATCCGTTGAACCTGTCGTCACGCTGGCGATTGTATGGGGCGCAACGCAGTTAACGTTCCAATCCGTCGAATTGGTGGATGAGAATGGACTCCTCATCATGGAGATCACCCGCGGCTTCTGGTTCTGGGTCAACACAGTATATTCCTATGCGCTCATCCTGCTGGCGTTCTGTCTGCTGATTGCCGGTTATCGGCAGGCAAATTCGATCTTCAAAAAGCAGTATATTCTCGTACTGTGGGGATCCATCGTCCCGTTCGCCTTCAGCATCTATACACAGACCAATTACGCGGCTCTAAGGGATTTCGATCTTGCCCCCATTTCCTTCGGCATCTCCGGCATCATCTATGTGTATGCCATTTTCCGCCATCAGCTCATGGACCTGATCCCCATTGCGCGCAGCCGCCTGATCGAAAACATGAGCGACGGCGTGATGGTCATCGATGCGCAGGGACGCGTCGTTGACGTGAACCCCGCCATGCGTTCGTTTCTGGAGGATGACCCGGCGTCCTTTCTGGGGCGGAACATATCCGATGTCCTGGATTTCTGGAACGGCAACTCGGACTATCTGTTGAATGGATTGGAAGCGCGCACCGAATTGAGACTCCCCAACAACCCGTCTCGCTATCTGGACCTGCGCGTGTCTCCGTTATATGACGATGACCAGCGCCTGAGCGGGCGTCTCATCGTCTTCCGCGATATCACCGACCGCAAGGAGGTGGAGAAGGATCTTCGGCACGCGATGGACAGGATGCAGACGCAGTTGATCGAGATCGGCCTCCTGCAAAGCCAGCTGCGCGAACAAGCCATACGCGACCCGTTGACCAATCTTTTCAACCGCCGCTACCTGGAGGAAACCCTCGAACGCGAACTGGCGCGCGCCGCGCGCGAGCACTATCCGTTATGCATCCTCATGATGGACCTCGACCATTTCAAGAACACGAACGATACCTATGGACATGAAGCCGGAGATTTTGTCCTGCGCACCCTGGCAGATACGGTCACAAGCCAGAGCCGCCAGGGCGACTTTGTCTGCCGATTCGGAGGCGAGGAATTCGTCCTGGTCATGCCGAATATAGGCGTCCACACGGCAAAGACGCGTTCGCATGAACTGCACAGGAGTATCGGCTATCTCAACATCCCCTACGGGCGGTTCAACCTGAGCACAACGGTTTCGATGGGGCTTGCCATGTACCCTGCCCACGGCAAAACAAAGGAGGAACTCCTGCGCGCAGCAGACAAGGCGCTTTACGCCGCCAAACACGCAGGGCGCAACCGGGTCTTTGTCTATCTCGAGTATGACTCAGGATCGAATTAGGCTGGCTGGAATCGGGGACTGCCAAATCATTACGAAAGTATGAACTGAGCCTGATGGCGGGTAATCTTTTGTTAAGCGCTGTACACCGCAAGGTTCGTGTATGATTGGAGAATCATGAGCGCAAAGTACATCCTTGTTGTGGAAGACGAAGCCAGCATCGCGGAAGTGGTCAGCCTGTATCTCAAACGCGCCGGGTTCACCGTGCATATCGCGTCGGATGGAAAACAGGCGATGAACATCTTCGAACGCCAGGTGCCGGACTTCGTGATCCTCGACCTGATGCTCCCCGAGGTGGACGGTCTCTCCCTCACCCGCTGGCTGCGTGACCGTTCCGATGTGCCGATCATCATGCTGACAGCCCGCCGCGAGGAGATCGACCGCATCGCCGGGCTCGAAATGGGCGCGGACGATTATGTGGTCAAGCCGTTCAGCCCGCAGGAGTTGGTGAGCAGGGTCCGGGCTGTGATGCGGCGTCTCGGACGGGAGCAGGTTGAACCCGGGAATGAACGGACTCTGTCCTTCGACAATCTATCCATCGACCCGAATAGCCGCGTCGTCGTTGTGCACGGATCGGACGTCGAGTTGACCGCCAAGGAATTCGACATGCTGTACCTGCTGGCGCGTCATCCGAAACAGGTGTTCACGCGCGAACAGTTGCTCGAGCGCGTCTGGGGCGGCGCGCAATACATCGACCCCGGCACCGTGACCGTGCATGTGCGCCGGTTGCGCGAGAAGATCGAAGATGACCCGTCCAAACCTGCGCGGTTGTTGACCGTGTGGGGCGTGGGCTATAAATTCGAACCGTGATGACCTGGCGCGCTGAGCGGAGGGACGATGCTTTTTCGTCCTGCAGAAGAAGCGCCCTTCGTCTGCATTTCACTCTGCTCAGGGCGAAAAGACTCTTATGAAATCCACCTTCTCCCAATCTCCCCTCCTTGCCCGCTTTGCCATCGGCATTTTACTGATCGTGGCGGTCTCGCTTGGCATCTTTTTCCTGATCATGGTCCCGCCGATGAGCGAGTTGGGACTGATGGCTTTATATCTCGGCATCACGGCATTGGTCTCGGCGCTGGTCGGTTACATTGCATATCGCTTCGGCTGGATCAATTATTCCCCCACATTGCGCTGGACATTGCTCGGCGGGTACGCGCTCGCCAGCCTGCTGACGTTTTTCAACGTATGGTTCTCGGCACAGATGATGTTCGCCAGCCAGCACGACCTTTTGCTTGCGATCATCTTGCTGGTGTTTGCAGGCGGCATGGCCATGGTGATGGGATATTTCCTTTCAAGCACAGTGACCGAACGCATCCACGGTTTGAAGGAAGCGGCAGAAAAACTCGCGCAGGGCGATTTGAAAACGCGCGTCCCGATCCACGGGCGGGATGAGGTCAGCGCGCTCGCCAGCACGTTCAACCAAATGGCAGAGCAGCTGCAAGCCGCCGACCAAAAACAACGCGACCTCGACAACATGCGCCGCGACCTGATCGCCTGGGTCAGCCACGATCTGCAGACCCCGCTCACGTCCATGCGGGCGATCCTCGAAGCGATCACCGACGGCGTGGTGGATGACCCGGAAACCATAAAACGCTATCTCAACACGGCGCAGCGCGAGGTGCAGAACCTCTCCGCCCTGATCGACGATCTCTTCCAGATGGCGCAACTCGATGCAGGCGGCTTCCCACTCAACCGCGCCGAGGCATCACTGGGCGACCTCGTTTCGGATACGCTCGAAAGCTTCACCGAACTCGCCAAGCAACAACAGATCACTCTCGAGGGGAACGTAGACTCCGATGTAGATCCGGTCTTCATGGATACGCAAGCCATCGGACGCGTGCTCAACAACCTGATCAGCAACGCACTGCGGCACACGTTCAAAGGCAGGGTCAGCCTGTGGGTACGGCGGACGGAACAGGGTGTGGAAGTGACCGTAAGCGACACGGGCGAAGGCATCCGCGCGGAGGACCTGCAACATATCTTCGAGCGTTTCTATCGCGGCGACGCTTCGCGGTCCCGTAGTCGCGGCACCGGCGCAGGTCTGGGTCTGGCCATCGCCCGCGGCATCGTCCGTGCGCATGGGGGCGATATCAAAGTGGAAAGTGAGATCGGCAGGGGCACGCAGTTCACATTTCATATTCCACGCAGCAGATCCTGAAGGCTCGGGAAATCTTTAGGGTCTATTTATCCTCGCGTAATCTTTTTGTAAGGAAGTTTTCCTAGAATAACGTCATCAAGGAGACCGATGATGAGACGTTATGCATTTGGATTGCTCGCCTTAATCCTTTTTGGGTGTTCCGCACGACAAAACCCCGTGTCGGATCAAAACGAGGTCCAACCGCATACGGAGGAGCCAATGCCGAAGGTCGCTTCACTGCCGGACCTCGGACCTGCTCCCGAACTAACGAACGACACCTGGCTGAATGTGGATGCTCCCCTGCGCCTGGCTGACTTGAAAGGCAAGGTCGTCCTGATCGACATGTGGACGTTTGGCTGAATTAATTGCAGGAATGTGATCCCCTCGTTGAGGGGATGGCACAATGAATATGCAGACGATGGTCTGGTCGTCATTGGAAATCACTACCCCGAATTCTCCTACGAGGAGGATCTGGATAACCTGGAGGAAGCGCTCGTACGGTTGGATGTTCCCTACGCCGTGGCGCAGGATAATGACGGCGAAACCTGGCGGGCTTATAAAAACCATTACTGGCCCACGCTGTATCTGATCGACAAGCAGGGACACATCCGTTATGTGCATATCGGCGAGGGAAGATATGCCGAGACGGAGAAGAACATCAAGGCGTTGCTGGCTGAAGAATATTAATTTTATCCCCTGTCATTGCGAGGAGGGTCTTCGACCCTCCTCGCAATGACAGGGGATAACAGGAGAACTCATGACCGATAAATTCAAGTCCGTTCCAATCAAATCCTCCGAGATCACGCCATATTCGCAATATATCTCGCGGCGCGATTTTCTCAAAGCCGCGGGCATCGTGACCGGGTCCGCATTGCTGGCGGCGTGCGCGCCCCAGGCAACGGGAACAGCCGTCCCTGAGGGTGAAGCGCCCGTCGTCCCATCCGGCAGCTACACGGACGAATTGGGCGATCCCGCCAATTCCTTCAAGGACATCACGAACTACAACAACTATTACGAGTTCACCACAGACAAGGAAGGTGTGGCGCCGCTTTCCAAAGACTTCAATTCCAAGCCATGGACCGTCGAGGTATATGGCATGGTGAACAACCCGAAGACCTACGGCATCGAAGACCTGTTGAGCAGGTTCACGCAGGAGGAACGCATCTACCGCCTGCGCTGTGTGGAAGCCTGGAGCATGGTCATCCCCTGGACCGGCTTTACGCTGGCAAGCCTGCTGAAGGAAGTGGAGCCGACCTCGGATGCGAAGTATGTGCGCTTCGAAGCGGTATATCGCCCCGAGGAAATGCCCGGGCAGAAAAGTCCGTTCTATCCGTGGCCCTATCAGGAAGGCCTGCGGATCGACGAAGCAATGAACGATCTCGCCATCCTTGCCACGGGTCTGTACGGACAGCCGATGCCGAACCCGAACGGTGCGCCGATCCGGCTGGTGGTGCCGTGGAAGTATGGGTTCAAATCCATCAAAGCCATCACAAAGATCGAACTGACGGACAAACAACCAGAGACGTTGTGGAGCTCGGTCTCGCCCAACGAATACGGCTTTTATTCCAATGTGAATCCCGACCGTCCGCATCCACGCTGGTCGCAGGCAACGGAGCGCCGCGTCGGCGAACTGGGACGCCGCCCAACACTGATGTTCAATGGATACGCCGAACAGGTTGCCGACCTCTATGCAGGCATGGATTTGAGTGTATATTATTAGGTCGAAAAGGACCCGACGTTTTTGAAGCCGTCGGGTCCATAAAGGAATTATGAAAACCATTTTCAAGCGTTACACCCCTCTTCAAATCGCGATGCACGTGTATGCCTGGTCGGTGCTGGTGATCCTGATCTTTCAATACTTCACGGGCGACCTCACGGCAGATCCCGTGCAGTATCTGGAACGACGCACCGGTCACCATGCCGTTGCGCTGCTGATCCTGTCGCTGGCATGCACACCGCTCAACACGCTCTTCAAATGGAGCGAACTGCTCAAGCGGCGCCGCGCCCTTGGACTGTATGCCTTCATGTATGCCACCATCCACGTGTTGATCTACCTGCATCTGGATTTTGGTCTGGCATGGAGTTTCATCCTGCAGAATTTCACGCAGGACCCGCGTCTGATCGTCGGGCTGATCGCCTTCCTCCTGCTCATCCCGCTCGCCTGGACCTCCTTCGATATCTGGAAGAAACGTCTCGGCAAAAACTGGAAGCGCCTGCACAAGGCAGTTTATCTCATCGTACCATTGGTGGTCCTGCATTTCGCATGGAACAAAAAAGGCAATATCTTCACCGCACAGGGAGATATTGCCCAGCCGTTGATCTATGGGCTGATCGTCATCATTTTTCTGGTCATGCGCATCCCTCAGGTGCGAAGAGGGATCGTGTCCGTGCGGGATCGGATCAGAGGGCAGTATCGCAAACAGAGAGCCGTGCATCAAGTCAGTTCGTAAATTTTTTAAGACGACCGCGAAGGATTTGAATCCTTCGCGGTTTTTTCATTTGTTGCATGGAAGGGCAATCGTCCTTCCATGCGATTTTAGAATATTCCCTTGATGAACAACAACAGCCCCACGATCGCCAGCGGGACACCGACAATTGCCCCGACGATCGTCAGGCTGACGAGCACACCGGCGATCATCAGCACGATGCCGAGGATCATGGCAACGAGACGACCCGTCATTTCGACGATCACCGCCAGCAGTTTCCAGATCGCCGCAAAGGGCCACAGATACCAGGGGACGCGTTTTTCATGTGATGTCATTTCAACCTCCAGGTCATTTTTTTCAGTCAACTATCATTAATAATACGCACTCCAATTCTTAAAGTAGCAGGGCCGCCCCGCATGTTATAATGCCGTCCATGCCACCAAGATCAACAAAAACAAAAAAAGTCAGGGAAGAGCCCGTCATCGAACCTGAGAGTATCGAACCTGTCGAACCCATCCAGCAGGAAGTGGAGACGGTCACCTTCAAGAAAAGCCATTTTTATGCGGTTTTGACCGTCCTGGCTTTTGCGGCGGGAATCCTTTTGGGATATGCGGTCTGGGGAGTCGATTCAGCCGGAGGAGGTTCCACAACGGCCGCGCAGGCTGGAGGTCCGGTGGTTGAAGCGCCGGTCACGGAAGAGCCGCAGTTCATCCGCTACGATATCCCCTCCGAAGGGTTCCCCTCCCTCGGTCCGAAGGATGCTCCCATTACCATCGTGGAGTTCAGCGATTATCAATGTCCATACTGCCGCCGCTGGCACGATCAGGTCTATGAACCTTTGCTTGCCGCCTATCCGGGCAAGATCCGCATGGTGTATCGCCATCTGCCATTGACGTCGATTCATCCGGATGCATTCTCCGCCGCCGAAGCAGCGATGTGCGCGGGCGACCAGGATGCCTACTGGTCGTACCATGAAAAACTGTTCGGCAGCGAGAGCCTCGGCAACAGCGTGTACATCCAGTACGCGCAGGACCTTGGACTCGACATGGATGCCTTTGAAGCCTGCATCAACGATCACAAATATCAGGAAGCGATCCAGGCGGACAGCGATTTCGCCGTCAACCTGGGTGTGCGCTCCACGCCGACCTTCTTCATCAACGGTCTCGCCATCGTGGGTGCGCAGCCGCTGGATGTTTTCAAGCAGGTGATCGACAAGGAATTGGCTGGAGAAATTCCGAAGTAGATCAACATCGAGCGACCAACACCGGTCGCTCAAATTTTGCGGAGGGACGCGATGAAAAAATTTATTGCCGTTGCAGGAAACATCGGCGTGGGAAAATCCACGCTCGTGGAAATGCTCTGCGTGCGCCTCGGCTGGGAGCCTTTCTACGAACCCGTGACCGAGAACCCGTACCTCGCGGATTTCTACAGCGATATGAGCGCGTGGTCGTTCCATTCGCAGGTCTTCTTCCTTACCCATCGCCTGCGCTCGCACTATAAACTTGGACAGCATCCCAACTCGGTCGTCCAGGACCGAAGCGTTTACGAGGACGCGGAGATCTTCGCCTATAACCTGTTCCTGCAGGGACACATCAACCAACGGGATTATCAGACCTATCGCGATCTTTACGAAACGACGTCCCGCCTCCTTCCGCCCCCGGACCTGGTCGTCTATCTACGAGCCTCCGTCCCCACTTTGCTGAAACGCATCTCCAACCGCGGCCGCGACTATGAACGGACGATCGCCGCCGATTACCTGCAGGGACTGAACAACCTCTACGAACAATGGATCGAGAACTTCACGCTCTGCCCTGTGCTCGCCGTCCCCGCCGACGACCTGGATTATGTTTCCCATACCGGTCATTTGAAATTGATCATCGAAAAAGTGCAGGACAAACTGACCGGCAAGGAGGAAGTGGTCTTCGAGCCGGAAGAGGTTGCCCGCGCCGCCGCGGACGATTAAAAGATAAACAGAGAATTGCACTGATGTAAACAAAAAGCCAACCCGGTTCAAACGGTTGGCTTTTTTATTTGGCCCAAGTTGGAACAATTAAATCAAAATCGGTGGCTAATCCTTTATCACATCAGGATGGGATGGCATGATAAAAGAGCGAGATGCATAGTTTCTTTCTTAAATTGCTTTATAACCAGTCTATTGACTAAAAAAATTTTTACAGTAAGTAAATTTTTTCAAATGGATGAGTTGTTACAAGAACTTCAGAAGATGAGATACCGAACAGAGCGAGTATTAACTGAAAATATTGAGTTAAGGAAAGTTTGTCAATCAAAAAGGCATACAAAGATTTTAAAAGATCTTTCCGAAAATTATAAAAAAATTATTGACGTAAGAGCTGAAGTTGAGGAGCAGATTCATAGAACTGAGAGTTTCAAGATCGAATGGGGTTCAGTACTTGAAAGGTTACAACGAGGTGAAATCAGTGAGGTTGCCGTAAGTAAATATGATTCGATTCGCGTATTAAATTCAGAAAGAAGAGCCTATAATAAATTGGACAAAGCAGAACGTGATGTTGGTTTTTCTCTAGATTTGGCTAAAAGGGCCTTAGAGTAGCGTCTAATTTGTTTGTCGGAACAATTTAGTCAAAGTCGATGGCTGTTCCCTTAAGTTTTGGGGTGGACGTTTTGGTTTAATCAAAGAAAACTTCCCACCTGCCGTTCCAATTTTCGATCACCCTTTCCCCGAACCAGCCGAAGCGATCCCAATAATAGCGGTTCCAGATGTTGTTCCCGACCGGCGAACACTCGGCGACCACAAAATCCTCGGGCAGTGTATCCGCAATGGGACACAACGGTTTGTCCACGTCGGTCTCGGTCGGTGGGCGCAGGGAGGTTCCGCTCAGGGAATTCTTCAAGCCGGGGGTCGGGTAGCAGTTGGTGTTCCAATCGTCCGCGCCGCCGTTATCGGGCAGGCGGCAGAAGGACTGGTCGGGGAACTGCACAACAGAGTAGTTATAGGCGTCCATCAACTGACCGTTCGGCTTGAGCAAACGGACGCCATCGCCGCCATCGCTCAGCAGCAGACCGGTTTCCTTGCCGTAGAAGACGATCCGCTCGCCGGGTTTCAAGATGCGGGAGGGGAGTGGGTAGGGCGAGGAACCGATGTTGGCTTCGTCGTCCAGGCGATAGCCGCTCAGGTTGACGTCCACCACACCGTGGTTGAGCAGTTCGATGTATTCGTCGCCCACGTCCACCACGCCGTCGCTGTTCCAATCGGTGCCGGGGCGCGGGACAAATTCATTGATCGCAACGAGGGGCGGCGGCGGTTGGGGTCTAGGAGTGGCAGTTCTAAACACAAATGAAACGATATGAGTTTCTGTGTCACTACTACCAAAGTAATTATTATCCCCAGTGTATGTCGCTTTTAGTGTCTTCGTACCTGAGAAGGAGAAATTTACACTACAACTACCAGCACCATTTGAAAGGGTAATAGAACAATTGGAATTTGCCCCTGTAATATCTACGGTTCCTGTTGGATTTAATCCCGAGACACCCGTTACTTGAACATTTACAGAAACCTGCTGATTTATCTGAGACGGATCCGGTGCATCAGATGTAATTGTAGTCGTACTCTTGTGTAATGCATCGATATTTTCAGAATCTTTACTTGTGACAAATGCGCCAGAGCCGTTATAGGTGGCTTCTAGTGTTTTGTTCCCAACGGATGTAAAGTTCACATTGCAACTACCAACTCCATTAGAAAGTGTAATATCACAGTTTGTATTTGCTCCTGCAATGCTTACTGTTCCGGTCGGTTTCAGTGATCCACTATTTGCTACTACTGATACAGAAACCTTAACAGGTTCACCTACAAATGCCGGATCGGGAGTTATTGATGTGATAGTTGTGGTAGTGGTTATAGGCGGAACAACATCATGAGATTCCGTATCGCTACTAGGCGAATGATTTGGATCACCACTATAGGTAGCAGTCAGGGTTTTAGTTCCATTGGTAGTGAAGCTCACATTGCAATTGCCCACACCGCTGTCGCCATTGTTGAGCGTTATAGTGCAATTGGTATCCGCTCCTGTAATATTTACTGTTCCTGTTGGGTCTGTTGGTCCACCTTTAACACTTACAGCAATATTAACAACTGTATTGGTTGTAGATGGGTCCGGCGAATCAGAAACAATTGTTGTTGTCGTTATCGGAGTAATTGTTTCTGCCCAATTCTGATTCTTTGGAGTTCCATAAATTAAATTGTTTCTGAAATCCTCATTAAGCGCAGGATCAGGATTTGGATTAGTCACCCAAATATAATCATTATCTTCATACACCCCATAGCGTTCCATACTTCCGTATCCATCAGATCTTCCTGCAGGCCACGGCCCTCCGTCACTGTTAACGACATCTACTAAATCATAATCAGCACCATTTGGAGCGTATAAATATAAAGTGTCTCCGCCATCATTCAATAGGTTTCCAGGACCTACATACACTTGATCAGCAGTGATAGTCGAAATAACACCATCATTTTGTCTTTCTAACAAATAATACTCTCCAACATGCAACAAATAATTGTTGAGTGTTATGTTTATACTTGGTGATGCACCACCCGAGACCAAGAGCCATTGATCAAGGTTAACATCAGAAGGTCCTGGGTTATATAATTCAATCCACTCGTCTGTACTGGGAGACGCTATAGTACCACCCCAGGCTATTTCGCTGATTATTACTTGCAGCGTCGGAGGAGTTGTTGCTTGAACAGCTGGCGCGGCGCGGACGGGGACGCGCACGGTCCCTGCCAGCCCGGTCAACAAACAGGCGAGCAGGAACAAAAAGAACAGTGCGCGGACGAACTCTTTACGGTATCGCATACAATTCAGTAGTGAGTCACTCTCAGAACGCCGAGGCAGATGTCCCTGCGCGGGAGGCGGGAAACGCCCAATGCGTTCAAAGTGACACTATTATAAGCCCCCTTCCAAAATAAGACCGAGTCCCAGGCCCCCATTATCCTAACGCGGCTCGACCACCAATTTAATGGCAGTTCGCACCTTATCGTCGATCGTTACATCTGCGAACTCGGGGACGCAAACCACCTCGATCCCATCGTTCCTCAGATATCCGATCGCCAGGACCAACGCCTTCACCGCCTGATTGACCGCTCCGGCGCCAATTGCCTGCACCTCCGCCCGTTTATGCTCACGGACGACGCCCGCAATTGCCCCGGCAACAGCAGAAGTACGGGAGTTTGCAGAAACCTTGATCATCTCCATGGGAACCTCCCAACAATGAAAGTGCGGCTTTGTGTTATGAGGATTGTACAGGATTTGCCATTTGGATTCAAGCATTTAAATAAACAGGATATGAGAATCGTAATAGTAGTAGGACTTGTGGATACTGTGGACAAATCGAATCACCACCCATATGTGGGATAAAACCCTGCGCTTCCCTCCGGATGTTGGGTCTGTTTCCGGTAAACCAGCCGTCTCACCATGTGGAAAGAATCTGGAAAAACCATCCACAGTCTATCCACAAAAACAGGAGGTTTTCAGCATTTTCTACATCTTGGTAAACCAATAGACCACCCCCCAAATATGGGGGTATCTCTTCCACTAAAAAAGACCCGACTGGTCAACTTGTCCACAAGGAATGCCATTTATCCACAGATTACCGCGAGTTATCCACACAAGCCTTGTCTGGACAGGTCGGCAGGGTGGTGGTCCACCCCTAAATGTGGCCACCCTTTTGTACCATCTGCCCGGGAAAACGCGTCAATCCAGAAAAATGGGCTCCGGCTGTCCCAAGACAGGGACCGGTTTATCCACAAGCACGTCCAAAAATGCGGTCACTGTGGCAAGCTGTTCTCGAACGTTCCAGATCAAGAGGGAACTTTTCCAATAATTCCGGTTGTTGGCTTCCACACCGGAAGATTTTATGCCCAATGCACCACACAAAAACAAAGCCCGCGGCAAATGGAATCTCTGTGTAACCAGCAGGGCGCTTTCCAATCCGAAGATGGCTTTTGCGCGATAACAAGTATCATACGTGCGCCTGCCGGCGTAATCCAGGATAATATCCTCATCCGGGACCCCCAGTGATATGGCATACCGGCGCATGGCTTCGGGTTCGTTGTAGTCAATGTACCGGTTGTCTCCGCTCATCAAGAGTTTTTCTACCCTGCCGTTCAGGTACAAATTGACCCCGGTCTCCACCCGGTCACGGAGCACGGCCGTAGGGGTTCCATCCCGCCGCAAACCCGCCCCAAAAATGATGGCAACGCGCTCAAAAGGAGCCTCATCCACCTGATGGATTCGGTTTAGGGAATACAGGTAGGTGATCAACCTGGGCAGGAGCAAACCCAGCAAGCTCATGATCCCGGCGAATAACAGCGCCTGTCCAACCCACTTGAAAATTCGTTTTAACATGGCGGCGATTTTACCGGAAACAGGCTGTTTTTGTACGGTTTTATAAAAATTGGTTAAGAGCCTTCTGTAACATTTTTTCGGGTATGATGTCTTGTAACTAGTACTGAGGGCGGTCCTCAGGCAGTTCATTATTCCAGGAAAGGAGATATCAAATGTTGTTTGCACCCAAGGAAAAAGGTCAGGGTCTGGTCGAGTATGCGATCATCCTCGCGCTCGTCGCCATCGTCGTGATCGCAGTCATGCGTCTGCTCGGTCCCAAGATCGGCAACACCTTCAGCACCATCAACAACTCCCTGAACGTGTAAGCCGCTCATGCGAGCAAGGAAAGCCTCGTTGAGAGACGGGGCTTTTTTCCACAGTATCGATCACTCAGATACGATTTTCAGAAAGGAAATGCTCCCATGTTGTTCTCACCCAAGGAAAAAGGTCAGGGCCTCGTCGAGTATGCGATCATCCTTGCACTCATCGCCATCGTCGTAATCGCTGTCATGCGCCTACTCGGCCCCAAGATCGGCAACACCTTCAGCACCATCAACAACTCCCTGAACGTGTAAGCCGCTCATGCGAGCAAGGAAAGCCTCGTTGAGAGACGGGACTTTTTCCACAGTATCGATCACTCGGACACGATTTTTCAGAAAGGAAGTGTTCCCATGTTATTCTCACCCAAGGAAAAAGGTCAGGGCCTCGTCGAGTATGCGATCATCCTCGCACTTATCGCCATCGTCGTGATCGCGGTCATGCGCCTGCTCGGTCCCAAGATCGGCAACACCTTCAGCACCATCAACAACTCCCTGCTCTAGCGAGCAAAAGAGCCTCGTCGAGAGACGAGGCTTCTTTCTACGGAATCGGTCATGCAAGCATCTAATTTTTTCAGAAAGGAATTACTCATATGTTATTTTCTCCCAGGGAAAAGGGCCAGGGTCTTGTCGAGTATGCGATCATCCTGGCTCTCATCGCCATCGTCGTTATCGCCTCAATGCGCCTGCTCGGTCCCCAGGTTGGCAATACCTTCAGTTCCATCAACAATTCCATGGATTCCTTCTTTTAGAGATTAAGATTCTTTGACTTGTAATTGTTAAATCTCGTCTTTCAGGATTTGAGAGGCGAGATTTTCGTATATTCATCTATAACCGGGAGAACATGGCTAGATACCTAACGGTAGTGTAAGCACGAATTTAACAAAAACACTTGAAAAAATCATGAAATTTGCTAGAATACCGATAACCTGAGGATGTCCCTCAGAAATATTTATTCAAGAAAGGAACTCGTATCATGTTATTTGCACCCAAAGAAAAAGGCCAAGGCCTCGTCGAGTATGCGATCATCCTCGCGCTCGTCGCCATCGTTGTGATTGCTGTCATGCGTCTGCTCGGGCCCAAGATCGGCAACACCTTCAGCACCATCAACAACTCCCTGCTCTAGCGAGCAAAAAGTCCCGCCGAAAGGCGGGGCTTTACTTTACATTCTGCCAGAGAGACATCCACCTAACAGGTATGTAAACAAAATTTGCGCCTGAAAACTTGAGCCAATTCATCAAAATTAGTTCAACTTTGAGTCGCATCTCAAATAATTCATATTTCAGAAAGGAACTCGTATCATGTTACTTGCACCCAAGGAAAAAGGCCAGGGCCTCGTTGAGTATGCGATCATCCTCGCACTCGTCGCCATCGTCGTGATCGCAGTCATGCGTCTGCTCGGTCCCAAGATCGGGAATACCTTCAGCACCATCAACAACTCCCTGAATGTGTAAAACACAATCTTACGAAAAATCCCCATCACTCGATGGGGATTTTTCGTGTGCGCCCGGCATGGGCGTTGGCTAAAGGGTGAAAGACCCGAATGAGGGTTGGTTGCACCAATCATTAGTGGAAGGCAAGGGCGCCACCGTGAGGTGGGGTCTGAAGGAAGCCGGAAGCAAACCTGCGACTTGAGGAACACAAACCCAATCGGAGGCTGTGAGGCAGGGCGAGTTGGCACGATACAACGAAGCCCAATGCAACCAAGAGCCGAAGCAGTAAATTGGGCAAGGGTGCAGGGAAAGTCAACGAACTTACCCGGGGAGACCTGTCATCAAGCCGAAGGTAAGCCTGTTCGAGAGGGCAGGTTGAGATGACAGGAGTCAGCAGAGGCCGTAGTACCGTTTTTTTTGGGGGGGGGACGGGAAGGGCCGAACAATAGAGAGGATGAGTACAGTGGGTAGTTCGCGGAAAGAGCATGGAAGGCAGAAACCCTCGGATAGAGGGACTTCTGAGACGACAAAGCAGGTGAAGCCTGTGGGAGCGGCCCAGAGCGTCGAGCTCTTCCCGGTACGAGACAATGGAAAGTCCGACGTAGGGACGTGGGAGGCAGTGTTTGCGAGAGAGAACCTGCAAACCGCGTTGAAGCGAGTAGAGAGCAATAGAGGCGCAGCGGGCATAGATGGGATGAAAACGAATGAGTTGCGCGGCTACTTGAAAGCGCACTGGTTGGAAGTGCGAGAAGCTCTCGAAAGTGGGCAGTATCGGCCGAGCCCCGTGCGGCGGGTAGAGATACCCAAGCCAGAAGGAGGGGTCAGGCAGTTAGGCATTCCTCGTGTGCTGGATCGATTTATCCAACAAGCCATTGCACAAGCGTTGACACCGCTGTTTGAGGCGGTATTCTCACCACACAGCTACGGATATCGACCAGGGCGAAGCGCGCATCAGGCCGTCCAACAATCCCAGACCTATATTCAGGAGGGTTATGAATACGTGGTCGACATCGATCTCGAGAAATATTTCGACCGGGTTAACCACGATATGTTAATGGCACGGGTGGCGCGGGTGGTGAAAGACAAGCGGGTGCTGAAGCTAATTCGCACCTATCTGGAAAGCGGCGTGATGGTAAACGGAGTGGTAATGGAGACGGAAGAAGGGACCCCTCAAGGCGGCCCGTTATCGCCATTACTTTCGAACGTCACCCCCCGTACGGGGGGTCATGCTGGATGATCTGGATAAGGAACTGGAGCAGCGTGGGCACAAATTTGTACGCTATGCGGATGACTGTAATATCTACGTGAAGACACCACGAGCAGGGGAACGGGTGCTAGAGAGTATGAAGCAGTACCTGGAGAAGAAATTGAAGTTGAAAGTCAACCCGAAGAAAAGTAAAGTGGAAAAAGCCACGAAAGCGAAATTTTTGGGGTTCAGTTTCTGGAAGCGGAAACGGGAAGTCTTCATCCGTATCGCCAACCGCACAAAGGAACGCTATATGGAGAAGATGAGATCCCTGACAAGGCGCACCCGCTCGGGCAAACTGGAAGACATCTTGTGGGAAGTGAACCAGTACAACCGAGGTTGGATGGCGTACTATCGGCTGGCGACCACGCCGAGTGTCTATCAGGAACTGGATGAATGGCTGAGACGGAGATTGAGACAGTTATTGTGGAAACGCTGGAAACACGGTGCCACCCGTCTGCGAGAACTGGTTCGTCTGGGAGTTCCTGCGGAACGAGCTAGACTGGGAGCGACGGGAACCAGCGCCTGGCGTATGGCACACTGTCCCCCGATACATGAAGCCCTGAATAACGCCTTTTGGCGCAACTCAGGGCTGGAAAGTTTGTCCGTACAATACAGCCAATTACGTTATTCTCGTTGAACCGCCGGATGCGGACCCGCATGTCCGGTGGTGTGTGTATTGTTTACCCACATCGACACCCAGGGCAGTTTACCTACATCGCACCCCACCGCCAGATTTGGGGGTATTCTGGCGTATAAGTATTCGAGGAGGCTGGCGATGGAAGAGCAATGGGTCGTGGATCGCTGTAACTTGAGGGCGATGTGGCTGGAACATCCGGAGTGGAGTAAACGACAACTGGCCGAAGCGCTGGGTCATTCCAAATGCTGGGTGAAAAAATGGCTGAAACGGATCCGCAGCAGCCC